>CBFHAI010000002.1:0-254749 GCA_965653565.1 uncultured Chiayiivirga sp. | reverse complement strand
ACCGCGGCGAAATGACGGCGCGCAGCCGCACGGCACCGACCATTCCCATTCCGTCCGCACAGAGAATCTTCCAGCACGGCTTCGAGGATGGCACGCAGACGATCACCGAAACGCTGGGCTTTGACCAGGCCCGCCGCCTGGTGGCGTTCCAGAGCCAAGTCACCCACGCCTACGACGCACACAACCACCGCGTCCGCACGGTGACGCCGAACTGGGGCACGCGCTACCAGATCTACAGCCGCAGCGGCGAGTTGCTCTACATCGAAGACAGCGCAATGCAGGAGCGCACCGAGTTCTACCACCTGGGCAACACCCTGGTCGCCGAACGCACACGCCCGACCACCAGCGAAACCGCGACGGTCAACTACCTGCACAGCGATCACCGCGGCACACCGACCGTCAAAACCTCACCGGCTGGCACCCGCACTTACCGCAGCCGGTTGATGCCCTATGGCGCGCCCTACGACGGCATTTACCGCGACGGCCCGGGCTTCACCAAGCACGCCACCGACGAGATATCGTCGATGAGCTATATGCAGCAGCGGTACTTTGATCCGACGGTGCCGATCTTCGCCAGCACCGATCCGGCTGCAAGAACGGCAGAAAGCTTCAATGCCTATGCTTACGCCCGCAACAATCCATATACGTTTATTGACCCCGACGGACGGTGCGAAGCTCCAACCGGTACGCGCGTCTGCACGAGCGTGCGAAGCTTCTCTGCCAAAGACATCACCATCGTTCAGTCTTACGATACCCGGACCCAGACACCGATTGCCTTGCCCCAAGGTTCGAAGGAAGGTTCAAAGCTCCAACCTGTGCAGCAACAAGCCGCGAAGGCCTTAAACCGAGCTGGACGCGAACTGCAGTCGCGAGGGCTGAAGGAGCATATAGCTATACTGAACAAGATCAGTGTGTTCTTGTCTGTGCGTACAGTCGGAGAGGGGAAGGCTTTCGTCTCCCGGCCCCCAGTATTTCATCTAATAATCAACTCGGAGCCATTTTCAAGACTCTGGGATGGGTTCAAGGTGGGCGCTATGCTTCATGAAGTTCATCATTTCTCAGCTGAGAATATACCTCTGTACGAATTCCAAGTTAGAAATAGGTTGTCGATGGGCGCGGATACTCCTTACGAAACTGACGCTTTTCAGTTTCAGAGAGATGTCGGATTCCCAGCGTCCGGACGCTTCGAATTTGATGGTATCGACGAGGATGAGCAATGACAAAGTTACTGCTACCTTTTATTTTCGCAATGGCTTGGCCGGTCGCTTGTGGCGCAAGTGGAGGCGATACAAGACCACTATCAGAGGTCTTCTCCGAATCGCCCGTGATCTTCTATGCCGCGGTGGTCGGTTCTGGAATTGGTCACTGCGGCGGAAAGAAAGAATTGAGCTCCTTCTACATTGTTCGAGTCACAGAGCCCGTTAAAGGGAACATCGAAAAGGGAGATATCAAAGCCTGCGGCTCTGCACCAATGCTGCTATCCAACAAGTACCTTATCGCGGGAAGCAAGCGCAATAAGGGAGAGATCGTGTTCGCATCAGACGCGGTGCTACTCGTGTTTCCAAGTAAGGAATATTATCGGTTGATCTCATATGACGGCCCCATCGTTGCATCCGACCGTGGAAAAGCTTATGCGGTAGGAGTGCATGAGGCAGACTTTGCCAAGCGCTATGGCGAATATGTGAGTAAATCTGATAATTTTTAATCCTCAGCATCACCAACGCGCCGACCGGCAACGAAACCTACGAGTACGACCCGCTCGACAATATCCGAAGGACGGTCATCGGCGGCGTCGACCGCCGCTTCCACTACCCGGCCACGCAGCGGCTGAGCCAGATCACGACGATCGGCAGCGCGGTGGTGATGAGCTACAGCTGGAACGACCGCGGCGAAATGACGGCGCGCAGCCGCACGGCACCGACCATTCCCATTCCGTCCGCACAGAGAATCTTCCAGCACGGCTTCGAGGATGGCACGCAGACGATCACCGAAACCCTGGGCTTCGATCAGGCCCGCCGGCTGGTGGCGTTCCAAGGCCAGGTCACCCACGCCTACGACGCGCACAACCACCGCGTCCGCACCGTCACCCCGAACTGGGGCACGCGCTACCAGATCTACAGCCGCAGCGGCGAACTGCTTTACATCGAAGACAGCGCAGTGCAAGAGCGCACCGAGTTCTACCACCTCAACGGCACGCTCGTCGCCGAACGCACGCGGCCCCTCGCCAGTGAAACCGCGACGATCAACTACCTGCACAGCGACCACCGCGGCACACCGACCGTCAAAACTTCAACGGCCGGCACGCGTACCTACCGCAGCCGGTTGATGCCGTACGGCGCACCCTACGACGGCATCTACCGCGATGGGCCGGGCTTCACCAAGCACGCTACCGACGAGATATCGTCGATGAACTATATGCAGCAGCGGTACTTTGATCCGACAATTCTCGGGTTCGTTAGCCCAGACCCTGACGGCCCGAGTCCGGAAAGTTTCGGCCGGTACTGGTATGCCAACAACAACCCTTACACGTACGTCGATCCGGATGGGCGGTGTGCGACCGTAACGGGTTCACGTATCTGCGGAAACTCAGTCGCCATCGCCGCTGTCGCAAAAACGGCTTTGTCGGCTCAAACCTTTGGCATGAGTCGAGTAGAGTTTGCGAATGGCGCCGATCCTTCAAACGACAAGAAAAAGGGTGAAACTGTCGTCAAGGACGCCAATCGCGCTGGCGATATGGCAATGGTGAATGGAGATGGTCGTTTCATAACAGCGTTTAATCGTATCGAGAATCTAGTAGTTGACCGCAGAGATTTCGATAAAGTTGCGCCGGGCGCAATCGCATTCACGACTTATGGTGGCAATATTAACTTCAGCATGAAGTATTTCGCGCGCAACAGTCTTGAGCGAACCAAACAGTTTGTACACGAGGCATATCATCACGACAAAGACTTCTATGACCTTCGGATGAGAAACAAGCCGAACTGCAAAGGCTGGGATTGCGCTGACGAGAGGCAAGTTGATAACGCAGCAAAAGACTTCATGATCGGCCGTTGGAAGCCGGAATACTTTGACAAAGGAGCGGAATGATGACAATTCAAGTACCACGGTACATCGTCATGTTGCTTCTAATGTCGTCAAGCGTTTCGTCAGCCACTTCGCAAATTGATCGCGATATAGTGGATATTTTTGCAGCGTCGACGAACGTCTTGGAAGGAGAAGTGGAAAGGCTTGACGCCTCATGCAACGATCGCGGATGCAGGTCAAAGATCGAAATAACCGTAGAAGCATCCTACAAAGGGAAAGTGCGTAGCGGCGAGAGAGCCAGCTTCTGCAGCAACAGTCCGCTATCCATCGGATCGAGATTTATATTCTTCGTTGAAGAATCTCACGTTCCGTCGCAAGATGGCTGCTCGGGATACGTCGAACGCGACGGCGTATTCGAGCGCTTTTCCGAAAAAGTATACCGTTACATGTCCCCTAGCTCATTCGAGATCGCCCAGATTAATGGCGTGAAATACTTGACAGGATGGGTAGAAGAAAAAGATTTCGACAAGCTTTTAATCGACCGAGACGTTCAGGACGACGAGGATAATCCGAGCTTTGACGCGGCACTTGTTGCCACGATTCTTGCGCTCGCAGCTTTCTCTGAAACGTGCAGTGTTGACGACTCTATTAGGGACGACCCTGACATAACCGGAACTCTCTACGCCAACAACTACCAAGTGCTAGAGAGGAGTAAATTCCCCGCCGGAGCGAACAGCCTCTACCGCTACACCCTCCGCGGCAAGAAGCATGAAGTGACTCTTCGCGTAGAGATCATGATTTCCAGCGGGGCCTGCACAAAATTGTCCGTAGAAAAAATCGCTAGCGTCGAAGGTCTTCCGGCAGTGAGGCAGTAGGTCATTCCGCACAAGGCATTGGCGAACGGTGTCAGGACAACTTCCACCGGCGGCATCAACACCGTAACGCCGTCAGGAAACGCAGCGCGCCGCAGACGATCGCGTATCCGGCGCAACTATGCCAGGCCGGCGGTTCGACACCGACACGGCAATCGTCAACGATTGCCGTGAAAATCGACGCGCTCAACGGCTGCGCTGGATCGATCACCCTGTTCTAGTTATTTGACAATGACGGATTGTACGGGAACAAAATGCGGCGCTTAATTGTTGTAGCACTACTTCTCTTATCCTCCCTTGCCTGCCTGGCGAGCTCTGGTGAAACCAGAGCTCTGGACACGGTGTTCTCGGAGGCCAGCGTGATCGTGCGGGGCGCTGTGGTCGGCTCGGGAGTCGGCCCCTGCGGTGGTCGCGAAGGAAATTACGCGTTCTATACCCTGCGAGTAACCAAGGTCTCGAAAGGCGATGTGAGAACCGGGGACTACAAAGCCTGTACGGCTGCACCGTTACTGCTAGGAAACAATTACATACTTGCAGGAAATAAGCATGACGACTCCGAACTGGTGTTCCCGCCGGATGCCGCAGTAATGATTCTTCCACAAGATACGTTCTACCGACTCATTTCCTTCGATAGCCCGATCGTCTCCTCTGATCGAGGCCAAGCCTACGCGGTAGGGACGCTATCCCCTCATTTCATTGAACGCTTCGGAGACCTGCTGAAGTTGGAGGCTGATTAGCCTAGGTCCGAGGCGTACGGGATATGCATTCTGGTGCATTGCCGACAGCGATCGGGAAAGGCAAGCCGGGATGGCGCGATTCGATCAGGCCGTGAAAATTCAATCGCTTTACTCGTAGATATTGCATGAAAACTACCGTTGTTCTCGCCTTAATGATGGTTTGCGTAGACGCGTTCGCGTCGTTCCCAGACCAATTGCCTGCGCAGCAGTTCTACGAAGAATCAAGCTCGGTGCTCTACGGGCAGATCACGTCAGGCGAACTTATAGTTCGCGGCGCGCACACCTGCGGTGCTAAATACATGATCAACGTTCTCCGCCAATTCAAGGGAGAGAACGGCGCGTCGCTGGAAGTGATGGATGGGCCAGGAGTTTCGGACCCGAAGATCGGCGGAAAGTATCTGTTTTTTCTTTCGGAGCGAAACGGCCGCCAGCTGGACAACCTGGTGGGGTATCAAGATTTACCGAAGGACTGGTTGGAAGCATGCAGTACAACGAGCCGTGAAATCTTTCAAACGCTTCGCCTCGAAGAGAATTTCAATGCCACGACGTGATCATTTATTGTTCCTGAGAGGATCATCGCGTTTCCCGATGACATCTCGAGAAACCCAATGGCGCGTCACACGGACAGCGATCACCTTCTAGAGTTGATGTGGATAGCGTCCGAGGCGATTTTTTCCTTCCTTGACAAGCTTAAGAGCTAACTCTCTTCGAGCGAGAATCCGAAATATTGGATAATCACCGTGCTTGACTACAACGCCGCCGGTGGCGTGGCATGGCGAGCGACCGGCAGCGCGGCATTGATCAGCACCATCGACTGCCAGCACGCCAACGTCGCCGTGGCGGAATGTTCATACCCTCGACCTCTTCGGCAAGCCGCTGATGCCCCCCCGCAGCGCAGCTACACACCTCCCGCACACGACGCCATCGAAAGACCGCGCCGCTATCCACCCTTTCCTCTACGACCCCAAAACGTCCTAAGCAGAATCGCGTCGATCGGCCCCCGTTGGCACGGGAGCCGATCGCCGTTAGTGGCTACGGTAGAACCGGTACCGCGTTGATGCCGCCTGAGTTCACGCCGCGGCGGATCAGCAGCGGCGTCTCGTAGACCACGCCGAGCCCCGGGCCCTGCGTTTCTCCCGATGCACGCTCATTGGCGCGGTAGTAGCCGAGGTGGAAGTTGTAGTTGATATCGCCCGGGTCGATGGTCGGTCCGTTCTTGCGCGCGACGAGCGTGCGATTCATATAGACCTCGAACAGGCCGTCGGCGTTGGCCGAGGCGATTTCGTGGATCGTGATCTGCGTCCAGCGGCCTTTGACGTCGCTCAGGTTGGCCAGGAACTGGTACTCCGAATCCGCCCCGCGCGGCAGGGTGAAGTCGAGCACGCCCTTGTGCACGTTGAGCGTGAACCACGGGCTCGGGCTGGTGAGCCCGTTCTGGAATTTGCGCTGCATCAGTGTCGCCCAGCGATGATTGGTCGGGAAATCGTTGGGCAGATACAGCGCGAACGTGGCCCAGTATTCGTCGCCCTGGCGGATGATGTTGCTGGGCGGCGGTGTGCGTTGGCGACGGTCTTCGGCCGGGTCGACCGAGAAGAACTCGGCGCGCGGATGATCGCCGTCGGTGCCGGGCGACGAATGATCCTGCGGCGTGAGTTCGAAGCGGTAGACCGGATACGTCGTGCCCGGTCCCGGTGCGATGCGAACGATCGCATTCGAACGCATGGTGTCGGCCCAGCGCCACACCATCGGCTGCCAGCCGTTCCACGGCCAGGTGTAGACGCCCTGGATTTGTGAACCGCCGCCCTGGTCCCACGCCGTCTGGTGGATGTAGCCGGACGGCACCGTGAACACGGTGCTGCCGCCGCCGACGGTCTGCGCCGGCGGCAGATAACCGTATTCGACGTGCGACGGCGGACTCGGCGCGGCCGTCGGCGCCGCCATGCAGGCCGACATCGGCGATACGCCGGTACCCAGCGTCCATTGGCCGAGCGAGGTCGCCGGGCTGCGGAACGCGTAATCGTTGGCCAGCCGCACTTCGCTGCCGCCGTTGGGCTTGAGATAAACCGAGTAACGGTTGCGCGGCACGTCGACGATCATGCGCACGGCATAGTTCAGGGCCGGCTGATAAGCCATCGCGACATCCGCACGATAGCGATCGCCATCGCGCACCAGGATGCTGTTGGCGGGCACCGACGGTTGGCTCGACGCATCGGAAAACAGGATGGTCGCCGCCATGCCGTCCCATTGCTGGGTCGCGGCCGACGACAAGCCGAGCGCACCGGCCGCGCCGAGCTCCGACGCCACCACATTCGCGGTGACGGTGAAGCTGCCGGTCTGGGTCGCGAATGCGACGTTCTGCCATTGCGTCGAGGTCGCGATGCGGCACGTCGGCTGCACCGGCGCCACGCTCCAGGCACAGGCGTGCAGGGCACTGCGGCCGGCCGCCAGGGTCCATTGGGTGAACGAGGACACCGCCTCGTGGCCCTGTCGGAAACGGTAGTCGTACGCCAGGCGAATCTCCTGACCGCCCTCGGGCGTGACGTACACCGAATAGCGATGGCGCGGCACGTCGACATCGAAGCGCAGCTTGTATTGCTTGCCGGCCTGATAGATCACCGCGGCATCGGCGCGATAGTGATCGGCATCGCGCACCAGCAGACTGTTGGCGGGGTGATCGGGTTCGCTCTGCGGATCGGAGAACAGCACCGTGGCGGACATGCCGTCCCAGTTGGTGGCGGTGGCCGGCGAAATCCCGACCGCCGCAGCCGCGCCGAGTTGTTCGGGCGTGACATTGATCGTCGCCGAGAACGTCGAAGACTGCGCCGTCGGGAAGGTGAGGTTGCGCCAGCCGCCGACGGGCGCGGCGGTGCACTGCACGCTGCCGGCGTTGACCTGCATGCCGCAGGCGGAAAGCCCGGCCTGCGCCGCACCGAGCACCCAGTGGCTGAGCGTCGAGGTGCCGGCATGGCCGTCGCGGAACGCGTAGTTGGTCGCGAGCGCGACTTCCTGGCCGCCTTCGGGCGTGACGAATACCGAATAGCGCCGGTTCGGTGTATCGACCACGGTGCGCACGAGGTAGCGGCGGCCGGCCTCGTAGACCAGCGTGCGATCGGCGCGATACGACGTGGCATCGCGCACCAGGATGCTGTTGGCCGGATAGCCGGGCTGGCTGATCGGATCGGAGAACAGGACGCTTGCTGCCAGACTGTTCCACGAGCTGCTTGCCGTCGGTGCGAGGCTCAGCGTCGCGGCGGCATAAAGGCTGGCGGGAACCACCGTCGCGCTGGCGGTGAAGCTGCCGCTCTGCGGCTGCGCGAACGCGATGCTGCGCCATTGGCCGGCGGCCACGGCGGGGCAGTTCGTCGTCGCCGTGGTCGGCGGCGACACCGCCTGCAGGGAACCGGCGGCATCGGTGAAGCGCACTTCGTCGTGATAGATCACGCGGCGCACCGTGTCCGATGGCTGGTTCTGCGACCAGGGCCATTTGTACAGGCCCATCTTGAAATACACGCCGAGCTGGTCGTTGGTCGTGTTGGCGCCGGTGCCGCGATGCACGAGCACGCCGTTCTTGTAGATTTCCAGCAGCGGCGAGTGGCTCGACAGCCAGCCCCATCGCACATGGAACGCCCAATCGGTCCAGACACCGCGCTCGTAGGCCCCCAGGTCGATCGACTCGTGCTTGCCCTCGGCCCAGATCTTGTCGTTCGAGGTCACCGGGTCCCAATCCCAATTGCGATTCACCAGCCAGCGTCCGTCGCGCGTGATCAGCGCCAGCGGCGGCGACGTCCAACTTTCGCCCAGATGCAGATCGGGCTGGTTGTGCCACTGCGCGACGATTTCGGCGGCGCGATCGACGGCGTAGGCTTCGTCGCCGTCGGGCGGAAGAAAGATGCTGAAGCCGTACCAATGTTCCTCGCGCGGCCCCTCGTCGTCGGCCACCAGTTCGGCGCGGGTGCCGCCGCGCAGCGGCGGATCGGTCTTGAGCAATTCGAAGCGAACCGCTTTGCCGCCGGCACGGCTGCGGGTATCGACGACACGGGCCGAATGATCGCCGGCCAGATCGCTGCTGCGGAACGCCGACCAGTTGCCGTCTTCGAAATCTTCGGTCAGCACCGGCGCGGCAGACGCGATCGGCGAGGTGAGCCAGGCGGTGGCGAGCAGCACGGCCGCAAGCCAGCGGCTCGTGCGTATTTTATTTTTCATAAGTCCCCTCTCATGGGAAACGGATCGGTATCGTCCGAGTCATCCACCGTGTTCGCGGGCGCTGCCTGTCACTGCGGAGTCCAGGCGCAGCGCGCCGTGCGAGGAGCAACGCTCCGCGCCTGGACAGCAATGGCAGCAACCGTTCGCCGGCGGACGGCGCGCGGCGATCAGTTGGTCGGCAGTTGGTACGGGATCGAGTACATCCGCGCATTGCCGGCGGCGCCGTAGCGCGCCTCGGCCATGGTCTTGAGCACGGTGTAGAACGAGTCGACGTAGTCGTCGTCATTGGCGAACCAGCCCGACGGCATCGCGCTCACGATCTTGTTGGCGATCTCGGCGATCGCCTGCAGTTCGGGCTTGCCGGCCAGATCGCCGAGTTCGCCGGCGGCGCCGATCAGGGCTTGCACCAGGGTCTGGTAGTTGGTGTTGTCGTCGTGCTCGTAGAGCAGCACGTCGGCCGCGCCGTAGGCGAAGTCCTGCCAGTACAACAACACCTGGCGCGGATAGTAGTAGCGGCCGTCGTGATCGAGGTAGGGCATCTCCACGATGCCGATCTGCGGCTGATTGGCCGGCTGCAATCCGATAGTGATCGCATAGATCTCGGCAGCGCCGGAGACCCAGGGCTCCTCGTCGTCGTTGAGGCGGATCGATTCGATGCGCGTGGTGGGCGTGCTGCCCTTGGCCGTCGCCGCGGCGCTTTCGCGCTGCAGGCCGGCGTCGCGCAGCATGGCATTGGCCTTCGCCACCTGCCGCTCGAACGACAACGCGCCGTTGATGCGCAGCACGAGCACCGGAGCCGCGGGCGCGCGATGGGCATCGAGCGTGATCCAGGCGCCCTCCGGCGTGAGCGCATCGACCGCTTGCCAGGTGCCATCGTCGCCGGCCGGTGGAAAGGCGATCAACACGCCGGCTTCAGCCGCGGCTCCGCCGTGCGGCTGATGCAACCAGACACCCGGTTCGTAGCTTTCGTCGACGCCCAAGGACGCAAACGCGCTCGAACAGCGCGAACACACTTCGCGCAGCGGCAGTTCGCGGCCGTGGCGAACCAGGTCGGCGAGCGCTTGCTGCTCGGCGCCCTTGGCCTGCAGCGATTGGCGCAGCGATTCTGCCAGCGTGCGATGAGCGGCGTCGTAGGCCAGTGGATCGGATACATCGAACCTCGTGCCGGCATGCGCCTGGCCGGCGGTGAGTGCTGCGAACACCAGGATCGTGGCGAGCGAATCACGCATGTTCTGTTCTCCTGTTATTTTCCCCCTGCGTTTGCACGCTATCGCCGCGCCTGACGAAAAACTTGTCGTTACACGCCACCGACGGCGGCCTGTAAAAATTGCAATGCCGGTGCGGGCGACGCGATCGATCCGGCCCGCATGCGACTACGATAAAAGCGGCTCACTGGCACAGGTGTTCGAAACAGATGTCTAGCAGCGATGTTTCTTCGGTCTACGCGAGTGCGTTCCGCGAGTTCGCCGGTCTGGCGCCGGCGTCGTCCGCCGCGAGCGATCAGCTCGATGCCTTCGTGCGGCGCGAATCGGGCGATGCGTTCTGCGCCAGCGTCGTGCATGCCGTGCAGCGCAGCGGCGATCGCGATCTGGGTTTTCGTTTCGGCACAGCGATCGGCGGGCGTGGCATGGGATTGCTCGGACTGGCGGTGGCGACCGCGCCGACGCTGGCGCAATCGCTGGCCAGTCTGGCGCGCTGGGAACCGCTGGTCGGCACGATCGGACAGCTGCGCGCCGAGCGCCGCGGCGATCAGGTGCGCATGCAGTGGCATGCACCGGCCAGCGTGCCTTCCACGTTGGCCGAAGGATTGCTCGGCGGCTGGATCGCGATCGGGCGTTTCCTCACCGGCGAGCGCCTGCCGATCACCATGCTCGAGTTTGCGCATCCACGCGGCGCGCCCAGCGAGGCCGAATCGCTGCTGGCCTGTCCGGTGCGATTCGGCGGCACCGCCAATGTCGTCACCGTGCCCGCCGAGATTCTCGAAGCGCGGCCACGCTACGCCGACGCGCCTATGCACGCGGCCTTGTCGCACTGGTTCGACGAGTGCCTTGAGGTGCTGACGGCGCGCAATTCAGCGCTGCTGCGTTGCGCCGGCGAAGCGATTTTGACCGAGCTGCCGCAGGGAGGCCGGCTCGAGCATCGCGTGGCCGACCAGCTCGGCATCGCGCTGCGTACCCTGCAACGACGCTGCCGCGCCAGCGGCATCGGCTTCCTGCGTCTGCGCGATCTGCTGCGCGCCAATCTGGCCGTGTGCCGCCTTGCGCGCAGCGATCGGCGTTGCGTGGATATTTCGCAGCAGCTGGGCTTCGAGGAGCAGGCCAGTTTCAGCCGCGCCGTGCGGCAATGGACCGGCCACTCCCCGCGGGAAGTGGCGCGCTTGTTCACCGGCGACTACGCAGCGCTGCGCCGGCCTGCGTGCCGGGCATGATTGGATAGTTCCCTCACACGCCTGGCGGGTCTTTCTCGCGTTCGAAATGACGATGGTGGGCGACGGCTTCGATGAAGCGGGCGATGCCGGTTTCCAGTTCTTCGGCGTCGATCAACACCAGACCGGGATCTTCTTCGCCATCGTCGAGACGCTGCGGCACGCCGGCGCCTTCGAGCAGCGCGTGCGAGGCGCCGATCGAGAGGATCGCCTTGCAGTGGCGGTAGACGTTGGCGATGAATTCGGCGCAGCGGCCGTCGGTCGCCAGCGCTTTGACGGCGAGCTCGCCATCGGGCAGCACCAGGGCATCGAACAGGAAGCCCGGTTCGTTTTCGAGCGAGGCATCGGCGTCGATCGATTCGCCCGATTCGCCCGTCACCGGGCCGATGCGCTGGCCGACCAGGCGCGGTACGGCGCCGGCGTCGAGCAGCGCCGACTGCACGGCCGCCACGCCTTCGTCGTCGACGCCGGGCGCCACCAGGATCGCGATCTTGCGCGTCCGAATGCTGCCATCGCCCGGCCGCGCCAGCAGCGAGAGCGCCGGTGAAGTTTCGAGCGCGCGCGTGGGCGGCGGCGCGCTGCGCGGCAACGGATCGGGCAGGTCCATGCCGAGGCTTTCGGCGACCTGCGCGGCGAGGTCTTCGGAGGCGTTGCGCAGCGAGGCCAGCATGCGGCGGCGGATCGCCGGCACCGTCACCTTGCTCAACTCGAAGCGAAAGGCGGCCGCGATGTGGGCCTGTTCGACGGGGGTCTGGCTTTCGTAGAACAGGCGCGCCTGATCGTAGTGCTCGGCGAATTTTTCCGGCTTGCCGCGCAGTTTGTCCTGCTCGACCGGCTGCGGAAACGACATGAAGCCGCGCGCGCCGGCCTGGAACGGACAGCCGCCACCGAGCGAGTTGGGCTCGTACGACACGCGCCCGCGCGCGATCGCCTTTCGATGCAACCCATCGCGCTGGTTGTTGTGCACCTGCGCCAGCGGCGCGTTGATCGGAATTTCGTGGAAATTCGGTCCGCCCAGCCGCGTGATCTGGGTATCGACATAGGAATGGATGCGGCCGGCGAGCAGCGGATCGTTGCTGAAATCCAGGCCCGGGATGATGTGCGCGGCGCAGAACGCGACCTGCTCGGTTTCGGCGAAGAAATTATCCGGATTGCGATTGAGCACCATGCGGCCCACCGGCGTGAGCGGCACGATCTCCTCCGGCACGATCTTGGTCGGGTCGAGGATGTCGAATTCGAATTCGTTAGCCTGTTCTTCGGTGAAGATCTGCAACGACAATTCGTATTCGGGAAATTCGCCGGCTTCGATCGCTTCCCACAGGTCGCGCCGGTGGAAATCCGGATCGGCGCCCGAGATTTTCACCGCTTCGTCCCAGGTGAGCGAGTGCGTGCCGAGCCTGGGCGACCAGTGGAATTTGCAGAACACCGACTGGCCTTCGTCGTTGATCAGCCGGAAACTGTGTACGCCGAAGCCCTGCATCATGCGGTAGCTGCGCGGAATCGCGCGATCGGACATCACCCACATCAGCATGTGGGTGGATTCGGGCATCAGCGAAACGAAATCCCAGAAGGTGTCGTGCGCTGAGGCCGCCTGCGGCATGGCGTGGTGCGGTTCGGGCTTCACCGCGTGCACCAGATCGGGAAACTTCATCGCGTCCTGGATGAAGAACACCGGTATGTTGTTGCCGACCAGGTCCCAGTTGCCTTCGTCGGTGTAGAACTTCACGGCGAAGCCGCGCACGTCGCGCGCGGTGTCCTTCGAGCCGCGCTCGCCGGCGACGGTGGAAAAACGCACGAACACCGGCGTGATCTTGCCGGCTTCCTGGAACGGCGCGGCGCGCGTGAGGTGGCGCAGCGATTCGTAGCATTCGAAGAAGCCATGGGCGCCGGAGCCGCGCGCGTGCACGATGCGTTCGGGAATGCGCTCGTGATCGAAATGGGTGATCTTTTCGCGCAGGATGAAATCTTCCAGCAGCGTGGGACCGCGCAGGCCGGCCTTGAGCGAGTTCTGGTTATCGGCGATCAATACGCCCTGGTTGGTGGTGAGTGCGCGGCCGCTCGAATCCACGCGCACCGCATCGAGCGTGGCGATGGTGGCGTTGTCGCCGGTGGCCGCGCGCGTGCCGGTTTTTTCGCTCGATTCGGTTTCGCTCAGCGTGCTGCCGGTACCGCGTTCGTCGGCGGCCGCGAAGTGCAGGCCTTCGGGCGGTGAAATCGCATTGCCGCGGCCGTGTTCGAGCGGTTTGTTGAGATTGTGCGGCATCGCCGCCGCGAAACCTTCGGCCTGGCCGGCCTTGATGCTGGCCGCATCGCGTTCGTCGACGCGAACCCTGGCCGGGCCGCTGTCGGTGTTGCGCGCCGCCGCTTTGGCGGCGGTCTTGCGCTTGCCGGCAGCCGGCGGTTTCTTCGAAGTGGCCATGTGCGGAATCCTTTGGCGCGAGGGAGCGAAAGCCGGTAGGCAGCACGTTGTATGCCAGCCCATCGCGCCGCTAGGCTTGCGTCAACACGGTCCGACGCAACACGACGAGCCATGCCACAACGCATCCAACTCAGCCGCGCACGCGGCTGGCGCATGCCGCCCGATACGGTGAAGGTCGATCGCTCCACGCGCTGGGGCAATCCGTTCGTGGCCGACACGCCATCCGCACGCGCGCACGCGGTGGCGCAGTTCCGCGCCTACATCGGCGATCCGCAGAACCAGGCCTTCGTCGATGATGCGACCCGGGTCTTGCGCGGCAAGAATCTGGCGTGCTGGTGTCCGCTGGAGGGGCCGTGTCATGCGGATGTGTTGCTTGAGGTGGTGAATCGTTGAGTGGGGTCGGGCGTTGTGGGAAGCGGGGCGCCGGGGGAGTCGGGGCGCTGCGGGAGTCGCGGTGCTGCGGGAATCGCGGCTCTGCGGGAATCGGGAATCGGGAATCGGGAATCGGGAATCGGGAGAAAGCAGTGCGCGCTTCGCTCTTAATCCGATTCCCGATTCCCCGGAGCCCACGACTCCCCGTGCGCTCGTGCACAACGCCTGCAAATTCTTCCCAACCGATCTCGACCTTGTTGAAGAAAATAATTCGCGCGTCTATAACTCTTTCAGGGCCGCTGGGGCTGCCGCCGCAGCGCGGTGAGAACGGAGACGGGCAGCAGGGAATGGGCAGCAGGCATCCGCCAGCCGCACGGGCAGCAGCACCGCCGCGCATCGTCGGCCGGCTCGCTGCCGCTTTGATCGCGACGCTCGGTGTCGCGCCACCGGTCGGTGCCACGATGGCCGATTCGCAGGCGCGCCGACTCGCCGAACTCAGTCTCGAGGATCTGCTGCAGGTCGAAGTCACCAGTGTCGCCGGCACCGCGCAGCCGCGGATGTCGGCGCCGGCCGCGCTCACCGTGATCAGCGCCGAAGACATCCGCCGCGCCGGCCATCGCAGCCTGGCCGATGCTTTGCGCATGGTGCCCGGCATGTTCGTCGGCAGCATCAATTCCAGCAGTTGGGTGGTGGGTTCGCGCGGGCTGACGGCCTCGGTGCTGACGGCCAATCGCTATCTGGTGCTGGTCGACGGACGTGCGGTGCACGATCCGCTGCTGTCGTCGACGTTCTGGGACACCCTCGATCTGGTGGTGGAAGACATCGACCGCATCGAAGTGATCCGCGGCCCGGGCGCCACGCTGTGGGGGGCGAATGCGATGAACGGCGTGATCAGCGTGATCACGCGCGATGCGCGCGACACCGTGGCCACGACGCTGCGCGCCGGCGCGGGCAATTATCTGCGTTCGTACGGCGCGCTGCGGCACGGCGCGCGCAGCGCCAGCGGCGCGTGGCGGGCCTGGGGCAAGTACGTGCGGCGCGCTGCGTTCGAGACTGCGCAGGGCGCGTCGGTCGAAGATCAATGGTCGGCGCTGCACGGCGGTTTCCGCGCCGACGGCGCGCTGAGCAGCGGACTCGAATACAGCGTGCAGGGCGAGGCGCACCGGCTGCCGGACGCACATTATTCGATCCAGGAGCCGGTCCCGGGCGTGCATTTGCAGACGCGCCGCGTCGAAGGCGATTCGGCGGTCGACGGCGGCCACCTGCAGCTGCGCGTCGGGCGTCAGCGCGACGACGGTAACGGCTGGAGCCTGCAATCGTCGTACGCGAGCACGCGTCGCGAAGACGCGCGCCTCGGGCTCGATCGCTCGACCTACGACATCGATTTCCGCAGCTGGACGCCTTGGGGCGAACAGCAGGCGATGGTGTGGGGCGTGCAATACGGCCAGACCTCAGACCGCATCGAATCGGGCGCGAGCCTGGTTTTCCAGCGTCCTGCGCGCACCATCGAAACGGTCAACGCTTTCGTGCAGAACACCAGCGAGCTGGTCGACGACCGCTGGTACACGATGATCGGCAGCAAGATTTCGCATCACGATTTCGTTGGAGTGCACCTGCAGCCAAGTGTGCGGCTGTGGTGGACGCCGACGGCGACGCAGACGTTCTGGGCCGCGCTGTCGCGGCCCGTGCGCGTACCATCGCGCTTCGAAGAGAACGGCGCGCTGATTTTTTCCTATGTCGATACCGGCCTGATTCGCGGCCTGCCGGCCAGCGGCGTCATCGTGCCGCTGTCGCTGGCCGGCGACGAGCAGCTGCCGGTCGAGAAATTACTGGCCTGGGAAGCCGGTCATCGCGTGCAGATCGGTACGCGATGGCAATTGGAAACCAGCCTGTTCTACAACGATTACCAGCGCATGATTTCGGTGCCGACCGGCATTTTCGGGCGGCTCAACGACGACGGCACCGGCCTGACCTACGGCGGCGATATCGCGGCCTCGTTCCAGGCCACGCCGGCCTGGCGATTGGAAGGTTCCTACAGCCTGATCCGCACCGAAATCGAAGGCCCGGTGCTCGCATTCGAAGAAACCGGCACGCCGCAGCATCTGGCGCAATTGCGCTCGATGCTCGACCTGGGCGCCGATTGGGAACTCAACGGCGCGATCTATCGCGTCGGCGAAATTCCGCGTCTGGGTATCGGCGCGTACGAACGCGTGGACCTGGGCCTGACCTGGCATGCGACGCCGCAACTCGATCTGGCGCTGTGGGGACAGAACCTCACCGATCCGTCGCATCCTGAAGCCTCGGGCGCGGAAGTGCCGCGCAGCGTGTATCTGCAAGTGTCGGTGAATCTGTGAGGCGCGCATCGCGATGACGGCCGTCGCGCGCGCCTGGCGAGTGTTGCTGATGGGCGCGCTGGTGCTCGCCGCGTTCGGTGCGCGGGCGCAGGACCCGAGGCGCGAGGCCGATCAGATCAAGGCGGCCTACGTGCTGAATTTCCTCCGCTTCACCGACTGGCCGCAGGAGCACCGGCCGGTCGCGGCGGACGAGGCCTACATGCTCAAGGTGGTCGGCACGCGCAGCTTCGTGACCGCGCTGCGCGCCATCGCGCGCGAAGCCGTCGAGCTCGGACAGCGGCCGGTGCGCATCGAGCGGATCGGCCGCGAAGCGTTGCTCGAAGGCACGCTCGATGCCGAACTCGCCTCCGCGCACGCGGTATTCGTGCAGTTCGACGGCTCGGCGCGCACCGAGCAGGTGCTGCAGCGTTTGAAGGATTATCCGGTGCTCACCATCGGCGACGCCCCCGGTTTCGCGCAGGCCGGCGGCATGCTCGGGCTGGTGCCGCAGGGCAGCCGCATCGTGTTCGATGCCAATCCTTCGGCGATCCAGGCCAGCGGCCTGCAGGTCAGCGCGAAAGTGCTCAAGCTCGCGCGCGTGGTGGAGCCGCCGCGATGATGCTCGGCTGGCTGCGCAGGCTGCCGTCGTTCGGTGCCAAGGTGACGTGGGTGCTCACGCTCACCGGCGGGCTGGCGATCCTGGTCGTTTCCCTCGCGCTGGTGGCGTTTTCCTACGTCAACCTGCGCAGCGAAATCCTGTCTTCGGTGGAATCGCAGGCGCAGCTGATCGCGATGAACAGCAGCGCGCCGCTCGCCTTCGAAGACAACGTCAGCGGCCGCCAGACGCTGTCGTCGCTGGCCGCCACGCCGCACATCGCTTCGGCCACGGTGTTCAACGCGCAGGGCGATCGCTTCGCGCAATTCCGCCGCGCCACCGACCCGGCGCCGGATATCGCGCTCGGCGACCTGGGCCTGCGCCGTTCCGGCGAATGGCTGTTGCTCACCGTGCCGGTCGACGACGTCGGCCAGCGCCTGGGATTCGTGCAAGTGGTGTTCGATCTGGATCGGCTGTATCGACGCATGCTCGAGCGTTTGCTGGTGTCGCTCGGCGTGGCGCTGCTGGCGATGGCCTTGATCTACGCGGTGTCGCGCCGCATCCGCGACGTGCTGGTCGGGCCGGTCGACGAACTGGCGCGCACCGCGCGTGCGATTTCCGACACGCGCAACTACAGTCTGCGCGCGCGCCGCGTCAGCGACGACGAAATGGGCCAGGCCACCGACGCCTTCAACGACATGCTCGCGCAGATCCAGCAGCAGCATGCCGACATCCAGTCGGCGCGGCGCGAAGCCGAACGCGCCAGCCACATGAAGGACGAATTCCTCGCCACCCTGTCGCACGAACTGCGCACGCCAATGGCGCCGATCCTGGGCTGGGCGCAGATCCTGCTGCGCGCCGCGCCGGAGCCGGCACGCGTGAAACAGGGCGCCGAAATCATCGAGCGCAATGCGCGCATCCAGACCCAGATCATCGACGACCTGCTCGACATGAGCCGCATCGTGTCGGGCAAGTTGTTGCTGCGCACCGAAACCTTGAATCTGCGTGCCGTGGTCGACGCCGCGCTCGCCACCGTGCAACCGGCGGCCGAAGCGCGCGGCGTGCAACTGGCGGCGCGCTTCGACGCGGTGCCGTGGCTGCGCGGCGACCCCAATCGTTTGCAGCAGGTGGTGTGGAACCTGCTCACCAATGCGATCAAGTTCACGCCGAAGGGCGGGCGCGTCGACCTGCGGCTGGAACGCGACGATCATCACGCGCGCATCGTGGTGGCCGACACCGGGCAGGGCATCGGCGCCGATTTCCTGCCGCATGTGTTCGAACGTTTTCGGCAGGCCGACAGCTCCACGACGCGTTCGCATGGCGGCCTCGGGCTGGGCCTGGCGATCGCCAAGCAGTTGGTCGAACTGCACGGCGGCAGCGTGAGCGCGGAAAGCGAGGGAGCGGGGCAGGGCGCGCGCTTCACCGTCTGGCTGCCGTTGCCGATGCCCGGCACCGGGCCGGCGACACCGCTGCCGGATGGCGTCGATGCCGCCGCGCGGGCGGCCGAATCGACGCCGCTGCTGGGCCAGCGCGTGCTGGTGGTCGACGATGACAGCGACGGCCGGCAATTGATGGCGCACGTGCTGCGCGACGCCGGCGCCACCGTCGATACGGCGGGCAACGCCGACGAAGCGCTGGTGCTGCTGCGCGAACGCCGGCCCGACGTGATGATAAGCGACATCGGCATGCCCGGCTGCGATGGCTACGAACTGATGACGCGCATTCGTCAACTGCCCGAATCCGACGGCGGCCGCGTTCCGGCCATCGCCCTCACCGCCTTCGTCCGCAGCGAAGACCGCCACCGCGCCTTGCTGGCCGGCTTCCAGCAGCATCTGGGCAAACCGGTGGAAGTGACTGAACTGGTGGCGACGACGTTGACGTTGCTGCGGCAGCCGCGGCCGGTGGGGTCGGGGTGATTGGAGCCAAAAGAAGGACACAGAGGTCGCAGAGGAAAAGCAGAGAGGACGCAGAGATTTTTTAACAGGATTGTTCTTCCCGCGGATTGCTTTTCTCTGCTTCCTCTCTTCTCAATCTCCGCGTCCTCTGTGTCCTTCTCTTGATCTCAACGCCCAGTACGCGGTGTTGTCGAGCCGGCTCAGTCGAAGGTCAGCAGCGGCAGCAGCAATTCGACCGCGGCCTGCGCCACCGACGCATCGAAATCCGGTTCGCGCACCGCACGCACCGCGAGGCCTTCGATGAAGGCTTTCAGCACCAGGGCGCGGGCACGCAGATCGCGGTCGTCGGGCTGTTTGCCGGCCTGCTGCGCCCGCTCGCGCAGCCAGGCGATGAACTCGGCCCCGGTGATCCGGTCGGCCTGCACCAGGGCCGCGGCCACCTGCGGATCGCGCGTCGCCTGCGCGCTCATTTCCAGCAGCAGGGCGGCGTTGGTGACGGACGGATCGCGCGTGCGCCAGCGCGCGAACAGATCGAGGATGCGGCGGCCCAGATCGGGATCGGAACGCAGGCTCGCGATGTTGGCGCGATTGTCGTCGAGCTGGCGCGCGATGATCGCCTGCACGATCGCGCTCTTGCTGTCGAAATAGCGATAGATCAGGCCGGCGCTCATATTGGCCGTCGTCGCGATGCTCGCCATGCTGGCAGCGTGGAAGCCGTGTTCGATGAAACACTGCTGCGCGGCTTCGAGGATGCGGTCGCGCTGGCGGCGCGTGCGGTCCTGCGATTTGACGTTCGGCAGCGCGTTCATCGCACGTCGCCGCCGTCCGCTACCCAGCCGCCGCCGAGCGCGCGATACAGCGTCACACGATTGGCCTGCTCGGCGAACTGGGTCTCGATCAGCGCCTGGCGAGCGGCGTCGAGCGTGCGTTGCGCGTCGAGCAGCGTGAGGTAGCTGTCACGCCCCGCGCGGTAGCGGGCCTGCGACAGTTCCGCTGCGCGCGCCGCCGCTTCCACCAGCGCCTCCTGCGCCTGCCGCTGCGCATCGAGCGTGCGGCTCAGCGCGAGCGCGTCGGCCACGTCGCGGAAGGCCGACTGGATCGCTTTTTCGTATTGTGCGAGTGCGATATCGCGATCGGCCGTCGCCACCTCCAGGCCGGCGCGCAGACGTCCGCCCTGGAAAATCGGGATGTTGATCTGCGGCAGGAAACTCCAACTGCGCGTGCCGCTTTCGAACAAACCGGAAAGTTCGTCGCTCGCGGTGCCGACGCTGCCGGTGAGCGTGATCGACGGAAAAAACGCCGCGCGCGCCGCGCCGATACTGGCATTCGCCGCGCGCAATTCGTGCTCGGCCTGCACCACGTCGGGACGGCGCAGCAGCACTTCCGACGGCATGCCGGCCGGCAGTTCGTCGAGGCCGCTGACGCGCGGATCGAACTCGCCGGGCAGCAGATCGGGTGGCACCGGCGCGCCGATCAGCAGAGCCAGCGCGTTCGTATCCTGCGCCACCTGTCCCGCGAAACGCGCCGCGTCCGAGCGTGCGCGTTCGACCACGGTGCGTGCCTGCGCCACATCGAGCGCCGACACCGCGCCCAGTTCGCGCCGCTGTTCGGCGAGGCGATAGGTGGCTTCGTGGCTTTCCAGCGTGGCCTGCGCCAGGCGCTGCAATTCCTGGTCGGCGCTCAGCGCCAGGTACGTGGTCGCCACTTCCGCGATCAAGGCCAGTTGCGCGCTGCGCTGCGCGGCCTGCGTGGCGAAGAATTGCTGCAGCGCCGACGCGCTCAGGCTGCGCACGCGGCCGAACAGATCGAGCTCGAACTGCGTGATGCCGAGCGCCACTTCGTAACTGCTGTTCACCGCCTCGTCGGAACCGGTGCGAGCGAGACTGGCGCCGACGCCGACCGATGGCACGCGATCGGCGCGCCGGATGCGGTACTGGCCGCGTGCGCGTTCGACGTTCAACAGCGCGACACGCAGATCGCGATTGTTTTCCAGCGCCAATGCGATCAGCGCGTCGAGTCTGTCGTCGACGAAGAAATCGCGCCAGCCGATATCGGCGACCGCATCGGCGGAATCCGCCGACGTCGTCGCCGGCAGCGGCCACTGCGCCGGAATATTCGCGTCGGCTTCGGGCAGGCGCGGTTCCATCGTCGCGCAGCCGGACAAGGCCAGCGCGATGAAGAAGGCGAGGCTGGGCTTAGTCATGCGTCGGGCCTCCGCCGATGGCCGCGGCAGGCGTGGCCTGGCGCTCGCGTTTGAGCTGTTTTCGCATCGTCAGCTTGCGCACCGCGACGAAGAACAACGGAATGAAGAACAGGCCGAGGAAGGTGCCGAACAGCATGCCGCCGACCACGCCGGTGCCGATCGCGCGCTGCGCGCCCGAGCCGGCGCCGGTCGCGATCGCGAGCGGCAGCACGCCGAAGCCGAAGGCGATCGAGGTCATCAGGATCGGCCGCAAGCGATCGCCGATCGCCGCCAGCGTGCCTTCGATCAGTCCCATGCCCTGTTCGACATTGGCCTTGGCGAACTCGATGATGAGCACCGCGTTCTTGCTCGACAGCCCGACCGTGGTGAGCATGCCGACCTGGAAATACACATCGCGTTCGAGCCCGCGCATCCAGGTGAACAACACCGTGCCGAGGATGCCGAGCGGCACCACCATCAGCACCGAGGTCGGAATCGACCAGCTTTCGTACAGCGCGGCCAGGCACAGGAACACGATCAGGATCGACAGCGCGTACAGCATCGGCGTCTGCGAATTCGCCACGCGTTCCTGATACGACTGTCCGCTCCACTCGATGCCGAAACCCGGCGGCAGATCGGCCGCCAGACGTTCCATTTCCGCCATCGCATCGCCCGAACTCACGCCGGTCGCGGTGGTGCCGGTGATGTTCACCGCCGGCACGCCGTTGTATCGCTCCAGGCGCGGCGAGCCGTAAGTCCAGTGCGAGGTCGCGAAGGCCGAGAACGGCACCATTCCGCCCGCGGTATTGCGCACGTACCACTTGTCGAAATCTTCCGGCACCATGCGGAACGGTGCATCCGATTGCACGTAGACGCGCTTGACACGGTTGCGATCGATGAAATCGTCGATGTACTGCCCGCCCCAGGCGATGGTGAGCGTGTTGTTGATCGTCTCCACCGGCACGCCGAGCGCACCGGCTTTTTCGGTGTCGATGTCGAGACGGAATTGCGGCGTGTCTTCCTGGCCGTTCGGACGCACGCCGGTGAGCAGCTTGCTTTGCGAGGCGGCGCCGAGCAGTTGATTGCGCGCCGCGATCAAGGCCTCGTGGCCATTGCCGGCGTTGTCTTTCAGATACAGATTGAAACCGCCGGTCTGGCCCAGTTCGGTCACCGGCGGGGGCGCCAGCGCGAACACCATCGCATCGCGGATCTGGCTGAAAGCGCCCATCGCGCGGCCGACCAGCGCGCCGACGCTGGCGTCCTCGCTTTCGCGTTCTTCCCAATCCTTCAACTTCACGAACACCATGCCGTTGTTCTGGCCGCCGCCGGCGAAGCTGAAACCCTGCACCGCGAACACCGACTCGATGTGTTCGGCTTCGTTGTCGAGATAATATTTTTCGACCTGTTCCATCACGCGCTGCGTGCGCTGCTGCGTCGCGCCGACCGGCGTCTGCACGATGGTGAACAGCACGCCCTGGTCTTCGTCCGGCAGGAAGGAGGAGGGCACGCGCAGGTAAAGCAACGCCATCGCCACGGCCAGCGCGAGATAGATCAACAGGAAGCGTCCGCTGCGCGCCAGAATGCCGCCGACCAGGCTCTGATATTTGCGGTTGCCCTGGTCGAACTTGCGGTTGAACCAGCCGAAAAAGCCTTTTTCCGAGACGTGTTCGCCCTTCTTGATCGGCTTGAGCATGGTCGCGCACAAGGCCGGCGTGAGCACGATGGCGACCAGCACCGACAACGCCATCGCCGACACGATGGTGGCGGTGAACTGCCGGTAGATCACGCCGGTGGAGCCTTCGAGGAAGGCCATAGGCACGAACACCGCGGCCAGCACCAGGCCGATGCCGATCAGCGCGCCGGTGATCTGGTCCATCGATTTGCGCGTGGCTTCGAGCGGCGAGAGGCCTTCCTCGCTCATCACGCGTTCGACGTTTTCGACCACCACGATCGCATCGTCGACCAGCAGGCCGATCGCCAGCACCATCGCGAACATGGTGAGCATGTTGATCGAGAAGCCGAGCGCCAGCAGCACGCCCAAGGTGCCGAGCAACACCACCGGCACCGCGATGGTGGGGATCAGCGTCGCGCGCAGGTTCTGCAGGAACAGGAAAATGACGAGGAACACCAGCACGATGGCCTCGATCAAGGTCTTCACCACTTCCTTGATCGACACCCGCACGAACGGCGTGGTGTCGAACGGCAGCATCGCGCGCAGGCCGGGCGGGAAGGAGGGTCTGAGCTGTTCGAGCAGGGCGGCGACGCCGTCGGCCGTCGACAGCGCGTTGGCGTTGGTCGCCAGCGAAATCGCGATGCCCGACGCCGGCGCGCCGTTGTAGCGGCTGATCACCGAGTAGTTTTCCGAACCCAGCTCGACGCGCGCGACATCGCCCAGCCGCAGCGTCGAGCCATCCGGCTCGGTGCGCAGCAGAATCGCGCGGAACTGGTCCGGCGTCTGCAGGCGATCCTGCGCGGTGATGGTGGCGTTGATCTCCTGGCCATCGATCGCCGGCGTGCCGCCGAGCTGGCCGACCGCGACCTGCGCGTTCTGCGCGCGGATCGCCGCCACCACGTCGGACGGTGCCAGCCGATAGGTATTGAGCTTGCCCGGATCGAGCCAGATGCGCATCGCATACTTGCCGCCGAACACCTGCACGCCGCCGACGCCGGCGACGCGGCTGAGCGGGTCGACGACATTGGCCGACACGTAGTCGGAAATATCCTGGCGCGACATGCTGCCGTCTTCCGACACGAAGCCGACCACCTGCAAAAAGCCGGCGCTGGCCTTGGTGACGCGGATGCCCTGCTGCTGCACGATCTGCGGCAGCAGCGCGTTGGCGACCTGCAACTTGTTCTGCACCTGCACCTGCGCGATGTCGGGATCGGTGCCGGTCTTGAAAGTGATGCTCACCGACACCGAGCCGTTCGAGTCGCTGGTCGACGACATGTAGTCCATGCCGTCGAGTCCCGTCATCGCCTGCTCGATGACTTGCGTGACGGAATTCTCGACCGCCTGCGCCGAGGCGCCGGGGTAGGTGGCGTTGATCGTCACCGACGGCGGCGCGATGGTGGGATAACGCGAGATCGGCAGGCGCGTGAGCGACAGCGCGCCGGCCAGCATGATGATGATCGCGATCACCCACGCGAAGATCGGTCGATCGATGAAGAACCTTGCCATGCGGGCGTGTCCTCAGCGTGCCGGCGGCGCGGGCGCCGTCGCCGGTGCCGCGGGCGCCGCGGCCGGGGTTTGGGCAGCGCGTTCGGTCGGCTGCACGGCGGCGCCGGGGCGGATCTTCTGCAGGCCTTCGACGATCACCTTGTCGCCGGCCGCCAGGCCGCCTTCGACCAGCCAGCGGTTGCCGACGGTCTGGCTCACCTGCACGGTCCGCTGCTCGACCTTGCCGTCGGCGCCCACCACCATCGCAATCGCATTGCCTTTCGGATCGCGCGTGATGCCAGGCTGCGGCACCAGCAGACCGTCGGCGCGTTCGCCATTGCTGACCAGCGCGCGCACGTACATGCCGGGCAGCAACAGGTTGGCCGGATTGTCGACCACGATGCGCAGCGCGTAGCTGCCGGTATTCGGATCCACCGTCACTTCGGAAAAGGCGAGCTTGCCGTCGTGTTCGTAGCGCGTGCCGTCCTCGAGCAGGATCGACACCGGCACATCGCTGCCGTCGGACAGGTCGCCGCTGGCCAGTGCGCGGCGCAGATCGAGCCATTCGGCGCTCGATTGGGTGACGTCGACATAGATCGGATCGAGCTGCTGCACGGTGGCCAGCGCTTGTTCCTGGTTCGCCGTCACCAGCGCGCCCTGCGTCACCGTCGACTTGCCGATGCGGCCGGCGATCGGCGAGACGATGCGGGCGTAGCCGGCGGTGACGTTGGCGCGTTCGAGCGCGGCGCGCATCATGCCGACCTCGGCCTCCGCCTGGCGCAGCGCCGCCACCGCGTTTTCATGATCCTGAGCACTGATCGCTTCGATCTTCACCAGTTCGTCGGAGCGCGCCGCGGTGAGCTGCGCCGATTTCAGCGTGGCCTGCGCACGCGCGAGTTGCGCCTTGCTGCTGTTGACGTCGGCCAGATAGGTGGCGTCGTCGAGCTGATACAGCGGCTGCCCCGCGTCGACGCGGCCGCCTTCGGTGAACAGCACTTTCTTGACGATGCCGCTCACCTGCGGCCGCACCTCGGCCACCACCAGCGGATGTACCCGGCCGGGCAGTTCGCGGGTCAACACGACGGGCTCGGGCGCGAGCGTGACGACGGTGACCGGCGTCGGCGGCGGCGTCTTCGGGGCGGCCGCCTCGTCGCCGCTGCAGCCAGCGAGCAGGGCGGTCAGCGCTAAGCTTGTCAGCAGAGAAAATCTAGTAAAAATAGGCATTTGAGAGCCGAAGTTCAGATGATGGAAGAGGGGGTGGGGCAGCCTGGCGGCCAGAGTGAACGATCATTCGCTTTCCGTCATGGGCCAGAAGTCGCGTTGGCGACGGGCCGAGGCAATGCTGCGGGGAAGCGAAGGGGTGGTTGGGCCGGAAGCGCTGAGGTTCGGGTCGGGGGTTCTGCAAGAAGCGAGGGTCTGCAAAAGCAGGATTCGTACCGGGCAGGCTTGGCCGGATGGCCAGGCCGCGTAGGGTGCGGCGCGATCGTTGTGCCGCCGCGGCGCGCCGGCTTGAATCGGCGCACGCCACGCCCGGGCCGGAGTGCGGATCGATGCGGCGACAGTTTGCGGCGGTGTCGGCGCCGGGTTGAGTTCAAGCCCTGCCAGACCAACCTAGGTGGAATCGCACCGCGGCGCCTCGCGCCGCTGCGCACGAAAGGCCGCGACGATGAACGCCGAAACCCTGCAACTGGCCTGCCCGCACTGCGCCGCGCTCAACCGCCTGTCGCGCGCGCGGCTCACCGAATCGCCGCGCTGCGGCCGCTGCCACGAAGCGCTGTTCGCCGGCAAACCCGTCGCGCTCACCGCCGCCGATTTCGACCGCCACGCCAGCCGCAGCGAACTACCGCTGGTGGTCGACTTCTGGGCCCCGTGGTGCGGCCCCTGCCGCGCGATGGCCCCGCAATTCGAAGCCGCCGCCGCGCGCCTGGAACCGTTCGTACGTCTCGCGAAAGTCGACACCGAAGCCGAACCGGCCCTCGGTGCGCGCTACAACATCCGCAGTATTCCGACGATGGTGCTGTTTCATGGCGGCAAGGAAATCGCCCGGCAATCGGGTGCGATGAGTGCGGAACAGATCGTTGCGTGGGTGCAGGGGCAGATGCGGGGATAGGGATGAGTAGCGAGGGCGCTATGCACTTGTGTTGTCGAACATCCGCGCGCGAAAACATCCGCCACCGCGCCCTCGCTACTCACCCCTAACCCCTATATCCGTCCACCCCAAACCCCCAAGACCTGCCACCCATGATCCCCCTCTCCATCCTCGACCTCGCCCCCGTCACCGAAGGCAGCCACGTTGCGCAGACCTTCGCCAACACCCTCGATCTCGCGCGTGCCGTCGAGCGTCTCGGGTACAAGCGCTTCTGGCTCGCCGAACACCACAACATGCCCGGCATCGCCAGCGCGGCCACGGCGGTGCTGATCGGCCACGTCGCGGGCGGTACCCGGAGCATCCGCGTCGGTGCCGGCGGCATCATGTTGCCGAATCACGCGCCGCTGCAGGTGGCCGAGCAATTCGGCACGCTCGGTGCTTTGTATCCGGGGCGCATCGATCTGGGCCTCGGGCGTGCGCCGGGCACCGACCAGGCCGCGGCGCGCGCGTTGCGTCGCTACTACCAGAGCGCCGACGAATTTCCGGCCGATGTGGTCGAACTGCTGCGCTACTTCGAACCGGCGCGCGACGGCCAGGCCGTGCGTGCGGTGCCGGGTGCCGGCATCGCGATCGAAACCTGGATCCTCGGCTCCAGCCTGTTCGGCGCGCGTCTGGCCGCGGCGCTCGGGCTGCCTTATGCGTTCGCCTCGCACTTCGCACCCGATGCGCTCGACGACGCGCTCGCGCTGTATCGCCGCGAATTCAAACCTTCCGCGCGTTGCGCCGCGCCGCACGTGATGCTCGCGCTCAACGTGGTCGCGGCCGATACCGATGCGCAGGCGCGCCGTCTGTTCACCACGCAGCAGCAAGCGTTCGTGAACCTGCGCCGCGGCCGTCCCGGCCTGGTGCCGCCGCCGCTCGAATCTGCCGAAGCGATGGCGGCGTTCTGTTCGCCGGAAGAACGCGCCGGCGTCGATCGCGCGCTGGCGTGCGCGGTAGTGGGATCGTCTGCGACGGTGCGTGACGGCGTCGCGGCCTTCATCGCGCGCCATCGTCCGGACGAGTTGATGTTCACCGCCAATATCTTCGATCATGCAGCGCGCGTGCGATCGTTCGAACTCGCCATGCAGGCCTGCACGGCGTAACGGCGTTCGCAGTTCGACGGCGCGGTCGCCGACCGCTGGAACGATAACAATGCGAACTATCGATGTGGTGGCGGCCCTGTTGCTTTGCGCGCTCGCCGCAACTTGCGCGCAGGCCGGGGAAAAAGTCTCCACCGCCGGCCCCACGGTGCGTGTGATGACACCGCCGCTGCTGCTGCCCGGCCTGCAGCGCCCCCGCACGCTGCGCATCTACTTGCCGCCCGACTACGCGACGACGACGCGCCGCTACCCGGTGATCTACCTGCACGACGGCCAGAACGTGTTCGACGCCGCCACGTCGTACGCCGGCGAGTGGGGCGTGGATGAAGCGCTCGATGCGCTTGCACGCGACACCGGTTTCGCGGCCGTCGCGGTGGCCATCGATCACGGCGGCGAACGCCGCATCAACGAATTGAGCGCGTGGCCGCATCACGAACTGGGTGCCGGCGACGGCGATCTGTATCTCGACGATCTGGTGTACCGGATCAAGCCTTTCATCGACGCCAACTACCGCACGCAGCCGCAGCGCGAAACCACCGCCATCGTCGGCAGCTCGCTCGGCGGGCTGGCATCGCACTACGCGATTCATCGCCACCCGGAAGTGTTCGGCAAGGCCGCCGCGTTCTCGCCGTCGTACTGGATCTCCGCGCAGGTTTTCATCCACACGCGCAATGTCGATCTGCCGGGCGATGCGAAGGTGTATCTCTACATGGGCGCGGCCGAAGGCGAAGACGCGGTGGCCGATGTCACGCGCATGCAGGAGTTGATGCGCGCCGAAGGCCTCGGCGAACGGCAGGTGACGCTGAACATCGTCGCTGCCGCCGAGCACAACGAAAAAGCCTGGCGCGAAGAATTTCCGCGCGCCATGCGCTGGTTGTTCGAAATTGACGAGCCTGCCGGTGCGGCGAAACCCGCGATGGAATGAGCCCGCGCTCACAGATTGAAGCCGCTTTTCGTTGCGATTCCGCTAATCAGCGAACCCAGCCGTTTTCGTTGATGAAACGCTGATTTTTCGACGCTACCATGCGCGCGGGGCGACGTTCGTCAGAACGTCGAGGCTCACCGTTCCGGATCGTTCCTGCGCATGCGGTCATCTCTCCCGCGTCCGACGACGCGCGCGCTCATTGCACTGCTGATCCTGCTGCTGGCGGGGTCGGCACAGGCCGCGTTGCGCGCGATCGCGCCCGGTGAACGCGTGGCGCTTGCAGCGAACGAAGGCTTGCTGCTGATCGCGATCGACAGCGACGGCAGCCTGGCGCGTGCCGAACTTCGCGATAGTGGTTTGCGCCGTTCGCAAGTGTTCGAAGAACCGGCAACGGGGCGCAGCCATCGGCTTTTCGCGGCAACCGCGGGCGACTATCGCTGGCGCGAAGCGCAACTGCACGACGAGCCGCGCATCGCGCTCGATCCGAAACAATTCGATTTCTCGGTGAAGGCGGGCGTCGTGACGTATGCCGGCGACCTCGTGGTTCGTCGCGATCGCAGCGACCCAGAGCGCGTGGTGCTCGCCAATCACGGCCTCGGCGCGCTGGATTGGCTGGCAGCAGAACATCCGTTGGTCTCGCGCGGCGTCGACTTCGTCTACGCCGGCAGCGCACCCGACCCGTTCGTGCCGCTGTATCGCTCGCAACGCGATTTGCAGGCGGCACAGGCGCAGCGGAAAACCGAACCGCCGCCGTTGCCGTCCTCTGGCACGCTGCCTTTCGACATCGCCACGCTGTGGCAGCCGCCGCGCGTGACGCAGGCGCGCATCAATCCCGCCGGCACCATCGCGGCCTTGCAGGACGACGATCTGTGGGCGGTCGAGTTCTTCGATCTGCGCAGCGGGAAGAAGATCGCGACCTCGCACAGCGCCGAACCGCTGGTCTCGATGGCCTGGGCCGACGACGACACCCTGGCGACGACGGCGGGCGAGTCCGGCGAGCCGCAGCGGGTGCAGCTGCTGAGCGTGCTGCAGATCGGCGGCGGCGAGTTCGCGGTCGATAGCGTCGAAGTGCCGCGCCGCGGCTTCGTCATCGACACGCTGCCCGACGACGACGATCACCTGCTGTTCGCAACGCCGTCGCGCGGCCAGTTGCTGGTGCATCGGATGGACATTTCCGACCAGCGCGCGGTCGACCGTTTCCGGCCGCGCCTTGCCACACGCCTGAATCGCGGCGCCGCCGACGATGTGGCGTGGTACACCGACGGCGCCGGCAATCTGCGGCTGGCCATGGTGCGGCGTCCCGACGGTTATGTGCTGGTCGCCGCGCGCAACGGCCAGTACGACGAAGTGCTGTCGCTGACGGGCAAGGATGCATTCGATCCGTACGGCGCGTCGTTCGACGCATCGGAACTCTACGGCGTCACCGAACGCGACCGCGCGCAGCGCGAGCTGGTGGTGTTCGACGTGGCCAGCCGCAAGGTGACGAAAACGCTTTTCGCGAAGGCCGGCGTCGATGTGGAAGCGCCGATCTTCGATGCGCAGCGCAATCCGATCGGCGTGACCTATTACGAACGCGGTCGATTGCAGAGCGAATATTTCGCGCCGACCGATCGGCGCAGGTTCCAACAACTGCGGCAAGCCTTCGCCGACAGCACGGTTTCGGTGCTCGATCGCAGCGCCGATGGCCGCCAGCTGGTCGTGTCGGTCGATGCACCCGACCGGCCCGCGCAGTTGTTCCATTTCGACACGGCCAGCGGCAAATCGACGTGGCTCGCCGATTCCCTGCCGGACCTGGCGGGTCGGCGTTTCCTTCCGTCGCAGACGGTGTCGTTGCGCAGTCGCGACGGTTTGCCGATCGAGGCCTTCCTCACGCTGCCCGATGCTGCCGCCAAGTCGGCCCTCGTCGTGCTGCCGCACGGCGGTCCGATCGGCATCGCCGACCGGCAGCGCTTCGAGCACGAAGTGCAGTTCCTCGCAGCGCTCGGCTATGCCGTACTGCGCGTCAACTTCCGCGGCTCCGATGGCTACGGCAAGGCCTTCCGCGAAGCCGGCTATCGCAACTACGGCACCGGCATCGAAGACGATATCGACGCGGCGATCGAACACGTGCTCGCGCGCTTTCCGATCGATGGCGAACGCATGTGCGTGGTCGGATCGAGCTACGGCGGATTCTCGGCGCTGGTGGCCGCGGCGCGCTGGCCCGAGCGTTTCCGCTGCGCGGTATCGATCGCCGGCATCGCCGACCTGGGGCTGATGTTCACCGCCAGCGACGCCGGCCGCAGCGAGCGGGGACGCGAGGTGCTCGAGCGCATCATCGGCGATCCGCATGCGCAGCAACAACCCTTGCGCGATACCTCGCCGCTGTATTTGGCCTCGGCGATTCGCGCGCCGGTGATGTTGGCGCACGGGCGCGAAGACGCGCGCGTCGATTTCGAACATTTCGCACGCATGCAGCGGATGCTGACTTTGGCGGGCAATCCGCCGACGACGCTGGCGTTCGACGATGAAGGCCACGGCGTCGACCACAGCGAAAATCTCGTCGCGCTGTGGAGCGGCATCGCCGGTTTCCTGCGCCAGCATCTGGCGCCTGTCTCCATCGCAAGCGCCCCGGTGCCGCAGCAGCGCTAGCCCCGTAGCCCGGATGCAGCGGTCTATCGAGGATCCGGGACATCGCAACCTCGAGCAACCCGATCGCGAATCCCTGGCTCGCGAAAAACGCTTATCGCTCGAACCGCCGAGCCAGCAACTGCTCCGCCGCCGCGCCGTCGGTGTCATCGCTACGCGGCAGTTTGCCGATGCGCAGGCTGCCGTTGCGGCACACATTGAAATCGCGATAGATCAGCGTGCGGCCGTTGCGGAATTGCAGGCGCAGATCGTAGCGGCAGGTTTCGTCGGCGATTTCGATCGTGGTGGATCCGCCGCCGCCGCGCAGTGCGCCGCCGAGCGGCATCTCGCGGAAGGTGTCGCCGCCGGCCGGGGCGACGGCGACCGACGTGACGCTGTCGTGCGCGCGGTTGATCAGTTCGAGATAGCGCGGACGCCCGTCGGCTTGAGCGCATGTTGCGATTACGAAGGCGAGGCTGGCGAGTGGGGCGGTGACGATCTGGCGCATGGCGGTAGCTCCAATTGGGACGGCCGCCGGCGCATGCTTCGGCGCCGGCGGGCGATTCCATCGAGCCACCGCCGGCGCGGGTCGGGAAGCGATGTTTGACGAATCGTCGCTACGCGGTTGCCAATCGTAGTGGCGGGCCGCGACGCTTCTCAGCGCGCTGCGCTGCGCCTACGATGCCTGCGTCCCTCCCTGAACCGACCCGATGGAAATCCGCCTCGGCAACACCGAAATCGGCCTGTACCGCTACCTCGCGCTGTGGTCGGGCGTGGTGCTCGTGTTCGCGCTGCAGGGCTACGCGCACGACCTGATCAACGGGCGCACCTGGTCGATCTTCGACTACCTGCGCTGGTCGATGATCCAGTGGTACACCTGGGCCGCGCTCGCGCCGACCGTGTTCCGGTTCGCCGAGCGCCATCCGATCCAGGCCCCGCTGCGGCTGCGCGCGCTCGGCGCGCATCTTTCCGCCAGTGCCGGCGTCACCTTCATCGCTATGATCATCGGCGCGGCGGTGTCGAGTTTCTTCGAGCCCAGTTCTTTCGTCGAGCAGTTCTCGCAGTTCGTCGGCAAACACATGGCGACCGGCATGCTTACCTATTGGGCCTTGGTCGCGATCCAGCAGGCGCTGCATTTCCAGGCCGAAAAGGCGCGCCGCGAAGTGGAAGCCAGCCGCCTAGCAACGGAACTCGCGCAATCGCGCCTGCAGGTGCTAAAGACCCAGCTGCAGCCGCATTTCCTGTTCAACACGCTGCACGCCATCGTGACGCTGCTCAACGAAGACACGCTGTCGGCCGAAGACATGCTGCTGCGGCTGAGCGATCTGTTGCGCGCCTTTCTGGAAGATTACGACGGCCAGGAGATCACGCTGCGGCGCGAGTTGGCGCTGCTCGATCTGTATCTGGGCATCCAGCGCATGCGCTTCAAGGATCGGCTCACCACGCAGGTCTACGTGGCGCCCGAGGTGCTCGATTGCGCGGTGCCGAGTCTGGTATTGCAGCCGATCGTCGAGAACGCGATCCGCCATGGCATCGGCCAGCGCCTGGGCAGCGATCGCGTCGAAATAGAGTGCCGGCGCGAGGAAGGTTTTCTGTGCATCGATGTGCGCAATTCGAACAGCACGCTCGAGACCAGCGGTGAATCCGCCGGCCACGGCATCGGCTTGTCGAATACGCGGTTACGCTTGAAGGAACTCTACGGGGAAGCCGCGCAGATCCGGCTCGATATGATCTGGCCCGAGGGCGTGGTGTGCCGCATCCGGCTGCCGTTCCGCGAAATCGAAGAGGCCGACGACGCGCCGGAGCACGTGACCGCATGACGATCGCCGCGCTCGTCGTGGACGACGAACCGATCGCGCGCCACGCGATCGTGCGGCTGCTGCGCGACGATCCGGAAATCCGGTTGCTCGGCGAATGCGGCGACGGCGCCTCGGCGGTGACGGCGATTCGCGAGCAGGCGCCCGATCTTGTGTTCCTCGATATCCAGATGCCGGTGATGACCGGCATGGCGGTGGTCGCGGCCGTCGGTGCCGAGCGCATGCCGACGACGATCTTCGTCACCGCGTACGAGCAATATGCGGTGCGCGCGTTCGAGGCCAACGCGGTCGACTATCTGGTGAAGCCGTTCAGTCGCGAACGTTTCGCCACCACGCTGCAGCGCGCGAAGCAGCGACTGGCGACGAAAGGCGCCGAGTCGCGCACGTCCGCGCAGATACTGCAGGCGCTCGAAGCCCTGCGCCAGCGCGAGGACTATCTGCACCGGCTGCCGGTGCGCGTCGACGAGCACGTGGTGTTCGTCGATGTCGACGACATCGTCTGGATCAAGGCCAACGGCAACACCGTCCTGATCCACCTAGCCGACCGCACCCACGAACTGCGCGACACCATGGCCACCCTCGCCACACGCCTCGACCCGCGCCACTTCGCCCGCGTCCACCGCTCGGCCATCATCAACATCCGCCGCATCAAGGCGATCCATCCCTGGTTCAACGGCCACCACGTCGTCACGATGGATACCGGGCAGCAGTTGCGCATGAGCCGGTATCAGCATGAGACGTTTTTGCGGTTGGTGACGACGAAGGAAGGGTAGGGCCTGCGTCTGGTTTCCGCGATAAGAGCGGGAATTGGGAATCGGGAGTCGGGATTGCGCGGATTTCGCTGCGCCGCGTTTCTGTGCAACTTTCGGCTGCACTTCACCGGCTCAGACCAGTACTATCGCTGCGGCTGGTTCGAGCTCCGCGGCTGCGGCGACCCCTTCGCTCGATCAAGACTCGTCGGTTCGTGTCTGGAATTTCGAAATGCGCGATGACGCTGCGAGCACCGACGATTCGATCTGCGGCCCTTACAAAGTCAATTCGCTGATCATCGATCCGAAGCACGATCCGATGACGGGGTCGGTCACGTGGGATCCGTCGCGGTCGTTGTGGAATGGCGGGATGTTGCTGGCTGCGTTGCTACTCGGGCCGATGTACTTCACTTGGGGTGCGCTCGCGGTGTTCGTCGGGTTGCTGGGCGCGACGATGTGCGCGGGGCATTCGGTGGGGTTTCATCGGCGCTTGATCCATCGCACGTTCAAGTGCCGCAAGTGGGTCGAGCGGGTGCTGGTGTGGGCCGGCACGCTGGTCGGGATGCAGGGGCCGTTCTGGGTGATCCATTCGCATGATTTCCGCGATTGGGCGCAGCGGCAGCGCAATTGTCATCCCTATCTTCGCCACGGCCAGGGCATGCTGAAGGATGCGTTCTGGAATCTGCATTGCCGGCTCACGCTGCGCAATCCGCCGGGGTTCGATCCGGGGCCCGGCATCGGCGATGATGCCTTCTACCGTTTCCTGCAACGCACCTGGATGTTGCAGCAATTGCCGCTGGCCTTGTTGCTTTATGCGATCGGCGGCGTGCCGTGGGTGGTGTGGGGTGTCTGCGTGCGAGTGACGACCGGCGTTTCGATGCACTGGTTCGTCGGTTACATCTGCCATTCGCACGGGCCGCAAAGCTGGATCGTCGACAACGGCGCGGTGCAGGCGCACAACGTACCGTGGGCGGCGATTCCGTCGATGGGCGAGAGCTGGCACAACAATCACCACGCGTTTCCCGCCTCCGCATTGCACGGCTTGTATCCGGGTCAGATCGATATCGGTTTCCAGTTCGTGCGCGGTCTGCAGAAACTGGGCCTGGCCTGGGATATCCAGACGCCCGCGAGCCTGCCGGCGCGCGGCGGCATCACGCCGCTGCAGGCCGATGCGATCACGGCGATCCGCAATCCATTGCGCGATGGTTGAGTTGTTTCGGCGATGACGGTGGCGGGCGCGTTGCGCATCGCCATCGTCGGCTATGGCGTCGCCGGGATCGCCGCTGCGGTTCAACTGCGCCGGCTCGGCCATCGCATCGATCACTTCGAGCGTTCGTCGCCGTGCGCTTCGCAGGGCGGCGGACTATTGCTGCATCCGCCGACATTGAAGCTGCTGCAACAGCTCGGATTGCGCGACGCGATCGAGCGACACGGTGCGCGCATCGATCGGCTGCACGGCGAAACGAGTGGCGGGCGCGAGCTGATGAATCTGCGTTACCGCGACCACGGCGCGGAAAGTTACGCGATCGGCATCCAGCGCGGTGCATTGATCGACGCTTTGCGCGAGGCGGATTCCGGTGCGAGCGAGTTGCTCGCAGTGCACACCATCGTCGCTGTGGATGCGCATGCGGGCACGTTGCGCGACAGCCTGCACACGACGCATGGACCGTATGACGTGATCGTCGCGGCCGATGGATCGAATTCGCCGATTCGGCGGCAACTGTCGGCCTTGATTCGGCGCGATCGAGCCTATCCGTGGTCTGCCCTGGTCTGTCTGGTCGACGACGAAGAACATCCGATGCAGGACAGCCTGTCGCAGCACTTCGACGGTATGCAGCATGTCTCTTGCTGGCCGGTCGGTTCGAGCGCCGTCGATGCTTCGGGCAGAACGTGCCTGTCGATCAAGGTGTCGCCGCAAGCGGCGAGCACGCCGCAGCGGTTGGGGCAGTGGAAATCGCAGATCGGCCGCCTTTGTTCGCGGCTGGAGCCGTTGCTGGCGAAGGCGAGCGACGACCTACCGATGCTGCCCTATTTCTATCGTGACGTCGTGCTGCGCCGCTCGACGATCGGGCGTGTCGTGCTGCTCGGCGATGCCGCCCACAGCATGAGTCCGCAATTGGGGCAGGGCGTGCGCATGGCGCTCGAAGATGCGCGCGTGCTTTGCGACTGTCTGCAACGCCGACGCAATGTTGTCGACGCGCTGGCGCAGTACGATGCACGCCGGCGGGTGCATGTGCGTCGCTACCAGCGCATCAGCCGATGGCTCACGCCGTTGTTCCAGTCGGATAGTCGCGTCCTGGCAATGTTGCGCGATCGATCCTGCGCGCCGCTGCTGCGGTTCCCCGGCGTGAAGCCGCACCTGGTCGCGTTGCTTTGCAACGATATCGACGACGCTATTCACCATTGATCGCGGCCGCGCGGCTTGCGGCCGGCGCCGCCGCAGCGTAGCGTGCCATTCGACGCGACTGCGTCGTCGGGGGACGCCAAATGACTCGCTTCAACATCGCACGCGGCCTCGGCGCCGTGCTGAGCCTGCTTTGCTTTGCCCCCGTTGCGGGCAGCGCTTTGCCGCCGCTGCGCGGCGTTGCCTCGGTGGGGCTCGGCATCGATTTCACCTGCGCCTTGAGCGTGCAGGGCACGGCCTGGTGCTGGGGTCAGAATTTGAACGGCGAACTCGGGCTGGCCGAGGGTTCGCGCACGGCGCGCACCACGCCGGTGCCGGTGCCCGGCGTCGGTCCGGGATTGAAGTCGATGGCGGTCGGCGGGTTTCACGCCTGCGCGGTGACGGCAGCCGGCGGGGTCGTCTGCTGGGGTCGCGATCTCGATGGCGCGCTCGGTGACGGAGCGGAAGAAGGGGGCCCGGGCGCCGTCGGCGTTGTCGGCTTGAACTCGGGCGTGCGATCGCTCGCCGCCGGCGCCGCGCACTCTTGTGCATTGCTCGACAGCGGCATCGTGAAGTGCTGGGGCTCGAATGCTTTCGGCCAGGTGGGCGATGGCACCAGCGGCGCGGAGCGTCCGGCGCCCGCCGATGTGATCGAACTGGGCGGCAGCGCCACGCTGATCGAGGCCGGCGACGCTCATACCTGCGCCGTGCTCGCCGATGGCGGCGTGCGCTGTTGGGGTTCGAATGCGGACGGCCAACTCGGCGACGGCAGCACGGCGAATCGTTCGCGGCCGGTGTTGGTGCAAGGTTTGCAAGGTGGGGTGCGCGCGCTCGCCGCCAGCGGCAACGCCACCTGTGCGCTCACCGTCGACGGCGCGGTGTATTGCTGGGGCCCGCAGTATCCGCTCGCCGAATTCGAAGGCGGGTCGTTGACGGCGCGGCTCTATCCGGGTTTCGCGAGCGGCTATGTCGGCATCGATGCGGGCAGCGCGCATTTCTGTGCGTTGTCGTCCGCGGGCGCGGTGAAATGTTTCGGCGACGGCTCCGACGGCCAGTTCGGCAACGGTCCGATCGACGGCAACATGGAGTCGGAAACAGCGATCGGACTTGCAGCGGGCGTGGTGCAGATCGCCGCCGGCGGTCGTCACACCTGCGCCCGCACGCAGGCCGGCAGCCTGCAGTGCTGGGGCCTCAACACGCACGGACAACTCGGCCTGGGTTCGATCACGCGGCGGCTGGTCCCGACGCAGGTGACGGGGCTCGAAAGCGGCATGACGGCCGTGGCCGCCGGCAATTTCCACAGTTGCGCGCTCGATAGCGCCGGCGCAGCGAAATGCTGGGGCATCAACAACCAGAATTCTCTGGGCGACGGAACTTCGCTGGTGCGGTTGACGCCGGTCGGCGTGTCGGGCCTGCAATCGGGCGTGCGCGTGCTGGCGGCGGGCAGCGATTTCGGCTGCGCCATCGCCGCCGAACGGCGCGTGAAATGCTGGGGCGCGAACTACGATGGGCGCCTGGGCAATGGCGGATTCCTCAACAGCGCGGTGCCGGTCGATGTGCTCGGCCTCGGCGATGTCGCCGTGCTCGACGTGGTGCTGGGCGATGCGCATGCCTGCGCCTTGCTGCAGGGCGGCGCGGTGAAATGCTGGGGCAGCAATACCGGTGGCCAGCTCGGCGACGGCAGCAGCGAATCGCGCGCGATGGCGGTGAGCGTCAGCGGATTGGGGCAGGGCGTGGTCGCGCTGTCGGCCGGTTATGCCTCGACCTGCGCCATCACGGAAAACGGTGCGTTGAAATGTTGGGGCGATAATTCAAGCGGCCAGCTCGGCGATGGCTCGACCGTCAATCGCACGACGCCCACCGATGTCGTCGGCATGGCGAGCGGCGTGCTCGCCGTCGCGAACGGTTCGCTGCACACCTGCGCCATCGTGACGGGCGGCGCGGTGAAATGCTGGGGCGCGGCGTTTTTCGGACTCACGCTGGGCGACGAATCGCAAACCGATCGCGCCGTGCCGGGCGACGTACCGGCCTTGCGCGACGGCGCGGTCGAGATCGCGGCCGGCGGTTTCGCGACCTGTGTGCGGCTCGTCGACGGCACGATGCAGTGCTGGGGCGTGGTGCCGATCGGCGACAACACCGAACTGTCGCGCGGCGTGCCGAGCGCGGTGGCCGGCCTAGATGGCGGCGTCACCGACATCGATATGGGCCTGTCCGGACAACTCTGCGCGGTGGTTGCGGGCGCCGCGAAATGCTGGGGCGAAAATGGATTCGCACAGGTCGGCGACGGCACCACGCATGGCGTGCCGCTGCCGCAGACGGTCTTGATCGACGAAGCGCGCCGCCGGGTCGGGCCGGTGACGGCACAAGCCAATGCGGCGAGTGTGGCTGCAACCAGCGATGCCAGTGGCCGCTACGTGGTGTTCCAGTCCGGCGCGTCGAACCTGGTGAGCGGCGATAACAACGCCACCGTCGATGTGTTCCGCACCGATCGCGACACCGGTGAGACCGTGCGCGTCAGCGTCGACGACGCCGAAGCGCAGATCGCCGGCGATGCCTTCGAGCCTTCGGTGTCGGCCGATGGCAACTACATCGTGTTCGTCACCGCCGATGCCGGCGTCGCCAAGGCACGCAATGCACGTCAGCCGCCGACCGAGAAAGGCACCAGCTTCGGCGTCTACCTGCGCAATCTCGTCACCGGCAGCACCACGCGCATGGGCAGTGCGACGAACTCGGGCACCGGCACGCAGCCGCAGATCGCGCCGAGTGCCAGCGCCGTGGTGTTCACCAGCGATCGGCCGCCGGCTGGCGGAGTTGCGGGGCAGACCAACGTGTACGTGGTGCCGCTGGTGCCGAACGGCGCGCAGCTGATGCCTGGCGCGCTGCGCTGCGTCTCGTGCAAATCGGTCGCCGCCGATGGCAGCGAAGGCGCCGATGCGGATGGCGACAGCCGCAACGCGGTGATTTCGTCCGACGGCAACGCGATCGCCTTCGAAACCACCGCGAAAAACGTGCTGGCGGCGGTACCGTCGCCGTGTCCCGGCCCGAGCGCGGAAATCATGTTGCGCAATCTCGCGACCGGACAGATGCAACGCATGAGTCCACCGCCGACCTTGCCTGCCGGCAATTGCGGCACCGCAGGCAGCACTGCGCCGAGCATCGACTACGCCGGCGACACCATCGCCTTCCAGACCGACGCGTCGCTCGCCGCGAACGATGGCAACGATGTCGCCGACGTCTACGTCGTACAGGCCACGGCACCGGCAGCGCCCATGCTGGTGAGCGAAGCGCCGGACGGCAGCACCGGCAACGGCGCATCGACCGCGCCCGAACTTTCCGGCGACGGCATGACCCTGGCCTTCGTATCGGAGGCGGCCAATCTCGACCTGAGCTTCGCCGACAACAATGACAAGGCCGACATGCACACCGCGCGTGTCGACGGCACCGTGGACGTGTCCCGCCTTTCGCGCGGCAGCAGCGGCGCCGAAGCCGATGCGCCGAGCGAACGTCCGGCGCTGAATTTCGACGGCACGCGCCTGTCGTTCGATTCGCAGGCCGCCACGCTTTCCGGCCTGGTGAACGGGCGCGCCAATGTTTATCAGCGCAGCAATCCGCTCGCCGATGCGGTGCGCTCGGCCACCTGGTGGAAATCGAGCGAAACCGGCTGGGGTTTGACGATATTCGATCAGGGCAGCCTGCTCGCGCCGGCCTGGTTCACCTACGACAGCGACGGCGAGCCGACCTGGTTCCTCACCGCCGGTGCGTTCCCGCAAACCGACGGCAGTTACCGCGGCGATCTGCTGCGCCTGACCGGCACGCCGTTCGACCAGATCGTCGGGCCGGCCGCGTTGTCGGCGACGTCGATCGGCAACGTCACGCTGCGTTTCCAGGGCGAAGCCGCGCTCGATTTCGACTACACCGTGCAGGGCACCACGCAACACAAGACGCTGGTGCCGTTCCCGTACGGCAGCCGCACCTTCGCCTGCACCGCGAGCCCGCAAGCGGCGCGCGACGCGGCGACGAATTATTCCGACCTGTGGACCGGCACCGTGCCGAGCGCGGGCTGGGGCCTCACCGTGTTCCATGTCGACGACAGCGTGTTCGCCGGCTGGTACACCTACGATTCCGACGGCGAAGCGGTGTTCTTCGTGCTCGCCACCACGCGCCAGGCCGATGGCAGTTTCCGCGGCCCGATCTTCCGCCAGCGCAACGGTGTGCCGTTCACCCAGATCGCCGACGCGCCGTCGAGTGCCGGCACCGATCAGATCGGCCAGGCGACCTTGCGTTTCAGCGATGGCGACAGCGGAACGTTCGAATACACCGTCGGCGCGGTGAGCCAGAGCAAGCCGATCGCGCGCCTGCTGGTCGGGACGCGGCCGAGCGTCTGCGAAAGCGCCGACGTGCCGTGAGGCGCTGAGGCGGGACGCGGGTCGAGAAGTCACGAAGTATTACTTCCGTGCGCGCACGCGCGACGCGCCGCCGGGGGAGAATGCGCGCGAAGGAGGCTGCCTGCATGGCGAACATCATCGCTTTGAATCCCGGCCGAACCGCGTCCTGCGCGGAGCGCGGATGACGCCGGACGCGACGCTCACCCAACGCATTCGCGAAGCGCAGCGCGGCGATAGCGCTGCGCTCGACGAAGCGTTCCCGCGCGTCTACGACGAACTCAAACGCCTGGCGCGCGTGCAGCTGGCGCAGGAACGCGCCGGACACACCTTGCAGCCGACCGCGCTGGTGCACGAAGCCTATCTGCGCCTGGTCGACCAGCACAGCGCCGACTTCACCGATCGCGTCAGTTTCTTCGGCCTGGCCGCAACGATGATGCGCCGCATCCTGGTCAACCACGCGCGCGACCGGCAGGCGGAAAAACGCGGCGCCGGCGCTGTGGTCGTCACTTTATCGGCGGCGGAAAACCAGCCGGCCGACGAGGTCGACCTGCTCGGCCTGCACGATGCGCTCGACCAATTGTCGCTGCTGGATGCGCGGCAGGCGCGCGTGGTCGAGCTGAAATTCTTCGCCGGCCTCGAAGTGGACGAGATCGCCAGCCTGCTCGACGTTTCGTCGGCCACCGTGCGGCGCGACTGGACCATGGCGCGCATGTGGCTGGGCCGGGCGCTGGCGGTATGAGTTCGACGCTGGACGCGGCGCGCTGGCGACGCCTGCAGGAGGTGCTCGAACGCGCCCTCGATGCCGCGCCCGAACAGCGCGCACGGCTCATCGCCGAACTGTGCGGCGATGATGTTTCGCTGCGCGACGAAGCGCTGGACCTGTTGCGGCATGTCGATTCGCTGCCCGAGCAGGTGTCGATCGCGCAGGTCATGGCGGCGCGGCTCGATTCCGAAGGCTTCGATGCCGATGCCTGGGTCGGCCGCGAAATCGGCGCCTTCGTACTGGAAGAATGCATCGGCCGCGGCGGATCGAGCGTGGTTTATCGCGCACGCCGCCGCAACGATTTCAGCCAGCAGGTGGCGATCAAACTGTTGCACGGCGTCGGCACGCCGGCGCGGCGTTTCCTGCGCGAGCGCGATTTTCTCGCCGCGCTCAATCATCCGAACATCGCACGCCTGTTCGATGCCGGCACCACGCCCGAGGGCGTGCCTTATCTGGTGCTCGAATACGTCGAGGGCCGGCGCTGGGATCGCGAACTCGAACTCGCCGATCCGCCGCTCGCGGTGCGGCTCGAACGTTTCGCGCGGGTCTGCGATGCGGTGGCGCATGCGCACACGCATCTGCTCGTGCATCGCGACATCAAGCCGGCTAATCTGCTGGTCGACAAGGACGGCGAGCCGCATCTGCTCGACTTCGGCATCGCGCGCCTGCTCGATGCATCGGCCGACGAGGGTTTCACGCGCGACCTCGGGCCGGCGTTGACGCCGGCCTACGCCGCGCCCGAACAGATCCGCGGCGAACCGCCGACGACGGCCACCGATGTCTACGCCCTGGGTGTGCTGTTGTACGAAACGCTCACCGGCGCCAACCCGTTCCGCGACGCGGGCAACGATGTCGCCGGCACCTTGCGCGCGGTCGCCGAACTCGAACCGCCGCGGCCGAGTGCCTTGCGCCGCGGGCTGCACGCCGATCTCGACGCCATCGTGCTCACCGCGATGGCGAAGGAGCCGAAACGCCGCTACGCCTCGGCGCGGCAACTGGCCGACGATGTGCGCGCCTGGCTCGCGGGTCGCCCGATCGCGGCGCGCGCACCGACACTGCGTTATCTCGCGGGCAAGTTCGCGGCGCGGCACCGCATCGGTGTCGCGCTCGGCGGTTTGGCGCTGGCGGCGCTGTTCGTCGCGGTCGGTACGGCCTTGTATCAGGCGCGCGAAGCGCAGCGCGAACGCGCCGTCGCCGAGCAGCGCCTGGTCGATGTGCGGCGCTTCGTGTCGAACGTATTGTTCGACTATCACGAAGGCATCCAGGAGCTCGCCGGCTCGTTGCCGATGCAACGGCGCATGGTGGAAGATTCGCTGCGCTATCTGGAAACGCTCAAGCGCGATGCCGGCGACGATGCCTCGCTGTGGCGCGATCTGGCCGCCGGCTACCTCAAGATCGGCGACGTGCAGGGCAATCCCTACGGTGCCAACCTGGGCGATTTCGCCGGTGCCGATGAGAGCTACATCCAGGGCCTCGACGCCGTCGCCCGCCTGCGCGCGATCCAGGGCGACAGCGACGATGCGCGCTTCACCCAGGCGCGCTTGCTGACCAACCAGGCGCATCTGCTGCACCAGTCGTCGAAGCTGGAAGACGCTGCCGCGAAGTACCGCGAGGGACTCGCGGCGTTCGAGGCGATCCGGCGCGAAGGCGATCTGGATGTCGTGATCGAGCATGCGCGCGCATTGGATTATTACGGCGATCTGCTCGGCCGCGTCGGCGTCGCCTCGTTGCTCGACACCGACGGTGCGCTGCAGGCGCATTCACGCGCGCGCCAATTGCGCGAGCAGGCGCTGGCGAGCCACCCGGGCGAAGCGCGGCTGCGCTACGAGCTTTATCACAGCCAGTTGCGCCACGGCGAAGACCTGGTTGCCGCCGGCCGCCTCGGCGAGGCCGAACGCGCCCTGCTGCAGGCGCTGGACACGATGAATGCGCTGTTCCGCGAGAAACCCGAGGACGGTTACCGCCGTCGCGAAACCGCCATGGTGCACACGCGCCTGGCGGCGGTGCGCGCCGATCTGGGCCAGGCCGATGCCGCCATCGAGCACGCCGTGCGCGCCTTCCGCATCACCGACGATATGGCGCGCGAAGATCCCGACAACGACGCCGTGCTGCAGGGCATGACCGCCTCGGCCGGCTGGGCCGCGCGTTTCCTGGTGCGCGCCGGGCGCACCGCGGAAGCCGCGCCGATCATCCAGCGGCAGATCGAAGGCAACGAAGATCGGCTGGCGCGCGCGCCCGGCAATCCCGACGTGACGTTCGCGTTGTCGCTCGCCTATCGGCGCCTGGGCGAATTGCGCGCGGCCGAGCGCAACTACGCCGGCGCGGTCGAAGCGCATGGCAAGGCGCTCGAACTGCAGCGGCCGCTGGCCGCGTTGTCGCCGGAATATGCGCTCGGCGTGCCGTTGTCGCTGGCCCATATCGGACGCGCGCAACTGGCGCTGGAACGTTTCGAAGCCGCCCGCACTTCGTTGTCGGAAGCCGTGCAGCTGATCGACGACCTCGTCGCGGCGAATCCGGAAGCCGCGAATTTTCGCGAGGATCAGGCCGATATGCTCGACGCGCTCGGCCAGGCCTGGCTGCCGGACGATTGCAATCGCGCGCTTGCGACGTGGGACCAGGCGGTCGCCATCTGGATCGAACGCGAGAAAGCCGCTCCCTTGCTGCCGCCGCAGATCGCGCGTCGCGATGCGGTGGCGCAGCGGGGCGCAGCCTTGCGCTGCGCCCGGCCGTGAGGCTCAGCGATCGAGGCTGAGCGTCACCGAATTGTCCGAGCCTGCGACCACCGCGCTCAATTGCGCGCCGAAGTTGTTGCAGGCGGTCGCGGCCACCGGCGGAATCACGAACGAGGCCTGCATCATGTCGATCGATTGCGCGTCGGCGTTGCCGGCGAGCGACCACGTGATCGGACCGAACTGGCAATTGCCGCCCAGATCGATCGCATTGCCGTTGACGGTGACGTGCTGCAGCCGCAGATACAGATTGTTCGCGCCGTAAGTCACCGTGTTGTTGCCCGCCAGCACGCCATCGCCGCTGCCGTCCTGCCACATCTGCGCGCGCAAGGTGACGAAACCCAGGCCGGTCGCGATGTCCTGCAATTGCACCGGCGACAGCGCGAGACGGCCATGCAGATCGCCGTTCGACGCATCGACCGCGCCGTTGAGCATCGAACCGGCCGCGAACGGCGCCGGATAACCATCGACGGTGAACTGGCCACTGGCCGGCATGCCGTGGCCGTTGAACAATTCCACCGGCTCGAAGCTCGCGTAGAAGATCGACGGGCTGTAGACGCTGCCATCGAAACGCAGATCGTACGGAAACCGATCGCCGTTGCTGGCGCCCGATACCACGATCGTGACGCTCGCACCCGGCGCGATCGACACGCCCGCAATGCGGCTGCACAAGGTCGTGTTGTCGGCGTTGTCGTTGAACGCCAGACAGTTGGCGGTCGGTGTCGCCGGGTTGTAGGCCGAGTACACCGCCATCGTGGTATCGAGCCCGGTCGGGCACACGGTGTTGCCGTTGCCCGCCAACGGCTGCGTGCGCACCGCCAGCTCGGCGCGGCGCGTGCCGGTGTTGGTGACGACGATGCGATCCTGGAACGATGCATTGCGCTGCGCCGAGGCCTGGCTGCACGACTGCAGCCCCGGCCCGGTCGCATCCCCTGCACCGAGCCCCAGCGCCATCGTCTGCGGGACCCCGAACGACCACTCCACCGTGCTGTCCGTCGCCGACACCATCGACGACACCGCGATCAACCCCAAAGCCACGAAACGCAACATGGAACACCCCCGCCGTTATGGACTGTTCTTCCATACGCACGGTTCGGGGACGAAAACGCTCATGCGAATTTTGATCGCCTGTTTTGAGCCGGCGCGACCGCGTTTCGCGAGGCGCGACACCTCTTCCTGACCCTTCAATATCGCGCCGAGCTAAGCGCCTAACGTTACCGGCTCACCTTCGCGCAACGAACGCGCCGCCGCTTCGGCCAGCGCCAGCGCCGCAACGCCGTCCTCGTAGCCGATCTGTGGTTTCGCGCCGTCGAGAATCTCGACGAAATGATCCATTTCGTGCCGATAGGCGTCGGCATAGCGATCGAGGAAGAAGTTGCGGAAGCGATCGGCGGCGGCGCCGGCTTCGGTCCATACCTGCACCGTGCTTTCGACCACGTTGTCGGCGCGCAGCATGCCGCGCGAGGCGTAGGCTTCGATGCGCTGGTCGTAACCGAAGCCCGAGCGGCGACTGTTGGAGATCACGCAGAGTTTGCCCGACGCGGTTTTCAGCACGGTGCGGGCGGTGTCGATGTCGCCGAGCTTGCCGATTTCCACATCGACCAGGCAGCTGCCGGCGGCGTAAACCTGCACCGGTTCTTCGCCGAGCAGCCAGCGCGCCATGTCGAAGTCGTGGATCGCCATGTCTTTGAACAGGCCGCCCGACACGGCGACGTACGAGGGTGGCGGCGGGGAAGGGTCGTTCGAGGTGATCTGCAGGCTTTCGAGCGTGCCGACGGCGCCGGCGTCGAGTCGCGATTTGAGTGTGCGGAAGTTCGGATCGAAGCGGCGGTTGAAGGCGAGCAGCAGACGCGCGCCGCGCAATGCCGGGGCGGCGCTGCGCGCGCGCTGCAGATCCTGGTCGATGGGCTTTTCGCAGAAAATCGCCTTGCCGGCGGCAGCCGCGCGCACGCAATAGTCCAGATGCGTATCGGTGGAACTGGCGATGATGACGCCATCGACGCTCGCATCGGCGAGCGCGGCATCGAGCGTCGTCACCGGACTGCCGCATTCGCCGGCCAGCGCTTCGGCGCTGGCCGCGATCGCGTCGACGATGCCGGCCAGCTTCAGCCGTGGATGACGCACCGCGTTGGCGGCATGGATGCGGCCGATGCGGCCTGCGCCGATCAGCACGACCTGGTACGAATCACGCTTCACGAGACAGCTCCTTCGAATCGGATGACCCGGCCTGCGCGCGCCGAGCGGTCGCAGGCGTCGGCCAGGGCGAGGGCGGCGACGCCGTCGGCGAAGGTCGCGCGCGAGGCGACGCGTCCTTGCGCCACGTCGATGAAATGTTCGAGCTGCACGCGATAGGCATCGACGTAGCGAGCGGCGAAGCCGCCTTCGATCGGCGCCGCACTCTGGCCGTTTTCGGTGAGCATCTGCACGGTGTCGCGCGCGACATTGCCCGCGGTTGCCAGGCCTTGTGCGCCGTAGGCTTCGATGCGCTGGTCATAGCCGTAGGCGCTGCGCCGCGTGTTGGAGACCACGCCGAGGCGGCCCGTTGGCGTGGTCAGCACCACGCGCGCGGTGTCGACATCGCCCTGACGGCCGATTTCAGGATCGACCAGACAACTGGCGGCAGCGAACACGGACGCCGGTTCTTCGCCGAAAATCCAGCGCGCCAGATCGAGATCGTGGATGGTGAAATCGCGGAACAGGCCGCCACTGGTTGGAATGAAACCGGGCGGCGGCGCGGCGGGATCGTGATTGATCAGGTGCAGCGTTTCGAGCCGGCCGATGACACCGGCGTCGACTTTCGCCTTGAGCGCCATGTAGTGCGGATCGAAGCGGCGATTGAAGCCGAGCACGAAGCGCGCGCCGGCGAACATCGGTTGCGCGGCGCGCGCCTTCGCCAGGTCCAGATCGACCGGCTTCTCGCAGAAGATCGCCTTGCCGGCCTGGACGGCGGCGATCGCATGCGTCAAGTGCAGGTCGGTGGTGCTGCAGATCAGCACCGCGCCGATCGTCGGATCGTCGAGCACCTGCTGCAGTGGTGCGACGTCGGCGTCGAGCGCTGCCGCCACCTCGGCGGCGGCGGGCCGCGGGTCCACCACGTGCCGCAGCCGCAGCGCCGGATGGCGCGCTGCATTGCGGCCATGGACTTGCCCCATGCGGCCGGCGCCGATCAGCGCCACGTCGATTCGATCCAAGGTAGGCTCCCCGACAATCCGGGAGGGCCGGATTGGAAATGATTTTCCACATTCTAATGTAATAGAATTTCCAAAGACCAGCCCGGCGTTCCAGCGAGCGCCGGTCCGGTCGACCCTCAGGCATCCGACAACCATCAGGAGACGGCCCGTGGCCGAGAAAACGCCGACCACCGCCGAGGAACTGCGCAACCAGATCCTCAAGCGCCACGGCACGATGAGCAAACGGCTCAAGCAGATCGCGCGCTATGTGCTCGACGAGCCGAACGCGGTCGCGCTCGAAACCCTGGCGGTGCTGTCCGAGCGCTGCGGCGTGCAGCCGTCGGCGATCGTACGCTTCGCCAAATCGTTCGGCTTCGATGGCGCGACCCAGATGCAGCGCCTGTTCCGCGACGGCCTGCTGGCGCGCGGCACCTCGCTCGATTACAGCGAGCGCGTGCGCGAGTTCAATCGCAGCGTGGAAGGCCGCGCCGCCAACGATCCGTCGCAGGTGCTCGGCGAATTCGTCGAAGGCAATCTGCTCGCGCTCACCAACCTGCGCGAGGCGATCGATCCGAAGGCGCTTACGAATGCGGTGAAGCTGATTTCACAGGCCGATACCGTGTACGTGGCCGGCTTTCGGCGCTCGTTTCCGGTCGCTGCGTATCTGGCCTATTCGCTGCATCAGGTCGACAAGAAAACCGTCTTCATCGATGGCGTCGGCGGCATGATGCGGCAGCAGGCGCATGCGATCGGCAAGGACGATCTGCTGATCGCGGTGAGCTATCACCCGTACGCCGAAGAAGCCGTGCACCTGATCGACAGCGCCGTCGACAAGCGCTGCAAGGTGCTGTCGATCAGCGACAGCCTGGTGAGCCCGGTCGCCAAGCCCGCGACGCAGGTGCTACAGGTGCGCGAAGCCGAGATCCACAAATTCCGCTCGCTGTCGGCCTCGATGTGCCTGGCGCAGTCGCTGGTGATCTCGTACGCGCTGGCCGCCAGCAAGCCGCGCCGCAACGCCTCCGCGCAGGGCCGCTGACGGCGGAATGAAATGGTTGTTGCTAAATTTCAAGTAATGGAATATTTTTTACACACGGCGGGGCGATAGCGTCCCGCGTTCCAAAGGACGCCCGCATGGGGGCTACCCCGCATCCGCTCGAAGTCATCGCCATCGGTCGATCCTGCATCGATCTGTATGGCGAACAGGTGGGCGGCCGGCTGGAGGACATGCTCAGCTTCGCCAAGTACGTCGGCGGCAGCCCGACCAACACGGCGATCGGCGCGGCTCGCCTCGGCCTGCGCGCCGGCCTCGCCACGCGCGTCGGCGACGATCACTTCGGCCGCTACATCCGCGAGCAGCTGCGGCGCGAAGGCGTCGATGTCGACAGCGTCGCGACCGATGCCGAGCGCCTGACGGCGCTGGTCTTTCTCGGTATCCGCGATCCACAGACCTTTCCGCTGATCTTCTACCGCGAGAATTGCGCCGACATGGCGCTGCAGGTCGCCGACATCGACGCGCTGCGATTCGGTCGCGCGCGCTCGGTGCTGATCAACGGCACCCATCTGTCGCGGCCGAATGTGTTCGACGCTTCGGTGCGCGCCTGCGAACTGGTGCGCGCCGGTGGCGGCCGCGTGGTGTTCGATATCGACTATCGGCCGGTGCTGTGGGGCCTCACCGGCAAGGCCGACGGCGAGAACCGTTTCGTCGCGCATGCCGAGGTGACGGCGCGCCTGCAGCAGGTGCTGCCGCTGTGCGATCTGATCGTCGGCACCGAGGAGGAAATCCATATTCTCGGCGGCGTCACCGACAGCATTGCCGCGTTGCGCGCGATCCGCCAGAAGACCGACGCCTTGCTGGTGTGCAAGCGCGGCGCACAGGGATGCAGCGCGTTTCCCGGGAAGATCCCGGCCTCGCTCGACGAGGGCATCGTGGGCCGCGGCTTCGCGGTCGAAGTGTTCAACGTGCTTGGCGCCGGCGACGCCTTCATGGCCGGTTTCCTGCGCGGTTGGCTGCGCGGGGAATCACTGCAGACCTGCTGCGATTTCGCCAACGCCTGCGGCGCCATCGTGGTGTCGCGCCACGGCTGCTCGCCGGCGATGCCGACCTGGGCCGAGTTGCAGCAATTCCTCGCATCGCCATCGTATCCGCACCGGTTGCGCGACGACGCCGCGCTCGAACACACGCATTGGGCGACGACGCGGCGTGGCACCTGGGACGATCTCACCGTGCTGGCGATGGACCATCGCAGCCAGTTCGAAGCCTTGTGCGCGCAGACCGGCGCCGACCTCGCGCGCGTCAACGACTTCAAGGCGCTGGCGCTGCAGGCGGTCGACAGGCTGGCGCACGGCGATGCGCGCTTCGGGCTGTTGCTCGATGGACGCTACGGCATGCGCGGTCTCGAAGCCGCCGCCGATCGTCCGTACTGGATCGGCCGCCCGATCGAAATCCCTGGCTCGTGCCCGGTGCAATTCGAAGGCGCCGCCGATGTGGCGACCGAATTGCTGCAGTGGCCGGTGAATCACGTCGTCAAATGCCTGGTGTTCTATCACCCGGACGATGGCGCGCAATTGCGTGCGCGCCAGGAACGCCAGCTGCTTCGCCTGCAGGATGCGGCGCGCCGGACCCGGCATGAATTGCTGATCGAGATCATTGCTGCACGCGAGTTGCCGGTGGACGACAGCACGGTGTCGCGCGTGATGCAGCGCTTCTACGATATCGGCCTGAAACCCGACTGGTGGAAGCTCGAACCGGCCGATGATGCGAGTACCTGGGCGACAATCCAGCGCGTGATCGAAACCAACGATCCGCGTTGCCGCGGCGTGCTGCTGCTCGGGCTTTCTGCGCCGGAGTCCGAGTTGATCGCGAGTTTCCAGGCGGCGGCGGGCAATTCCGTCGTGAAAGGTTTCGCCGTCGGCCGCACGATTTTCGCCGAGCCCGCGGAAGCCTGGCTGGCCGGCCGTATCGACGATGCGACCGCGGTGCAGCTGCTGGCGTCGCGCTTCAAGGTGCTGGTCGATGCGTGGCGCGCAGCGCGCCATGCCGCGCTGCGGCGCGAGGCGGTCTGACGATGCGCACCGTGCGATTGACGGCGGCGCAGGCGACCGTGCGTTGGCTGGCCGCGCAACACGTTCGCGTCGATGGCACGGAGGTGCCGTATTTCGCCGGGGTTTGGGCGATTTTCGGCCATGGCAACGTGGCGGGACTGGGCGAAGCGCTGTACGCCGCGCGCGATCTGCTGCCGACCTGGCGCGCGCACAACGAGCAGGGCATGGCGCACGCGGCGATCGCCTACGCCAAGCAGATGCGGCGGCGTCGCGCGATGGTCTGCACGACGTCGATCGGGCCGGGCGCAACGAATATGGTGACGGCCGCGGCGCTCGCGCACGTCAATCGGCTGCCGGTGCTGTTGCTGCCGGGCGACGTCTATGCGAGCGGGCGTCCCGATCCGGTGTTGCAGCAGATCGAGGATTTCAGCGACGCCGGTGTCACGGCCAACGATTGCTTCCGGCCGGTGTCGCGCTATTTCGATCGCATCGTGCGGCCGGAGCAGGTGATCGAGTCGTTGCCCGCGGCGTTGTCGACGATGCTCGATGCCGCCACCTGCGGCCCGGCGACGCTGGCGTTCTGCCAGGACGTGCAAGCCGAGGCTTACGATTATCCCGAAGGGTTTTTCGCGCGACGCCTGTGGGAGACGCCGCGCGTCGCGGCCGACGCCGCCGACATCGAAACGCTCGCCAGTGCTTTGCGCAGCGCACGCCGCCCGCTGTTGATCGCCGGTGGCGGCGTGCTGTATGCGGATGCGGCCGAAGCATTGGCGCGCGTCACGGCGCAGACGGGGTTGAGCGCGGCACAGACGCAGGCGGGCATGGGCGCCTTGCCATGGGACCACCCGCAATCGCTCGGTGCGATCGGTGTCACCGGCACCAGCGCGGCGAATGCGGCGGCGAGCGAGGCCGATGTGATCGTGGCGTTCGGCTCGCGGTTGCAGGATTTCACCACCGGCTCGCGCACCTTGTTTGCGCAGGCCCGCCTGTTCCAGGTCAACGTGCAGCCGTTCGATGCCGTAAAACACGGTGCCACGCCTATCGGCGGCGATGCGTTCGACGTGCTGGAAAAACTCGAAGCGGCGTTGGCCGGTTGGCGCGTCGATGCCGGCGTCGCCGAAGCCGACCGCGCCGCGAAAAAGGTCTGGCTCGCCGCGGCCGATGCGGCGATGGCGGGCGCGGCATCGACCACGATCCCGAGCGACGCGCAGGTGATCGGCGCCGTGCAGCGCACGGTCGGTGAAAACGCCATCGTCGTGTGCGCGGCCGGCGGCCTGCCCGGCGAGTTGCACAAGCTGTGGCGGCCGGTGCGATCGGACGGTTATCACGTCGAATACGGCTATTCGTGCATGGGCTACGAAATCGCCGGCGGGCTCGGCGTGAAATTCGCCGCGCCCGATCGCGACGTCGTCGTGATGGTCGGCGACGGCAGTTATCTGATGATGAATTCGGAGCTGGCGACGTCGGTGATGCTCGGCCTGAAGCTCATCGTCGTGCTGCTCGACAACCGCGGCTTCGGCTGCATCGACCGGCTGCAGCGCGCCACCGGCGGCGCCGGTTTCAACAATCTGCTCGACGACGCGAGTCATGTGACCTTGCCGGAAATCGATTTCGCCGCGCATGCGCGCAGCCTCGGCGCATTGGCGGAACAGGTCGTCACGCTCGGCGAACTCGAAAGCGCCGTCGCGCGTGCACGAACTGCCAACTGCACCACCGTGATCGTGATCCGCACCGATCCGCGACGCACCACCGAAGCCGGCGGCTGGTGGTGGGACGTTGCGGTGCCGGCGGTGTCCGATCGTCCCGAAGTCAACGCGGCACGCGCGGCCTACGAGGCCGGCGTGCGCCAGAAGAGAGATCGATCATGAGTATCCGTTTCGGCGTGAGCCCGATTGCGTGGGCGAACGACGACATGCCCGAACTGGGCGGCGACACGCCGCTGGAAAGCATCCTCGCCGACATCCGCGACCTGGGTTTCGAAGGCGTCGAACTGGGCGGCAAATTCCCGCGCGATGCGGCGCAACTCAAGCCGCTGCTGCAGCGCTATGCGCTCGATCTGATCGGCGGTTGGTACAGCGGTTCGCTGCTGGTGCGCGATGCGCGCGCGGAAATCGGCGCCCTGCAGTCGCATCTGGCCTTGCTCAAGGCGATGGGCAGCACGGTGTTCGTATTCGCCGAAACTTCGAACGCGGTGCACGGCGACCGCGGCAAATCGCTCACCGATACGCCGAGCCTGGAGATACGCGAATGGGAGCAGTTCGGCGCGCGTCTGACCGAAGTCGCCGAGTACATCCAGGGGCAGGGACTGCGCTTCGCCTATCACCATCATCTGGGCACCGTGGTCGAATCGCTGCACGATCTGGACGCGTTTTTGCAGCACACCGGACGCGCGGTCGGCCTGACGCTCGACACCGGCCATGCGGCGCTCGGCGGCATCGATCCGCTGCTGGTGATCCGCAAATTCCCCGAGCGCATCGCGCATGTGCATTGCAAGGACATCCGGCGCGATAACTTCAACACCGCGCGCGCGGCGGGCAAGAGTTTCCTCGATGGCGTGCTGGCCGGCATGTTCACCGTGCCCGGCGACGGCAGCCTCGATTACGCGCGCATCCTGCAGGCGCTGGCCGATATGCGTTACAGCGGCTGGATCGTGATCGAAGCCGAACAGGATCCGGCGCTCGCCGATCCGAAACGCTATGCGCAGATCGGCCTGCGCACCTTGAAAACGCAGGCCGCGAAGGCGGGGCTGGCGTGAGCACGCTGCGCGTCCGGCCGCATGCGCCCGACGCTGCCGGCACGGTGCTCGAAGTCACGCCGGCGAGCGCCGGCTGGAGCCATGTCGGCTTTCGCGTGGTGCGGCTTGCGACCGGGGAATCGCATTCCGGCGGCGAGCGCGACCGCGAAGCCTGTCTGGTGATCGTCAGCGGCACCGCGGATATCGTCGCCGGCGCTATCCATTTCCCCGGTGTCGGCACGCGCCGCAGCCCGTTCGACGAGCAACCGCCGGGCGCGATCTATGTGCCGGCCGGAACGGCGTATTCGGTGACGGCGCGCGGCCCGGTCGAACTGGCGGTCTGCAGCGCGCCGGGTCGAACGGCGGGCGATGCGCGCCTGATCGGCGAGGACGAAATGCCGGTCGAAACGCGCGGCAGCGGCACCAATACGCGCTACGTACGCAACATCCTGCCGCAGACGAAACCGGCCGACAGCCTGCTCGTCGTCGAAGTGATCACGCCCGGCGGCCACTGGTCGAGTTATCCGCCGCACAAGCACGATACCTCGACGCCCGAGCAGGAGACCGCGCTCGAAGAAACCTACTACCATCGCCTCAATCCGTCGCAGGGCTTCGCGTTCCAGCGCGTCTACACCGACGATCGCACGCTCGACGAAACCGTCTGCGTGGAAGACGGCGACGTGGTGCTGGTGCCGCGCGGCTATCACCCGGTGGGCGCGCCGCATGGCTACGACCTGTATTACCTCAACGTGATGGCCGGCCCGTCGCGCCAATGGATTTTCCGCAACGATCCGCAGCACGACTGGATCGTGCGCCAACCGAAGGCCTGACATGCGCCGCATCGAACATTTCATCGACGGACGCATCGTCGCGGGCACATCGCAACGCAGCGGCGACGTGTTCGATCCGAACACCGGCAAGGTGCAGGCGCAGGTTGCGCTCGGCAGCGCCGAAGAGCTCGACGCGGCCGTGCAAAGCGCGCTGATCGCGCAACGCGACTGGGCACGCGTCAATCCGCAACGCCGTGCGCGCGTGATGGCGCAATTCAAGCATCTGCTCGACGTGCACATGGACGAACTCGCGCACCTGCTGTCGAGCGAACACGGCAAGGTGCTGGCCGACAGCCGCGGCGATATCCAACGCGGCCTCGAAGTGATCGAATTCTGCTGCGGCATCCCGCATCTGATGAAGGGTGAGTACACGCAGGGCGCCGGCCCCGGCATCGATGTGTACTCGGCGCGCCAGCCGCTCGGCGTGGTCGCCGGCATCACGCCGTTCAATTTTCCCGCGATGATTCCGATGTGGATGTTCGGCCCGGCGATCGCCAGCGGCAATGCCTTCATCCTCAAACCGTCGGAACGCGATCCGTCGGTGCCGGTGCGGCTGGCCGAACTGATGATCGAGGCCGGCCTGCCGCCGGGTGTGCTGAACGTGGTGCAGGGCGACAAGCTGGTGGTCGATGCGATCCTCGAACATCCGTCGATCCGCGCCGTCAGCTTCGTAGGTTCCTCGGATATCGCGCAGAGGGTTTACGCGAAAGGCGCCGCGCACGGCAAGCGCGTGCAGGCGATGGGCGGTGCCAAGAACCACGGCATCGTGCTGCCCGATGCCGACCTCGATCACGCCGTGTCCGACATCATCGGCGCCGCCTACGGTTCGGCCGGCGAGCGCTGCATGGCGCTGCCGGTGATCGTGCCGGTGGGCAAGGCCACCGCAGAGGAATTGCGCCGCCGGCTGGTGGCCGCGATCGGCGAACTGCGCGTCGGTGCGTCGACCGATACCGGCGTGCACTACGGGCCGGTGGTGTCGCAGGCGCATCGCGCGAAGATCGAAAGCTACATTCGCATGGGCGTCGACGAAGGCGCCGAACTGGTCGTCGACGGACGCGGCTTGACAGTGGCCGGCCATGAAGAGGGCTTTTTCCTCGGCCCGACTTTGTTCGATCACGTGCGCGAGAACATGCAGAGTTATCGCGAAGAAATCTTCGGGCCGGTGCTGCAGATCGTGCGCGCCGAGTCGTTCGAACACGCGCTGTCGCTGCCGTCGCAGCATCAGTACGGCAACGGCGTGGCGATTTTCACGCGCAACGGGGATGCCGCGCGCGAATTCGCCGATCAGGTGGAAGTCGGCATGGTCGGCATCAACGTGCCGATTCCGGTGCCGGTGGCCTACCACAGCTTCGGCGGATGGAAGCGTTCGGGCTTCGCCGATCTGAACCAGTACGGCCAGGACGGCATCCGCTTCTACACGCGCACCAAGACGATCACGCAGCGCTGGCCGAAGGGCGCCGTGTCCGAACACGCCTTCGTCATTCCGACGATGCGCTGACCGCTGCCAGGGCGACGACGCAATGAGCCGATCGATATTGCGCTTCTTCGCCACCGGCGCCGACGGTCCCGCGATCGGCGACGTGTCGCTGATCGACACGCTCTACCGCCGCCATCGCCTGCGCGTGATGCTGGCGATCACGCTCGGCTACGGTTTGATCTACACCTGCCGCCTCGCACTGGGCGTGGTGAAGAAGCCGCTGATCGATGCCGGCGTGTTTTCGCCGGCCGAGCTCGGGCTGATCGGCTCGGCACTTTTCTACACCTACGCGATCGGCAAGCTGACCAATGGCTTTCTCGCCGACCACGCCAATATGCGGCGTTTTCTGGCGTTTTCGTTCGCGATGACGGCCATCCTCAACGTCGCGATGGGCTTCACCACCGCGCTGTGGGCGGCGGTGTTGCTGTGGGGCCTCAACGGCTGGTTCCAGAGTTTCGGCGCGCCGGGCGGCGTGGTGGCGATGACGGCGTGGTTCTCCAATCGCGAACGCGGCCGCATGTACGGCATCTGGAGCACCGCGCATTCGATCGGCGAAGGACTCACGTTTCTTGTCGTCGGCACGGCGGTCGCGGTGTTCGGCTGGCGCTGGGGATTCTGGGGGCCGGGGCTGATCGGATTGGCGACCGCGGCCGGTGTCTATCTGATGTTGCAGGATCGTCCGTCGACGCTCGGCCTGCCGCCGGTCAACGACTGGAAGAACGATCACTACAACGAAGCGCCTAAGCCGGGCATCAAGTCGGTATTGGGCCTGCAACTTTCCATCCTCAAACTGCCGGCGATATGGATACTCTGCCTCGCCAGCGCCACCACCTACGTCACGCGCTACGCGATCAATTCCTGGGGCGTGCTGTATCTGCAGGAAGCGCGCGGTTTCAGCCTGCCGATGGCCGGCACCCTGCTGATGGTGAGCACGCTGGCGGGAATGATCGGTGCGGTGAGTTATGGATTCATTTCCGACAAACTGTTCGAGGCACGGCGGCCGCCGGCGAACCTGCTGTTCGCCGTGCTCGAACTGATCGGACTTTTCATCATTTTCTTCGGGCCCACCAATACGCCGATGCTGATCGTCGGCATGCTGCTGTTCGGCATGGGCCTCACGGGCCTGGTCACTTCGCTCGGCGGATTGTTCGCGGTCGACATCGCGCCCAAGCGCGTCGCGGGCGCGGCCATGGGCGTGATCGGCATCTTCAGCTACATCGGCGCCGGTATCCAGGAACAGGTGTCGGGCGCGCTGGTCGAGCGCGGCATGACCGTGGTCGGCGAGGTGCGAACCTACGATTTCGGGCCGGCGATCTGGTTCTGGATCGGATCGTCGGTACTTTCCATGCTGCTGGCCGCGAGCCTGTGGCGCACACGTTTGCGGGACTGACATGGCGCCATCGAAATGACCCCACCTTCCGCCGAACTGGCGTTGATGATCGAGGCCGCGCAGGCGGCCGGTGCCGGTCTGAAAACGCGCTTCGGACAACTTTCCGAATTGGCGATACGCGCGAAAAGCGGCCCCGCCGATCTGGTGTCGATCGCCGACGAAGAAGCGGAGAAAGAGGTGCGCCGCGTACTCGAACGCGATGGCCTGCGGTACGATTTCCTCGGCGAGGAAGGCGGCGCGCACGCCGGCTCCGGCGAAGCGATGTGGATCGTCGATCCGCTCGACGGCACGACGAATTTCCTGTTCGGCTGTCCGCTGTGGGGCGTCAACGTGGCACTGGCGCGCGAAGGCCGCGTGGTCGCCGGTGTCACCTATCTGCCGATGCTCGACGAGATGTATATCGCCGAAGAAGGCTTCGGCGCCTGGCTCAACGGCCGTCGCCTCCGGGTGTCGTCGCGCGCGACCTTGATCGAAGCGGTGCTGTCGTGCGGCATTCCTTTTTCCGGCAAACCCGATCATCCCGTGTTCGCGCGCGAAATGGCCGCGCTGAGCGAAATCACGTCCGGCATGCGCCGCACCGGCGCCTGCGCGGTCGATATGGCCTGGGTCGCGGCCGGTCGGTGGGATGCCTATTGGGAGCGCGCGTTGAATGCGTGGGACATGGCGCCCGGCGTGATCCTGGTGCAGGAGGCCGGTGGTCGCGCGACGTCGGTGGCGGGTTCGCTGCTGGACCTGCATGGACAGAACGTCTGCATATCGAACGGCGCGATCCACGACGCGCTGATCGGCAAACTCAATAATGCCCTGCACGGAGCCGTGCGATGAAATTGCGACGCCGTGCGTTCCTGGCTGCGGCCGCCTTCGCTTCAATGTTGGCCGCGCTGCCGCGCGCCTTCGGCAACGTGCTCGGTTATCCGCGCGCATTGCAGGGGCCGATGCTGGGCGCGCCGGGGCCGACCCACATCACGGTGTGGGTGCGCGCCAGCGGTGCATACGAAGTGGTTTTGCAGGTTGCCGCGGATCGCGATTTCGGCACGCCGGTCGCAACGGTGTCGGCGCAGGCCACGGTGGAGAACAACGGCTGCGTCGTGCTACGCGCCGAAGGCTTGCGGCCCGGCACCGAATACTGGTACCGGCTGGTCTACGCCGGCGAGAACGATCGGTATCAACATTTCGCCTATCCGGCGCGCACCGCGCCTGCGGCGGCCGCGGATTTCCGAATCGCGTTCGGCTCGTGCTGCCGCATCCAGTACGACGCCGAGCAGCGCATCTGGAACGTAGTGCGCGCGCTCGAACCCGATCTGTTCTTCTGGCTCGGCGACAATATCTACGCCGACAGCGATCAACCCGCGGCGATCGCCGATCTGTACGGCCGGGGCAGGGTGGTGGAACGGCTCGAACCGTTGCTGCGTTCGACGCCGCAACTGGCGACCTGGGACGATCACGATTTCGGCTACAACGACTCCGACGGCCAAAGCCCGTTCAAGGCGAGGTCGCTCGATCTGTTCAAGCAGTGGTGGGCGAATCCGTCGTACGGTGAGGCCAACAATCCCGGCGTTTACTTCAAGCAGCACTATGGCGGCGTCGATTTTTTCGTGCTCGACGGCCGCTATCACCGCACGCCGGGCGATGCGATCGACAACGCGCAGAAAACCATGCTCGGGGCCGCGCAGAAAGCCTGGCTCAAGCGCGAACTGCTGACCAGCAAAACGCCGTTCAAGGTGCTCGCGATCGGCGGCGGCTGGTCGTCGGCCGAGAACGAGAACGGCGGCGATTCGTGGGGTGCGTATCTCACCGAGCGCAATGAAATCTTCGATTTCATCCGCGACAACGACATCGGCGGCGTGGTCTGCATTTCCGGCGATTCGCACATGGGCGAGCTCAATTGCATCCCGCGCTCGCAGCACGGCGGCTACGACATCTACGACCTGTGTTCGTCGCCGCTGGCGCAGATGCCGGCCAACAAGAACATCCGCCAGGTGCCGGAGATGCGCGTGCGCGATACCTGGACCCGCAGCGTCAATGTCGGCATGTTGCGCTTCGACATGACCGGCGAGGTGCCGACGCTGACCTGCACGCTGCACGATGTGCTCGGCGAAGCGGTGTGGGAGCCGCTGGTGCTCACGCCCGGCGATCTGCGCAACGGCGTGCGCAGCTTCGACCGCAAGGCCGATCCGCTCGAACTCGAACGCCTCGAACGCTTCAAGCGCGGCGGCGGCTACTACGGTTACGACCCGGGCCCCGACTGGCCTAACCGCCCATTTCACGCCGAAGAGTGAGCAGCAGCTGCGCCGGCACGCGATGGCGGCGCGTTTCGATTTCGTCGAGCGGCTGCTGCGAGCGCAAGCCATCGTAACGTTCGCGGCGTTGTTCGACGTCGAGCCCCGAGACATCGTCGAGTTCGGCACGCAGCCGCCAGCCGCGCGCGAAGCTGCGCTCGATGAAGATTTCCCAGGCCGAATCGGCGCGTTCCACCGCGATCTCGTCGAAGCGGTACTCGGTTTCGCGCGCCGCGAACTCGTGTTCGATGCCCCACACGATGGCGTGCGATGCGATCGTGTGCGTGACGCCGATTTCGCCTTCGAACGGCGCTTCCTCGGACAGGCCGCGCATCGCACCGGTGGTCGGATCGCGTACGCGACTGTGCTGCCAGAGTGCGGCGGCATCGATGCGCACGTTCTGCAGGCCGATCGCGTCCAGCGAGCTTCCGAACGACAGTTCGAGGCTGTCGCGCGTGGCGTCGCCGATGTTGCCGGGCGCATCGAAGACCTCGTCGTCGAGTACGATCGGCACCCGATCGATCGCATCGGCGATGCGATCGTGCGTGGCGGTGACGACGATGGCGCCGTCGCGCAGGAAATCGCGTTCCCACGCCAGCGCCGTGCGCCAGGTCTTGTCCGGTTCGAGCTGCGCGTTGCCGGCAGTGACGACGCCGGTGTCGAGCGAGGCCGACGCGACGAATTCCTCGAAATCGAGCTGGCCGACTTCGCGTTCCACGCTCAGGCGCCAGCGTTCGCGCGCGTGGCGTTCCCAGCGCAGCGCGATGCCCGGTTTGTAGTAGACGAAATCGCGCCGCTGCGTCTGCTCGCCGGATTGCGCCAGGCGCGACGATTCCACGCGCAGCGCCGACTCGACGCGCCAGTCCGCCCGCATTTCCCACTCGGCGCCGAACGTCGCTTCGGCACGGTTTTCCGCGATGCGCACGCGCGAACCGGGCAGGTCGACCGCGGCGCCGTCTTCGAGCAGCAGGGCATCGCCGTCGAGCGTGTTGCGCGCCAGTTCGATGCCGGCGTGGAGTGTCAGGGCCGGTGTGCGCGCCTGCCGCAGATCGACCCGCAGGATGCCTTCGCCGCTGCGCGTGCGCTGCTCGAAATGTTCGGTTTCGTCGTCGTCCACGCCCTCGGAAACCACCGCATCGGAAACCGCATCGAGCCAGCCGAGCTGCTGGCTTGCCAGCAGTTCGACGCGGGTGCGGTCGTTCCACCGGCGGGCCACGCGCGCACCGATTTCGACTTCACGCAGCCGCTCTTCTTCTGCGACGCGCTCGCGGCCGGGCCCGGGCCGCAGCGTGTCGATTGCGATGGCGGCCTCGTCGCGCGTGTCGCGCAGCGCGGCGTAGGCATCGAGGCTGGTCGCACCGACGGGTTGCCGCCAGTTCGCGGTCGCGTAGGTTGCCTGCAACATTTGTCGCGTATCGATCGCGCTGTCTTCGCGCAGTTCGCCCTCGCTGCCGACCGCGACGATGCGTCCGCGGCCGCTGTCGTCGTCGAGTTCCGGCGTGGTGCCGATGGCGGCCTCGAACTCGCGTTCGTTCCACTGCCGGTTCATTTGAACTTCGAGCAGCGGCGCGGCACCGCCGTTCGCATCGAACAGGACGCCGGCCTGCGCCAGATAACCGCGGACGGCGGCCTGGCGCCGCACGACGTTGGCCAGCATGGCGTGGCCGAGCAGATCGATGCCGGGCGCGCTGCGACGGATCACTTCGATGCGCTCGACCGCGTGCGCCGGAATGCGGCCGAGGATCTGTTCGAGACTTTCGCGCTTGCTGCCGGGCCGCACGCCGTCGATCAGCACATTGCCCTGCGCGCCGGCGTAGCCGCGCACGTCGGGATCGGCGTCGACGATGCTGAAGCCGGGCAGGCGTTCGAGCATATCGTAGGCGGTCGCCGGCGCGGCCTCGGCGAAGAAAGCCGGGCGGTAGACGGTGACGGCGGGCGTTTGCTGTGCGCACAGCGCGGCGGAACAAGTCAGCAGCAGGCTGGCGAGAGCGGGGCGAACGAAGCTGGGCATGGGCGTTCCGCGATCGGTTCGGCACAGGCTAGACTCGCGGTGCTGACAGGGCGCCACGCGTGCTTGTCAGCTCGTTGTCAGGGGCCCGCTCGCATGCTCGCCGCATGAACATCCGCATCGGTCGAAACCCGCTTTTCCGCAGCCTAGTGCTGGTCGGCGCGGCCGCCGCCGGCCTCGCAGCCTTGCCGCCCGCCATCGCCGGCAAGAGCGAAGATGTCGACGCCCGCGAACTGCTGCGCCGCGGCGAAATATTGCCGCTGGTGCGCATCCTCGACATCGTGCAGCGCAACGTGCCCGGCGACATCATCGAGATCGAACTGGACCGCGATGATGACGACGGCGCATCGACCTGGGAATACGAAGTCGAAGTGCTGGCGGCCGACGGTGCCGTGCGCAAGCTCAAGATCGATGCGCGCCGTGGCGACGTGCTGAAGATCGAGGACGATTGATGCGCTGCCTGGTCGTCGAGGACGATCCCGATATCCGCGCCGATCTGCAGCGCGCGTTGCAGGCGGCGGGTTTCGTGGTGGATGCGGTCGACGATGGCGAGGCGGCGTGGTATCGCGGCGACGTCGAGGATTACGCCATCGCGGTGCTCGATCTGGGCCTGCCGAAACTCGATGGCCTGAGCGTGCTGCGGCGCTGGCGCGCGGCATCGCGCGCGTTTCCGGTGATCGTGGTTTCGGCGCGCGGCGATTGGACCGAAAAAGTCGAAGGCATCGAGGCCGGTGCCGACGATTACCTGGCAAAACCCTTTCAGATGGGCGAACTGGTCGCGCGCGTGCGCGCCCTCGTGCGACGCGGCGCGGGACGTGCATCGAGCGTGATCGCGATCGGCCGCTTGCGGCTGGATACGCTGCGCATGACAGCGCTGTTCGACGGTGCGCCGGCGCGGCTGTCGCCGCTGGAATTCCGTCTGCTCGATTACCTCGCGCATCAGCCGGGACGCGCGGTGCCGGCCGGCGAAATCGCCGATCATCTTTACGGTGCGGCCGACGGCAGCGACGCCAACGCGATCGAAGCGATCGTCGCTCGTCTGCGGCGCAAGTTCGGCGGCGACATCGTCGAAACCCGGCGCGGCTTCGGCTATCTGCTGGCCGACAAGGCGTGATCGCGCGTTCGTTGCGCTGGCGGCTGCTGCTCGGCGCCGGCGCGGCGATCCTGATCGCGCTGGCGGTCGCCTGGGCCTTCATGACGCTGCTGTTCGAACGCCATCTCGACCGCCGCCTCGAAGCCGAACTCACGCGCGATGCCTTGCCGCTGGTGGCGGCGCTGTCGCTCGATTCGCAGGGAAATCTCGCGCTCGACCAGGAACCCGGCGATCCGCGCCTGCAGACGCCGGCTGGCGGCTTCTATTGGCAGGTAAGCGACGGCGGGCGCGTCCTGCAATCGCGCTCGCTGTGGGATGCGGCCTTGCCGCTCGACCAGGACACGCCGAGCGAACGCTGGCGCTTGCGGCGCAACGCCGGTCCGTTCGGCAAGCCCGTTGCGCTGCTCGAACGTCGCGTCGCGCTCGACGACGGCCGCGTCGATGTCGTCGTGCAACTGGCGCAGGACACCGCGCCCTGGCTCACCGCGCGCAATGAATTCGCGCGTGAACTGGCCATGTTTCTGCTCGCGTTGTGGCTGGTATTGGCCGCGGCGGCGTGGGGACAGGTGACGCTCGGGCTGCGGCCGCTGCGGCGCATCCGTGGCGATCTGGCCGCCTTGCATGCGAATGCGCAGGCCAGATTGCCGACCTCGAGCCTGCGCGAAATCCAGCCGCTGACCGAGGCGATCAATGCGCTGGCGCAGGCACGCGAACGCGATCTGGAACGTGCGCGCCGCCGCGCCGCCGATCTCGCGCACGGGCTCAAGACACCGTTGGCCGCGCTCGCCGCGCAGAGCCGGCGCGCACGCGAAGCCGGCGCCGGGCAGGCGGCCGACGGCATGGACCGCGCGCTCGATTCCATCGGCGCGACGATCGAGGCCGAACTGGCGCGCGCAAGGATCGACGTCGCGTCGCAGCAATCGGCTCGCAACACGGCGATTCGCATCGTCGTCGAGCAGTTGGTGACGGTGCTCGAACATACCCAGAGCGGCGAGCGCATCGCGTTCGATATCGAGGTGCCGGAGACGCTGCGGCTGGCTATCGCGTCGGACACGCTGTCGGAAATTCTCGGTGCGGTGCTGGAGAACGCGGTGCGCTATGCGCGTCGCCAGGTGCGTGTGTGCGCGTCGCAGGACGGGTCCGACATCGAGATCGTGATCGAAGACGATGGCCCCGGTATCGCCACCGAGCGCATGGACGAAGCCTTGATCCGTGGCGGACGGCTCGATACCGGTGGGGCGGGCACCGGGTTGGGTTTGGCAATCGCGCGCGATCTGGTGGAGGCTACCGGCGGACGTATCGATCTGGGTTCGGCGACGCTCGGCGGACTGCGGATCCGCTTTGTGTGGCCTTGCTGATCGCGAAGATTAGAACCTTCCTCTGCCCAGCCCTCCCCTTGAAGGGGAGGGAGAAATGAAGTGCACCGCGGTGGAAGTGGAGGATGCGAGCGTTTAACGCGGTCTGGCCGACTCGCCGCGCACCTCGAGTTTCAACGCCTCCGCAATCGCTTTCCACGGCACATATTTGTAATTCTGATTTTCCACCGGCAGCACGTTGCGGCCATCCTGCGCCACCATCGCACCGTGCTCGAAACCGGGGCCGAGATGGCGGCTGCTGACGTCGAGGCCATCGGTTTCGCTGATGCCGTCGATGCCCTTGGTCGCATCGGCCACCACCGCGAACGAGCCGAGGTATTCGTGCTTGCCTTCGCGCCGGTACACGGCATAGGTGTCGTTGCCCTGGCTCGACACCACCAGATAACCGCGGCCATCCCCGAGGTCGTACAGGCCCATACCTTCGATGTCGTCCTTGATGTGAGGGTTGTCTTCGACGCGGTCGACCACGGCGCCTTGCTTGCCGCCGGTCGGCTCGGCATCGAAGCGCCACAGCGTCGTGTCTTCTTCGCCGACGAAGAGTGTGCCGGCTTCATCGTCGGCCACACAGCCTTCGGTCTGCGATTCGAATTTCAGTTCGCGCACGAGTCTGGCGTGGACGCGGCCCTTGCCGTCGTCGACGAGTTCCCACTGATGCATCGGACCGTCGCCGCTGTTGATGAAGACGTAGGTCTTGCCCGATTTCGCGCTGCGATACATGCAAAGCCCGTACGGATCCTGCAGGCCGGTGGGCTGCAGGCCGGCGGCCACGTCGACAAGTTGGCGCGAGTGCGGATCGAGCCGGAAAATGCCGATCGCCTTGTTGGTGCGGTCGCTGGCGGTGACCAGCGTGACGGGCTTGCCGCCGAGCGAAAAACCATCGCGATAATCGATGTTGTTCATCTTGCCGACCGGCAGGAACTGGGCAACTTTTCCCTGCATGTCGTAGACGTACAACCCGGCCTTCTTGTCGGTCGCCAGCACGAGGCTTTTCGACGGCTCGCTCGGATGCGCCCAGATCGCCGGATCGTCGGCGGCATCGCCGTAGCTGCCGGCCGGTGCCGATTCGTAGATCGCGTGCACGACGGGCACCGACGGCGGCGCCAGCGGTCGCGGATCCTGCGGCGCGCCGACTGCAAGTGAAAGTTTCGACGCGAGCGCGGCGAACGACAACGTCTTGTAGTTCGCGCCTTCCTCGTCCGCGACCAGCAATACGCCGTGCGGCAGATTCGTGCCGAGCCCCATGCTGGTCGCAAACAGCGGCCCGGGTTCCTCGACCGCACCATCGTCCGTCGCGGCGACGACGAAGCTGCCGATATAGGCATCGTCCTTGGCACGATCGTAAACATTGAGTCGGCCGGCCGAAGAATCCGCGGCGATCAGATAACGGCTGCCATCGCCGCCGTCGTACAGCGCGATACCGCCGACTTCTTCCTCGATGTGGCCCAGGCCGGGCCCATCGACCAGACGCGCGGAAACATCGGCTTCCGGATTGGCGTTGAAACGCCAGAGGCCGACGGTTTCTTCGGCGGCGTAGACGATGCCTTCGGGATCGGCGACGCACTGCGTGAGCGGCGAGGGCACGCCGATGCGGCGCACCTGGCGCGCATCGAGTCTGCCGCCGGCGGTGGCATAGATCAGATGCTGATCGACTTCGCCGCCATCGCCGACGACGAAGGCATACAGCGCGCCGTCGAGCCGATTGCGATACAGGCAGACGCCTTCGGCCGCGAAACCCAGCGCGACCGATCGCGCACCGATTTCCGACAGCGCCGCATCGCGCATGGAGAACAGGCGCAGGCTGTTGTCGGTGGTGTCGATCGCCGCCAGCACCGTGGTCGGCGTGCCGGCCAGATCGAAGCCGTACGCGACGTCGACGCTGGCCACTTCGCCCGACGGCGTGGCGCTAAGACGCTGGCCGGCGAGGTCGTAGATTTCCAGTCCGCCCAGTGCCGCGGTGGCGACGATGCGGCTGTTCGCGGCGTTGCCGGCGTCGAGCACGATCACCGCGCTGTTGGGTTCCGCCGTGGCCGTGCGCTCGGTTTCGAAGGCGGCACGAATTTGCGTCGTCGCCGGCTCCGACGCATGCAGCGCGGTAAAACTCGCGAAGGTCACGGCGCTGCAAACAAGCCATGTTTTCATTCTTTTCCCCTTGAATCGGATCAGCCTGCGTTGCGCTAAGCCTCCCACAGCCCGGACCAATCGGCAAGAAATTTTCTAATTCCATTGCAATTTGGAAAGTTTGTTCGTATTGTTGCCTCGAGCCACCGTCCGGGTGGACGCAGGTCAGCGGGGACGTCCTTGGGAGGGACTGGACATGCGCAAGATGCAACGAACCGCCTTGGCGGCGATCATTTCGAGTCATTTCGCTCTGGGTGCGGGCTTCGCCTTCGCGCAGTCGCCGGCACCGGCCGCCGAAACGCCGGAAGAAGAAGTGGTGGTGCTCGAAGCGATGGTGGTGAGCGGCGAGATCCAGTATCGCGACCGCACCGACACCACCGCGCCGGAGCTGGTCTACGACCAGCAGTTCTTCGCCAAATTCGAACCGGTGTCGGTCGGCGATCAGCTGCGCCGCGTGCCGGGCGTCGCGTTCACCAGCGACATCGGTGAATCCGATGCGCCGCAGTTGCGCGGGCTCGGCCAGGGCTTCACCCAGATCCTCGTCAACGGCCGGCCGATTCCGGGGGCCGGCAACGATCGCACCGTGTTCGTCGACCGCATTCCGGCCGAGATCATCGATCGCATCGAGATCGTGCGTTCGCCGAGCGCCGATGTCGACAGCCAGGGCGTCGGCGGCACCATCAATATCATCCTGAAAGACGGCGAATCCTTGCCGCCGGGCGTCATCGCGCGCGTCGGTGCGACCTACGACGTCGAATCGTCCACCACGCGCGGCAACGGCTCGGTGTCGTGGTCCGGCCGCAATGCCGCCGAGTCGGTGTTCTTCTCGGTGACGGCCGACGCGCAGAAGCGCTACAACCGCAAGGATGTAGTGGAAGAAGTGTTCGAAGAAGATTCCGTTGGCTTCGCCGAGGAAGTGGCGCGCGGCGGCATGGGCCGCGGCCTGGTGCGCTTCGACGATCCGGATCGATCGGTGGCGGTGGAGCGCGTCGAAGAGGACGATTTTCGCGATACGCGCGATCTGTCGTTCAACGGCGACGTGACCTTCAGACTGTCCGACGACTCGAGCCTGCGCTTCGACACCTTCGTGCTCAGCACGCGCCGCAAGGAGCACCAGGATACGGTGATCGTCGAAGGCGACGGCAGCGTCGGCGGCCTGGATTTCGACGACGCCGAACTGGAATTCCAGGACGCCGTGTTCGAACAGGACAGCATCGGCCTGGGCGGACTGTTCGAATCGTATCTGGGCGATGCCGGCGACCTGGAAGCGCAATTCTCCTACGCCAATTTCACCGACGACGGCGTCGAAGACACCTTCGAGGAAACCCCCGACGGCCTCGTCAACCGCGAAAGCAACGATGCCGACGACACCGAATGGACCGGCGGCATTTCGATCAAGCGGCAGATGCGCGGCCTGGCCGACGCGATGGGCCTGGACGATGTCGAAGCCAAGTTCGGCCTGTCGGGAAAGATGAAGGATCGCGACTACCGGTTGACGGTGAGCGACGATCTGGACGACGACGAATTCACCGTCAGCGACAGCCGTTTCAATTACGAAGAACGCCGCCTCGATGCCTACACGGTATTCAACTGGACCCTGAGTTCGAACGTGGTGCTCGAAACCGGCCTGCGCGCCGAGAGCACCAGCACCGAGCAGTCGTATACCAGCGATTTCTTCGAAGCCGGCGAACTCGAAGAAAGCGTGACGGGCGAGGCTGACGGCGAAGAGTTCATGCTCAATCCGTCGGCGCATCTGCAATGGTCGCTCACCGAGGTCGATCAGCTGCGTTTCAGCGTCGCGCGCACCGTGCGGCGGCCGAGCATCGATCAGTTGGTGCCGGCGCTGGCGCTCGAATCGCCCGGCGATGAAGACGTCACGATCGGCAATCCCGATCTGGCTTTCGAAACCGCGATCGGCATCGACATCGGTTACGAGCGTCGCCTCGGCCGGCAGGGCATCTTCGGCGTCAATCTGTTTTCGCGCCGCATTTCCGATCTGATCGGCCTGGTCAACACCGGCCAGGAGATGGGCGATGTCGGACTCGATCCGGAGGATTTCCCGGGCGGCGTCTACAGTTTCCAGAACATCGGCGACGCCGACGTGCATGGCATCGAGTTCGATCTGTCGACGCCGCTCGATTTCATGGGCCTGCCGGAAACCGGCGTGTTCGCGAACTACACCAAGCTCGAATCCAACCGCGACGACCCGGCGACCGGCGAAGACATCTTCATCGATTTCCAGCCGACCTATGTCTACAACGTCGGCGTCACGCACAACATCCCGAGCTGGGATGCCAGCGCCGGCCTGAGCTATCAAAAGCAGGGCGAATCGCGCTTCGTCACTTTCGGCGAAATCGAAAGCCAACTCTACGACGGCAATCTTGAACTGTTCCTGGAAAAGCGTCTCGGCAAGAATGTCGTGCTGCGCCTGACCGGCAACAATCTGCTCGATGCGGCGAGCCAGCAGGCCGAGTCGGGTTTCGATGGCGACAGCGGCGAGGAGATTCTCGAGAACCAGGCCGCCTATGACGTCGATGCCTTCGAAGTCGAGCGCGAACGTTCGTCGCCGCGCTGGACGCTGACCTTGCGCGTCGTGTTCTAAGCACCAATTCTGGATGGCCCCGGCCGGCGCGCGATGCGCCGGCCTTTTTTTGTTCCGCGAAGGCGCACGTTGTGCGGCGCAGCTAGGAATCTGTCACCTGCCCAAGCATGCGCGGCTGCCGTATAAATCGGGCCTCGGGGCAGGGGGGCTTGCAGGCATGTCGGACGCTACGGAAATCGGGTCGCGCGCGTCGCATCGTTCGCCGATGTCGTTACGCAATGGTGTCGTGTTGCCGCTGCTGGCGATGCTGGCACTCGCCGGGTGCGCGCCGAATCGTGCTTATCGCGATCGCGCGCCATCGCCGCAAACACAGGTTTGCGCAGCGGCGCAGCCGCAGGATTGCGCGCACGAGGTGTGGCATCGGCTGGCGCCGGATGGCGACGACGCGCGCCAGCCGCAGAACGACGTGCATCTGGGCTTCGTCGAATTCGACGACCAGGGCGCGCTGCACGATCCGGCGCTGAAAGACGACATGCTCGAGCGCATCCGCACGCTGGGCGAAGCGCATCCGCTGCTGCTGGTGGTGTTCGCGCACGGGTGGAAACACAACGCGGCGGCGGACGACAGCAATGTCGAAGATTTCGCCCACATCCTGCGCCGCGTGGCGTGGTACGACGAAAAGGTCTGCGCCGGCCGTCCCTGCGCGGCGCGGCGCGTGGTCGGCGTGTATCTGGGCTGGCGCGGCCTGTCGGCGCGGATGGAACCGTTCAAGGAATTGTCGTTCTGGAATCGCAAGGAACGCGCGCATCGCGTCGGCACCGACGGCGCCACCGAAGTGCTCGCGCAACTGGCGAAAATCAAGGCCAACGGCATAAAGAAGGCGCAGAACCGGCTGATCGTCACCGGCCACAGTTTCGGCGGCGCGCTGATCTACACCGCGCTGCAGCAGCAGTTGATCCGCGACACCGTGTTCCTCAAAGACGATGCCATCTTGCGCAATGCGGCCAATCTGGTGGTGCTGGTGAATCCGGCCTTCGAAGCCGCGCGTTTCGGCGCGCTCGAACGGCGCGGACGGCTGCACCCGCATGCGGCGAACCAGCGACCGGTGCTGGCGGTTTTCACATCGACCTCGGACGCGGCGACGGCGCTGGCATTTCCGTGGGGACGCCGACTCGGCACCGCGTTCGAAAGCCATGTGTCGTCCGAGCAGCGGCGGCAGAACGTGACCGCGCTCGGCCACTACGGGCCGTTCCTCACACACGAACTGAAGATGCCGGACGATGTCGCGCCGGATGCGCCGCCGGCCTTGCTCGGCCTGCGCGACATCGGCTGCGCGTGGCAGGATTTCCAGTCCGGCAAGGTGCACACCTGGTCGCTCGGCGAAATCAGCCTGTCGCGCCTGGAAAAAATGCAGCAGGGTTCGCAGCAGCGCAATCCCTACTACAACGTCGCCGTCGACCCGCGCCTGATCGCCAACCACAGCGAAATCTGGGGCGAACGTTTCAGCGAATTCCTGTATCGCTTCGTGGCGGTGCAATCGCTGCCGGCGGGTCGGCCTTGCGAGCGGACGTCACCGGCGCCGCATGCGGCTTCCGATATGCCGGAAGAGTGACTCGCGAGGAGTTGCCGGCGCGAGAATTTTCGATCGGAACCGGGAAGGGCGCACGCGCCCTTCCCGGCGCAGCCCAGATCAGCCTTCCACATCCTGGTGCGCGATGTGGAATTTCGACGCGGCGTCCTTGCCGTACCAGCGGCCTTCTACCAGCACCAGATCGTGGTCGGTCCAGATCGGCGCGTCGAACAGGGTGACGGTGGTGCGTACGCGCGCGGTGTCGCCGTCGATCTCGAGCACTTCGACGCGCAGCGAATCGGCCACCGCATCCAGGTCGACGCCGTACTGGCGCACCGCTTCCTTGGCGGCGGCGAACACGGTGCCGGCGCGCTGCAGCACGCCTTCGAGCGGCAACGCCTTGACCTGATCGAGGTCGGTGATACCGGTGCGGCGCGCGGCATCGGTGATCAGGGTCAGGGCGTAGCGCATCGTGTCGGAGTCGAGGAAATCGGTGCTGCTGGCCCAGCGCTGGATACCGGGCAGGGCGCTCTGCAGGGCGGCGCGCTGTTCGTCGGTGAGCTCGCTATCGGGCGAGTTGACCGCCATCTGCATGGCGCCGAAGCCCATCAGCAGCGCGCCGGGCACTTGCGGCCGGGCCTCTTCGAGCTTGGGCTCGATTTCCAGCATCAGCTGGTCGACGGCGTCGGGGGCGGTGAAACGGCCGATGCTTTCGGCGAAATCGGCGCGATCTTCGTCGCTGGTCGGTTCGAGGCGGTGCAATTCGTATTGCAGCCGGATTTCTTCCCACTTCGACGGCGGCACCACGGCGCGTGCGATGCCGGCGAGGTCGTTGGCGCGGAACAGGCGGGCCAGCTCGTGCAGCTGGCGGGCCGGGTCCGGCGCGGCGGCGACGGATTTGGTGGTGGCCGCGGCGCTGGTTGCAGCCATCACGGGAACGGTGACGCCAGCCATGGCGGCCAGCAGAGCCAGGGAAATCAGCCTCTTCTTCATGGTGGTGCTCCTTCGTTGGGAGCTGTAGTGTGTTACTGTCCTAGAACACCTACCAGTGACGGAAGTACTGGCTGCCGGCGGATAGGCTCGGCGGCGGGCCAGGCCGCCGAGCCGCCCGCTCAGTTCTCGAAGCCGTTGCTGAAAATGGCGTTGGAGATGAGCATGCCGTCCTTCACCACCGCCTCGCCGACCGTTTCCGCCGCGATGAAGACGCCGCTGTTGCCGCCGATATCGAGCCGGAAGGTTTCGTCGCCTTCGACCGCCTGGTCGGCATACACCGGCACCGCAATCTGGAACGTGGTCGTGGTGTTGCTGGGCGGGAAAGTCAGCACGCCCGACTTCGGCAGGAAGTCGACATTCTCGGTCGCGGTTTCGGCGACCGTGGCGTAGTCGACCTTCACCTCGTGATCGGTGCTGGTGAGCGACACCGAGAAGATGGCGAGCGCCTGCCCGCTGACCGGTTCGGTGACCGAGATGTTGTTGACCACGATGAAGGGGTAGGCCACGTCGTGGTCGAACAGCAGGTATTCGCCGTCGGCGTTGCCGAGCGCCGCGCCGCCGGTCGGGTTGCTCAGCTTCACGTCGTAGGCTTCGTCGCCTTCGACCGCGTTGTCGAGCACCAGCGGCACTTCGACGAACTTCAGCCATTCGCCCGGGGCGAAGGTGAGCAGCTGCGTGGTCGCGGCGAAATCGGAGGGCGCGGTGGCGCTCTTGTTGATGGCCTGGAAGGTCACCGACACGCTGCCTTCGAGGCCTTCGGAACGGATCACCGGAATCGTCGCTTTCAACAGGTCTTCATACGACAGCCCCGGATCGCGCCAGAAGGAAATCTTGCCGTTGCCCGGCACGCCGATGGCGATGCACGGCGAGAACTCCGAGGTGTTGCCTTCGACATCGGTGGCGGTGGCGGTGACGAAGCCGCTGGTTTCGCTCGAGGTCAACGGCGAGGCGATCACCGCGGTGCCGTTCGCATCGGTCGTCACGCTGGCGGCGCCCAGATAGGTTGCGCCTTCGCCAAGACCGCTCGCATGGCAGGCGGCGTTGTGGAAAAACTCGATGCGAAAGATCGCCGACGCGGCGGATTTCAACTCGCCCATCATCGTGAGCATATTGCCGCCGGCGATCGCCGAGCGCAGCACCGGGCGGTTCTGGCCTTCGTTCGGGCCCTGATCGACATCGAGCGCATCGTTCAACGACGGGCCGACCGGTTCGCTGTCGATGCTCGCCAGTTCATTGTCGAAGATGCGGTTGCCGAGAATCGCGTTGCGTTTGCCGACACGGATGAACACGCCGGCCGCGTAGTTGCCCGCGATCACGTTGCCGGCGCCGGCCAGTTCGCCGCCGATGAGATTGTCGAAGCCTTCGTAGACGAGCACCGAGGCATAGCCGTTGCCGGGGCGGAACGTCTCCGTGCGATTGCTGCCGAGGAAGTTGCCCTCCACCACGTTGTTCGACGAGCCGCGCGCGAACGACACACCGCCGTCGTTGCCGGCGATCGCATTGCCCTCGCCCAGCCCGCGGCCGCCGATCTGGTTGAAATCGCTCGACACGTCGACGCCGTCCTCGTTGGGCAGCGTCGCGGTTTCCGCCAGGTTCAAGCCGATGGTGTTGGACTGCACGATGGTGGCGTCGGCCGACTCGACCGACATCGCGCGCCCATTGGCGGAGATCAGATTGCCGTTGCCCGGCTGGCCGATCCGGATGTCGCCACCCTCGATGATGCGCACGCCGTAGGCGCCGTTGCCGAGCGCCGCATTGCCGGCCAGGTTGGTGCCGATGCGATTGCCGAGCACGTTGACGCCGGTGGCAGCGGAGATCGTGATGCCGCTCGAGCCGTTGCCGGAAATCAGATTGGTGAGCGGCCCGACCACGATATCGTTGCCGCGCACGCTGACACCGTCTTCGGCATTGCCGATGGCCGCGTCGCCCGCCAGGTTGGTGCCGATGCGGTTGTTGTAGACGACCACGTTGCTGGCCGTGTCGCTCATGCCGATGCCGTCGCGGCCGTTGCCTGAAATCACGTTGATCGAACCGGCCGTGTTGCCGCCGATCACCACATCGGTGCCGCGCACGTAGACGCCGTAGGTGGTGTTGGGCAGCGCCGCATTGCCCGCCGCATTGACGCCGATGCGGTTGCCGCGCACGCGCGCCATGGTGGTGGGAGTGCCGATGCCCACGCCGGTGCCGATGTTGCCGGAAATCAGATTGCCCGCCGCCGCCACCGTGCCGCCCACCACGTGGCCGTTGCCCTCGCTGATGTCGATCGCCGTTTCGCCGTTCGGGATCGCCAGCATGCCGGTGGCATCGGTGCCGACATAGTTGCCGGCGATGGTGGCGGTGTCGCCGCCATCGATGGAGACGCCGAACCGGCCGTTGCCCGAGATCAGATTGCGCTCGGCGGCGGTGGAACCGCCGACGATCAGGCCGTCGCCGTAACTGCGGATCGAGGTGTAGCTGTTGGGTACCGCCGCGCTGCCCGCAGCGTTGGTGCCCAGATAGCAATTGACGATGCGCGCTCCGGTGACGCCGGTATCGATGAAGATGCCGGTGTCGTTGCCCGAGATCACGTTGCGCGAGGTCAGCAGGGTGCCGCCCACGTGCACATCGTTGCCGTCGATGCGGATGCCGGTGTCGTTGCCGAGCGCGTTGCTGCCGTCGGTGCCGATGTAGTTGCCGTAGATCTCGATCGAGTCGGCCAATGCCGAAATGCCGGTGCCGAAACGGGTGATCTGCAGGCCGCGCACCACGCTGCTCGCGCCCCCGAGGTAGAGCCCGCGCGCATTGTCCGGCGCATTGACGCCGTCGATGCGGATCAGCGGCATGCCGACATAACCCGGCTGGCTGTAACCGTTGATGTAGATGCTGCCGGTCGTCGACGCCGGCAGTTCCGTCGCGGGCGTGATCACTTTGATGCCGCCGCCGGGAATATTGAATGCGATGGTGTCCGCGCCTGCGGCCGCGTTGGCGCTCGACAGGGCGGCACGCAAGGAACCGGCGCCCGAGTCGTTGGTATTGGTCACCGTGAACGTCGCCGCGCCGGCGACGAATGGCAAAGCGATACCGCAAAGCGCCGCAACGGCGCGCCTTGAGAAAATACCCATGGTTTTGTCCCTCGCAACGGACCCGGCGGAGGCGCTGGGGTCACAGGGCGAGGGAACGTGAAACAGGGGGGATAAGGACACTATCGATGAGCGGCGCCGGCATCGAGCGTTCCACATCAAGAGCGGGACGCGAAGGACGCGAAGGAAGAAAGAGAAAGGACGCGAAGGGAGCAGGAACAAAGGACTGAAGGGGGGGCCGGTTCTGTCCGCTGACGAGTGTGGCGATGCGTAGATCGGCCGGCATGACATGCGCCAGCCGCCGACGGCAGCTGGCGCATGTCCGCGGCCTTATTGTTCCTTCAATGCGTCGTCGTGCGCCCGCGCCTCGTCCGGCGTGATGCCGCGCGCGGCGCGCGGTTGCGCCTTGCGGGCGGTCTGGTTGGCGCCGCGCGATGCGGTGTTGCCGGCGCCGTTGCCGGATTTGCGCGATGCCGGTGCGGCGCCGGCCGGCGGTTTGGCGCCGGATTTCTGCGTCACGGTGGAATCGGTGCGCGACGCGGTCTGGCTACCGGTCTGTTTCGAAAGCGGGCGCTTGGTGACTTTTTTCGAGGCCGCTTTCTTGGCGATGGCTCGCTTGGTGGTGGGGGCCTTGGCCGCGATGTCGCGGCGCACGCTGGCCTGCGTGGTGACCTTGCGGGCGGCCACCGGGCCGCTGCCGCGTTTGCGCGGTGCGCTGGTGCCGGCCGATTTGGTCTGCACCGCTTTGTTTGCCGGCGATTTCTTCGCAGCGTTCTTCGATGCCGATCGCTTCGCGGCGGGCTGGCGGTCAACCGATTCATTCTGCGCGGCGCGCGCGCCTGCGGTTTTCTTGCCGATCGTCTTCGATGCTTTGGCACCGGGTCTGGTGCCGACCTTCTTCACCGCTGTGGTCCGGGCGCTCTTGCCGGCGGATTTGCGTGTGGTGGCCATCGGGGCATTCCTCGACACGCGATCATTCATCGCCTTTGCGAGATTACGCGCGCCGGCTGAATCCAACCTTCATTTTCCAGCCTTTTTCGGGCAATGCGGCAAGGTCGCAACGACGATGTGCCGGTGCCGTGCGGCGCCGATCCGATTCATTTCACGACTCGTCACTTCGCAGCGCGGCCCGGCTGGCATAAGCTCCGCACGGGGCGCCGCCGGCGCACCCGGGGGAAATCTCAATAACGATCCGACCGCCGCCGCAAGCGCGCGGCGCGTCCTGCATGGAATCGACATGATCCGGTCCGTTGTCCTGCTGTTCTCTCTGTCGCTGCTGGGCGGCGATGCGCTCGCGCAATGCGTGAGCCTGACCACGCTGGGCTCGGCCTCGACGCAGAGTTTCAACACGCTGTCGAACACCGCCGGCAGTACCACCAACAACCTGACGATCAGCGGCTGGTTCCTCACCGAAGCCGGCCTGGGCGCGCGCGACAACGAGCAGTACGCGGTCGATACCGGCGGCAGCAATACCGGCGACACCTTCAGTTACGGTGCGGCGGGCAATACCGATCGCGCCCTCGGCGCGCTGCAGTCGGGCACGCTGATCAGCACCGTCGGCGCCTGCTACACCAACAACACCGGCGCCACGATCACGTCGCTGGCGGTGGCCTACACCGGCGAGCAATGGCGCATCAGCAACACCGCCGCCGCGCGCGACGATCGCTACGATTTCCAGTACAGCTTCAACGCCACCGATCTGTCCGGCGGCACCTGGACCGACCACAACCCGCTCGACTTCACCAACCCGATCAAGACCGCCGGCGTCGCCGGGGCGCTGGATGGCAACGCGGCGGCCAATCGCACGGCCATCAGTTCGACGATCAACTCGCTTTCGATCGCCAATGGCGCGACCTTCTGGATCCGCTGGAACGACCTCAACGCCAGCGGCGCCGACGACGGTCTGGCGGTCGACGATTTCTCGCTGACGCCGCAGGCGCTGCCGCCGCTGCCGGCGCTCACTATCAGCGACGTCACGCTGGCCGAAGGCAATCCGCCGGGCGTCGAAACTTTCACTTTCGCGGTGACGCTGACCGCGCCGGCCGGCCCGGGCGGTGTGACCTTCGACATCGCCACCGCCGACGGCACCGCGCAGGATGACAATCCGGCGACCGAAGACAACGACTACGTCGCCAACAGCCTGACCGGGCAAACCATTCCGATGGGATCGACCGGGCCGTACAACTTCTCGGTGACGGTCAATCGCGACACCACCACCGAAGCGGACGAAACCTTTTTCGTCAATGTCACCAACATCGTCGGTGCCAGCCCTGCCGATGCGCAGGGGCAGGGCACGCTCAACAACGACGATGTCACGCTCACGCCGATCCACGACATCCAGGGCACGGGTGCCTCGTCGCCGGTGGTCGGTGCCAGCGTCACCACGCGCGGCATCGTCACCGGTGTGCGCAACAACGGCTTTTTCATCCAGGAACCCGACGCCGGCGTCGATGCCGACCCGGCCACCTCCGAAGGCGTGTTGGTGTTCACCAATGCCGCGCCGCCGGCAGCGGCGATCGTCGGCGCGCTGGTGCAAGTCACCGGTACCGTCGCCGAGTTCGTGCCGGCGCAGGATCCGTTGCAACCGCCGCTCACCGAACTGGTGACGCCGACCGTGGCGCAGTTGACCACCGGTAATCCGTTGCCGACGGCGGTAACGCTGAGCGCGAGTTTCCCGGATCCAGCCGGTCCGTTCGACCAGCTCGAGCGCCTCGAAGGCATGCGCGTGTCGATCGCCTCGCTCACCGTCGGGGCGCCGAGCGGCGGCACGCTGAGCGAGCCGAACGCGGCCTCGGCCTCGAACGGCGTGTTCCAGGGCGTGATCACCGGCTTGCCGCGTGCTTTCCGCGAGGCCGGCATCCAGGCGCCGGATCCGGCGCCGGGCGGCACGATTCCGCCGATTCCGCGCTTCGACGGCAATCCCGAAGTGATCCGCGTCGACAGCGACGCGCTCGGCAATCCTGCGATCGACGCGGGCACCGGCGCGGTGGTGTCGAACCTGGTCGGTCCGCTCGACTACACCTTCCGGCGCTATACGCTGCTGCCCGAGGTCGGTGCGACGCCGAGTATGGCCGGCGGGCCGGTGCCCTTGCCGGTAACGCCGGCCACGGCCACCGAAGCGACCATCGCCGGCTACAACCTGCAGCGTTTCTACGACACGGTCGAGGATCCGGCGGTTTCCGACACCGTGCTCACCGCGTCGGCGTTCGACAACCGGCTGGCGAAAGCCTCCGACGGCATCCGCAATTTCCTCGGCGCGCCCGATATCCTGGGCGTGGTCGAAGTCGAAAATCTCGCGACCCTGCAGGCGCTCGCCGACCGCATCAGCAGCGACGCGATCGCCGCCGCGCAGCCCGATCCGCAATACGACGCTTACCTGGTCGAAGGCAACGATATCGGCGGCATCGACGTCGGCTTCCTGGTCAAGTCGGCGCCGGTCGCAGGAGCGACGCCGCGCGTGGAAGTGGTCGAAGTGCAGCAGGAGCTCGACGGTACGCTGTTCGTCAATCCCGACAGCAGCACGGCCGTGCTGCACGACCGGCCGCCGCTGCGGCTCGCCGCGATCGTGCACGCCGCCGGCGGTGCCAGCTGGCCGGTGACCGTGATCGTCAATCATCTGCGCGCGCTCAACGATGTCGGCAGCATCGCGGCCGGTGCCAACGGCTGGCCGACGCTCGGCGATCGCGTGCGCGCCAAGCGGCTGGCGCAGGCGCAGGATGTGGCGAATCTGCTGCAGGCGCGGCAGACCGCCGATCCGACCGAAGCGATCGTGATGGTCGGCGATTACAACGCCTTCGAAGTCAACGACGGCTTCGTCGATTCGATCGCGACGATGCTCGGCACGCCGCCGCCCGACAATGCCACCGCGGTGCCGGGCGATGGCGTCGACCTGGTCAATCCCGATCTGTCGCTGCTGCTTGCGGGCCTGCCGGCTGCGCAGCGCTATTCGTATATTTTCGACGGCAACGCGCAGTCGATCGATCATGTGCTGGTGAACGGTTCGTTGCTGGCCGGCAGTTTGTCCGAGCGCATCGAATTCGCGCGGATCAACGCCGATTTCCCCGAATCCCTGCGCGCCGGCGGCGGTGCCCCGCGGTTGTCGGATCATGATCCGGTGGTGCTCTACGTCGCGCCCGCGCCGTTCGCGACCACCGATCTGTCGATCACGATCACCGACAGTCCCGACCCGGTGAACGCCGGCGAAAACCTCAGCTACAGCATCACCGCGACGAATGCCGGCGGGATCGCGGCGACCGCTGCGCAATGGGTCGCGACACTGCCTGCCGGGACGACGTTCGAGTCGCTGGCGATGCCTGCCGGCTGGAGCTGTGCGACGCCGGCGGTCGGTGCCGCCGGTGCGATCGACTGCGACAACGCGAGCTTCGCGCCGGGCGCGGCCGTGTTCACGCTGGTGGTCGAGGTCGATGCCGCGGTCGCCGCCGGCACCGTGCTGTCGAACACCGCGACCATCTCGAGCGCGACGCTCGATTCGAACGCCGGCAACGACAGCGACACCGCGACCACCACGGTGGCGACGCTTGCCGACCTCCATGTTTCGGTGCTCGACAGTCCCGACCCGGTCACCGCCGGCGCGCAACTGACCTACAGCATCGATGCCGGCAACGCCGGGCCGAGTGTCGCCAATGCGGTGACGCTGTCCAATCCGCTGCCGGCCGGCGCCAGCTTCGTTTCGCTGGCGACGACGGGCGGCTGGAACTGCACCACACCGGCCGTCGGCGCGGGCGGCACGGTCATCTGCACGGCAGCGAACCTGGCGCCGGGCAGCGCGGACACGTTCACGCTGGTGGTCGCGCTCGACGGCGGTCTGGCCGCCGGCAGCGTGCTTTCGAACATCGCGACGATCACGAGCGCGACACCCGACTCCGATGCGGGCAACGACAGCGCCACCGCGACCACCACGGTGGTTTCGGCCGTCGACCTCGCGCTCGCGATTGCCGACAGTCCCGATCCGATCACCGCCGGCATGCATCTCACCTACACCATCGATGCGGTCAACGCCGGGCCGAGCGCTGCGAACTCGGTGACGCTGACCAATCCGTTGCCGCTCGGGACCACCTTCGTTTCGCTGACGTCGCCGGCCGGTTGGACCTGCACCACGCCCGCCGCCGGTAGCAGCGGCAACATCGTCTGCGATACCGGAAGTCTCGCGCCCGGCGCCGCTGCGTTCACGCTCGTGGTGGCGACCGACGCAGCGCTCGCCGACGGCAGCGCGCTTTCGAACACCGCGACGATCGCGAGTGCGACGCCCGACTCCAATGCGGGCAACGACAGTGCCACCGCGACCACCACGATCGCCACTTCCGCCGATCTCGGCGTGACCGTGGCCGACAGCGCCGATCCGGTCAACGCCGGCACGCAGTTGACCTACAGCATCGGGCTTACCAACGCCGGTCCGAGCGTTGCAGCGGCGACGACGGTGAGCGACACCTTGCCCGTCGGCACGACGTTCGTATCGCTCGCCGCTCCGGCCGGTTTCAGCTGCACCACGCCGGCGGCGGGGGCGGGCGGGACGATTTCCTGCAGCCATGCGGCATTCGCTCCGGGTACCGCCGATTTCACCCTCGTGGTTGCGATCGACGCCGGTGTGGCCGATGGCACGGTACTGAACAACACGGCCAGCGCGACGTCGGCAACGCCCGATCCGAATCCTGCCAACGGCAGCGCTACCGCGACGACGACCATCGATGCCGCGACTATCGACCTGACCGTCGTGCTCGCCGACTCGCCGGACCCGGTGAACGCCGGCGCGGCCTTGACCTACACCATCGTGGCGCACAACAGCGGCCCGATCGCGGCGGCAGAGGCGAGCCTCACCCTGCCGTTGCCCGCGGCCACGACCTTCGTCTCGCTGACCACACCGGCGGGCTGGAACTGCACCACACCCGCGGCCGGTGCCACCGGCACAGTCACCTGCACCAACGCCGCATTCGCCGCCGGCAGCGCCGTCTTCAATGCGGTCGTCAATGTCGATGCGGCGACTGCCGCGGGCACGCTGCTGACGGCGACGGCAACCGTCGCGACGACGACCGGCGACAGCAATCCGGCCAACGGCACGGCGACGGTGCAGACCACGGTTTCGACCGCCGGCGACCTGTCGGTGACGCTCGCCGACAGTGCCGATCCGGTGGCGGCGGCAACGCAGTTCAGCTACACGCTCGGCGCCAGCAACACCGGCCCGAGCGTCGCGACGGCGGTGGCGGTCAACCAGACGTTGCCGGCCGGAACCACCTTCGCAGCGCTCGTCACACCCGCCGGTTTCAGTTGCACGACCCCGGCGGTCGGGGCCGGCGGCAGCATCGCCTGCACGGCGGCGACGATGGCCGCGGGCAGCGCCGCGTTCACGATCACCGTGGCCGTCGATGCCGGCGCCGCGGCTGGAACCGTGCTCACCGCCAACGCAAACATCGCCGCCAGCGCGGCCGATCCGAATCCGGCCAACGACACGGCGAGCGAAACCACCACGGTGAGCGCCGCGTCGGGCGACATGGCGATCACGCTGTCGGATCTTCCCGATCCGGTGATCGCCGGCAACCATGTCGTCTACTCGTCGGTGATCACCAACAACGGACCGGCGGCCGCCACCGGCGTCACCGTGACGCTGCCGATACCGACCGGCACGAGTTTCGTCTCGGCAACCGCCGACGCCGGTACCTGCAGTGCGACGGCGACCACGATCACCTGCAGTTTCGCCGGCTCGATCGCAACCGGTGCTGCCGGACAACGTTCGATGACGTTCGATCTGCTGGTGGCGCCGTCGGTCGCCGCGGGCACGGTGTTGAACGCGACAATCTCGGTCGCCAGCGCCGCCGTCGAATCGGTTCCGGTCGACAACGGCGCGACCCAGGCGACCAGCGTGATCGCCAGCGCGAACCTGTCGACCACGCTCACCGCCACGCCCGCCGTGGTCGGCACCGGCACCATCGCGACGCTCACCGGCACCGTCACCAATGCCGGCCCCTCCGATGCGCAGGATGTCGCGCTGACCGTGACCTTGCCGGCCGGCCTGAGCTACGTCGACGCGACCCTCGCGGGCGGCAGCTGCAGCCCGGCCAGCGTCTCGGGCCAGACCGTGATCACCTGCACCTGGCCCGGCGCCACCGCACCGAACGCCTCGCGCACGGTCGCGATCGAAGTGCGCGTCGATGCGCAGACATCGAGCCCGATCACTGCGCTTGCAATGGCCGAAACCGACGACCCGTCGGCCACCAACAACGGCGCCGCGATCGTGCTCGGACAACCCGGCGCCGTCGAAGCCGTGACGATTCCGGCCAACGATCCGTTCGCACTGCTGGTGCTGTTCGGCTTGCTCGCAACGCTCGGTGGCGTCGTGATTCGCCGCCGCGGCTGAGGAAACAGCGGCGCCGGCTTCGAGGCCGGCGCCGCCAGACGAGATCGGTCGCCGATAGCGTCGCGCCGGATCGCTGCATCGGCGAATGCGGCTCAAGGATGGCTTCGATACGATGCGACTGCAGAACGCTGCCGCCGCAGCACGATGTCCGACAACGCGACACCCGGGCGTGTCGCCTCGGTCGTGTCCCTCGGCATCAACGGAGCATCGAAGCATGAGCATTTCCGTACGATTCGTCGCAGTAGCGCTGGCTGTTGGTGCCACGTCGGCGCAGGCCGCGGTGTTTACCGTCGGGGCCGGTGGCACCCATTCGAGCATCACCGCCGCGGTGGCGGCGGCGCATTTGTCGCCGGGCAGTGATGAAGTTCGCATCGCGGCGGGGGTGCGTGTCGAGAATGTGATGCTCGGCGCGCCGGCGGCGGAGACGACGGTGATCAGCGGCGGCTGGAATGCGGCCTTCGCCGTGCGCAGTGCCGATCCGGGTTTGACGGTGATCGATGGTGGCGCCGCGGGGCACGGGATTTACGGCGCGCTGGCGCAAGGTCGCGTGGAACTGTCGAATCTGACGGTGCGCAACGGGCAATCGTTCACCGGCGGCGGCATCGAGGTGGATGTCAGCGGCACGGCGCAGTTGCTGCTCGCCGATCTGGTGTTGCACGACAACCTGGCGACCTGGGAATTCGCCAGCAACGGCGGCGGGCTGAAGATCGTTGCGCGCAACGATGGCGCCGCGGAAATCCGCGACAGCGTGATCCGCGACAACCGTGCGATCTCCACCGCCAATTCCACGCTCGGCGGCGGCGCGTACTTCAACGCCAGCGACAACGGCCAGATCCTCGTGCAGCGCTGCACCTTCGAGAGCAATCAGGCGCAGTCGCCGACCGAACCGCGCGGCGGCGGCATCTACATCGATACCTTCGGCGCCTCGTCGATCGAGATCCGCCGCAGCGATCTGCGCGGCAACCGTCTGCTGGGCGGCGCCGACAGCGGCGGGTCAGGCGCGGCGATCAATTCCATCAACGTCGGCACCTCGGCGCTGACGCTGCGGGCGCTCGCGATTTCCGACAATCGCGACGAATCGCGTCCCGATGGCGGACAGCAGATGTCCGTGCAGACCGCGAACGGCGCGACGCTGACGCTGGGCGACAGCGAGATCAGTGCCGGTACCGGCGGCGGCGCGCAATTGCTCGCGTTCGATACCTCGCGTATCGATCTGACCAACCTCACCATCGCCGACAATCCCGCAGGCGGGCTCGTGCTCAACCGCTCCGCCGGTGCCGGCACGTCGCTGTTCAACAGCATCCTGTACGGCAACGGCGGTGTCGAACTGAGTTCGAACATCGCTGCAAATCTCGGTGCCAACCTCATCGAAGGCGCACCGGGCGCCGCCAATCCGCGTTTCGTCAATCCCGCGGCTCGCGACTATCGGTTGCTCATCGGATCGCCGGCGATCGACGCCGGCGACGACGCACCGCCCGCGGGCATTGGCAGCACGGATGCCGACGGCGGCCTGCGCATCGTCGCGGGCCAGATCGATGTCGGCGCCTTCGAATACGGCAGCTTTCGCGTGTTTGCGAACGGCTTCGAGAACTGATCGGCAGGCGGGCAGGGCAATCCGCGAAGCGCGCGTCGGGGTTCGATCGAACTCGACGACAGACGGCCCGCGTTCGCTACGCAGGCGGCTCGGTGCGCCGGATGCTGAAGGTGGCGCGGCCGCGGTCCTTGGCGTCGTACAAGGCTTCGTCGGCCATCGCGAGCAGCGCCGCCGCGGTCTGATCCCCATCGCCGAAGGCCGCACCGATGCTCATCGTCACACGCAACGTCAGCCCATCGATGCAGAACGGCGCGTCCATCACGCGCAACAGTTTGCGCGCGATCACTTCGCCGGCGATGGTCGGCGGTTCTTCGATCAGCAGCATGAATTCGTCGCCGCCCACGCGCGCGAAGAAATCGTCCTGCCGCACGCACGACAGCACGCGTGCGACGAATTCGCGCAGCACCGCGTCGCCGACCGCATGTCCGTGGGTGTCGTTGACCTGCTTGAAGTGATCGACATCGAGCGCCAGCACGGCGATCGCGCGTCGCGTGCGTTTTGCGTGCGCCAGGGTGGCGTGCAGGCGTTCCTCGAAATGGCGGCGATTGGCGACGCCGGTGAGTGAATCGATGCGCGCGAGCTTTTCCAGTTCGTCCTGCGCCTCGCGCAGCGCGGTGACGTCGAAGGTGAGCGCGTAGAACCCGATCACGCTGCCGTCGAGTGCCCGATCGGGCACGAACACCGAGTTGTAGTGCGCCAGCGAGCCGAACGGCGTGCCGCTGCTGGGGAAATGCACGGTTTCGCCGCGCAGTACGGCCTCGATACGCGGCTTGATCTGGTCGTACAGCGCTTCGCCGCGCACTTCGCGCACCTGTTTTCCGACCAGTGCTTGCGGCGTGGCGCCGACCATCTGCGCGAGATAGGCGTTGACCTGCAGATAGCGCTCGTTGGCATCGATATGCGCGACGGCGGCGGGAATGCTGTCGGTGAGCGCGCGCAGCGAGCGTTCGGTCTGCCGTGCGGCGCGCTCGGCGCGTTCGCGCTTGCGCAGCGCTTCGGTCAGGCGCGCGGCGTAGCGGCGCTGCAGCCACAGCACCGCGACCAACAGCGCGAAAAGAATGCCGCCCAGCACGATCAACACTTGCGAATAGCGTTGGCGCTGGCTAGCGGCGGCCACCGACTGCTTGAGCAGGCCGACTTCGAAAGCCTGTTTGGCGTAGCCGAGCCGCGATTCGAAATTGCTCGCCGCGGCGGCCTGGTCTTCGGCATCGAGCGATTGTTCGAGTTGCATCAGCCGCGCCAGCGGCACGTCGTTGGCGGCCAGACCCGCGGGGCGGGCGAGGCGCAGACGCATCCATTGCCGCAGCACGCGGCGTTCGTCGCGATGCAAGCGCATCGTGGCGAACGATGCGGCCGCCAGCGCGAACGCCGCGTCGGCCTCGGCGGTGTCGCCGCGCGCCTGCGCGGCCAGCGCGAGCATCTCGCGCGCCATGCCGGCGATCTGCGCGTTCTCCAGTTGCGTGGCGAGCGCGAGGGCGCGCTCGCCGTTGTCCTGTTGCGCCGGAATATCGTTGCGCTGATGCGCCAGCCGGGCCAGTTCCACGTGCAGCTCGGCGCGCAGTTTCGGATCGTCGTCGGGCGGGATCAGTGCCAGCGCTTCCTCGAGCGTGGTCTGCGCTTGCGTCCACGCCTGCGACTGGTTCTGCGCGCGCGCCTGGTTGCGCAGCAAGCGTGCGCGCACCACCGGCGCGGGGATCGGGCCGAGTTCTCCCAGTCCGCGCTCGACGTAGCGCTGTGCGTGTTCCATATCGCCGAGCAGCAGGCTGATCGACGAATAGGTCAGGAACACATCGGCGGCCAACAACGGATGCGGACGCGCGGCCAGCTCGCGTTCGGCGCGCAATAGCAGCGGCTCGGCGGCGGCGAAATCCTGCATCGCGATGGCGCCGCTGGCCTCGAGCACCAGGCCGCGCACTTGCAGGTGCGGATCGCCGGCGGCCAGCGCCGCCTCGGCCGCCTGGCGGCCGGCATCGCGCTGGCAGGACACGCGCGACAGCACGCGGCAGGCATTGCCTTCGGCCAGCCGCAGCAGGGCCAGTTCGCGCCAATCGCCGGTCTGCGTCGCTCGTGCGATACGTGCCGGGAGTTGTTCGAGCACCGGCTCGGGCTGCGTCAGTGCGCGCACTTCTTCCGCATGGCGGGGGATGTTCCATGCCGCGTCAGCGGCCTCGAGCGCGGTGTGCGGCAGCAGGCCCAACCAGATCGCCGCGATCTGCACAAAACCAGCGAAAAAACGGCCCCCGGACTGCCTCGCGAAGCGGCGAGGGCATGGCGTGTCGGTTGCCGTCATCGGCTGCCGCGTCATGGTTCGACCTTACTCGCCTTGGGCCGCCGGCCTGCCGACCGGTCCGCAGTTCGTCTCACAGAGTCGTCCCAACGGTCAATAATCGTCAACCTGGCGGAGCCCCAGGCGAGGTCTGCCGGCGATTCGATGAATGGTGTTCGGCTTTTTTGCCCTGGCCTGTCCGCTGGGGCTTGCTTACGCGGGGTGACCGGGCCGAGGATGAATTCCCAGCGAGGCCCTTTGCATGAAAGGTTACCCAGCGTCTCCCCTGCGCGTGTTGGTCGTCGAAGACCGCGAAGCCGACGACGAGTCGATCGCGCACAACTTGCGCACACTCGATCGGCCGGTCGAACTGCAGCGGGTGAGCACCGCGCGCGATCTGCGCGCACGGCTGAGCACGTTCGAGCCGGACGTGGTGTTGAGCGACTGCTCGATGCCCGATTTCAGCGGCAAGCAGGCGCTGCGCATCGTGCATGGAATGAAACCCGACGTGCCTGTCATTCTCGTGTCGGGCGGCGCGACGGCCATGGACGACGAGCCGCACGAGCACGGCCGGGTCGAATACGTCACGCGCGAAAATCTGGGCCGGCTGTCGGCCGCCATCGATCAGATCGTCGCGCTGGCCGGCCGCCATCGCGAACTCGACCGCTCCGAAAGCGCGCTGCGCGAAAGCGAAGCGCGTTTTCGCGCGATCGTCGAATCGACCGGCGACTGGGTCTGGGAAATCGATCGGAAATATCGGCTGTGCTATTCGAATGCGAGCATCGAACGATTGCTCGGCCGCACGCCCGACGAGGTGATCGACAGGCCGCTCGGCGACCTGGTGCACGCCGACGACTGGCCGGCGCGCCGCCTGCGGATGGATCAGAGCCTCGACGCACGGACCGGTTGGCGCCAGGTGCTGACGCGTTTCGTGCACGCCGATGGCTCGCTGCGCTGGCTCGAAAGCAATGCGGCGCCGCGCGTCGACGTCAACGGCGCCATCGCCGGTTTTCGCGGCGTCGATCGCGATGTCACCCAGCGCATCGAACACGAAACCAAGATCCAGCAACTGGTGCGTTTCCACGCCTTGCTGAGTGGACTGGGCGAGGCGCTGCTGCATTCCACCGACGTACCGTCGTTGCTGATGCTGACCTGCCGGCTGGCGGTGGAACAGGGCAAATTCCAGGCCGCGCTGGTCGGCGCGCTCGATGCCAACGGCCATCTGCGCACCTGCGCCAGCGCCGGCGATGCCGCAATCATCGCCATGGTCGACCAGCTCGGTCCGGGCGACCTGACGTCGGAGGTCGATCGCTTGCGCCCCTCGGTGCGCGTGTTCGTCACCGGCGAAAAAGAAATCAGCGTCAGTCATGCCGATGCGCGCGTCACGCCGGCGCTGCGCGAACGGATGCGCGCGCTCGGCATCGGCGCGCAGGTGATCCTGCCGATCGGGCAGCCGCCGTGGGCCGTGCTGGGCCTGTGCGCAACGCAGGCGCAGGCCTTCGACGAGGCGGAAGTGCGCATCCTCGAACGCGTCGCGGCGCAGATCGACTATGCCCGCTCGGCGATCGCCAAGAGCGAGCGACTCGCCTATCTGGCGCATCACGATGCGATCAGCGGCCTGCCCAATCGCGCTTCGTTCATCGCGCATGCGCGGCCACTGCTCGAAGCCGGCCCGATGTTCGTCGGCGCCCTCAACGTGATGGAATTCCGCAGCCTGCACGACGTGCGCGGCCGCCCGTTCGCCGAGGCGGTGGTCGGTGCGATCGGACATCGCATCTGCGAATGCCTGGAAGACGCGGCGCAGGTTGCGCATCTGGGCGGCGAATATTTTCTGATCGCCGGGCCGGCATCGGACTCGCTCGAACCGACGCGGCGCCGGCTCGAAGGCCTGCTGCTCGAATGCGCGGCCGAGCCGATCCGGATCGGCGACGAGTCGATCTATTTTTCGCTGCGTGGCGGGCTGTCGATGGCGCCCGATCACGGCGTCGATCTCGATGTGCTCGAACGCAACGCGCTCTCGGCGCTGGTCAATCCGCAATCGGACGAGGTGACGCTGCAGGCCTTCGACGAAGAGATGCGGCAACGCGCCGAGCGGCGCGTGCAGATCGAGCGCGATCTGCGCGTGGCGACGGCCGGCCAGCATTTCGAACTGCATTTGCAGCCGGTGTTCGATTGCGCCTCGCGCCAGTTGCGCGGTGCCGAAGCGCTGATGCGATGGCGGCATCCGGAACTGGGCATGGTGTCGCCGGCGGAATTCGTGCCGCTGCTCGAATCGACCGGGTTGATCGCCGCGGCCGGTGCCTGGGCGATGAAGACCGTGTTCGATCTGCTCACGCGCTGGCGCGAACTGGGACATCGCGAGCTGCGTATCGCGGTGAATGTGTCGGCGCGCGAATTCCGCCAGCCCGGTTTCGTCAGCCGCTGCCGCACGATATTCGGCGGCGAAAGCGCGGGCGTCGATATCGAAGTGACCGAAAGCATCGTGATGCACGACATCGAGCGCACCATCACCATCCTCGACGGACTGCGGCAACTCGGCTGCCGCGTCGCGATCGACGATTTCGGCGCCGGCTACTCCTCGCTCAACTATCTGGCCCGCCTGCCGGCCGATGTGCTCAAGATCGATCGCTCCTTCGTCACCGACATCGACAACAACGCCGAGACGCTGTCGCTGGTCACCAATGTCATCGGCCTGGCCCATTCGCTGAATCTGCAGGTGGTGGCCGAAGGCGTCGAAACCGAAAGCCAGGAGAAACTGCTGCGCCTGTTGCGCTGCGACGTGCTACAGGGCAATCGGTTGGGAAGGGCATTACCGATCGACGAGTTCGAGAGCCTTTATCTTTCGTAGCGGGGCGTCGCGAGGGCAGACGCAATGCAGCTCGCCGATGTCACCATCGAAGGCGCCGAGTTGCGCGGCGCGCTCGATCTCGGCGCGTGGCTCGCCCCACTCGAAGGCTGGCGCATCGACACGGCGCTGTCGTATGCGCGCGGCGACGACGAGACGCGCGACGCACCGCTCGACAGCACCGACCCGGCGTCAAGAACCGCCACACCATCACGCCGCGAGGCTGGACCCACGAACAGGACAACACCAAGGTACAACGCGCCGCCGGCGGCGCCGATCGCAGGCTGGTGCGGGAATTCGGCTTCAACGACTACCGCCGCATCGACGGTTACGATTTCTCGCCCCGCTACGATTACTGGAACAAGACAAAAGCCTTCTGGGCCGCGGTCCGCGAACGCTGGGCGCAGCGCCTGGCAGCGCCGCAGGGCCTGACGCTCGGCTATCCAGTCGACGACGAGAAATTCATCACCGCGATGTTCGCGGCAGCCGAAGCTTTCGCCGACAGCCAGGACATGAGCGCGGCCACCGCGACGATCGATTCGTTGTTCGCCACCTCGGTGCTGGTGTCGGAGCCGGCGCAGCGCTTACAGGAAAGTCTCGGTTCGTTGTCGTCGGGAACTGCGCCGGCGGCCGACTGATGCAGCGCTAGCCACCACGCTCAAGCGTACCTTTCGACGCTGCGCTTTCACGCAAAACCGGCAACCGCAGCGTCGCGCAAGCACCGCCGCCGGCCCGGTTTTCGAGCGTCGCCGATCCGCCGTGCAGATCGGCCACTTGCGCCACGAAGCACAGCCCGAGGCCGCTGCTGCGGTGGCCGCCGTCGGGGCGGGGGAGGGAGTAGAAGCGTTCGAAGACGCGGTCGCGGGCGTAGTCGGGAATGCCGGGGCCGCGGTCGCCGATGACGATCGCGACGCGGTCGCCCTCGATGCGTGCGTCCACTTCGACTGCGCTCGCCGCGGGCGCGAAGTCGGAGGCGTTTTCGACCAGGTTGTCGAGTGCCTGACGCAGCAGGAACGCATCGCCGCTCACCTGCGCCGCATCGTCGACACGCAGTTCGAGTCGCTGGCGTTTGGCATCGAGGCGCGCGCGATTGTCATTGGCCACCGCCTCCAGCAGCTCGGCGATGTCGACCGGTTGCGGCGCTTCGATACGCTGACGGTGCTCGACCGCCGCCAGCGACAGCATGCGGTCGATCATCTGCGCGAGGCGTTCGCTCTGCGTGCGTATCGAATGTGCGAAGCGCGTTCGATCGGGCTCCGGCAGCGGCTGTTCGAGCAGTTCGGCGCTGGCGCGGATCGCCGCCAGCGGGCTTTTCATCTCGTGCGTCAGGGCGTGGACGTAGCGTTCGACGTATTGCTTGCCCTCGAGTTTCGCGCGCATGGTTTCGAGCGCGGTGCCGAGTTCGGCGAATTCGCCGGCGGCGCGCGGCAGCGTCGCGCGTTCGCCGGCGGTGACGGCCTGCGCGTAGCGGCGCAACGCCCGCAGCTGGCGCGAGAGCCAGGTTGCGGCGGCCACGCCGACCAGCAGCGCGGCGCCGAGCAGCACCACGCCCCAATGCAGCACGACATCCTGGCTGCGTTCGATGAAGGGATTGATGAGGCGATTGGGCTTGGCCACCGTGAGCGATCCGACGATGGCGCCGGCGTCGTCGCGGATCGGTGCGGCGACGTGCATCACGGTCGAATCCGGATCGTCTGGATCCTCCGCGGTGGAGCGCGCGCCGTAGCGGCCCTGCAAGGTCAGCAGCACATCGTTCCAGCGCGAATAATCCTTGCCGACATCGCGGCCGCTGCTGTCGAACAGCACGATGCCGCGCGCATCGGTGATGTAGACACGATAGCTCGTCGCACGTTTCGAGAAACCCCAGATCGCCGCACCGGGATCGCGTTCGTGCATGCGCCGCACACGTTCGGCGAAGCGGCCGTCGGCGATGTGGCCGGCGAGCAGATCGTCGGTCGCCAGTTCCGCCAGCACGTTCGCGGTATCGACCAGCATGTCCTCCTGCGCCTGCCGCACCCCGGGCTTCACCTGCGCCACGAACACCTGGGTCAGCAGCAGCGCCGCCAGCGCCACGATCGCGAAGTAGCCGAGCAGGATGCGCAGCGCGATGCGCATCGCTTCAATCGGCCTGCAACGAGTAGCCGAGGCCGCGCTGGGTGCGGATCGGGTCGGCGTCGGGATCGACTTCGCGCAGTTTCGTGCGCAGGGTTTTGATGTGGGTGTCGACGGTGCGGTCGGAACTGTCGCTGTCGCCGCCCCACACGCGATCCATCAATTGCGTGCGCGTCAGGATCGCACCGGGACGCTGCAGCAGGGCCGCGAGCAGTCCGTATTCGTAGCGCGTGAGATCGAGCAGGCGGCCGCGGAAGTAGACGCGATGGCCGTCGGCATCGTGATCGAAGCCTTGCGCGATGGTTTGCGTTGCACGGCTGCGCCGCAGCACGGCGCGCACGCGTGCGACGAGCTCGCGCGGCGAGAACGGCTTGGCGACGTAATCGTCGGCGCCCAGTTCCAGCCCGAGCACGCGCTCGGCTTCGGCGTCGCGCGCGGTGAGGAAGATCACCGGCAGATCGCGTTTGCGCCGCAGTTCACGGCACAACGCGAAGCCGTCGATGTCGGGCAATCCGATATCGAGGATCGCCAGGTCGAAGTTGCCGGCCGCCGCCAATGCCAATGCGTCGTGGCCGGTCAGCGCGTGCGCGGTTTCGAAGCCGTCCGCACGCAACGCGAATTCGACCGTCTGCGCGATCGCACCTTCGTCTTCGACCAGCAGTACGCGAGCCATGGCGCCTCCTTGGCGCGAGGATAGTCGACCAGTCCTTGATGATGCGACTGCCGGTGGTGGTGGTGCCGATACGGTTGCCGCAGGGCGGCGATGCGGTCGGCTGGGACGCGGCATCGTGTCGCATCGCAGGCGTCGCATTTCTCCGTCATTCGCGCGCAGGCGGGATTCCAGTGACTTCTAGCCTGGCACGCACCGTCGCGCTTCAAAGTCGCTGGATCCCCGCCTTCGCGGGGATGACGGAACGTTTATGGCGATCATCAACGTTCGGACAATCCTCGATGTTGGGCGCTCCCCTCAGCGTCCGCCGCCCCCTCACCGTCATTCCCGCGTAGGCGGGAATCCAGTGACTTCAAAGCCTCGCAAGCACCGCCGCACTTTAGAGTTGCTTTTTACTCACCCACATAGTCCGCAAGGTGCTCACCGGTCAGCGTCGATCGCGCAGCCACCAGCGCCGCAGGCGTGCCCTCGAAGACGATGCGGCCGCCGTCGTGGCCGGCGCCGGGGCCCAGGTCGATGATCCAGTCGGCATGCGCCATCACGGCCTGGTGATGTTCGACGACGATCACCGATTTGCCGGCGTCCACGAGACGATCCAGCAGCCCGAGCAGTTGTGCGACATCGGCCAGGTGAAGGCCGGCAGTGGGTTCGTCCAGTACGTAAATGCCGCCTTTTTCCGCCATATGCGTCGCAAGTTTGAGGCGCTGGCGCTCGCCGCCGGACAGCGTCGTGAGCGGCTGGCCGAGCGACAGATAGCCGAGCCCGACATCGGCGAGGCGGGCCAGGATCGCGTGCGCTGCCGGTGTTTTCGCCGCGCCCGCGCCGAAGAATTCGTTGGCTTCGCTCACCGACATCGCGAGCACTTCGCTGATGTCCTTGCCGCCGAGTTTGTAGCGCAGCACGTCGGCCTGGAAGCGCTTGCCGCCGCAGTCTTCGCACACGCTTTCCACGCCGGCCATCATCGCCAGATCGGTGTAGATCACGCCGGCGCCGTTGCAGGCGGGGCAGGCGCCTTCGGAGTTCGCACTGAACAAGGCCGGCTTCACGCCGTTGGCCTTGGCGAATGCGTTGCGGATCGGATCGAGCAGGCCGGTGTAGGTGGCCGGATTGCTGCGGCGCGAGCCGCGGATCGGTGTCTGGTCGATCGACACCACGTCCGCGCCGGAGGGAATCGATCCGTGCACCAGCGAACTCTTGCCCGAACCCGCGACGCCGGTGACGACCACGAGCACGCCGAGCGGAATATCGACGTCGACCTTGCGCAGATTGTTCGTCGTGGCGCCGCGGATCTTCAGTTTTCCGCCCGGCTTGCGCACGCTTTTCTTCAGCGTGGTGCGATCGTCGAGATGGCGGCCGGTGCTGGTGCGGCTGCTGCGCAGTGCATCCGGCGTGCCTTCGAAGCAGATGTTGCCGCCCGCGCTGCCGGCGCCCGGTCCCAGATCGACGACGTGATCGGCGATCGCGATCGTTTCCGGCTCGTGCTCGACGACCAGCACGGTGTTGCCCTTGTCGCGCAGCCGCAGCAGCAGGTCGTTCATGCGCTGCACGTCGTGCGGATGCAGGCCGGTGGTCGGTTCGTCGAAAATATAGGTGACGTCGGTGAGCGAAGAACCCAGATGGCGGATCATCTTGGTGCGTTGCGCCTCGCCGCCCGACAGCGTGCCGGACGATCGATCGAGCGAGAGATAGCCGAGCCCGATTTCGACGAAGGAATCGAGCGTCTGCAGCAGCGCGGCCAGCAATGGCGCGACCGCCGGCGCATCGAGGCCGCGCACCCATCCGGCCAGATCGCTGATCTGCATCGCGCAGGCGTCCGCGATGTTGATCTTCTTGATCTTTGACGAACGCGCCGCTTCGCTGAGCCGCGTGCCGCCGCAATCGGGGCAGGTGGTGAAGGTGACGGCGCGCTCGACGAAGGCGCGGATGTGCGGCTGCATCGCTTCGACATCCTTCGACAGGAAGGACTTCTGGATCTGCGAGATCAGCCCCGAGTAAGTCAGGTTGATGCCGTCGACCTTGATCTTGGTCGGTTCCTTGTAGAGCAGGGCGTCGAGTTCTTTCTTGGTGAATTTGCGGATCGGCTTGTCTGGATCGAAGAAACCGCAACCGTTGAAGATACGGCCGAACCAGCCTTCCATGCTGTAGCCGGGAATCGTCAGCGCGCCTTCGTTGAGCGATTTGCTGTCGTCGTACAGCGCCGTCAGATCGATATCGGTGACCGCGCCGCGGCCTTCGCAGCGCGGGCACATGCCGCCGGTGCGGGTGAACGTCTGCTTCACCGTCTTGCTGCCGGCGCCGCGTTCGACCGTGATCGCACCGCTCGCGCGCACCGACGGCACGTTGAAGGCGAAGGCGCTCGGCGGGCCGATATGCGGCTTGCCGAGCCGGCTGAAGAGGATGCGCAACATCGCGTTGGCGTCGGTGGCGGTGCCGACGGTGGACCGCGGATCGGCACCCATGCGCTGCTGATCGACCACGATGGCGGTGGTCAGGCCGTCGAGCACATCGACATCCGGCCGCGCCAGCGTCGGCATGAAGCCCTGCACGAAGGCGCTGTAGGTTTCGTTGATCAACCGCTGCGATTCGGCGGCGATGGTGCCGAACACCAGCGAACTCTTGCCCGAACCGGACACGCCGGTGAACACCGTCAACCGCCGTTTCGGCAGTTCGACGCTGACATCTTTCAGATTGTTGACGCGCGCGCCGTGCACGCGGATGCGATCGTGGCTGTCGGCCGCGTGCCGCACGGGGGCGTCTTTTCTGCTGTTCTTGCTCATCGGAATCCCGTCGCGTGTCGGATCGTTTGCGCCAGTGCCGGCGGTTCGCCGGGCAGTTCTGCTCCGGCACTTTTTTCAGCGCTGCCACGCCGAGTCGGGCGGGCGGCGCCGAACTGCACCGACGGAACGCTACTTGCTCGCTTCGTTGATGCGTACGTGATTGCCGGCCGGATCGCGAAAGGCGCAGTCGCGCACGCCGTACGGTTGCTCGGTCGGTTCCTGGATCACCTCGGCACCGCTCGCCTGCAGCCGTTCGAAGGTGGCGTCGAGATCGGCGGTGGCGAGGATCACCATCGCGTAGGTGCCCTTGGCCATCATCTCGGCGATGGTGCGGCGCTCGTCGTCGGTGACGCCGGGGGTGGCGGCCGGCGGATGCAGCACGATGCAGGTGTCGGGCTGGTCGACCGGGCCGACGGTGATCCAGCGCATGCCTTTGTAACCGACATCCTTGCGCACCTCGAAACCGAGCGTGTCGCGATAGAAGGCGAGGGCGGCATCGGCGTCGTTGTGCGGCAGGAAGCTCGAGTGGATCGTGATGTTCATGGCAGCAGGCTCGTTGGGAGGCGAGCGATGATGCTAGCCGGGCTCACCGGCCGCCGCTTCTCGATTCCTGATCGATGCGGTTGTGAGCGACTTTCCGGCAACCGTTTTGCCTGCGATCGACCTGCCTGACGTCGCGTTGTCCGGCATCGCCGAGCCGGCACTCGGCGTCGCTGCGACCGCGGGTTCGACCTTGTTCGGCCGCGATCGGACCGGCCGCGTCATCTGTTTCGCCACGCAGGACGGCATGCCCACCGTCGCGCTCGCCGCCTGCTGGCGGTAGACGCTGGGCGGCACGCCGACCAGTTCGGTGAAGCGCGTGCTGAAGGTTCCGAGCGACGCACAGCCGACCGCGAAGCAAATCTCGGTGACACTCAGATCGCCGCAACGCAGCAGCGCCATCGCGCGCTCGATGCGGCGTGTCATCAGATAGCTGTAAGGCGACTCGCCGTAAGCGCTGCGGAATTGCCGGCTCAGATGTCCGGCCGACATCGCGGCGCCGCGCGCCAGCGCCTCGACATCGAGCGGCTGCGCATATTCGCGATCGATCCGATCCCGCACCCGCCGCAGGCGTGCCAGATCGCGCAGATGCAGCGCTTCGCTCGAGCTGAGTCCGTCCGATTCGATCGTCACCGCGCGATCGTGCCAGCTCGCTGCGGAGCGCTCAAGCGGCGGCCGGCCCGGCGCCGGCCGCCGCGCGTGTCATTTCTCGTCGACTTCACCGACCGGCTTTTCGCCGGTTTCGAAGTAGTCGGAAAAGATCTTCGCGAGTTGCCGTGCTTCGGCGTGATCGAAGTCGACGGTGAAGCCGGCCGGGGCGGTGTGTCCGCTGACTTCGAGTGACACGCGCGCGGAAAGTGCGATCGGTTGCGGTTGCGGGGCGAGCACTTCGAGCGGCAACCAGGCATCGGCGGTATCGCCTTCCACCGGCGCCGACAACACGCTGTCGACGAGCGCGCCGGTGCAGCCCGCGGCGGCATAGTAATCGACGCGGATTCTTGCGTCAGGTGCACCGGGCGCGGCGCTGTCGATGCGCACCGCGGCAGCGGCGGCAACGAAGCCCGCGTCGTCGAAACATTGCTCGAGGCCGTAGGCGCCCGCCGCGCTTTCCAAGGTCGCGATGCGCGCCGAACCGGAGGTCGCGGCGGCGCCGGCATCGTCGATATTCCACAGGGTTTGCTGGGGATGCGACGGCGTCCAGCCCGCCAGCCCGCGGTCGAAGTTTGGATTGGCGAGCAGATTGCTGGCCGTGATCTCGAAGTTGCGCGCGACAGCCGCCGCGATCGGATTGCCGCTGACGTCGGTGAGCGTGTCGCAGGCGGTGAAACGATAGATGCCCAGCGGCAGCGAGCGGCCGCCGTCCAGCAGGACCGCCGCGCGATGGGTCGGGACCGTTGCGAGCACCACTTCCGCCAGCGCAACGCCGGTGTCGTCGCCGACCAGCGCCGCCGCACAGCCGGCGGTCTGCACGACGCCGTCGGCGCCGCTTCCGACAAGTCGGAAATGCACGACATCGCCCGCAGACGGCGCCATCGGTTCGCTGAAATCGACGGTGAACTGGGTGATCGGCGCCGCGGTGATTTCGCCGGCCGCGAGCGTCGCGTCGCCGGTGTCGCGCACCGAACTCATGCCCGTGATCGTCGGACTGCCGGCGGCTTCATTGTCGAGATTGGTCGCGCCGAAATCCGCGATCGTCACACCCTCGTAGTTGCCCGAACCCGCCGCGACCGTGCTTTCGACGGTGTAGGCCACGTCGCCGTCTTCGAGATCGTCGTCGACGCCGCTCACCGTCACCGTCTGCGGCTGGTTCCAGTCGGCCGGCGTGAACACCAGTTGCGACACGGTCGCAGTGCCTTCCGTCGCGTCGGCCGATGCCACCTCGATGGTGACGTCGGTGGTCGGACGCAGTTGCAGCGTCAACTGGAAGCTCGCACTGTCGCCGGCCTCGCTGCTCTGGGTGTCGAGCGGCGTCAGCACGACACCGCCGCTGGTGAACGGAGTGGTTTCGCTATCGCTATCGTTGGCGGGCGCGGCGTCGCTCCAACCGGTGGCGATGCCGGCGCTGTTGACGATCTGCGTGACGCCATTGGGCACCGGGTAGACCGAATCGACCGCGAAGGCGAGCGAGCCGTTGGCGCCGGCCGCCAGGGTGCCGAGTGCGAACGTACACACGCTGCCGGCGTTCGCGTCGGGCGCGCACGTCCAGCCGGGCGTACTGGCACCGGCGTTGAAGCTGGTGCCCGCGGGTACGGTGTCGCTGACGGTGACGGCGGACGCATTGGCGGCGCCGGAACCGATCACGTCATAGGACAGCGTGTAGAGGATGCTGCCGCCCGGGTCGGCCGTGGCGTCGGCGTCGGAGACGGTGAGCGAAAGATCGAGTTTGTCGAGATTGGTGAGCGCGACATCCGGGATCGTGATGCCGTCGTAATTGCCCGAGCCGGCCGCGATCGTGCTGCTGATCGAGTAAGCGATATCGCCGTCGTCGAGATTGTCGTCGACGCCGTTCACCGTCACGCTCTGCGGCTGATTCCAGTTGGCCGGCGTGAAGACGATCGTGGAAACCGCCGCCGCGCCTTCGGTGGTATCGCTCGATTCGAAATCGATCGTCACATCGGCGCTCGGCGGCACCAGCAGTGCGATGTCGAAGGTGGCGTCGTCGCCGAATTCACTCGTCACGCTATCGGACGCGGTGAGGCTGATGCTGCCGGCGGTGAACGGCGTGCTTTCGCCGGCGGTGTCGTTGGCGGGTTCCGGATCGGCCCAGGCGGTCGCGATACTGGCGGCGTTGACGATCTGCGTCACGCCGGCCGGCACCGGAAAGATCGAATCGAGCGCGAAGGTGATCGAGCCGTTGGCGCCTCCGGTCAGGGTGCCCAGATCGAATTCGCAGACGCTGCCGGGATTCGCATCCGGCGTGCAGACCCAGCCCGGCGTGCTCGCGGCGGCGTCGAAGGTGGTGCCTGCCGGCACGGTGTCGCTGATCGTGACATCGGGCGTGGTGCCCTGGCCGGTCAATGCGTAGTCGATGGTATACAGCAGGCTGCCGCCGGGCGCGACGGTGGCATCGCCATCCGACATGCTCAGGCTCAGGTCCGGCGACGGCTCGTCGCCGAGCGTCAGCCACTCGTTGACGGTGACAACCGCCGACCCGCTGTAGCCACCGGTCGACACGATGTGCAGCTTTCCACCGAACGCCACGCCTGCCATGTCGCTGATGTTGCTTACGCCGGTCGGTTTGACGGGACCGTCTTTCCAGGTGCCGTCGTTGAAATCGTACAGCCAGGTGTCGTTCTTCGCCGCCGTGCCCTGGCCGGTGGGATCGCCGCCCGCGAAGATCGCGACGTTGAGCGCATCCGACCCCAGCCCCGGACCGGCGGCGACCAGCGTGCCGGCGCCGAAGCGGCCGACCGGTCCGCCCGGATAAGCCGCGGTGGCGGTCCAGGTGATGATGGTCGGATCGACCGGGTCGATGACGCCGACCACGGCGCTGGACTGGGCCGCGGCCAGCGTCTGGCTGTAGCCGCCGACCACGATGATCTGGTTGCCGGCGATGCCGGCGCGCAGGCCCGCGGTGGCCGGTCCGATTTTCGGCGTGGCGCTGGCCCAGGTGTTCGCTACCGAGTCGTAGACCTGCACGAGGTTGAGATCGACCGATCCGCTGTAGCCGCCGATGACGTAGAGATAGCGATCGGCATAGGCAGCGATCGCATAGTCACCGGTGGCCTGCGGCATCGGCGCGCCGGTCGACCAAGTGTTGTTGGGGATGTCGTAGATGCTGAGCGTCGTCGTCGGCGAAAACGAACCGGTATAGCCGCCCGGAACGTAGATCTTGTCGCCGATGCGGGCGGCGCTGACCTGCAGGCGGGCCGGCGCGAGCGGCGCCATCGCCGTCCACTGGTCGAGCGCGACGTCGTAGCGCGTAACCAGGCCGGTATTGGCGAAGCTGGCATCGGCGCCGCTGATGACGTAGAGGTAGGCGTCGTTGTCGGGATAGGTGCCGGTCACGTACGACACCATCGCGTGGCCCCAGCGGGCAGCCGGCATGGCGGTCCGCGACGTCCACCCTTCATTGTCGAAAGCGTCGGCGACGTCGACCGGACGCTGCGGCGTCGGCGCTGCAATGGGCGGCGAGCCCGGCGCCCGCGACGCGATGTCCGGCGATTGCGCGGAAGCGTTCGGCGCGGCCAGCGCGGACGAGAGGGCGAGCAGGGCAACGGCGGCGGCCGACAAAGTTTTCATGCGATTCCGAGCGTTTTGGCGAGACCCGCGGACTCTATCACTCGAAAAACGACCGGAATCGCGCGCCGCTGCGCTGCGATCAAGATTCACAATCCTCCACCCGGACACGCACATCGCGTGCGATCTGAGCGGTGCCCACGCGGATGGCAATCGCAGGGTCGAAGCTTCCTGCGCGTGGCGCCGATGTTGACCTTCCCATCATGGGAAGCAACACGCTGGCCTCCACCTTCGAGGAGGCATCATCATGAACACCCGGCTATCGCTGCCGCCGCAGGACGCGGCTACGCATTTTCGTTTCGGTGTCGAGGGCATGACCTGCGCGTCCTGCGCCGGTCGCGTCGAGCGAGCCGTCGTCAAGGTGGCGGGTGTCGTCGCCGCGACGGTGAATCTCGCTACCGGCAAGGCCGAAGTGCAGACCGATGGCAAGGTTTCGGCGGCCGCGGTCGCGCAGGCGATCGAGGCGGCGGGTTACGCGGTGGCGGTGGACGAGATCGCCTTGTCGATCGCCGGCATGACCTGCGCCTCGTGCGTCGCGCGCATCGAGCGCGCGTTGAATGCGGTACCCGGCGTGATGACGAGCACGGTCAATCTCGCCACCGAGTCGGCGCGGGTGGCGGCGGTGGCGGGAACGCCGGTGACTGCGCTGATCGCAGCCGTCGAGGCGGCCGGCTATCGGGCACAGATTCCAAGTGCGATACAGACACCGAACGCCGCTGCGCCGGCGCGCTCGCGCGAACAGCAGCATCTTTTGTTCGCGGTGCTGCTCACCTTGCCGCTGGTGCTGCCGATGCTGGCGCTGCCATTCGGTAAGCACTGGATGCTGCCGGGCTGGCTGCAGTTCGCGCTCGCCACGCCGGTGCAATTCTGGCTCGGCGCACGCTTCTATCGCGCGGCCTGGCGAGCGTTGAAAGCGCGCACCGGCAATATGGATCTGCTCGTCGCGCTCGGAACCAGCGCGGGCTACGGGCTGAGCGTGTTCCATCTGTTCGTCGCCAGCGCGCATCATGCGTCGGCGCCGCTCTATTTCGAGGCGTCGGCCGTCGTGATCACGCTGATCCTGCTCGGCAAGTGGCTCGAAGCGCGCGCCAAACACCAGACGACGGCTGCGATTCGCGCGCTGCAGGCGTTGCAGCCGCGCACGGCGCGGGTACGCCGCGGCGCCGAGGAACTTCAATTGCCGGTCGATAAGGTGGGTGTAGGCGATCTGGTGATCGTGCTCCCGGGCGAACGCGTGCCGGTCGATGGCGACGTGCTCGAAGGCGCCAGCCACAGCGACGAATCGATGATCACCGGCGAGTCGCTGCCGGTGGTGAAGGAGCCCGGCTCGCGCGTCACCGGCGGCGCCTTCAACGGCGAAGGCCGACTGCTGCTGCGCACGCGCGCGGTCGGCGTCGAGAGCGCGCTGGCACGCATCATCCGGCTGGTCGAGGACGCGCAAGCGAAGAAAGCGCCGATCCAGCGCATCGTCGATCGCGTGAGTGCCGTGTTCGTGCCGATCGTGCTGCTGCTGGCGGCCGTCACCTGGCTGGCGTGGGGTTTCGACGCCGGCGACTGGAACGCGGCGACACTCAACGCGATCGCGGTGCTGGTGATCGCCTGCCCCTGCGCGCTCGGCCTGGCGACACCAACGGCGATCATGGCCGGCACCGGTGTCGCGGCGCGCGCCGGCATCCTCATTCGCGATGCCGAAGCGCTCGAAACCCTGCACAAGGTACGCACCGTGGCGTTCGATAAAACCGGCACACTGACCGTCGGCAAGCCGGTGTTGATGGCGCATCGCGCCGTCTCCGGCACCGAGCGGGAAATGCTGCGGATCGCCGCTGCACTGCAGGCCGGCAGCGAACATCCGTTGGCTCGCGCCATCGCCGTTGCCGCCGACGGTGCCGAACGCGCCGAGCGGATCGAAGCACTGCCCGGACGCGGCGTGCGGGGCACGATCGACGGTCGTGTGCATTGGATCGGCAGCGCGCGGCTGATGCTCGACCTCGGCATCGATCCGGCGCTGCTGCACTCGTTCGCGCAAGAGCATGCGGCGCAGGGCCGCACGGTGTCCTGGGTGGCGAGGCAGGCCGGCGCCGGCGCCGTTGCGCTCGGCGGCCTGGCGTTCGGCGACGCACCGCGTGCGGAAGCTGCCGAAGCGATTGAGACATTGCGTCGCCTGCACGTTTCGCCGGTGATGCTGACCGGCGACAGTGTCGAAGCGGCTCGCGCGGTGGCGCAGTTGCTCGGCCTGCGCGATGAGCAGGTGATCGCCGGAGTTTTGCCGGCCGGCAAGGCGCAGCAGATCCGCTTGCTGTCCGCCGCCGGACCGGTGGCGATGGTTGGCGACGGCATCAACGACGCGCCGGCGCTGGCGGCCGCCGATGTCGGCATCGCCATGGGCAGCGGCACCGACGTCGCGATGCAGGCAGCCGGCGTGACACTGATGCGCAGCGACCCGCGCCTGATCGCCGATGCGATCGACATCTCGCGCCGCACTACGCGCAAGATCCAGCAGAACCTGTTCTGGGCCTTCGTCTACAACGCGATCGGCCTCCCGCTGGCGATGGCGGGCTTGCTCGATCCGGTGCTGGCGGGCGCCGCGATGGCGTTCTCGAGCGTCAGCGTCGTATCCAATACCCTGCTGCTGCGCCGCTGGCATCCGGCGGCGCGCTGAGGAGATTCCGATGTCCCGTCGAACACCGCGACCCGAACTGGCCGATGCACGCGAGCAGGGTTTCCACAATATCGGCGAGGCCGCCGAGCTGACCGGCGTGACGGCCAAGATGATCCGCCACTACGAAAGCATCGGCTTGATTCCGCCGGCCAGCCGCACCTTCGCCAACTATCGCCTCTACAACGAGGCCGACCTGCATCGATTGCGTTTCGTCAAACGCGCGCGTTCGCTCGGCTTTCCGATGCAACAGATCGAAACCTTGCTCGGCTTGTGGAACGATCCGCGGCGCACCAGCGCCGCGGTGAAGAAACTGGCGCGCGAACATGCCGACGAACTGGGCCGCAAGATCCGCGAACTGCAGTCGATGCAGCGCACGCTGGAAAACCTGGCGCAGCATTGCCACGGCGATCAACGGCCGGAATGCCCGATCCTTGATGATCTGGGCGAGGACCGACGGCACAGGTAGCAGCGCAAATCGGCCCGTTATAGGCCGGCCGGCGTCCGCCGATTTGTCGAGCGCCGGGCCGCGACCGCGTTCGCCCCGGCGCAGGCATGCAGCTGAAGACATCTGCAACGGATTCGTCGTGTAAGCTCGCCGGAAATCGGGGCAGGGGGAGTCCACATGCGTCGCATCTCGTCGTTCGGCCGCGCTTTGGCGCTGGCCTTCGTCTTCGTCGCGACGTCGCCGATGGCGGCGACGATTTTTTCCGAAAATTTCCAGACCGCGATCGATCCGATTTCGGGGCAGCCGGTGGTGCGCTGCACCGGCCCGGGCGGCGCGGGTACCTACCCGTTTCCGTCCGGGTGGTTCCTCAGGAATGTCGACAATCGCACGCCGGCGGGCAACGTTGCCTATGTCAACGAAGCCTGGGAAGTGCGCGAGGACTTCCAGCTCGACACCAACAACTGCGTGGCGTTCAGCACCTCGTGGTACGCGCCGGTAGGTGCCGCCAACGACTGGATGTGGACGCCGCTGATCGGGCCTCTGCCCGCCGAGCCGATGCAATTGAGCTGGCGCGGGCGAGCCTACGATCCGGCGTTCCGGGATGGCTACGAAGTCCGCATCATGACGATGCCGCCGACCGGTGGCACCGGCGTCATCGGCAACCAGCTGACCAGCAGCACCGTGCTGTTCTCGACGGCCGCCGAATCGACCGACTGGACGACCCACACGGTCACGCTGGATGCCTACGCCGGACAGAGCGTCTACATCGGATTCCGCAACAACTCGACCGATCGCTTCCTCGTCGTTATCGACGATATCCGCGTGGACACCATTCTGCCGTTCGATCCGCAGTTGATATCGGCGATCGACGTGCAGACGCAGGGCTACGCCAAGCTGCCGGTCGGGCTGGGCTACGGCTTCGATCTGCAGGCGCAGGTGCGCAACAACGGCACCAGCGAGCTGACCTCGGTCACCGTCGATGCCGATCTGCTGGTCGATGGCTTGCCTGCCCATGTGCTGACCTCGGCGCCGATCGCAACGCTGGCGCCCTCGGCATCGCAGACGCTGACGGTCGGTAGTTCGACGTATTCGCAGATCGGCACCTGGTCGGTCGATGCGATGGTCAGCGCCTCGCAGGGCGATCTGGTGCCGGCCAACTCCGTCTACTCGCGCGAACTCACCGAAGTGACGGCCGACGAATTGACCCGTTCCGCCGGCGACCCGACCGGCGCGATGGGCATCGGCACGGGCAATGGCGGAGAACTCGGCAACGACTTCGAAATTCCGGTCGGCGCGATCTTGCACAAGGTGAGCGTCGGCATGAACAACGTCGACGAGCTGCCGGACACCGACCCGCCGGGCGATGGGGTGGGCGATCTCAACGGCTACACGCTGTCCGTGCTGCTGCGGGGCTGGAATTCGCCGGCGAATGAACCCGGCGCGGTGCTCGCCACGGCCACGGTCGATGTGCCCGCGAACGCGCCGATCGGCGCGATGACGCTGGAATTCGACTTCAACGAGGTGTTGCCGCCCGGCCGCTATCTGTTGTCGGTGGTCGAACCGACGCTGCCTGCGCCGCTGACGCTTTCGCTGCATACCACGCAAGAGCGCTTCACGCCCGGCACGGTCTGGATCGACTGGCCGACGTCGCCGGCCGTCGGCTGGTCCAACGTCGAAGACTTCGGACCGCAGTTCGAGCGCAGCCTGGCGATCAGCGCGTTCCTGCGCCTGCCGCTGCTCACGCCGACCGCCCAGGACGATCTCTTCGAGGTGCCGCAGACGGGCAGCTTCGCCGGCGATGTGTCGGCGAACGACACGCCGTCCGACGGTGCGGGCAACGTGTGGACCGTGACCACGCCGCCCGATACCGGGGCAGTGACGATGCAGGCCTCCGGCGCGTTCGAATATACGCCGGCCGCGGACGCCGCCGGTAGCTCCGATTTCTTCGGCTACACGCTGTGCGACAGCGACAATGATTGCAGTTCGGCGACCGTCGAACTGCAGATACAGGTGAACCTGCCGGAAGCGGCCGACGACAGCTTCAGCGTGCCGCAGGCCGGACTGTTCGCCGGCGATGTGGCGGACAACGACACGCCGACCGACGATGGCGGCAACGCGTGGAGCGTCACCACGGCGCCGGTGCTGGGACTGTTGTCGATGGCGCCGTCCGGCACCTTCGAATTCACGCCCGATCCCTCGCAGGCCGGCAGCACGGTGACGTTCGAATACGCGCTTTGCGACGCCGACGCGGACTGCGACAGCGCGACCGTCGAACTGCAGGTCCAGGTCAACCGGCCGAACGCGGTCGACGACTCCTTCGAGATTCCGTCCAGCGGCGTATTCGCCGGCGACGTGTCCTTGAACGATACGCCGTCCGACGATGGCGGCAACCTGTGGAGCGTCTTCCAGGAGCCCGCGTCCGGCACGCTGGTGATGCAATCGACCGGTGCATTCCAATACACGCCGGCGGCGGGGTCGACCGGCGGGATCGTCACGTTCGACTACGCCGTGTGCGACAACGACGCGGACTGCAGCACCGCGACCGTGCAACTCGACATCCGGGTGACCACGCCGGTCGCCTCCGACGACACCTTCGAAGTGCCGCCCGTCGGTGAATTCGCCGGCGACGTGTCCTTGAACGATACGCCGTCCGACGATGGTGGCAATCTGTGGAGCGTCACCTCGCAACCCGCGAGCGGCCAGCTCACGATGCAGCCATCGGGCGCGTTCGAGTACACGCCGGCGGCGGGTACCGACGGCAGCACGGTTTCCTTCGACTATTCGCTCTGCGACGCCGGCAACGACTGCGACACGGCGACGGTCGAACTGCAGATCATGCCGGCCGGGATTTTCGCCGACTCGTTCGAATCACCGCCGTAGCCGTGACGGCATGCGTGGAGCGGCGCGTTTGCGGTGCGCGCCGCTCCAGCCTTTATCGAGCGCGCTCAAGCAAGCGAAAAATGGATCGCTGAGCGAGCGAAGTCATCGGCCCGTGTGCACCTGGTCGTGACCGCGTCCGGCCGCCGATCATTCGTTGCCGGTGTCTTTCAGCAGCGCCTTCATTGCACGGCGATGCGGTTCACCGGAAGCGCAGTCAACGCCGCAACTGTTCCCAGCGCCAACGCTTCGGCCGCGAGCCGGGTGCGCGCACCACGTCGACATGGCCTTTCACCGCATCGACGGTGTAGGTCAGGTCGAACAGCGGCTTGGGCGAGTGCAGCACGTCGCTGCGGAAGGCGGCCAGGCATTCGCCTTTGGCGATGCGCGCCGACGGGAAGAGCAGGCCGGGCAGGCCTTGCGCGGCGACGCGCTTGCCGATCGCCTGGGTGAACGCGTAGTCGTCGTCGAGCAGGCGTTTGTTGCGCGCGGCCTTGGCGCGCAGATCGAGGAACAGCCCGGCGGCGTGCACCTGATACACCTTGCGGTGCCGCACTACCGGCGTGGCGACGCCTTCTTCCGCGCGCAGCATGCGGATGGCGTGGTAGCAGGTTTCGGCGATGGTGGTTTCGGTGTCGAAGGCGCCGTACCAGACGCGCACGGTGCCGTCGCCGTAGCGGCTGGCCATCGCACGATCGGCCGCGAACGGGTAGCCGATCGCTTCCGAATACGCCAGGCCGCGTTCGATGATGCCGGTCGGCGCGCGCCGCACGTGCATGTCGGCCGCAATCGCGGCCTGCTGGATGCGGACGTTGTCGGTGAGGTCGTCGAACGGGTTGATCGAGACGCGAAACGAGGCAATGTTGCGATACACCGACGTGTCGATGTCGGCCATCGTATCGAACAGGCTCATCACTGGCCCCGCAGGAAATCCGCGAAACGCGCGACGCGCGCGATGCCGAGGAAGCCATCGTCGAGCATCACGTCGAGCGGCGCGGCATGATCGAGCATCGCGTTGCGCCGCCTGACCCAACCGAAACGCAGCGCCTCGTCTTCGGGAAACAGGAAGCGCAGCGCCTTGTGGATGCCGAGCAGATGCCCGACGCGCGCGAGCAGGTCGACCTGGTTCGGCAACGCCCGTTCGCCGCTGCGATAGGCCGGCAGCAATTTGCGGCTTTCCGGGCTCAATCCGAGCAGGTGCAACTGGGTTTCGTTGTCCAGGCCCCATTTGTCGAAGAGGCTGGTGACCAGCACCGCGAGGTCCTTGCGCGTGGCTTCGGCGCGCAGATCGACGGGTTCGGCGGCAAGCAATGACTTCGTGGCCATGGCCCCATCATATGGGGATATATCAACGGTCGCAACCGGCGCCGGAATGCCCGCAACCGGACACTCGTTGTTCGATTCCGGACACCCGGATCGGCATCGAATCGAAAATCCATCGCGTACTGCGGGATTGGCGGCATGCCACGTTCGATCCGGCCGATGGCACGAACCGTGCTGAGCCATCGGCCGACGTCGGTCGATCGACGAATCCCGCCGCCTCGCGCCCGGGTCGATCCGCCAAGGAGAGCATCGCCATGTTGAGCGTTCTGTCGCGTCTGGGTGCTTCGCTGGTCGGGGCGGCGATGCAGTTGCTGCGCCGGCCGGGCTATTCGGCCACCGTCGTCGCGACGCTCGCACTCGGCATCGGCGCGGTGACCACCGTGTTCGCGCTGGTGCACGTCGTGGTTCTGAGTTCGCTGCCGTTTCCGCGCGCCGACGAACTGGTGATGGTGCGCCAGCAAAGTCCGGCCGGGTCGTGGAATACCTCGGTGGCGGATTTCCGCGGCATCGCCGAACACGCCACGGCGTTCGAATCGGTGGCGGCGATGCGCACTGCATCAGCGCTGGTCGGCGCGGGCGAGCAGGGCGAATGGCGCAACGCGCGCTGGGTGAGCGCGGACTTTTTCGATGTGCTCGGACTGGCGCCGCAACGCGGCCGCGCCTTTCGCGCCGAAGAAGACCGCCCCGGCGCCCCGAATGTCGTCGTGCTCGGCGCCGCCTTCGCCGAACAGCGCTTCGGCGCGCAGGACGCGGCGCTCGGCAAGAGCCTGCTGATCGATGGCGTCGCGCACGCCGTGGTCGGCGTGATGCCCGCCGGTGTCGAGACGCATCCGGTGGTGCGCGCGGATTTCTGGCCGGTGCTGCAGATGGCCGAACCGGAACGACGCGGCCCGTTCTTTCTCGCCACCATCGCGCGGCTGCGGCCCGGCGCCACGCATGAGGTGGCGGTGGCCGATCTCGATGCCGTCAGCCGCCGATTGTTCCCGCTGTGGCAGCAGGGCTTCAGCGACGAAACCGCCAGACTCACGCCGTTCCCGCTGCGCGACGTGGTGATGGCGGGCAGCGCCGATTTCCTCTGGATCGCGCTGGCGGCGGTCGGCGTCGTGCTGCTGATCGTGCTGATGAACAACGCCAACCTGCTGCTGATGCGCATCGCGCAGCGCTCGCACGATCTGCACGTGCGCGCCGCGCTCGGCGCCAGTCGCTGGCGCCTGGCACGCATGCTGGTGGCCGAAAACGTGCTGCTCGCGACGGCGGGCGGCATCGGCGGCGGCGTGCTGGCGATGTTGCTGCTCAGCGGCTATCGCTCGCTCGGCCCGGCGCTGCCGCGACTGGCCGAAGTCGGCATGACGCCGGCCGTGCTCGGCCTGGCCGCCGCGCTGGCGCTGCTGAGCGCGATCGCGCTCGCGCTGGTGCCGATGCTGCACGGCAGCTTCGGCAGTCCCACCACGCTGCAGGCGCGCAGCGCCAGCGCCGGCAAAGAGCGGCAGCGCGTTCGCGATGGCCTGGTCGTGCTCGAATTTGCGCTGGCGCTGCCGCTGGTCGTCGCCGCCGGCCTGCTGGTCGACAATCTGGTGCGTCTGCAGCGCGTCGATGCCGGCTTCGAACCTGCGCAGTTGTTGACCGCGCAGGTGCGCCTGCCGGCCGCCGGCTACGCCGACCCGACCGCGCAGTTGCGCTTTTGGAACGACGCGCTGCCGGCCTTGCAGGCGCTGCCTGGCGTGCAGTCGGTCGGACTGGCCGGCGCACTGCCGCCGCAATGCGGTTGCTTCAACAATTTCGATTTGCTGGCGCGGCCCGCGGTCGGCGGCAACGAACCGCAGGCGCCGTGGGTGCCGGTCGATTCGGCGCTGTTGAAAACGCTGAATGTGCGTTTGCACGAAGGCCGGATGTTCGACTCGCGCGACACGCCCGATTCGCCGCCGGTGGTGCTCGTCAGCCAGTCGTGGGCCGAGCGGCATTTTCCCGGCGAATCGGCCGTCGGCAAGCAGCTCTACGAAGGCGGCAATCGCTCCGTACTGGTGACGATCGTCGGCGTCGTCGGCGACGTGCGTTTCGATGGCCTCGACAATCCCGGCGTCGTGGTGTTCGCGCCGGTCAGCCAGGGCTGGAGCGCGGGGCAGTTGTATCTGGTGGTGCGCACGGCGGGCGATCCGCTGACGGCGGCGGCCGCGATCCGCGGCACGCTGCAGCGTTTCGATCCGGCGCTGGTGCCGACCGAAATCGAAACCATGTCGAACCTGCTCGCCGATTCGATCGGCAACCAGCGGCACTGGGCCGCCGTCATCACGCTGTTCGCCGCGTCGGCCGCAGCGCTCGCGGCGATCGGCGTGTTCGGCGTGCTCGCCTACCAGGTCGAACAGCGCCGGCGCGAACTCGGCATCCGCCAGGCCCTCGGCGCCGACCGCCGCGGCATCGTCAACCTGGTGATGCGCCGCGGCCTCGCCTGCAGCGGTCTGGGCATCGCGCTGGGCAGCGTGCTGGCGCTGATGGTCGTGCGGAGCCTCGACGTGCTGCTGTCGCAAGTGCAGACCAGCAACCTCTGGGCCTGGATCGCGGCCTGGACCCTGCTGCTCGCCGTCGGCGCCACCGCCTGCTGGGTGCCGGCGCGCCGCGCGTCGCGCGTCGATCCGTTGTCGGCGTTGCGGCAGGAGTAGCTGGGGCGCGGTGTGGTGGCAGCGAATCCGGGGCGCGCGCGGCTTTATCGTCGAGCGCGGACTAAGGTGCCAGTTCCCGATTCCACGCAGTACGCGCCGCCCGCAGCCGAACGATAGCCGCGCGTGCGGATACGCGCTGATCGGCGGGGCAGCCCCGATTGCTGGTATGACTCTTGGCGGAAGCGAGAATCGCACGCAGAGAATTGGCGACCGCATTCGCAGAACGTTTTCCCTGCTGACGCTCCAGTACTTCCGATGCCCATTCGAGCCACCGCACAATCAGCGGCAAATCGGAAAGCCCCAACGACGCCGCGGCATCGAGTGCGACCGGCGCCAACTGATAGCCTCTGCCGGCCGCATGCTGGCCGATCGATGCTTCGAGCAGCTTCGGTAAATTCGGATCCCCGCGTTTGCGCATCAGTTTGATCAGCGCAATGCGCGTGTGCGAATCGGATGGGTTTCTGTCGAGAAAAGCCAACCCTTCCGCGATGTCTTCGGCGGTCGCCTCTTGCGGTGCCGCGACGAGGTGCGCGAGATATTTTGTTCTGACATTCGTGTCGAACTTATGCGCCGCCAGCCACGTTCGTAGCTCGGCCAGGATGCCTTGCTTCTCTTCCTCACGGACTATCGACAGCAGCCCGAGAAGCGCAACGCGGACATCGACGACATCGGGATTGCATTGCAGCCAGAGCCGGACGGCATCGACGCGTCGCTTCGCCTCGTCGGCTGCATCGTTGGCGAGCAACCATGTCAACAAGGTGCCGTTGATGGTCCAGGCGAGTTCGCCGTCGAACGCTTGCCACAGTCGATTCACGAAACGCTGCAACAGCGCGGGGTCGCCGCCCAGCACGACGGCGAACTGCAGCGCCCGTCGCGGTGCGAGCGAGAAGTCGGCGGCGTCTATCAATGATTCGTACGATAACGACGGGACCAAAATGCCTTCGTGTACCGCCTGGTTTTCGTGGGTCAACCGTAGCGCGGCGAGCCAGCTTTGCGCGTCCGCGCGCTCGGCGCAGATGCGCAGCGTACGTGTTAATGCGGGCGGAATCGGCATTTGCTGAATCGCCCAGACGGCGTGCAACGCGCACAGATTTTTTGTATCGATCTGCGCCGGGGGCTGCCCGGCCCAGGCTTGCGCCACGGCTTCGACCAACTCCATCGCGGTGGCGGCGTCCTCGGCATAGAGGGCCGCGAGTCCCAGGGCCAGCGATCGTGCCGTAGCCGGCTCCCGTACCGAAGCGTCTGCAATCGCTTTCGCAAAGGGCCAGCCGCGTGCCGGCCGAAGCTCCCATGCGCGGCCTGCGACACGCGCGTGCATCGTTGTAACGGTCGCGCCCATATAAGCCCAACGATCAGCCGGGGCTTGCAATTGGAAGATGCGCCAGCCGCGTGCGTCGGCGACCTGCGCGAGACGTTCGGTTGCGGTGTTCCCGACGCCGGGCCGCCCGGCGAGAAATGCTTCGAGCAAAGGCTTTGGACAGGGCGCGTAGGCGCGATGGAAGAGCACCACCAACAGGAATGCCGCTACCTCCCAGGGCAATTCGTCTCCGATGACGTCGGCGGGCAGTGCGTGACCGCCGGCGAGTGTCTGCCAGATCCCGCGGATGATCCCGTCGAAGGAAATGCCGGCAGCCACCTGCATCGTGACGACCAGCAGTTCTTCGTCCGCGTCGACCAGGGCCTGCACGTGGATGCCGGGATACAGCCGGGCGAGTGACTGTTTTTCTCGTGAATCCGGCCTGCCTATCGGTGTCTCGGCACAGACGACGTCGCGCAGGTCGTCCGCGTGCAGACGCAGCAGGAATTCCGGTGTAGCCGCCAACACGACGATGGCAGGAGTCGTGCGGCTGAGCTTCCTCAGTACTTTCGGCCACGCGCTGTCGCTTGCCAGCGGATCGTCGAGCAATAACAGGAGCGGGCGAGGCGTCTCGGCCAATCCCAGCAGCGCAACGACCCAGGCTTCGGCGTCATCGTCCTCGTAAAAACCATGACGGGCGTCGACCGCGACGCATGCACCCGCGAGCACCAGGCGCGCCGCCACGCGCAGCGCCAGCGTACTTTTGCCGGCACCGGGCGCGCCGACAAGCCAACGTACCCGCAGTTTCCCTCCGAGACGCTGACTGTCCTTCAGTGCGAGGCCCACTTCTGTCACGACGGTATCGGTGATGCTGCGTTCGAAAAATCCGACGGTGTCGTTGTCGCCGCGCACCACATCGCGCCATTCGGGCTGCCGCGCGATATATCGCGCGGGCTCGGGTGGCCTGGCCGACTCGACCTCGAGCGATGTCCGATCGATCAGCTTCAGCCGCGGTCCTGCGGACGGAGCGGCCGGCTCGCGCGCATGCAGCCGATCGATCACGTCGAGCGGCCGCAAGCCCTTCGGCGATGTGACGCGCCGGTCGACGAACCCATGCTTATCGGGCAACGCGGACGGGCCTATCGTGAGCAATTCTCGCAACGCGTAGATGGCCCAATCGGCGGTGTCGGCCCGAGAAACCCGCCGTCCCATCTGCAGAGCCTTCAGCGCCTCGATTTCGGCAGGCCACAGCCCGTTGGCATGGGCCTGTGTGGAAGGCTTGACGTGCAATACACGAAGGTTTTTCCAAAGCTCGTCGAACAACGTCCCGTGGCCAATCCCGTCGGCATCCTTCTGCCACAGCGCGCGATCCGAACGCGCGCCCGGTATTTGCCCCAATACCCTGCAGAAAGCCTCGCGCACAGCCGATCCGTTCCCCGGCAGGCCGGGCCTATCCTCATGCGCAGCGTAAGCCGGATCGCTGGTCACCAATCGGAAGTGCAAGCGTGGCCGATGTTCGGGCGGCGTCCACAGCCACTTCGGCGAGAAGCCGATCAGAGCTTCGGCTAGTCTGGCCGGTGCCGTCCAATCATCACCGTGCTTGCATTGCCACAGGACGGTGTCGCCGTTCTCGCATTGCTCGTCGACGTCCTCCGCCCACTCGTAGCGGAGCCAGACGGGAACCTCGACGGTCGCACCCTTGACCGCCTGTCGCAGCAGCATCGAGACCAGGCGCAGCACCGCGAACGCGCGCTGGTATTCGAAACCGTGAAGCGCGACGCGGCCGCCGCGCGTGGCGGCGAGTTCTTCGAGCCGCTGAATGTCTACCGGGTATTCGCTCAAGTGGCCTCGAGGGATCGCTGAAGCGCCGTAGGGAGTTGGAGCGTTCGCGAAACACTTGTTCCAGTGACGCCGATCGCGGTTTCAACCAGCACTCAATACCCCATTTTCGACGACTGCGGTAGGTAACAAATTCCTAGATTCGCTATCGAGACTGGGTCATGGACGGTGGTTTCGATATGACGACCAACCGACGCCCCGATGTATCGAGTTCTCCGGGAGAAGACTTATGTCGAAACATTCATTGAAACACGGATGTCTGGCGCGCCTGCCTTGGCACGGAATTCGATCGATCTAGGAATTTGTCCAATAGCGCAACCCAACCCGGTCGTGAATACTGCGGATGCTCCGATGCAGCGCTGTGAACGTACCGACTGCAGTGGCAAACCGCTGCAACCGGAATATCGGTCAGGATAGATCGGGGGACGGGCTCGCAGGCGCGCCCGGCCATTCGAACCGATCGCGAATCGGTCATGGGCGTATTGATTTTCTGCTTTACAAGCGACAGGGGGAACACATGCACCTCGGATCGACACTGCTTCGCACCATGCTCATAGCCGCGCTGGTTGCGCTATCGGGCTGCGCCAACATCAATCCCAAGCTCGCCACCGATTCCGATCCCGGGCTTCGCTACTACCTCACCAGGCCGTTCGTCGCGGTGAAGCAGCCCTATCCGGTCGAGTCGAGCGCCTACTTGGTTACCGGGGTTGTCTCGGCGGACGGCAAGTGGGTTTCGCTGACTGCGATACCGGAGGCTTTGGCCTCGCGAGCGCCGAGCGCGCTCGTCGCGGGCGGGCGGCTACCGGTCTCGAGCATCCTCATTGCTAAGCCCCGCTCCGAGGTGGATGCCATCGCGCACGGTGCGGATGAAGAACCCGAGGAGCCGGCCGAACCTGCCGAACCCGAACCGGCCGAAGAACCCGCGGCGCCACCCACCAAATTGATGGGCACGTCGAATATCTCGGTGACCACCGATCTCACCGCGCTGGCACGATTCGAACTGTCGAAAAGCATCTCGCTCGTTTTCCTGCCGGACTACGACAGGGAATTCGTGATCGATACGCGCCACAAGTTGGGTACCACGCGCGTGACGCTGAATCTCGGGCCGGGCGGCACCCTGCTGGGGATGTCGGGTGAAGTCGACAACTCCGCGGTGACGATGGCCTTGCTCGATAGCATGAAGTCGCTGCTGACCGGCGGCACCGATCGCCTGTTGGGATTCGTCACCGGCGCGGCCACTGCGCCCGCGGCGGCCGAGGCCGAGGCGCACGGTGCGGCTCGCGCGTTCAAGGAACTCGCTGGCCAAACGGTCACCCTGCGAGCGCACTTGGTGAAGTTTGCGGCCATCGGTGTGTATCCGATCGTCAAACCGTCGGAAGTCGCGGCGTACGGCCAAGCGCAAAACACCGGCCGCAAGTTCCTGCTGCCCGTGGCCGGCTACCAGATTCCTTACGATTACTACGAAGTCCTGTTTTTCGAGCATGTGTTCGGCGGCGTGCCGGCGGGGTTCGCCGTCATCCCGGCGCCGCAGGACGAAACGCCGGTCGACGCACCGGCAGCCAGTTGCGTCGGCAAGATCGGTACCGACGACGTCGACGACTGGTGGAGCACGGCCGTGGCCGGTCTGCCTGAGGGGCAGGCCAAGGAACGCATGAAGCAACTGCAGGTTCTCACCCAACCCGGTGCAGGCGGGTCCGGTTGCTATACCGCGGTGAGTCTGGGAGTTTCCGCCAAGGCTGGAACGCCGGCCGCCGCCGATGCCGATGTGCAGAAAGTGGTAAGTATTTTTCGGGCCGGTTTTCCGCACACGACCGTCGTCGCGAGGCTCGGATCCTGATGGCCGGAACGCCGGCCGGTTCGCCTCGCAGCGTCGGCAGGGCGCGCGCAGCGAAGATCGCATCGATGCCCTGGCAGCGACTTTCGATAGAACGCCGCTGCCGGATCGTCGCCAGCCTGGCGCGTCGGCTCGCGGATCATCCGTTGCCTGATTTTCGGAATTGGAAAATTTCCGGCGTCGGCTTCGGCTGGCGCGTGCGGGAAAGCCGCGATGGTGCCGTTCGCTGGCGCGCGCCGGCCCTCATCTTGATCGTGCCGCGGAAAATCGCCCGGACTGCCTTGTCGCCGGAGCGCCGCATCCCTCGCTATCTGCCGGTTCGGCGGAGCGTCGAAGGGCGCAGCGTCCTGCTGCACGTTCCCATCGACGTGAGGCAGCGCACGCCCATCGCGCGAGCGCACTCGCCCGAACTGGTTGCCGGCAGCGGTGCGAATGCTGCGCGCCTCGGCACCGGTTGCGTGGTGCTGCAGGACAAAGACGGAAAGCGCTGGCTGCTCGGCTGTCACCACGTCATCGGCGACTCGAACTCGCACCCGACACTGCGGCCCGATCCCTCCATGGCATTTTCCGCCATCTCGGCATTCGGGCGATCTGCGCTTGGCGCGGGCCGGCGGTTTGGCCCGCTTTCGGCCGATGCGAGTGGCTGTGTCGACGCCGCGCTCGCGCGAATCGTCGGCGGCAGTCCGTTGGATTCGTCGTTCTGGTCCTTGTACCCGCAAGGCCATCCGAGTGGCTTCGCATACTGGAGCCAGGCCCAACGAACGCCACGTGTTTTTTGCGGCGCAGTGGCGGTGCAACTGAGATTTCTGGGTGTCGAGTTCGACCGGCCGATGCGGTATCTCGGCGGCGCGAGAGCCGGTATGCGGGAAGTCGCACTGTACGAAATTCCTGCATCCAGCGCCCGACCGACAGCCGGCGATAGCGGCGCACCACTCGTCTCCATCGATGGCAAGTGGCTGGGCATGTACATCGGAGCAGGGCGCACGAAAATCGACGGCGCATTGCGCCGCGTCGCCTTGGTGATTCCGCCGCATGTGATCCTGGGCGAACCCAGTCTGGGCGAGGCGCTCGAACTCGTCGATTGACGACATCGCACGCACCGGTTTTTTGCGCAACCGCAGGCGGCCGCGAGCGAAGATCCGAGGCGCTCGTGCTGCGCTGCATCTAGGAATTTGTCACCTGCAAATTCGTTTGGTGGGCGCGTATAACGATGCGGGAAGCGATCGGCAGCCCGATCGGTGGATCATGCTCCGCCGGCTGGCGCGGGGGCATGAGCGGGCTGCGAAAATACCGATCGCCGATAAGGGGGCTTATCGGTGGAAAAGCAGGTATGGCGAGCGTCCGGCCGAGCGTGGCTGCGCACGCGAAGTGAAACCGGGATCACGAGTTCGATGCCTCGTGCTTTCATTGCGGCGTCGATCATTCTGGCTACGCTCGCGTGCAATCCGGTGCGGGCGGAAGCCGTGCCCGACAGAGCGGATCGCGCGCCGGAAGCTGTTGACGACATTGCCGCGCATCCTTTCATTCCGATCGCGAACCAGCGCGCCGATCTGATTCTGCGAGGCAAGATCGAGTCCATCGGCCCTCAGCCTGCGCTGCCCGGCGAGACCGTCGTGGTGATGGCCAGTCTTCTGCTCTCGCAACCCGCGCCGGCGAGCGTCGTGCAGCGATCGGTCAGTGTGCTGATCGACGGCAAGCTGGCCGAAGGGGTCGGTTACGACGCGTCCGCAGCGGCGCCCGTCGACCTGGGCGCGGCTCAAACGGCCGGTTCCGACGTCGATCCTCGACTGGTCGATCCGCAAGTGGCGGCGACGTTCGTGGTGCGCATGCCCGATATCGAGCGACGCTCGGGAGTGGTTTCCGTCGTGCTGTACAGCAACGTCGATCAGGGCTGGGTGCCGGGCGCGACGTACGCCATGGAGATGGGCAGCATGCCGGTTGCATCGCGCTGGCCGCCGGACGATCCATGGCTGATCGGCAGTTCTTTGTTGACGCTCGGCGCGGCGGCCGCGCTCCTTTTCTCGATCGTCGGCAGCCGGCGGCAGCGGCGGGCCTACGAGCGGGTACTTGAAAAGGCGAGCCTGGAACGTGATTCCGAGCGCAAGGGATATATCCACGGGCTCGAGAATTTCGACGCGCGAAACCTGCAAGTACGCGAGAGCGAACCGGGCAATGCCGGTTCGCAGCACCGCCCGTCGACCCAGCAAAGCCAGACGGTTGCGGAACCTTCGACTCCCGTCATTCCGCCGTCGATCACCGAGGCTCTGATCCACAAACGCCTCGTGCTGGTGATCGGTGCCGGTGCTTCGGTTCAAGCCGGTATCCCCGCCGCCGCCCTGTGGCTGCAGGTGCTGGCCCGCATGCAAACGATGGAGCCGACCGAGGCGGACGCGCAGTCGGCCGTCTCGTTGCGCGATGCAGTCATCCACGAAGGATCTTCCCGCGCCATCGAGGCCATCGTCGAGACCTACGGCCGGGTCAAAATCGCGAACGCGCTGCAGCAGATTTTCGACGAGGCAGCGACGCAGCGAAGCCTGTTCCACGAACAGATCGCGAAGGTTCCCTGCGATGTGATCGTCGATCTGACGTTCGATGCGATGACCTCGCGCGCGTTTCCGAAGGCGGAGGTTTTCACCCCTTCGCGCTCGGAGGGTTTGACCGCCGCCATGCGCGAACAGCGTCCCTGCATATTGAAACCTTTCGGCGATCTGCAGCAGCCGGAGAAACTCGCGCTCACCCCGTCGGATGTGCGCCTCGCGCTGAGCCGCGCGCCCGAGTTCGAGCGTGCGCTCGCGGGTGCGTTCTCTTCTCACAGCCATCTGTTCCTCGGTGTGTCCTTGCCTGGGCTCGATGAGTACCTGGGCATGCTTCCGCCGGGTGTCGGCAGCACGAGCCGCGAACACGTCGCCGTGATGGCGCAATCGTCGCCGGTCGCGTTGTGGCAGGCGGGACCGGGCAAACGTTTCGGTATCCGCATCGAGACTTATCAGCCCGGTGCCGAGCATCGCGAGCTCGTCACCATGCTGGAGCGCTGGCTGGCGGCCACGGCGCAGGCATGCGCCAGGGCCGAGAGCCGCGCCGAGGTCATCTCGCACCAGCAGCCGCGGCTCACCCGTGCGACATTGGAGAACATCGGTGCCTTCGAGCGGCTGGAGCTCGACCTGTCGGACAGTTGGACCCTGTTTCTCGGCAACAACGGCGGCGGCAAATCGACCGTGCTGCGGGCGATATGCGTCGCGCTCGCCGGCAACGATCCGCGTGCCGCAAAGGCCGCGCTGAAACTGCTGCGCAATGGTGCGCGCAGCGGTCGCATCCAGCTCGAGTTCGGTCCCGACAGGATGGTCACCGAACTGGTGCGCGATGCGGCCGGCGTCAAGGTGGAGTCGCCGCAGGTCACGCCGCTGCAGGCCGGCCGACTGCTGGTGCTGGCGTTTCCGGTATTGCGCGGCGCCAGCAATCGCGCTTCGCGCGGGCCGCGCGAGGTGCCGGGATCCGGACCCTCGGTCGACGACATCGCACCGATGATCGAAGGCGTGACCGATTCGCGGCTGGACGATCTGAAGCAATGGATCATCAACCTCATGGTGCAGGCCGACGCAACAACCGGCGGCAGCGAATCGGGCATGCTCGCGACGCTGCGCTCGCTCATCCGCGAGTTGATCCCGGGCCAGCGGGTGTCGCTCGCGCGCGTGGATCGCAACACGTGGACGATCTGGCTCGAAACGGCCGACGGCGATGTCGAGTTCGACGCCATCAGCCAGGGGATGAGCTCCATCCTCAACTGGGTGGGCGTGTTGCTGCGCCGGCTCTACGATGTCTATCCGCGGTCGCCCGCGCCGGAAAAGGAGCGCGCGCTGGTGCTGATCGACGAGATCGACGCGCATCTGCATCCGAACTGGCAGCGACGCCTGGTCGAGATCACCCGCCGGTTTTTTCCGAACGTGCAGATCGTCGCCACGTCGCATTCGCCGCTCCTGGCGGGCGCGGTCAAGCAGGAAGAGCTGCGCATCGTCGAACGCGATCCTGTCAGCGGCAAGACCACGGTGTCGGCGGCACGCGAGAATCTCGAAGGCCAGCGCGCCGAAGACATCCTGGTCAGTTCGCTGTTCGCGCTGGATACCACGCGCAGTCCCGAGGCGGAGCGCAGTATCAAGTCCTATCTGGCGCTGTTCGAGAACCCGTCGCCCAGCGAATCGGACAAAGCGCAGATGAAAGATCTCAAAGCCCGCATGATCGATCTCAACTACGGCATGCCGCTCGACAGAACGGCGGCTGCAAGGGACGAAGTCGCCGCCGCCGGCGCCCAGTTGGTGGACATCCTCGGCGCGCTTCCCGAGCAGGTGGCCGATACGATCCGTTCGCGACTGGCCGGGCCGGCAACTTCCGTCGCAACCGAAAAATCGCGGCCGGAGGAAGCATGATCGCGATCGCACGTTCCGAACCGGCCGAGCAGCAATGGCGCGAATGGCGCGACCGCGCACGTCTCGCCACCGCCCGCCTCGTCGAGCGCGTCGCGCGCGGCGAAGAACCCGAAGTCGACGACCGCATTTATAAGGAAGCGATGAGTTATTTGCTCACGCTGTCGAAAGGCAAATGCGCCTATTGCGAAAGCAATATCCCGCTCACGCACCCGGGCGACGTCGAGCATTTCCGCCCCAAGGGACGAATCCGCGACCACCTGACCGGCAAAATCGTAAGACTGCCCGACGATTCGCGCGATCACCCGGGCTACTGGTGGCTGGCGTACGAATGGGAAAACCTGCTGCCTTCCTGCATCGATTGCAATCGCCGGCGCCGGCATGACAACGAACTGGGGGGCAAGGGCGAATTCTTCCCGTTGCGGGGCAATCGCGCCTTGCAGCCCGGTGAAGAAGCGAACGAAGAACCCTTGCTGCTGAATCCTGCGTCGCCGGGTTTCAACACGGCCGATCATTTCGAATTCCATGAAGACGGATGGATCAAGCCGATCAGCGACGCCGGCGCGGAGTCCTGCAAGATCTTCGCGCTGAATCTGCGCGAACCGCTGGTGATGGCGCGCCGACAGCGCTTCAAGGATGCCAAGCGCGCCTTCAACGAGTTGCTCAGCACGCTGATCGCTCACGGACTGGGCGAGGACGCGCTGTCGGAGCACGAGATCGAACTGCGCCGCGAGATCAACCAGATGTGGATGGGGGAGGCGCCTTACGGTGCCTGTACCCGCGAGGCGCTCGGCCAGATCGTCGAAGTGCTTGCCAGCCGGGGCTTTCCGGTGCGACTTCCGCTGCAGGTGCCCGCATGATTCGGTCCGGCCAGGACGTCATCGACATCGGATCGAGCCGAGTCGGCCAAGCCTATGTGCTCGGCGCGCAGGTGCCGCTGGACAATCCGGCCTGGAAAGGGCCGTGGGATTGCGCCGAGTTCACGTCCTGGTGCGCTTATCAGGCCTACGGGCTGATCTTCGGCGCCGGCAACAGCGGCCAGGTGGCGAAGGCTGAGCCGTACTCCGGCCATTGGCATGCCGATGCGAAGAAACGCGGCACCGTGATCGACTGGCGTCAGGCGCTGGAAATCCCGGGCGCGGCGCTGATCCGTGCGCCGACGCCGGGCAAGATCGGACACGTTGCGTTTGCGATCGGCGATGGCGATCGCACACTCGAAGCCCGCGGCAAGCAGTTCGGCGTCGGAATCTTCGACAAGGCCGGCGATCGCGCCTGGAGCATCGGCTGTCTGCTTCCCGGGGTGGAATACGCAATCGAAGCCGGCGTCGTCGTTGCCATCGCCGCCGACGCGCCATCCGCATCGCTTTCGCCCGGCCATCTATGGCTGAAGCGCCCGAACTTCCGCGGCGCGGCCATCGTTGCGCTGCAGCGCGCGCTCGCTGCCAACGACATCGATCCGGGGCCGCTGGATGGCGAGTTCGGGCCGATGACGCATGCCGCCCTGGTGTCCTTCCAGTTGGTGCGCGGCATGGAGGTCGACGGCGTCTTCGGGCCACGCACCGCCGCCGCGCTCGGCCTGGCGTTTCCGATCGTTGCAACGGCGCAGGACGAGCACCACTACGGCCAGATAAGAACGCCGGCGTTGCCGGCAAGTTTCGACCTGGTAACCGCCGCCGCGGCCGCCGAATTCGATGCCGTCGTGCAGATCGAAAAAGCCGGGAAATCCTACGTTGCGAAAACCACGTCGGGCTTCTCCTTCGTGATCGGAAGCCCGATCGCATTCACCGACGACATGACCCGCCACGGCCTGTTCCAGGGCAAGCAGGCGATCGAAGACAGTCTGAAATTCGGCACGTACCGGGCCGACGACTATGTGGACGATTTCGACCAATGGGCATATTTCATCGAGCCCACGCTCACGGCCGAAGGCGGTGCGCGGTTTGCCGCGCTGAACACCTACGACCGCGCGGCTTTCACCTTCGGCGCGCCGCAACTGGCTGCGCACACTCCCGAGGTGAACTTCGTCGCCTATTTGCGCGCACTGCTTCAACTGCCCGACGCACACCGCCATTTTCCCGAGTTGTCGCTGCGCGCCGATGCGAACGGCAAACCGACCGTGCATCGCTCGCAAGGCGCGAGCTTCGAAGATCTCGAACGCGTGATCGACGTAGTGCGGCCCAACGGCAAAAAGGAAAAGCAACTGGCGCGCCTCATGGCCTATCTCAATCCGTCGCCGACCGCGCTCGATGACGCCGAGCTCTCCGCGTCCGCGCGACTGATGAATTGGCTGCGGGTGGATCCGGCGGCGAAGCGATTGCAGATTCGTGTGTTCGTCGATCAGGCGGCGAGCAAACTGGAGCGCGCCAAATCCAAAGTGGCCCGTTTCGACGGCACCGATTGGCGGTTGGCGCTCTGGGTGATGGACATCCTGCACCAAGGCCGCGGCAGCTTCGCCGAGATGGCGGCGGCACTTTCTTCAGCCGATCCCGAAGCGGCCCTCAAGCGCATCGGATGGTCGAAATACCGGTCCCGTATCGAGACCGTCGATGCGCAGGCACGCCGGTTGGCCGAGCGCGGTGTGATGAACGGGTTCACCGTCTGAGCGAGAGATGCCATGAGTTCCCTCCCATGCAGCAGGAGTGCGGTTCTGTCGGCTTTCGGCGTGATGGCCGCGCTCCTGTCGGCGAGTCCCGTGTGGGCCGTTCCGACGACGATCGAGCAAACGCCCGAGCTGTTCGGCAAGCTCGTGGGCGAATTGGTAGGGCTGTTCGTCGTCGCGACGCTGATGGAATCGGCGATGGCGTTGATCTTCCAATGGCGGCTTTACCGGGAGTTTTTCAACGGCCGCGCGGTCAAGACCGTGGTCATGATCGCGATGGGCTACGCCGTGGTCGCCCAGTTCGACTACGACGTCTTCGATCGCGTCGTACGCATCGTTCGTCCGGGGAGCGTAATCGGGGACATCGACGACGGTGGACTTTCCGAGTTTCTCTCCGCCTGCGTGCTCGCCGGGGGCAGCGCGGCGGTGAACGAATTGTTCAAGGCGCTCGGCTTGCGCCCGCCGGCCGATCCGGAGCAGCACAAACCGAAGCCGCCGGACGATCGCGCCTGGGTATCGGTCAAAGTCATTCGCCAGGATGCGGTCGGCGACATCCGCATTCACCTGGTGAAAGTCGTCCCGCCGGATCTCGAACTCGACAAGCCGGCGACGAGCGAACTCGCCGGTGTGGTCAGCGGCAGGAAAACTTTCGCGGAACGGTTGAGAAACGTCTTTCTGTCGGATTTCGAGCGCCTGCCTTCCTACGGCGGCCTGACGGTGGAAACCGGACAGGTTTATCGGATCTATGCCGAGGCCGTCCCGAAGAGCGATTTGTCGGCGCTTCCCGTACCCGTCGTTCGGGAAATCTATCGAGGACGATTCGCCGGTCGCGCCATCGTCGATCTCGTCTATCGCTTTTGATCGGGAGTTCGCTGCTGCGCAAGAACTTGAAAGCTCATCGCATTCGGCACGTCTAGACGCTACCCGGAGTGCATCGCCATGACGCAACCTGCAACAGGGCAACCGCCCAAGCAACCCGGCGTCGCGCTGGCGCTGTCCGGCGGCGGATTCCGCGCCACGCTGTTTCATATCGGTTCCCTGCGCCGCCTGCAGGAGCTGGGCGTGCTGGAGAAGATCGCCGCCTTCGCCAGCGTGTCGGGCGGCTCGATCACGGCCGGAGTGCTGGCGCAACAGTGCGCGCAGCAGCCGTCGGCCTCATGGAAAAGCCGGATCGATGAGCTTGAAAAGATCCTGCGCCGGTTCTGCAGCAAGACCATCGATTCGGGTTCCATCATCGGAGGCATGCTCAATCCGTTTCGCAATGTCAGCGATCTGCTGACTTCGCGTTACGAAGAACTGTTCGGAAAACTCGTCCTGGCCGATCTGCCGGCGGCGCCGAGATTCACGTTCTGCAGCACCAACCTGCAGACCGGAAGGCTGGTCCATCTGGTGCGGGAAGGCATCGTCGATTATCGGATCGGCAGAACGTCGCAGACCGTGTCGCTGGCGCGGGCGGTGGCGGCGTCCAGCGCATTCCCGCCGTTCCTGTCGCCGGTGATCGTGAAGGTGGAAGCGCCCTGGGTGCCGCTGAATGGTCTTTCGACCTTGAATACCGACCCGCGCTATACCCGCAAGCTCTATCTCACCGACGGCGGCGCCTACGACAACATGGGATTGGAGCCGGTCTGGGATCGTTATGAAAACGTGCTGGTGAGCGACGCCGGCGCCCCGTACGAACCGTTGCCGCAAGTCGACACGGACTGGTTGCATCAGATGTACGCAGCATTCGAAATCGCCACCGATCAGGCGCGTGGCGTGCGCAAGCGCTGGTTGGTCGATCAGTTTGCGCGCCAGTCCATCAAAGGTAGCTATTGGGGCATCAACACCACGCTGGCGAAATACCAGCTTGCCGATGCGGTGAATTTTGCGCCGGGCAAATCCGCCGAGCTGGCGGCGATGCGGACACGGCTGGACGCCTTCAGCAAGGCTGAGCAGGACGATCTGATCGACTGGGGCTACGTCGTCTGCGACGCGGCGATGCGGCGCTGGTGTCCGGCGTTGTGCGCGACGCCCAGCAAGCCGTCGCGCTTGCCCGGCAGCGGCAGCGCGGTGGCTTAACCGACGAGGATCTGCAGGTGCGCAAACTCAGGATTCCGGTACTGCTGAAAGACCGTCTCGCCGAATCGCAGAAAGGCTTCGAGCCTGTCGAACGCCGCGAGATCACCGTGGAAACCTTGCTGCCCGGGCCGGTTTCCGAACGCGTGGCGATCGTCGACTTGCGTGACGATGGATCGCTCGGGGAAGCGCTGCCGATTCCGGATAAGACGGCGCAGCTGGATCCGCAGACACCCGAACCTTATCGCGAGCCCGCGGTGATCCGCTGGAGCGCCTTTGCCATCGTCCTGAAGACGCTGTCGATGTACGAAGACGAGGATTGCCTGGGCCGTGTCATTCCCTGGGCGTTCCAGCGTTCGCAACTGCTGCTCGTGCCGCAGGCCGGACGCGCGCCGAATGCGTTCTATCACCGCGAGTCCTGCTCGCTGCAGTTTTTCTCGTTCGTCGACCGCGACGGCGAGCTGGCGCATACGGCGGCGTCGCACGACATCGTGGCGCACGAAACCGGGCATGCCATTCTCGATGGCATCGCGCCCTGGTTGTACGACGCGCAGAGTCCGCAAAGCCTGGCGATCCATGAATCCATTGCCGATCTGACGGCGTTGTTTTCGGCGGCCTCGTCGCGAACGCTGGTCGAGAAGGCGATGGAACTGACCAGCGGCCGGCTGGAAGAAACCTGGCTGTTCTCGTCGATCGCCCGCGAACTGGGCTATGGCGTCGGGCAGGGCGCCGAGCTGCGCAGTCTGACCGACCCCGATCCGGAACGTCCGGAAACCCTTGCGCACTATGCCGGCAAGGATCCGCACCATTTGTCGGTGGTGTTGTCGCGCGCGTTCTATGCGCTGTTGCTCGATGTCTACGATCACAGTCGCGAGCAAACGCAACGCCGGCGGGCAACGCAGATCAACATGCCCGCGCAAGGATCCGATCCTTATCGGGCGCTGGCGTTTTCGGTCGAGATCGTGAAGCGCGTGCTGTTCCGCGGTCTGGACTACCTGCCGCCCGGCGACGCCGGATTCCTCGACCTGGCGCGCGCGGTGCTCGCCTGCGACCGGGCGGCGCATCCGGACGATTCGACCGGCCTGCGCGCCTTGCTCGAAACCCGCTTGATCGAGCGCGGTATCGGCGACGACAGCGGCGCGCTGGCGACGCCTTTCGACGAGGTTCGCGCGGACCTGGGCAAGGTCGACATCGACGCGATTCGCGATTCCGGCTGGCACGCGATGCGAACGGTCGAACTGCATCGTTCGGCCCTCGGCATTCCTGAAGGCGTGCCGTTCGATGTACTGCCGCGGCTGCACGTGCGCAAGAAGATCCGCCATCAGGGCCACACCGTTCCAGCCTGGCGCGACGAGTTGCTGCTGAAAATCGCCTGGCGCGAACAGGAGCCTGCGGCATCGTCCGACGTTCGGCCGCCGCGGCGCTGGGTGCGCCAGGGTGCCACGGTGGCGTTCGACATTGCCAGCGGCGAAGTCTGCGCCTGGTTGCGCACCAGCGCGGACTCGCAGCGTGAAGCCCGCGACACTTGGATTTCCCGCCTCGACGCGCGGCATTCGCTGGCCTTGCAGGCCGGGCGCAACGCCGATTGGCGCGGTCCGATCGCCTGGTCGGTGACCGACGGCGCTTACGAATTGCACGGCACCGCGCGCGCGCTTCATCTCGCACCGGGAGGGCATCGATGAACACGCTGCGTGTGCGTGTCTATGACGTGAAATTCGGCGATGCGATCCTGATATCGGTGCCCGGTCCGGCCGGGCCCAGGCACGTTCTCATCGATGTGGGCAACGTAAAAAGCGGCGCGGGAGGCGATGACTCCGTCTTCGTGCCGGTGATCCAGGACGTGCTGCACGAACTGGATGGCCGACCGCTGCACCTGTACATCTCGACCCACGAACACCTGGATCATGTGCAAGGCCTGCTCTATACCTCGCGCCGCCTGCAGGAACGCGACCCGCCGGTGGATCTGAAAGAACGATTGAACGTCGAGAGGGTATGGCTCACGGCGTCTGCAGCGCCGGATTACTACAGGCGTTTCCCGGATGCCGAAAAGCAGAAGAAGCTGCAGATCGATCTCTTCAAAGGCATCACCGCCGCGCGCGATGCCGGACGCAGTCTGCTTCCTGCCCGGCTGGAAGCCATGGCGGCGAACAACAACCCGGGCACAACGGCGCATTGCGTCGACTACGTGCGCAACCTGGTGCGCGCCGACGACGGCTCCGATCAAGTCAGCTACGTGCATCGCGGAATGGCCGTGAACGATCTGCACGACTTGCCGGACGTGAGTATCGAAATTCTGGCGCCCGAGGAAGATGCGAGCGTGTATTACCGCGCGACTCCCAAGCATCTGGCGGTACTGGGCGCCGATCGTGACGACAGCGAAATCGCGGCGCTCGGACAACTGGCGGAAAAGAAGCTTCCGCCTGCGCCGGCCGGCGTCGACGCCAGCGCATTCCGATTGCTTTGGGAACAATTTCGCGATGGTGGCCTGGTCGAAACCTTGTTGCAGATCGACAAGGCCGCGAACAACACCAGCATCGTGTTCCGTCTCGAATGGCGTGGCTGGAATCTGCTGTTCTCCGGCGACGCCGAATTGCGCAGTTGGGATCGGATGGACCAGGCCGGGGTGCTTTCGCCGGTACATTTCCTCAAGGTCAGCCACCATGGCAGCCACAACGGCACGCCGGACGACGACTTGCTCGACAAAGTTCTACCGCAAGATGCTGTCGGCAGACGATGGGTGGTCGTATCGACCTGCAGCGACACCTACAGCGGCATTCCGCACCATCCCACCGACGGCAAACTCAAGGCGCGCTGCACCGATTTTCTCCGGACGACCGACGCCAACCTGCAACAGGGAACGGAAGGGGCGCGCTACTTCGACCTGCATTTCGCACAAACGGGTCCCGCTTGAAATGCACGGCGGTTCACTCGAATTGATGAACCAGCCAGCGCCATCGAACTGGTTGAGATCGTCAAATGCGCCTGAGCTTCAGCAGAAAGTCCTTGTGCCGATCGATCGGCAAAACCGCGATTGGCGGCCATCTCGTATCAGCCTGGAGTTAGCTTCTTCTCTTCCGGGTTTGAGGATCGACTGCTTCGCCGCAGCCGCATTCGCTTCTGGAGATCTTCAGTTGGTAGCGTCGCATCAAGACTCAGAAGCTCCGCCAAGCTCGTTGCAGTGCGAAGGCTGAAATCTCCGTTCGCGTCATGAGCGATCGCCAGCCAGGGTTTGGATTTCAGGCGTCCGCCCGCCACACCGCTTCTTGAATCCTCGGATTCATCCTCTGCGGGAGGCGTTCCTTTGCGGAGGCGGGCAACTTCGAGCAGGTAGGGCTCAAGTAGGAGCGGCGATACACCGCGCGTTGCTCCGGCACACAACTCTTCGATAACCTGCATGGCATCGATGGCGATGAAACTTCCACGCGGAACCAGCGCGGTGGGATAGGAGCATGTAAATATCGTCCGATCTTCCGGCTCGAAGAAAGCGACTAGATGCCCTTGCTCCGCGATCTGCAGCAGATCGGGACGCGAAAGATATGTGGCGAGCCCTTTCTCATCCCACTTTTCCACCTCCGACGGCAGTTCGTCCTGCGTTCGCTTGAATTCGATGGCGACACACAATTCGTAGCCGGCGACGAAGTCGCCGAACGTCGGGTCCATCGGTGTTTGCTGGAGCAGGTTTGCCGCGGTGAGGGACCCGGGTCGCAGTCGTCCCGAAACGTGTCCCATGGCAAAAATGAAGGCGCCTATTATCTGGTTTTCGTAGGGAACGGGCGCGCGACTCATGCTGTTCCAAGAGCAAGATCTCCAAGCGCAACCCTAATACAGTTTTGGCGCAGGCAACACTGGTATGCGGTGCATCGGGTTGTTGCGGCGCATCTAGGAATTTGTCACCTGTTTCGTGGTGTCGCGGATGCGTATAGACAATTCAGGGTGCCCGGAACTGTTCGAACGGGGTGTTGAAGCGTGGTCGCGAAATGCCTGTTGCGTGCGCGGTTTCGATTTTCCAGGGGCAACTTCTGCATGATTAGTCGAGCTCAATACCTTTTGCTGCTCGCGCTTTGCAGCTGGATCTCCTTCGCTTGGCCGCAAGAGCTGCACATATTGGCGCTTCAAGGGGAAGGACGTTCTGTCATAACCATCGATGAGCGTCGCAGCTCAGCCGTTTGACTTGTTCTCGATCAGCGCCTCGAAATCCGGCGCGGTCTGCCGCTGGCAGGCGGCGCGTTCCTTCGCGATGGTGGCCAGTTGCTGGCGTAGCGGCGCCAGCGCCGCGGCGGTCATCACCAAGTCGGGAACGGGCAGCGTCTGTGCCTGGTATTGGCCGGAAAAGCCATGCAGGACCAGGCCGGTCGCGGCCTCGACGGCGGCCTGCGTCGAAAACAACTCGGCGCCTTCGCAGTGGAACGAGCTTCCCGAACAGTTGCAACTCGGCATTCGCGAGTAGTGCCCGAGTTGGCCGCGGAAAGGGATGCGCTTCACGCCGGGCTCGAGATCGCCGGCGAGTTCCGAGCCGGGGCTGTGCGAGCCGAACGCGACGGCGCGCAAATCGACATCGTGCGGGTTGCGGATCACCCAGCGCACCGGCGTGTAGGAGCTGAGGATCAGAACCAACGGCGCGTCGGCCGGACGCAGATCGAGCTGCACCGAATGGTCGCGGCCGGCCGGTTCGTAGACCGCGGCAAACAGCATTTTCGTACGTGCGTCGGCGCTCGGCGCGAGCAGTGTCGACAACTGCGACGCGGTGGCCAGTTCGGCGTCGTCGTCCATCGTCAGCTTGAAGTCGGTGGTGTGCCAGTTGTTGATGTATTCGACTTCGAGCAGATGATCGCCGGCGTCGAAACGATAGCGGAACTGGCCATCCTGGCTGCCTTCGTAAATGATTTTTCCATCGATGATCACGCGCGCTTTCGACCAGCTCTGGCTGAGCGAGAAACGGCGCGTCACGGGGCGCTCGATCCGCACCGTGCCGACCCAGTAAGCGCCGAAGTCTTCCGAGGCGATGCCGTGAAAATCGTCCCAGGCGTAGTTGATGCCGACCGTGCGGACTTTTTCGCTCGCGATCGCCTTGTCCGGTTCGCGGGTATTGAGATAGACCGCATGGAACGAGTCGACCGGTACGCCGCCGGCGGGCTTGAAGTGCTTGCCCCAGGTGACCTTCGCGGTCACCAGTTGCGGCGATGTCGCGCTCAGCGGCGCCGGCGCCGGCGTTGGCGGCGGCGAGCGCTCGCTGGCGCGGCGCGCGGCGATCTGCGCCAGATAGGCCCGCGTCGGCTCCGTGCAGTCGAGCTTGTAGCCGGCATCGAACAAGGCACGCTCGTAACGGCACTGCAGCAACAGCGCGGCATCGGGCGATGCTTTCGATGCACCGTTCCAATCGACGTCTTTCAGCGCGGCAGGATAGCCGCCGCCGAGCGCGTGGAAACGCGCGAGGCCGGCCTCGACCGCGGCGACCAGCTGCGGATGACCGGCGCGCGGGTTGGCGCCCGCGGACCATTGTTCGCGGTACTGCGCCAACTTGGTCGCGCGATACTCCAGCGCCTCGGTGGCCGAACGCGTGTCGCCATACGAGGCGATGATCGTATCGAGCGTCTGCATCGACGCTTCGAGCCGGCCTGAATTCCAGTCGGCGATCGCTGCATTGAACTGCCGTCGCGCATCAGCCTCGCGATCCTGGCAACCCGATACGCCGCAAAGGACGAGACACAGGCACCATAACGCCAGCCGGCGGCCGGGGAAGATCGCGAATGGCATGGACAATGGCGCGTTCCGGAAAAGGGAGCGGATGGATTCTAGCGGGCCGCAGGTGCTCGCAGAACGTCCAGGTCTTGTACCGGCGTGGCGAGGTAAGCGGTACCCCCCGGGCGTGGGCTTCCGTTCGTGGCGGCGCTCCTGTAGTTTCGCCACTCGTGACTTCCGGCATGGGGTTGTCGGAGCGCTAAAAACACGCAGCAGAGCGTCGGGCCAGCATCGGGCGCCGCGGATAGTGCGTCCATGACGCTTTCGGGGGAGCGGTGACGCGGGGAATTTGGGCGCTTTGGGGCGCGTTGCTGTTGTTGCCGGGTTTCTGCCGGTCCGCGCCGGCCATCATGCTGGTGGAACAGGCGGGCGAGTCGGCGGCTTTTCGCATCGACAACGAGATCGTGGTGTTGCAGCCGGGCGACCCGGTTGCCTCGACGGGCGCGCGTGTCAAACACATCAATCGGGAAGGCGTCGTGCTGGAACTGCCCGCCGGTGCCGGGCAGCCGGCCGCCTTGCTCAAGCTGCGGCGCGGTGAAAACCTGCGCCTTCCGGTGCCGGTGAAGAACGATTCGCCGCAACCGGTTCCTGTGCTCGAAACCCGCCGCGTCGCCGCGCCCGCATCTGCCGCCGGGGACGGAAAATGACGGCGCGCATCTCGCGTTTCGCATTCGCGCTGCTGCTGGCCGCGGGCGCGACGGCGCGCGCGGATACCGCCTCGCTGCATCTGCGCGACGACGTCGAACCGCCGGCCCTGCACAGTGCGCCCGCGAAATCCACGCAGAAGAGCGCGACCTTCGTCGCCGACACCGGCAACGTCGCCGTGTTTCGCCTCGATGGCGGCTACGAACGCGGCAACAGCGCGCCGCGCTTCGAGCTGGCGCAACGCTTCTACGAAACCCACGCCGACGATTTCGACTTCCTCGTCGTCTTCAGCACCTTCGAATTCCCCACCGGCGACGCCCTGGCGTTCTACAACCCGGTGCGCAACGACGTGCAGGGCATCGGCATCGAGCAGTTCGACGCCAGCGCCTCCTACGGCAGCGCCGGGCGACTGCAGGGCTACATCGACATGGCGTCGATGGCGCGCTACGACTTCAACTCGCGCAGTCCCGATTACCGTTCCGCGCTCAATACGCTGGCGCACGAAATCATGCATCGCTGGTCGGTGCGGTTGCGATATCACGATGCCGGCGGCGCCGCGCGCAGCGATCTGCTCGGGCGCGAGGGCGCGCACTGGAGCCTGTACGCGTCGACCGATGCCTCGCTCATGTACGGCGCGCGCTGGAACCAGGCGCAGCCCGGCACCTGGACCGTCAGCGAAGCGCGTCAGCGCCTGGGCCCGTGGGATCTGTACCTCGCCGGCCTGGCCGATGCGGCGGAAATGCCGGATATCGGGTTGATCCGCTCGACCGATTACCCGGCCTCCGACCTGCCGCGCGTGGGCCTGTCGGTGCAGGGCGCGCAGGAAATCATCGCGCCGGCGCAGGTGTTCGCCGCCGAAGGCCCGCGCCTGCCGGCTGCGTCGCAATCGCAGCGCCGCTTCGATGCGGCGCTGGTGCTGCTGGTGCGTCCGGGCCAGACGCCCGATCCGGCCGACCTGGCGCGGCTGGAACGCTTCCGCGTCGCCTTCGAGCAATATTTCCAGGGCATCACCGGCGGACGTGCCACGCTGAGGCTGCACCTGCAACCGCGCAGCACGCTCGCGGTGTCCGATCCCGCGCTGCTGCCGGCATCGGTGGTGTCGCCGCGGCCCGAGCCCGTCAACGCCGCGTTGCAATGGCTGCGCACGCAGCAACGCGGCAACGGACGCTGGGAAGATCGCCCCGGCACCGCCGTGCGCGATACCGCCAGCGTGCTCGCGGCGCTCGCGGAAATCGCACCGCAGGATCCGGGTCAGGCCGTTGCGCGGCAATGGCTGGCCGCACGCGGCGCGCGCAACTTCGATGAAAGCGGCTGGCTGCAACTTGCGCAGCCCGAGGCGCCCGCGTCGTTGGCAAGCCTCAATGGCGACGGCGGCCTCGGATTGCAGGCCGCCTGGAACAGCAGCCCGGCCGACGCCACGCTCGCGCTGCAGGCGCGCTCACGGTTGGCACAGCCCGACGCGCTGGTGCTGGCGCAACTGACGGCATTCCTGCGCGCGCAACAGAATGGCGACGGCAGCTTCGGCCCGACCGTGCGCGGCGCCGGACGCGTGGCCCTGTCGGCGGCGGCGGCCGAACGATTGCTGCATCGCGACGACCCGGCCGACCGCGCCGCCGGCGCGCGGGCGCGCGACTGGCTCGCGACGCGGCTCGGCGGTAGCTTCGACGGCAGCCAGTTCTCGCTGGCGGAAATCGCCGACCTGAGCCTGCGCGCCGGTGCGCTCGACCTGCCGGAAGCCACGCGCACGGTGCTGGCGCAATACCTGCTCTCGCAACAGGGCGAGGACGGCGATTGGGGCGGCAGCGTCTACACCACCGCCAACGCCGCACTGGCATTGACGCGCGAAGCGCGGCCCAACCTGGTGCCGCTGGCGGCCGTGGCCTCGCCGCAGCAGCCGGTGCGCGGCGAAACCCTGCGGCTGCGCGTGCGGATCGGGAATCCGGGCGGACGCGGCGCGGCGGAAAGCACGCTGCGCTGGTACGACGGCGATCCGCTCTCCGGTGGCACGCCGATGACGGGTCCGATCGCCGTGCGCGCCTTGCTGGCCGGCGACGAAGTGGTGCTCGACACCTGGATCGACACCGCGAACCTTGCCGGGCCGCAGGCCTTTTTCGCCGTGGTGGATGCCGCGCAGGCGGTGGATGAAGTGCGCGAGGACGACAACGTCCTGCGCCTGGCGGTCGACATCGCGCCCGCGCTCGACGGCGTGGACCTCGCGCTGGAGGCGCGCGAAATCAGCTTCGATCCGGCCAGCATCGAGCGCGTGCCCGGCACCGTGCACGTGCGCGGCAAGCTGCGCAATCACGGCAACGCACCGGCCACGCAGGTGCGGGTGCGCGCCTTCGACGCGCAGGCGCCGGCGGACGAATGGCTGAATGAGGTGCTGCTCGACGTGGCGCCGTCGTCGGGCACCGATTTCGAGATCGAACTGACGATCCACGAGCCGAAGGCGTATCGCATCCGCATGGTCGCCGACGACGAAAACGTCGTCGCCGAAGCGCGCGAGGACAACAACAGCGTCGAGGCGTTGCTGCCGTTCGCCGATTCGCTCGACCTCGAATTCGCCGACGTGTTCTTCGACGACCCCGCCGTCGTGGGCGCGGATACGACGGTGGAAGTGGCGGTGGCGAACGTCGGCACGCGCGACGCGCCGCTCACGCGCGTCGTGCTCGAGCGCCAGCAGGCCTCGGAGTGGCTGCCGCTGGCCGAAGCGGCGCTGCTGGTGCCCGCAGGACAGCAACTCAATCGCCGCTTGACCTGGCGTCCACCGGCGGAAGGCACGCACGCGCTGCGCGTGCGCATCGACCCGGATGGCGTGGTCGCCGAAGGCGACGAAAGCAACAACGAGCGCGGCTTCGCGCAGCAGGCCGTGCGGGCCGATGCGGCCAGTCTGGTCGCCGTGCCCGGCAGCATCGTGGTGACGCCCTTGCCGGTGTTGCAGGGCCGTCCGATGCAGGTCGGCATCACGGTGCGCAACGCCGGTCTGCAGGCGGCCGCAGGCTTCAGCGTGGACCTGTATCGCGGCGATCCGCGCACCGGCGGCGTACACCTGGATTCGCACCGGATCGAGGACGGGCTGGCGGCGGAAAGCGAAATCGTCGTGCAACTGGAAGCCGACGATTACGCCGAACGCGGTGACGCCACGCTGTTCGTATTCGTCGACAGCCAACTGGAGATCGACGAGCCGAACGAGAACGACAACTTCGCAATCCGCGAGATCACCGCGCTGGGGCTGCCGGACCTTTCCGTCAGCCTGGGCGCGATCACGCTGCTGCCGGTGGCACCGGTACCCGGCGCGCCGGTGCAGGCGCAGATCCTGATCACCAACCTCGGCGAACAGGCGTCGCAACCGGCGACGGTGCGCCTGCAGGAACTGGCCGGCAGCGAACGCGCGGAAATCCCGCCGCTGGCGCAACTGCCTGCGGTACCGGCCGGCGCCACCCAGTTGCTCGAATGGAACTGGAATTTCGGCGTGGTGCCCGGCGCACGCGCGGTATCGGTGCAGATCGATGCCGATAACGTGCTGCGCGAAGGCGACGAAACCAACAACGAGGCGACGCTGGCGCTCGACGTGCAGGAAGGCGACGCCTTCGTCACCGAGCCGTACTTTTCGCCCAACGGCGATGGCGTGCGCGACACCACGCGCGCCGTGTTCGCGCAGGGCGCCGGCATCGATCACGTGCAGGTGATCGATCATACCGGCCGCGAACGGCGCCGCCTGAGCGAGTTGCAGGACGCCGGCAACGGCGCGATCGGTGCGGTGTGGGACGGGCGCGATGCGCGCGGCCGCGTCGTCAACGATGCGCGCTACGGCCTGCTCGCCGTGGCCGCCGACGGCCGCGTGCAGGGACCGGTCTACGTCACGCTCGACAGCGACCGCCCGATGGCGCTCGATGCCGCCAACAGCGCCAACGGCATCTACCGTCCGCTGCCGCCGAGCGCCGGACGGTGGATCGAAGGACCCGAGGGCACGCTGGCCGGCGATTACGCCTGGAGCATCGGCAGCATCGACAACGAATCATCGTTGATGCAGCGCGGCGTGCTGCGCTCGCACGCGCTGCTGGGCGGCGTCGAACCCGTGCTCACCGCGCAGTGGCTGGACCAGTACGCGCAGCAGCAGGGATTGATGGCGCTGGAAGCCACCCAGGTCACGCTGCTGCCGGATGGACGCCTGCTGATCGCACTGGCGGAAATCGGCAACGCCAACGGCACGCTGCTGTTCGTGCAGCAGCCGGGCGACATCGATCGGCCGCAGCTCGTGGCCTCGCTGGCGGTGCGCGCCGACGAGCCGGTGGAAGGCGTCATCGATGCCGGGCGCGTGCTGCTGCGCACCAGTGCCATCGAACTGGCCGTGCTGCATCTGTCCGAGACGCCGTCGCGGATCGACTGGCTGATCAATTCCGCCGGTGGCGTCGTGGGCCTCCTGCCGACCGGCGTGATCCTGGACAATTCGCAGTGGGGCAGCCAGCACGACATGTGGTTCCGGCGCTACGACGATATTCACGGCATGGACGTGGTCTCGTTGGACAGCCCGTACGGCGACTTGCGCCGCAGCCAGTGGTTGCCGGGCGCGCCGTTCGTGTTGCATCACTACGCCTACGGATATTGCGGCGGCGGCGAGAGCGCCGCCGCCAAAGACCACGACGGCAGCAGCAACGAGTTCGTCGATGTGGTCGATGTCTACACCGGCAGCCGTACCAACGTGGCCGAGGCGACGACCTTCATCACGCAGCACTCCGAAGGCTGCGGCAAGAGTGCTGCCGGCGAAACCAGCTACGATCAGGCGTCGCTGTCGCTGCGCGCCTTCTGGCTCGAGCACGAACAGGAGCTGGTCGTCATCGACCACGCGCGCCGGCGAGTGCAGCGTTTCGACACCGCCGGCCGGCCGCTGTCGGAAAGCGCGTTGCCCGCCACGCTGCGGCGCGGCGACTACGGCCCTGACAACGGTGAGCTCACGCGCGTGACCGTGCAGCCCGGCGAAGCGCTGCGCCAGGACTGGAGCCAAGGCGAGAGCAAGCGCACCAACCAATGCCCCGCCAGCGCGCATCCCGGCTGGCTGCAGCTTGCGAATTCGCGTTTGGGATTCGAGCTGCGCAGCTACGATCCGGACAATGCGCGCCTGTACCTGACCACCGGCGAATGGGTCGGCGGCAGATTCGATGGCGGCACGCATTACTTCACCCACAGCTGCGAGGGCACCGTCGACTATCTGCGGGTGGACGGCACGCAGGGCAGCGAACGCCTGGGCGGCAGCAGCGGCTGGCCGCTGGCCGATGCGTCCGACGCTCAGGCTTATCCGCCGCTCGCATACGGCGGTGCCGAAGTCGTCGCGCCGGCGAGCTGGCCGCGTTTCATCCATCGCAACGGCACGCTGCTGCGCCGCGACGGCCGCGTCTCCATCCCGTACCAGGGCCGCACCACCGCACCGTGGCCGTTCGCCGACCGCTTGGTGGCGAGCAATCGATCGCAGACACGCCTGCACCTGCGCGCGCCGGACGACGACAGCGAAGCCGCGGCCGCGTACTTCACCACCATCGAGAAACTCACCGCGGTAATTAGCGCCGGCAGCGACGGCCGCGCCGTGCGCCTGTCGGGCGTCGCCAGCGATCGCAATTTCGACTACTTCCAGATCGACTGGGCGCACGTCGCCACGCCGGACGCATGGAATGCGCTGATGCCGGCGACGCGCGACGAAGTGCGCTTCGACGACTTCATCACCTGGGCGCCGCCGCTGGAAGGCGCCTACCTGTTCCGCCTGCGCGCGGTCGACCGTGCCGGCAATCGCATCGAGCGCTTCGCCAGCGCCGAAGTGGCCTTCGCCGCGCCGATCGGCAACGTGCGGCAGGACCATCGCGCCATTTCGCCCAACGCCGACGGCGTGCAGGATGCGCTGACGCTCGACTTCACCGTGTTCCGCCACACCGAACAGCGCTTCGAAGTGCGCGACTTCGCCGGCCGCGTCCTGCGCACCGAAAACTTCAGCTTCGGCGCGGCCGAGCTGGGCGCGCGCCGCTGGACCTGGGACGGCCGCAACGACCAGGGCGTGCGCGTGCCGGACGGCAAGTATCGGCTGGAGCTTTCCAGCGGCTTCGTGCTGCGCGTCAACGTCGACACGGTAGCGCCGCGCCTGCAATCGAGCCTGGTGCTGCCGTCGGATCACTACGACAACGGCGACATCGAACGAACCCCGATCGCCGGCCCGCTGGCCGGCCTGGGCCCGCTGATCGACTGGCAGGCCAGCGAAACCTTCGCCGGCCAGCCCAGCCCGATGCGCACGCTCGCGATCGAGTCCGCGCCGCTCGATGCGCCGGCGTGGGCGCGCATCGAGCCGTTCGCGCAACTCGAATTCGAACCCGACCGCCGCCAGGGACTGTTGTCGTCGCTGCAGTACCTGGGGCGGCGCTTCCGCGTGGTGGCCGAGGATCTCGCCGGCAATCGCGCGCAGGACGACGCCGGCAGCAGCGTGCCTGCGCTGCTGTTCGTGCAGGTCGACAAGCCCGGCCGGCGCTTGCCGGCGATCCAGCCGCCGCCGTTCGGGCGCAGCGAGGATATTCCTTCCTACAGTTCGACGGGCAAGGAGTTCACGCCGATCCGCATCCGCGAAGATGTCGAACTGTTCGCGCTCGACCTTGCCGGCGAGCCGGTCGAATACATCGTCGACGAGCTCAAGGTGCCCGCCGCCGGCAACGGCGCACCGGCGTGGACCACCGTGCAGCGCGGCGTACCGGCGGTGCCGCCCACGCCCTGGTTCGCCTTCACCAGCGGCAGGCTGCGCAGTACGCGCATCGACCTCACCGATCGCGTGCCCGGCGACGAGCTGTCGCTGCGCCTGCGCGCGCGTTACGGCGATGGTTCCGAGCTCACCTCCAACGCACTGCAGCTGACCATGGGCGGGGTTCGCCTGGACTGTACGGTGAGCGAACGCCCGATGATCCAGTACTTCGAGGCGGTGTCGTACCTGGAAGAAGTGGCGCACGATTTCATGCTGGAAGTGGCGAAATTTTATCCGACGCCGCAAGTGCCGGCACAGATCGTGATGCGCCAGGAGCAATGGGGCGATATCTCGTTGCGGGGCATCCGCTTCCAGGGTTTCGACCTGGGCGACCTGCGCGCCCGCAACGGGCTGCCGGCCGACCACAATTTCTGGTATCGCGTCACCGCGGTCGACGGTGCCGGCGAAGCGCAGGCGAGCGTCTGGAAACGCTGCGACGGCGAAGTCGAGGGCAACGCCGCCGAGCTCGACGTGCAGCCCGTGCTGGCGCCGCAATGCGACGCCACGCCGACCGGCCAGCTGCGCTTCGTGGTGATCGAACCGGAGTACGACGACTACGAACATCGCATCACGGCGCGCGGCCTGGGCACGCCGCAGCCGCTGGTGGTGCCGCTGACGATGCAGACCAGCGAAGTCACGCTGCTGCACGACACCTCGCAGTGGCCGGAAGGCCGTTACGTCGCGCAACTCGAACGTCGCCGTTCGCCGCAGCATCCATGGGCGCTGGTTGCGGCGGACAAGTTCAGCGTCGATCACCAGGCGCCGGTGGTCTCGCTGCTGGCGCCGGCCGCCGGTGCGCGCGTTTGCGCGAACTCGCCGGACGCGAGGCTGCAAGGCGAAATCGTCGATCTGCGCGACGTCGGCACGCGCGCGGAGATGCGCCGTGCCGGCGCGTCCGGCTTCGACCTGGTGAAGTGCGACGGTTATCGCGACGCCGACGACGAATGCGAATTTTCGCTGGAACACGATCCGGTTTCGGATATCGACGGGCGCGCGCCGCAAACCTTCGGCGCGGTCATTCCCCGCAGCCCCGGCGGCATCGAAACCGCGCTCGAACTGCGTGTGCGCGGATTCGACTGGTCCGGCGCGCAGGTGTGCGAAACCGCAGCGGTGACTTACGACGGCAAGGCGCGCTTCGTCGAGCGCGCGTCGCCTTCGCAGGTGCCGCCGCGTGCCGACCTGCGGTTTCCCGCCATCGCGCCGGGCACGTCCGGGTTGTATGCGACGGCGCGCTGGCGTCTGCGCGCCGCCGAAACGGTGGAAGTATCGATCGATCTGTACGAGGCCGTGCCCACGCGCACGTTGCAGCGCGCCCTGATCGTGGGCAGTCCGATCGCCACCTTGCGCGACGGCGGCGAGGCGATCGGCGATCTCGATTTCGAATGGAACGCACGCGTCGAGGGGACACAGGTCGCCGACGGCCTGTACGGCCTGCGATTCACCGCCGTCGACGAGTGCGGCAACCGCACCAGTTTCGACCGCTTCGTCATCGTCGATTCCACGCCGCCGGAACTGTTGCTGGAAACTCCGGGCGAGGGCGATCAGCTGCGCGTGGTGACGCTGCCGGTGCGCGGCAGCGTCGACGACGATTATCTGGACCATTTCGAACTGGCGGTGTCGACGGTGTCGGCGCAGGGCCCGTGGATCACGCTGCTGGAAGGCGCCGAGCCGGTAGCGGGGCCCGCCGTGCTGGCGCAATGGCAGACCGACGGCGCCCAGGGCCCGGCGTGGATGCGGCTGGCGGCGCGCGACGACGTCGGCAACACCGCGCAGCTCGTGCATGCCTTCCAACTGCTCGAACGCGCGCCGGTGCTGCAGTCGGCACGCGCCGAGCCGCAGGTGTTCTCGCCCAACGACGACGGTCGCTTCGAGCAGGGCGATGTGCATCTGGTGCTGCTGCGCGACGCGCGCGTCACCGCACAAGTGCTCGACGAGGACGGTGCCGCGGTGCGCACACTCGCCGACGATGTCGGCGCCGCCGCGGGCGGGCTGGTACTAAGCTGGGATGGATTGGCGAACGCCGGCACCGTGGTGCCGGACGGTGTCTATCGCGTGCAGATCAGCGCCGCCGACGCGCAATTGCCGACAAGTATCGACAGCGTGGAACTCGAATTCGCCGTCGATACCGTGGCCCCGGTGTTGTCGTCGCTGTTCCCCGACGGCGGCTTTTCGCGCTGCGACGACGGCGCCAGCGTCGATGTCGAGGACATTCATCTGTTACGGGCGCAGGCGCGCCTGCGGCGCGACGGCAACGTCGTGGTGCAAAGCACGGCGAGCGGCGCCGGCACGCTCTACCTCGCCGGCTTCGAAGGCATGGACGACGGCGCCTACGTGCTCGAGGCCGAAGCCGAAGACCGCGCCGGCAACCGCAGCGAGCAAACGCGCGAATTCGTGCTCGATTGCGTGGCGCCGGTGGCGTCGCTGCAATTGATCGACGACGTCGTGGTGCCGCGCTTCGAAACGCGCGAAGTGCCGCTGGCCGGCAGCGCGAGCGACGCCAACCTGGCCACTTGGATGCTCGAACTGGCTCCGGCCGCCTCGCCGCAGGCCTTCGACACGGTGTTCGAATCCTCCGTCGCGGTGCAGGACGGCGAATTGCTGCGCTGGCGGCCGACGCATCCGGACGGCGACTACCTCCTGCGCTTGCGCGTGGTCGATCGCGCCGGCAACCAGAGCAGCGATTCGCGCCGCGTGCGCATCGACGGCACGCCGCCGGTCGCCATCCTCGAACAGCCGGAGCACGGCCATTATGTCGGGTTCTCGCTGCACGCATCCGGCTACGCCAACGACGATAACTTCCACGACTTCCGCATCGAGGTCGCCGAACCGGCCCAAGCCGCGCAGGACCAGTGGACCTTGCTGTTCGACGGCGACTGGCAAGCCTTCGGCGACTCCTTCGGCGAGGCGGCGATGGCCGGCGACGGGCCGTTGCGCGTGCGCCTGGTCGTCACCGACCGCGCCGGCCTGCAATCGATCGATGAAGCCGAAATCACCATCGATACGGTGCCGCCGCCGCCGCTGGCGCTGGCCGGCACGCTGGAAGATCGCGCGAACGTGCGGCTGAGCTGGCAAATACCGGCGATCGAAGATCTCGCGCTGGTGAGGATCCAGCGCAACGGCGTGGAAATCGTTCTCACCGACGGCAGCACCGCCAGCTATATCGACCGCGACGTTCCCGAAGGCGAACTCGTTTACCAAGCATATGCGATGGATCACGCCGGCAACTGGGGCGAACCGAGCAACACCGTCGAATTCGATGTCGATCGCACGCCGCCCGACATCGCGCTGTTCGCGCCGCGCGCCAACGAGCGCGTGCGTGCGCTGTACGCGATAACCGGTTCGGCGACGAGCCCGGACGACGACTTCGCAGAATGGGAATTGAGCGTCACCGGACCGGCCGGCAACGAGGTGCTGCGCAACTCGCCGGCGCCGATCGCCGGCGGCACGCTGCAGACGTGGGACACGCGCGGCATCGCAAGCGAAACCAGCGTGACGCTGCGGCTGGAAGCGCGCGATGTCGCCGGCAACGAAGCCGGCGTCGAAGTCGCGGTCGTCATCGACAACGAACCGCCGGCGGCGCCCAGCGGGCTGGCCGCGGTCGAGCAGGGTGCGCAGGTGCAGGTCGCGTGGGATGCGAATACCGAAGCCGATCTGCTCGGCTATCTGCTGTATCGCGGCGGCGAACTGGTGGGCCACGGCGGCACGCTGCCGGCCGATCTGCGGCCGCTGGCGATCCCGGCCAACGCCTATCCGGACGTCGACGCGCCGGATGGCGAACTGACCTATCGCGTCTACGCGATCGACCAGGCCGGCAACGTCAGCCAACCTTCGGCCCCCGCCGCGCTGGTGCGCGACGCCGGCCCGCCGGAACTGGAAATCGTGCGGCCGCAAGTGGGCGAGGCCTTCGACGATGCGATCGAGATCTTCGCGCAAGGCGCGGACCGCGACATCGCTCAAGTCGTGTTCGCGTGGCGCGCGGTCGGGAGCACGGACTGGACGCCGATCGGCGCACCCGTGACGACGCTGCCATGGCGCGCCACCTTCGAACCCGGCGAAGCCCTGCCTTACGGCGAATACGAGTTGCGTGCGCTCGCCACCGACCAGGGCGGCGCCAGCGATCCGCAACCGCCGATCGTGATGGTGCGCTACGCCGACCTCACGCCGCCGGTCGCGCCCACCGGCGTGTCGGCGCGCGCCGACGGCAGCGAAGTGCGCATCGCCTGGGACGCCAACGCCGAACCCGACCTCGCCGGCTATCGCGTCGAGCGTCGTGCTCCGAACGGCGTGTGGCAGGCACTCGATGCCGTGCCCATCGCGGGCACCGTGCGCGTCGATGCCGGCCGCGCGCCGGGCGAGCATCGTTACCGCGTGCTGGCGATCGACAGCAGCGACAACGCTTCCGCGCCGAGCGACGTCGATGTCGCCAACGTGTTCGAACTGCAATTGCAGCAGCCGTTCACGCTCGTCGCACTGGCTGCCATCGAGGTGCAAGGCACCGCGTTCGATGTCGGCGGCGCGCTGTCGTGGCAGGTGTCGAGCGGCGCGCAGCAGACGCAGGGCGAGGCCGGCGACGTAGCGCCGCACGCGGCTTTCCAGATCGCCGACGTGCCACTGTTCGTCGGCGAGAACCAGATCGCGGTGCGCGTGCGCGATGCCCGCGGCAATCGCAGCATCGCCGCTGCGGTCGTCGTGGTGCGCGGCGCCGTGCCGTTGCCGCCGACGGGGTTGCAAGGCGTGGTGGCGGGCAATGTCGTGACGCTGTCGTGGCAGCCCAGCGCGAGCGCCGACGTCGCCGGATATCGCGTGTTCCGCAACGGTCGCGCGCTCGGCACGGAGGCGCGCGTGACGCAGACCTTGCTCGCGCATTTCGAGGCCGGGCCGGTACCGGCGCTGGTCGATCAGGACGATGCCACCTACTGGACGGTGACGGCCCCATCGTCTTCGCCGCAATTGCCGGCCGCTGCACGCGTGCAGATCGAATGGGACGAGGTTGCGCTGGTCTCCGGCCTGCGCGTGGAATTCGCCGACGTGGAACGTTCGGCGAGCGACTACCGCGTCTGGGCGCGCGACGCCGCCGGCCGCTGGATGCCGCTGGCAACGCGCAGCGCGCGCCGCGCGCCGGCGGATCTGCTCTGGTTCGGCACGCCGTATCCGGCGACCGCGATCGCCGTCGAATTCCTGCGCGCCCAGGCGCCCGGCGCCGCCATCGAGGTGGCCGAGATCGAGCCGCTGCAGCGCGCGCTCACTGCCGCCACGAACTGGGAGGACAACGTCGGCGACGGCTCGTACACGTACGAGGTTTCGGCCGTCAGTGCGCTCGGCTTCGAGAGTGCGCGCTCGGCGCCGTGGAGCGTGGCGATCGGCGACGCGCAGGCGCCGCCGGCCGTGGTGCTGCAGGGCAGCGCGCAGGGCGATGGCGCGCTGCTGCAGTGGACGGCGTCGGCCGCGCCGGACCTGGGCGGCTATGCCGTTTATCGCGACGGCGTCCGCGTGGCGACGGTGGCGTCGGCGCAAACCGACTATGTCGACGCGAACCTGGCCAACGGGCACTACGTCTATGCGGTCAGCGCGGAAGACACGCATTTCAACGAGAGCCCGCGTTCCAACGAAGTCGCGCTCGACATCGCGCAGGACGGCCCGGCCGCGCCGAGCATCGTCTCGGTGCAGCAGGACGGCGCCGCGCTGGCCCTGCGCGTGCGCTGGATCGCCGGCGCCGGCGCGGCACCTGCGCTTTATCGCCTGTCGGTGAGCCCGGCGCAGGACGACCCGCAGCAACCTTACGTGCCGCTGCTCACCTTGGCCGCGCAGGAGTATCTGCACCAGGGCCTCGCGCTCGGGCAGGCCTACTGGTATCGCGTGCAGGCCATCGACGCGGCGGGCAATGTCAGCGCGCCGAGCGCCCCGATGCGTGGCGAAGTGCGCGACGCCACCCTTGCCGGCAAACCGGTGCTGACGTGGCCGACGCACGCCGGCGCGGCCATCGCCATCGACACGCCGCGCGTCGATGTCTGCGGTATCGCCACGCCCGGCTTCGAGGTGGCGATCGGCCTCAACGGCGAAGAAGCCGCCGTGGTGCGCGCCGCCGCCGCGGACTCGACGCAGGTGCTGACCTTCGCGGATCGCTTCGACACTTTGCTGTCGCCCGACGGGACATCGATCTTCAGCGACGGGGTGCAGTCGGGCAGCCGAACCGGCTGGTACGACCTGCAATCGCAGGAGCTCGACGCGCAGCGCTCGGCCAGTTACGGCTACGCCCATTTCGTCGGCGGCGGCGACGAAGTCATTGCTTACCGCCACAGTTGGGCGCAGGTCGAGCGTCTGCGACGCGGCAATCCGGACTACGAGCACATCGGCGAGTTCGGCTACCTGTACGACCTCGTTCCCGATGCGAGTGGCGATCGCCTGCTGATGATTTCGTACCCGCAGGGCAACGCGGCGCTGACGCTGTGGACGAGCGCCGCCGGGGAAATGCAGATCGCGCTGCCCGCCGGTGTCGAACCGAGGGCCGGTCGCATCGCCTGGAGCCAGACCCTGGGTTTCGTCGTCGGCGACTACGACGGCCGCGTCTATCGCGTGCGCGAACAGGACAACACGCTGCTGCAGATCGGCACCGGCGCGACGGCGGCCGGGCCGCTGCCAGCGCCGCGCGGCCCGGCGTGGCTGATGGTCGACGCGCTCACGTCGCGCGTGTTGCGCGTGGACGCGGACAACGCCGCGCCGATGGTGCTGCTCGACGACGGACGCGTGCCGCTGGCGCTGGCGTGGTCGCCGGACGCCAGCCAGGTGGCGATGCGTTTCGCCGATCGCATGGAACTGCGCGACGCGGCCAGCGGCGCCTTGCTGCGCTCGATCGCGCAGCCCGCGCGCGACCCAGGCACCACGTACCGCCTGCAATGGAGCGCGAGCTGGCGCCTGTTGTTGACCAGCGACGATTCGGCCGGGGCGGAACTCACCGACATCGCCGGTGCGTTCTGCGTGCGCGGGCTCACGCTGCCGCCCGGCCGCAACGAAGTGGAGGCCGTCGCGCGCAACCAAAGCGGCGTCGCGGGCCCGACCTCCGATCCGCTGCACGTCGATTACGACCCGGCCGACAGCGGCGCCGATCTGAGTCTGCACGAGAGCGGCGTGCGCTACTTCCCGGCGGTGCCCACGCTGGGCGCCACGCGCGTGGCGCTGGTGCAGGCGCGTTACGACAACGGCACCGATTTCCCCGCGGGGACGATGCTGCGCGCCGTGCTGGTGGGCCCGGACGGTAGCGAGCGCGTATTCGAACGCGGCCTGTTCGACGCAGTCGGCAACGATCTGCTCGGCTTCGCGCTCGATCTGGGGCGCATGACGCTGGCCGGCGAGTACCGGCTCGAACTCGACATCGACCCGCTGGGGCTGATCGCCGAGATCGACGAAGCCAACAACCATCTGACCGTGCGCTGGACCGTTTCGGCCACCGCGACGCCGCAACTACATCTGTTCGCCTCGCAGTCCTCGTTCGTCGCGGGCGATCGGCCGGCCGGCTGGTTCGAAGTGTTCAATCCCGGCGCACCGTTCACCGGCAGCGTGGTGCTGCAGGCGCGCGACGCGCAGGGCGGCAGCCTCGGCGAGATCGCGCGCCACCCCGTGACGGCCTTGCCCTACGGCCAGGTGCGCATGCACGACTGGCAGTGGCAGCCGGCGGCCGGCCTGTTTGCGGGCGCCTACGAGGTGCATGCCCGCCTGCTCGATGCCTCCGGCGCAGCGCTGGCCGAACGCACTGTTGCCTTGCAACTCGAAGGCGAAGCCGACCTTGCGCTCATGCTGCAGCCGCAGCGCCTGCGCACGCCCTTGGGCGAGGCGCTGCCGGTGCAGATCGGGCTCGATTATGCCGGCGGCAATCAGGCCTTCGAGTCTGGCACGCTGCGCTTGAGCGTGATCGGCCGCGACGCACCGCTGGTGCTTTGGAGCGGCGCGAGCGGCGCCTTGCTGCCGGGCTACAGCGTGCGTCGCAGCGTGACGTTCCCGCCCGCCGATCAACTGGCCGGCATCACCACGCTGCTGCTCGAGTTCGAAAGCGGCGGCACCCGCCGGTCGGTATTGCGCGAAGTCGAATTCGTGGCGACGGGCGGCAGCCAGGCGCTGGCCGGCACGCTGGCGCTCGCGCCTGCACCGCAGTTGGTGTTGGGCACCGAGGGCAGTGCGCTGCAACTGCAGGTGAGCAACGCCGGCAACACCGCTTTGGCGGGCGTGCCGGTGCGCGTGCGTGTCTTTGCCGAAGGCGCATCCGCTGCGCTGGCCGAAGACAGCTGGAGCGTGGATCTCGCGCCCGGCGCGAGTGTCGCGCAGACGCTCGCGCTCGACGGCCTGCCGCCGCACACCGCAGGCTATGTCGCGCGCCTGGAAGCGCGCCTGCCGGGCGACGCACCCGATGCGTGGCGCGGGCTGGATTCGCTCGGTTTCCAGGCGGTTGACGGCATGGCGCCGCTGATGACCCTGGTCACGCCCGATGCCGCCGCGCCTCGCCGCGCGCCGACGCCGCTGGTCGTGCGCATCACCGATCGCCACAGCCGCGTCAGCGACGCCCATTACCGCGTCGACGGCGGCGAGTGGCGCGCGCTCGCCGCGGGCGGCCTGGAAGGCTACGAAGCGCTGTTGCACGGCCTGGCCGACGGCAGCCACCAGCTCGAGCTGCGCGCCCGCGACCTGTGGGGCAACGAGTCGCGCAGCCAAGGACATATCTTCGTCGTCGATGCGACGCCGCCGCTGATCCGCATCACCGGCATCGTCGACGGCGAACTGCGCAACACCGCGGTCACGCCGGTGATCGACATCGTCGATGCGCATCCGGACGGCCACGACGCCTGGCTCGATGGCGAGCCCTACGCCGACGGCACGCCGATCGGTGCCGGCGAGCACGTGCTCGAAGTGCGCGCCATCGACGCCGCGGGCAATCGCAGCGATCGCACGCTGGCCTTCGACATCGACATGGATGCGCCGCCGCTGGCGATCCTCGGCCCGGCCGACGGCAGCATCACTTCCGCCGACAACATCGCGGTGCAAGTCGCGAGCGAAGCGGGCGCGGCCCTGCAACTGCGCGCCGGGGCGTATCTGGCCGACGGCACCGCCGGCGCCGGTGGCGAGCTGGTATTCGATGCGGTGCCGTTGCAGGTCGATGCCAACCTGATCGAGGTGACCGCCACCGACAGCGCGGGCAATGTCGCCGGCCCGGTGACCATCACCGTCACCCGCCGCGTGGCCGCCGGCGAACTCACCGGCACCTTGCTGCCCGCCAGCCACGTCGTGCCGCGCGGCGACGAGCTGCCGCTGCAGATCCGCATCGACAACCAGACCGCCGACGCGCACGCCGCGCTACCGATGCGCCTGACCGCGCTCGCGGCCGACAGCGCCGTGCTGCACGAAGAAAACTTCACCGTCGCGCTGGCAGCGGGCGCACAGCGCGAGCTGCTGCGCACGCTGGCGTCCGCGGCCTGGCCGTGGGGCACGGTCACACTGGTGCTGCAGGCCGATGCGGGCAACGGCTGGATGACGCTCGACAGCGCGGTGATCGACATCGTGGATGCGCAGGTGCCGCAGATCGCCGCGGTGTTGCCGCTGGCAGGCAGCGTATCGCGCCATCCCGTCCTGCTCGAAGCGCAGGCGCAGGACGACCGCGCGATCGCCGCGGTGGACTACCGCATCGACGATGGCGCGTGGCTGCCGCTGCCGCTGCTCGACGGCCTGCGCTATGCCGCCACGGTGACCCCGGACGAGGGCACGCACCAGGTGCGCTATCGCGCCAGCGACGCCGCCGGCAACACCGCGAGTACCGCGGACATCGCCTTCACCGTCGATCTCACGCCGCCGCAGATCGTCATCGCCGGCGTGGCGCACGGCGAGCTTTACGCCGCCGCGGTGACGCCGGTGGCGAGCGTGCTCGACGCGCATCCGGGCACGCTCACGCTGACGCTGGACGGCGAAGCCTTCGTCTCGGGCACCGCGGTCGACGCGCACGGCACGCATCGCCTGGTGGCGCAGGCGCAGGACGCGGCCGGCAACAGCAGCGAGCGCACGGTCGAATTCCGCATCGATCGGCAGGCGCCCGAAGTGACCTTCGTGCAGCCGCTGGCCGGCGCCATCGTGGCCAGCGACCGGGTCCTGGTGCTCGGCCGCAGCGAGGCCGGCGCCAGCGTGCACCTCGTCGCGGGGGCGTTCGAAGCCACCGCCAGCAGCGACGCGCAGGGCGATTTCAGCGTCGCCGACGTGCCGCTCGCGCTCGGCGAAAACACGCTGTCGGCTACCGCCACCGATGCGGCCGGCAACACCGGCCCGGCCGCCACGCTTCAGGTATTCCGTTCCGCGGCCGGTCCGGCCGGGCTCGAAGGCAGCCTGGTGGCGCTTCCGTCCAGCGTGCCGGCGGGTGCGCCGTTCCGCATCGCCGTGCAGGTGCGCGAACGCGCGGCGGTAGCGCGCGCCGATCTGCCGTTGCGCATCGAATTGCGTGCGGCCGGCCATGTCACGCCGATCTGGACGCGCGAGCGCAGCATCGCGCTCGCCGCCAATGCCACGCACGACAGCGAAGAGAACGCGGACAGCGTCGGACTCGCGCTCGGCGCACACGTCGCCACGCTGTCGGCACGCCACGAAGGCTCCTGGCTGGAGCTGGGCTCGGTCGCCATCACCGTGGTCGACAGCGCGGCGCCGGTGCTGGTGCTGCTTTCGCCCGCGGCGCAGGACGCGCATCGCGGCCAAGTGGAGCTGCGTGTCGGCGTCAGCGACCAGAGCGCGTTGCAATTCGTGCAGGCCCGCGTCGACGGCGGCAGTTGGCTGCCGATGGATGCCGCGGCGCAGGAATGGCGCCGCATGCTGCCACTGCCGCGCGAAGGCGTGCTGCTGCTCGAGGCGCGCGCACGCGATGTGCACGGCAATCAGAGCCAGCCGGTGTCGGTGCCGATCCGTTCCGACGCCACGCCGCCGCTGATCACGATCAGCGGCGCTGCCGATGGTCAGGCTTCGCGTACCGCGTTGGTACCCGTCATCGGTGTGCAGGACGCCACCGCGGTCGAGACCGAAATCACGCTCGACGGCCAGCCTTTCGTTTCGGGCACGGCGGTCGGCGCCGAAGGCGCGCATCGACTGGTGGTGACCGCGCAGGACGAAGTCGGCCTGGTGTCCACCCGCAGCATCGGCTTCGTGATCGACAGCGTGGCGCCCGAGGTCACCTTGATCCATCCGCTGGACGGCAGCCACGTGTCGGCCTCGAGCATCGACGTGCTCGGGCACACCGAAGCGCTGGCGCAAGTGCGGCTCACGCTGGGTGCGTTGCAGCACACGGTGCAGGCCGGCTCCGATGGCGCCTTCGTGTTCGCGGCCGTGCCGCTGGCGCACGGCGACAACGTCATCGCGGTGCACGCCAGCGACGCCGCCGGCAACACCGGCGCGGCCGCCTCGGTGCGTGTGTTGCGCGCCTGTGGCACGGCGCAACTGGCGTGTTCCATTTTCAGCGATGGCTTCGAGAACGGCGCCCGCGGCAAGTCCGCTCCGCCCACGCCGTTGCACCATCCCAGACCCCGGAAAAACGCGGAATGATGTCGCTGTCTCGCTCGCCACGCTGCCTGCATGCGCTGACCCTGTTCGCCGTTCTGGCCGCAGTGGCCGGTGTCGCGCGCGCCACCGCGCCGATCGTCGGCGTGCCCGCGGAAAACCTGCTGCGTGCACTGATCGCCGGACGCGACACCAGCGCCGAAGCCGCCGCGTTGCGCGCCCAGAAACCGCTGACGCCGGCGATAACTCCGGAGCGCGCGACAGACGGCCCGATGCAGCGTTTCGACGTCGCATTGCGTGCGGCGCGCGCGGCCCTCGCGCAAGGGGACGCCGCGGCCTTCGCGGCCGCGCACCTGCGCGTGCTGGCGGCTGACGCGCTGGTTTCGGCCGAGTTCGACCGCCTTGCGGCGCCCGGGCCGAGCCACCCGTCGGTCGATCTGGGCCCGCGCGTGGACGCGGCGCGGCAACGCTGGCGCGCCGCGGCCGATCCCTTGCTCGCTGCGCTGGATGCCGTCGCCCAGGCCGCGAGCGGCGCGCGCATGCAGCGCGCCGAACAAGCCTTGAAGCTGATCGATGCGCGCCGCGTCGAGGCCTTGCCGGTGTTCGGCGCGCAGGCCTTGCCGCAACACCGCCCACGCTTGCTGCCGCGCGCGCCGCGCATGCAGCCCGACAGCCCGCCCAGCTACGCCGCGGGCGGCGAGGTGGCTGCCTTGCCCGAAGACCTGGCAGCCAGCGCCGATGCGCCGCTTTCGCCCGCCGTGCTGGCGCAGGCGCAGAGCCTGGGCAACGACTATGTCGCCATCTTCGATTTCGTGCGCACGCAGGTGCGCACCCAGTGGTACGCCGGCGCGCAGAAAGGCGCGGAGGAAACGCTGCTCACGCGGGCCGGCAACGACGTCGACCAGGCCAGCCTGCTGATCGCGCTGCTGCGCGCTTCGAACGCGCCGGCGCGCTATGTCACCGGCGTCGTCGAGGTGCCGATCGCCGATCTCGCGCGCCAGCTCGGCGTCGCCGAAACGCAGGTCGGCGCGGCGCTCGCGGGGGCCGGGGTGGCGCATCTGCCGGTGATCGCGCAGGGCCGCGTCGCGGCATTCCGCCTCGAACAGGTCTGGGTCTCCGCGTTCGTGCCGTATGGCAATTATCGCGGCTCGTCCGCGGATCGTTCGGCGCGCAGCTGGATCCCGCTGATGCCCGCGCTCAGGCCGGCGCAATTCGTCGCCGCGCAGCCGGTGCTGCAACCCGCCGCGCTCGACGTCGAAAGCTGGATGGACCAATTCCTCGCGCAACCGCGCGACAGCCTCCCGTGGCCGGCGCTGCGCGCGGAACTGTCGCTGCGGCTGGGCCGCCTGCGCCCGGCGCTGGTGCTGGAAGATCGCCTGGCGCGGCACGCGAACGCCGCCGAACCCTTGCTGCTGCTGCCTTCGAGCACGCCGTATCCGGTGCTGGCGGTGAACCTGGAAGCATCGGAACTGCTCGACGAGCAGCGTCAGTGGCTCGCCATCGCGATGCGCGCGGGCGGCGCCGCCGACTCGCCCGTCGTGCTGCAGGCGCGCTGGCCGCTCTCGCAGATCGCGACGCGCCGGCTCTCGCTCGGCTACGTGCCGGCCTCGGTCGAAGACCAGCATCTGGCGAATGCCCGCGGCGGCATCAGCCAGGTTCCCGCCTATCTGTTGCGCGTGCGTCCGAGCGTGTGGCTCGAAGGCCGCCCGGCGATCGCCGGCACCGGCACGCTCGACATGGGCGCGACGCACCGCATCGAACTCGAACTCAGCGGTCCGGCGGGCAGCGTGTCGGCCGCGCAGGATCTGCGCGCCGGCGGCATTGCCGCGCTTGCGCTCGATCCGCAGGGCGACCGTCTGCTGCCGGCCGACGACAACGCCGACGCCGGGGCGTCCGACCCCGCCGCAGCGCGCTTGCTGGGCCGCTTCGCGCAGCGCTACCAGGCCGAGTGGAGTCAGGCCGATAGCGAACTGGGCGACGCGCTCGGCGCCACCGTGATGCGGCCGTTGCCCGGCGCCACGCTGGCCATCGCGCAGTACCGCGTCGACGAAGTGCTGGGCCTGGCGCATCGCCTCGCCTTCGAAGGCGTCGCGCTCGATGCCTTGCTGCGCCCGGTCGAACCGATCGCGCAGCGCGCCGACGCCGGCATCGAAAAATCCTGGATGCAACTGTCCGCCCTGCACGGCAGCGCGCTCGAACACGAATTGTTCCAGCGGCTCTGGAACGTGTCGTCGGTGTCCGCCGACAAGGGCCTGCAAGTGGCCGCCGCACGCGCCGTGCCGGTGCTCGCCCTGCTGCCCGGCGACGATGCCGGCACGTTGCTTGCCGCCCACGATGCGGCGGTGCGCGAGCATGTGCAGTCGTGGCTGGATCGCGCGCTCGACGTGGAAATCCCGCGCGATCCGCTCGTGTTCGACGCGCCGCCCGGCACGCCATCGTGGAGCGGCAGCGCGTGGCGCGTGCGCAATCCCGCCACCGGCGAAACCGGCTATTTCGTCGCGGGCCGCTATGCCGGCGGCGTGACGGTCATCCCGCCCGCTCTGTGGACGATTCCCAACCTCGCCGATCTGTTCGCCAATCCATATGGCGGCGAACCCAATCGCGATCCGCTCGCCGGTTTCCTGATCCAGCTCGATGCCTCCGCGCAGGGCCAGACCGGCACCGTCGGGCAACCGCTCGCGCAGGCGCTGGCGGCCTTCGTGAGCGACGAAGTGGGGCGGCCGGTGCAGGGCGCCGAGGTCACGTTCACCGTGCTCGAAGGCGGCGCCGATTTCGCCGGCGCCGGACAACTCAAGGTCGCCACCGATGCGAGCGGCGTGGCGCTCGCCAGCCTCACGCTGCCGCAGGTGCAGGGCGGCCTGGGCAACTACTTCCACAGCGAAGGCCAGCAGTACCCACAGTGGGGCAGCATCAGTTCCGTCGACGTGCGCATCGAATTGCCCGGGGACGATCTGATCGCCGAGCAGCCGTACCGCGCTTACGCCTTGCCCGGCCCGGCGGTCAGCGTCGCGATCCAGGGCCCGCCGGCGAGCTACAAGCCCACGCCGGGCCTGGCCTACCTGGCGCTCGATATCGAAACGCTCGATGCCTACGGCAACCGCGTCTACAACGAGGACGTGACGCTGGGCGTGTCGGACCAATACCCGACGCCGCAGTGCGAGGGCCACGAAATCGCCCTGGCGCCGCACAGCGGCCTGTTCCTGCCCGGCACCTGCCCGGCGGACGGCATCCGCTATGTCGGTCAGCCCTGCGTGTCGAACAGTGTTTCGATCACCACCCGCCCGGGTGGTGCGCAGGCCAACCTCGCCCCCACCGCGGCGATGATGGCGCGCATCAACCTGACGGCGTCGGGCGCCGCCGGTACGGCCTCGCTGCAGTACACGACGGCCGGCGACATCGTCAAAGAGAACGACAGCAATCTGTGCCAGCGCTGGATTTACGCCAGCGTCGCGCAGTGGGTCTACACGCTGCGCAACGGCATGGGCCTGCATCACGCCGGCGAGCGTTCGCTGGAAGCCGCGCTGCCTAATACCCGCTTCCCGGTGACACGCCGCATCGCCGGCGCCCTCGCCAACGGCCGCAGTTGGCTCGGCTGGGGCGCGTGGGCGCCACCGCCGGAGACCACCGTGGTGGCGAGCGGCGCGCAGGTGATCGGCCCGCGCGCGGCGGCCGGTGCGATGGAATACGACCTGATCGCCGGCGGCGCCGCGGCGGAAGTCAGCGGCACGCTCACCTTGCCGCTGCCCGATCCGTTCGACGAGCCTTTCGTCACCGATATCCCGCGCGCCTGGGTGCTGCATCTGCCGGCGCCCACGGTGCTGCCCGAACGCGTCGAAGTCAGCGCCTTCCAGCGCAGCAGCACCGACTTCACGCTGCAGGCGAATTTCGCGCCGGGCAGTTACATCGCCCGCCACGGCACGATGGAACTGCTGGCCGATGGCGAAGTGGACGCCAGCTGTTCGCAGGTCTTCATCGACGGCAGCTACCGCTGCCGCTTCGGACAGGGCCGCGCCTTCGATCCGGAAAAAGACTACTCGGCGCGCTACTCGATCAATCCGGACACGCCGTTCTTCCTGCAATCGGGCGAGTCGCCGGTGCCGCTGTCGCGCGGCATCATCGCCGGCTTCGGCGCCGACACCACCGCCGCACCGCTGCCGCAGCTGGAAAGCTTCATCGCGCGCCGCTATCCGCAGCGCCTGACGATGAAGCACGAGATCGACGTGCCGACCCAGTTCCAGTGCCCCGACTCGGTGCGTTTCGTCTACGCCATCGGCCAGCCTGCGCGCGTCAGCCTGCGTTTCTTCAACCTCGACGAACACGGCAACCGCGGCCTGGTGGCGTGGGAACCGATCGTCGATCAGGCGCGCGGCGAGGGCGTCTTCGAGTTGGCGATCGACACCCGCGATCTGCCGTTCGGCGAATACGAATACGACCTGCGCGCGGTCGCCGATTCCGACGGCGAGGAGGAAGTGTTCACCGGCCGCGCCAGCAACGTGCCGCAACGGCGCGATTCGCTGCCGCTGGCGCATTCCTTCGTCAAGGGCGTGGATCTTTTCAGCGGCCACGCCGTGCTCAGCGCGGAAGACGCATCGATCGGCGGGCGCGGGCCGGGCATGAAATTCACCCGTACTTACGCCAGCCATTCCGGCAACGAACTCACCTTCCTGGGCCGCGGCTGGAATACCGATCTCGACTCGCAGGTCAGTCTCGACCGCTGCGGCCTCTACACCGTCACCGGCGCCGCAGGGCAGGGGCAGCGCTTCATCCGCGATGGCGACCTGCCGGACGGCTCGCCCGCCTATCGCGCGCTGCACGGCTACAACGGCACGCTGGTACGACGCGATGGCGGCGCCTTCGATTTCTATTCGAAGAACGGCACGCGCTACCACTTCGGCAAACTGGCGCCCGCCGGTCCGCGGCTTTCCTTCGTGGAAGACCCGAACGGCAACCGCGTCACCTACGAATACGACAACAACACCTTGCCCGCCCAGGTCGTGCGCATGCGCGACGACGCCGGCCGCACGCTGGAAATGGATTACCAGACCGTCGTGCTCAGCGAGGGCGAGACCATCGGCGGCGTGCCGGTGCACAGCTCGCGCCATTTGCTGGTGGCGGTGCGCGGGCCGCAGGGCCTGCTGGTGCGCTACGAATACGACGCCGACGGCAACCTCGCCAAAGTCACGCGCAGCCAGGGCGACAAACCCGGGCTCAAGCGCGAAACCTACGGTTACGAAGACCGCGCCGGCCTCTGGACGATCGAGCCGGGCGGCGAGTTCAAGTACCACCATTTCGGCTTCCGTCTGAACCTGGCGCGCAACGACATCGACGGCGGCGAGCGCCGCTACGCCTGGCAGGTCGGCTGGTCCGGCATCCGCACCGACGATGGCCCGCTCTACATTCCCGAGCAGCGCGTGGCCACCGTCACCGAACCCGATGGCGGCGAAACCGGGTTCGCCTACCCGGGCATCCGCGGCCTCGTGCCCGACCCGGTGGCCGACATCACCGATGCGCGCAACGCCGCCACGCGTTACGTGCTCAATGGTTACGGCGCGGCCAGCCGCGTCACCGATGCGGCCGGCACCACGCTCACCGAGTGGAACCTGCAAGCGCTGCAACCGAGCAAAGTGACCGACGCGCTGGGCACCTACACCGAATTCGAATACGACCTTTACGGCAACAAGACGCTGGAGCGCGTCGTGCACGAGCACGGCACGCTCGAACGGCGCTGGAGCTATCACCCACCGACCGCGTTCGGCACGCCGATCAAGGATCGCGTCGACGAATTCACCGACGCGCGCGACATCGTCACCAGCACCTCGTGGGACGAACGCGGCAACCTGCGCGGCACCGCGCGCGGCGGCGTCAGCGAGTTGTATGGGGTCAACGAGCGCGGCGACCGCATCAGCCGCACCGACGGCAACGGCGATACCACCACCTACGGCTACGACGTCTACGGGCATGTGGTATCCGAATCCGACGCCATCGGCGAACGCCGCAGCGCCGGTTTCGACGCGCTCGACCGCAAGCTCTGGGAGCGCGACGGCAAGGGCAACCTGACCGAGTTCGAACACGATGCGCAGGGGCGGGTGCTGCTGACGCGCTTGCCCGCCGCGCCCGAAGGCCTGGACGGCGTGCCGGTGCGAGCCGCACGTACGGTCGAATACCGCGACGCCGAACGCGTGCGAGTGGAGACCGACGAAAACGGCAACGCCACGCGCTACACGCACGACGCCATGGGCCGCGAGGTGGCGATCCGCAATGCCGCGGGCGACAGCCGCGCGATGAGCTACGACTACAACGGCAACAAGGAAACCGAAAGCAACTTCCGCAACCAGCTCACGAGCTACGAATACGACGCCGCCAATCGGCTGCACCAGCGCACCGAACCGCTGGGCCGCGTCACCGATTACACCCATGACGCACTCGGCCACGTCCTCAGCGAAACCACCGGCACGCGCGTCACGGAATATCGCTACGAAGATCCGGCCTACCTGCGCACGATGGTGCGCCGCAAGCTCGGCGCGCAGTGGCTGGAGAGTACCGAACGCTACGACGGCAACGGCAACGCCATCGAATCGAAAGACGCGCGCGGCTTCCTGACCACGCGCGTGTTCGATCAGCGCGACCGGCTCGAACGGCAGACCGAGCCCGAAGGCCGCGTGCTGCTCACCGAGTACGACCCGGCCGATCGCAAGATCAAGGAAACCCTGAGCGGTCCGCGCCTGATCGATCAGGAGCGGCGGTGGAGCTACGACGCGCGCGGTCGCGAACGCACGCGCACCGATGCCGAAGGCAACCTCTGGCGCACCGAATACGACCTCGCCGACAACCCCGTGCTGCGCACCGACCCGCGCGGCCACGCGGTGACCATCGGCTACGACGCGCGCAACCGTCCGATTTCCGAAAGCGGCCCGGTGCCCGGCCGCGTGACGCGCCACGGCTACGACCGCGTGGGCAATCGCGTCGATGAAGTGCAGCCTAACGGACGCGCGTTGCGCCACGAGTTCGACGTGCTCAACCGGCACCGCGCGAGCAGCGACCTCGAAGGCGATTTCGCGCGCCCGGAGTTCGTCCGCATCGGCTACGACAAGGACGGCAACCGCACCTCGCTCAGCGACGCCAACGGCAACACCACCACCTACGAGGTGGACGCGCTGAACCGCGTATTCGCCGAACACCGACCGCTCGGCCGCAATCTCGCGTGGACGCACACGATCCACGGCGAGGTGGAAAGCGAAACCGATGCGCAGGGCGCCACCACCACGCATCAGATCGACGACCTCGGCCGCCGCACCCGCACCACGGCGCCGGCGCCGTTCGCCTACGTCACCGAATTCGACTACGACGCCAACGGCAATCTGATCGAGCAGACCAATGCGCGCGGCTATACCACGACCTGGACCTACGACGGCCTCGGACGCAAGCGGACCCAGACCGATCCGGCGCCGCTGTCCTACGTCCAGACCTGGACCTACGACGCCGCCGGCAACGCGGTCGAACAGACCGACCGCCGCACGCTGGTGACGCGATTCGAGTTTGATCGCGAAAACCGCCTGACGCAGCGCTGGCGCGACAACGTGCGGCTGGAAACGCGGCGCTACGACGAAGCGGGCAACCTCGCGGTGCTGGTCGATGCGCGCGGCAACGAGACTCTGCACGACTACAACGCCGCCAACGAACTGATCGCCGTGCGACGGCCCGGCAACGTCGTGGAGACCACGGAATATTTCCCGTGGGGCGATGTGCGCAAGCGCGCCGATGCCGACGGTGTGGCGACCGAGTTCACTTACGATTTGCGCCGCCGCGTCGAAACCGAAACTGTCGCCCATCCGGACGGCAGCGCGGTCACACGCCATGAATACGACGGGCACGGCAACCGCGTCGCGTCGATCCGCCCGCTGGGCGGCCAGTACCGCTGGCAATTCCACTACGACGCGGCGCAGCGCCTGCAGTCGATCGACAGCCCGGAAGGCGCGCATACGCAATACGACTACGACCGCGCCGATCGCCGCACGCTCGTGACGGACGCGCGCGATCACGACACCGAAACGTCGTACGACGAACTCGGCCGCCCCACGCGCATCGATTTCGCCGACGCCACGTTCGAAACGATCGACAGCTACGACGAGAACGGCAATCCGGTCCAGCGCACCGATGCCAACGGCCGCCAGGTCACGCATGAGTACGACGAGCTCGATCGCCCGATCGAGCGCAATTTCGCGGGCGTCGCGGCGGCGCGCGACATCGTGTCCGAGCGCACCAGCTTCGATCCGGACGGTCACCCCACGCAGTTCGTGCAGGAAGAATCCGGCGGCACCACGCACCTGACGCTGCGCGAATGGGACCGCCAGGATCGGCTGGCGAAAGAGACGGACCGCTGGAATGTAGCGACCAGCTTCGAGTACGACGCGCAGGGCAACCGCGTCGCGCGTACCGACCCCGAAGGCCGCACGCAATCGCAGCCCGATCTGCTCAATCGCATCCGCACCGTGCAACCGGCGGGTGAAACCGCGATGGCGCTCGACTACACGCCGGGCGGACGGCTCAAGCTGCAGACCTATCCGAATGGCGCCACGGCGAGCTTCGAGTACGACGTCGCCGGGCGCATCGCGCGCATCACGCACCGCCAGGCCGGTACCGAAGTTGCGTCCTTCGTCTACACCTACGACCTCAACGGCAACCGTGCACAGGAAACCCAGATCACGGCGGCCGGCACGCGCACCACGACCTACCGCTACGACCGCGACGACCGTCTGCTCGGCATGGCGGTCACCGGCGAAGACGGCATCGTCACCGACACGACCTACACGCTCGACGCCGTCGGCAACCGCGAGACCGAAGTCGTGCTGCGCGCCGGCGTGCTCGTCGCCAACCGGACTTACGTGTACAGCGCGCGCGATCAGGTCGAAAGCGTCACCGACAGCGTCGCCAGCGTCAGCACGGCCTACGCATACGACGACAACGGCAACCTGATCGAAGAAACCACCAACGGCCAGGTCACGACGTACCGCATCAACCCGCAGGACCGCGTCGCCACACTCACCGCACCCGCCGGTCCGCCGGTCGATTACGCCTACGATGTCGACGGCCGCCGCGTCGAGAAACGCACCACCGCCGAGGCCGTGCGCTACGGCTGGGACGGCGAACACCTGCGGCGCGAAACCAACGTCACCAACAACCCGCTGGCGACTTACGACTGGGCCGGCGGCCGCGTCCTGCGCACCCACCGCACGGGCCTGACCAGCTACGCGCAACACGACGCCCTGAAGAGCCCCATCCGCTGGAGCCGCGCCGACGGCGGCGAACAAGGCCGCGCCAGCTACGGCGCCTGGGGCAACGCAACCTCGCAGACCGGCACGCTGCCGCCGATCGGTTTCACCGGCTACTACGCCGACGCCGAATCGAGCCTTTACTACGCCCAGCAACGCTACTACTCGCCGAAGCTCGGGCGCTTCACCCGCATCGATCCGTGGGCGGGCGATGTGATGAATCCGATCACGCTCAACAAGTATCTGTATGCCAACGGCAATCCGTTGTACTTCACTGATCCGACCGGCATGTACGGGGAAGCGGGCCACTACTACACGACGTATTACGTCGCGCTGCGCGCCGGCTACACCGATGCTGAAGCGCAACAGTTGGCGGTGTACTCGCAGTTGCCGGACGAGGTTGCCGCACTCGACGCGATCACGGTTTTCAAGCGCTCGATCGATCTGTCCAGCAACGAACTCGATGATCTGTCGGACCGGGTGCAGATAGGCTTTCATGCACTGTCGGGCGGGAATGCCGAGCTCGAAACCGAGCGAACGTTAAGTGCGATCAAGACTGCGGGCGACGATCTGACGACGACGGGATTGTTGATCCATAGGCTCGGCGACACCTTCGCGCATCGGCAAACCGCGGAATACGGCGGAGAGTCGAATCCCGATCGCGTGCGGACGTTCGAGACCGGCTGGGGCCACAAGGAACCCATGTATGCGCCGGATACGATCCAGCGCAGGCCGGAGCTCTATCTGGACTATGTGGAAACCTTGGCGGGAGCTCTCGCGCAGAAGCGGGGCATGACGCCGCAACAGGCGAGCAAGCTGCAGGAAGAAATCCGAAGGGAGCTGCACGAGATTGCCTATTCCGATGGCGTCTTGCCCGCGGGGGGCGCGCACACCGCCGAAGACGACCTTCGACTCAAGGACCGCTCGACGCTCAATATGTCCTCGGCCGTCAACATCCTCGGATACAGCCGCATCGGCACAGGACGCGAACCCAAGGGTTTCGTCGACAATGACTACAAGCCGGAAAACTTCGAATCCGACGCACCGGCTATTGCTTACGATCCCAGCAGGCAAAAGCCTCTGCAGGATGCGCTGGCCGAAGTGCTCGGGAAAAGTGCGCTGGCACGCCGAAATTCGTCGGCCTATCAACCGGACGAAGCAACCAGAGGCGTCGACAGAGCTGCAGAACTGATCGGCGCGGTGCATCGTGGAAGCGATGAGCGCGGCGAACCCAGGACGATCAGAGAAACGCCGAATGCGAGCGTTCCGAGTACGATCTGGCAGAAGCTCTCGCCCATCCTGGAAGAGATATTCGAATGACCAAGCCTGACCGTATCGATTGGGGGTCGCTGTTTGCGTGGGTTGCCCGTTTAGGCTGCGTCGGTGCAATGGCGGGCTTCGCGCTTTACATGTTTTCGCTGCCCGAGGCGGTCCGGACAGCACACGGTGAAGCTCAGTTGGCGATTCTGCATCGCTATCTGATGCATGCGGCGTTCGCCGCCGCATCGGCATTGCTGCTTGTCGCCTCGGTGGTAAGACGCAAGTTTCTGGGGCAAAGCATCGCGTCGATCATTCCGGACATCTTGATCGCCGCCGTGGCATTGTTGTTCTCGACTTGGTTTTGGATCGGCAAGTAGTACCCAACGCATCCGCGCTGCGCTGCCGCGCTGCGCTCGGTTTGTCTGCCGCCGGCCTGATTACCGTTGACGGGTCGTCTCGGGATATTCCGCGCACGAGCCCCAGTTTTCTTTGCCGAGCCCGGACAGCGGCTGCCCGCACTGCGTGACGGCCCCTGGCCGCTGCGGAATCGTGCGCGCCGATTGCTGGTATCTTTCAAGTCCGATTTGCGGCCCCGGAGCATGGATTCGTTGCCATCGAACGGGCGCTCTTGACCTTGCCAGCAGACACCGGAGCCGGTAATCCCCGATGCACAAACCGGTTTATCGGTTCGCCCGTTTCCTGCTCGATCCGAGCGCGCGCGAGTTGCGCGAGGGTGGGGCGCTGGTGTCGATGCCGCCCAAGTCGTTCGATTGCGTGGCGTACCTGATCGAACATCGCGCGCGCGCCGTCGGCCGCGACGAGTTGATTTCCGCCGTATGGGGCAGTGCCGACGTCAGCGATCACACGCTGGGCCAGACGCTGTTGCGGGCGCGGCAGGCATTGGGCGACGTCGGCGCCGGCGAGCGCGAAATGATCCGCACCGTGCCGCGCTTCGGCTATCGGTGGATCGCGGCGGTCGAGGTGCTGGAACGGCCCGGGCCGGTGGCGACGGCGTCGACCGATGGCATCGACGAATCCGTGGCGTCCGCCACGATAGAGCAATCGCCCGAAACGCCGGCATCGGCGATCGCAAGCGCGAGCGACAGCGCGCCACCGGCCAGGTCGCGGCGCGGTCTGGTCATCGTCTTGCTGCTGCTTGCCTTGCTCGCCGTCGCCGCAGCTCTCTGGCAGCAGCGTCATGCCACCATCGACGCCACCACGCCGACCGCTGCCCCCGCCGCCGGCACCTTGCTGTTCATGGTGCTGCCGGTGCAACTCGAAGGCGACGATGCGGCCACCACCTGGGTGCGGCTGGGCGTGATGGACTACATCGCCACGCTGCTGCGGCAGGACGCCGGGCAAGCGGTACTGCCGAGCGATCAGGTGGTGACCTTGGTCGGCCGGGAACCGTCGCGCGGCGCCGGCGACGCCGATATCGGGCTCGGTCGTCTGCGCGCGGCAACCGGCGCCACGCATCTGGTCGTGCCGCGCGCCGAGCACGATGAGGCACGCTGGTTCATCGAACTGGATGTCTATCACGATGAGACGCTCGACACTTACAGCGGCAGCGGCGAAGCACCATTGGCCGCGGCCGCGCAGGCCGTGGCGCGCATGCTGGCGCATCTGCGCCTGAATGCGCTGAGCGAACGTCATGCGCCGTTGCCCGACGAAGAATTGCTGACGCGGATCGATGCCGCCTTGCTGGTCGGCGATCTGGCGCAGGCGGCGAGCCTGATCGAACGCGCCGGCCCGCAGGCGTCGAGCGACGCGCGTTTTCGCGTGCGCGCCGGCAACGTCGCGGTGCGACAGGGCCGCCTTGCCGACGCCGCTGCGCTGTATCGGCCGGTGGCCGACGACGCCGCGCTGAGCAATCGCGCGCTGCGCGCCGCCAGTTGGATGGGATTGGGCGCGGTGGCGATCCTGCAATCGGACAACGCCGCGGCCGCGCGCGCCTACACCCAGGCGATCGAATTGCTGGACGGCAGCCGCGAGGCCGGTCTGCTCGGGCGCTCGTACATGGGGCGCGGCGCGGCGGCCGTCGCGCTGGAAACATTCGACGACGCCACCGCCGACTTCGGCCGCGCCCGGATCGAACTCGATCGCGCCGGCGACCGTATCGGCCTGGCCAATCTCGATATCAACGTCGCCATGGCCGAACACAATCGCGGTCGTTTCGCGGCGGCCCTGCAAGCGCAGGACCGCGCCATCGCGGTGCTGGCCGGATTCGGCGTGCGCGATCAACTGGTGATCAGCCTGCACAACAAGGTCTACACGCAACTGGCCTTGCTCGATGTGGCCGGCGCCGTGGCCACCGGCGCGCAGGCGATGCAGCAGGTCGAACACCTGGCCAATGCCGCGTTCAACCGGCGCATCGCCGCGGCCTACACGCGCGCGCTGCTCGCCGCCGGGCGCCTGCGCGACGCGGCCGACAACATCGAACGTTTCGACGGACAGCCGGACGATCCGGCCGCCAGCGACACCGAGTTCGCCGCCTTGCGCCTGGCCCTGCTGGCGATGCGCGGGCAGGACAGCGAACTGCTCGCGCAAGCCGACGCGGCCTTGGCACGCATCGCGCGGGCGGCCGATCTGGCCGGGCAATCGATGTTGTCGGAAACCTGCTGGCTGATCGTGCAGGCCGCGGTGCGCGAGCAACGCTTCGACACGGTGGATCGTGTGCTCGATCATCTTCAGGGCGCGCCCGAGTCGGTGCAGGATCTCGATCGGCCGGTGATCCTCGATCTGATCCGCGCCGAACAGATCCGGCCGCAGGACGAGAACGCCGCGGCCGCATTGAACGCGCGCGCGCTGGCCGCGGCGGAAGCACGCGGCGCGCCGGAAATCGTCATCACGGCCGCCATCGCTTCGCTGCGCCAGTTGCTCGCCACCGGCGACCTCGATGCCGCGGCCGCCGTCGGCGGCCGGTTGGCGGCCTACGCCGATCGCGACTACCGCGCCGCCCGCGCCACCGCCGCGCTGTACGAAGCCCTGGGCCGCCCCTCGCTGGCGAAAACCGCGAACGACAAGGCCCGTACGCTGGCCGGCGAACGCGACATCACGGCCCCGTACTGAGCGCACCGGCACTCCTTAGCCCGGTTGCAGTGGCTGCGCCGCGCACGGCGCCGCTCCGGCGTACACAGCCAAGTCACGGTTTCTGTTGCCTTCTTCGTCCATTGTGCGGGTTCTGTGCGGTGACCATGCGGGCGCCGTGAGGGCGTGCGCGACCAGCTGCAACACAGTCCGGGCACGCCGCACCGATGCCGCGCATCGCAGGCCCGCAGACGGACGCAATGAACCCAGTGGAGATCCCGATGGTGGTGTGCAAACGGCTGGCGACGCTGTCGCTGTCGATCGCGTGGCTGGCGAGCATGACGATGTCCGGCGCGCAGGCGGCGGTGCCCGAGACGCGCGCCGCCGTCATCGCAGCGGCGCGGGCGGCAGGCACCGATCCCATGGCCGCCATCGCGGCGCTGCGGCCGGGCATGGCCGCGCAGGCCGTGCCGACGGACACCCGGGCGCCGCGATCGAACCCTTCGACGGCAACGGGCGGCGGCGATATCCGCCGCATCGTCAACGAAGGCTTCGAGCAGATCGACCGCATCATCGGCAACAACCGATTCGCGCCCGGTGGCATCTATCGCAACGGCTGGATCCGCCAGAACAACAGCGACCACCCCTGGCTGACCTGGCGACAAGGCCTCAACGACTATTTCCAGGCCAGCGACGGCGCCGGCGACAGCTACGCCGCGTCGCATCCGTTCTCGACGCTGGCCGACGCCGGCACGCTCAGTTCCTGGCTGGTGAGTCCGCCGATCAACTTCGCGCCGGATACCCGCGTGTCCTTCTTCACCCGCACGCTGGCCGGCGAGTGGCCGACGCGCCTGCAAGTGCGCGCCTGCGTTGCGAGCGACTGCAGCGATGTCGGCACGCAGCCGGAGGACGTCGGCCAGTTCGGCCTCTTGCTGCACGACATCAATCCCGGCGAACTCGATGCCGTCTATCCGCTGGAGTGGACGCAGATCACGCTCACCGCCGCCGACGGTCTGCCGACCGCGGGCAGCGGCCGCATCGCGTTCCGTCATTTCGTGCATCAGACCGACGGCGTGCTGCGCGGCGGTTGGACCGGCATCGATCGCGTGGTGGTGGAGCAGGGCGAGGGTGAGTCCGGCGAACTCGATCTGAGCGTCACGGTTTCGCCCGCCGACCCGGCCTCGCCGAACGCCTGCGGCAGCGAAACCACGCTCGAAATCGCCGCCGGCGACCAGGTCAATCTGTGCTACCGCGTGCAGAACAACTCGACGCAGACGCTGCGCTACCACTCGCTGCGCGACGATCACGTCGGCGCGCTGCTGACCGAGCAATCGATCGCGCTCGCACCCGGCACCAGTCATCAATACAACCGGCTACTGGTGGTGAGCGAATCCATCAGCCCGTCGGCGACCTGGTCGGCGCAGGCCGACCCAACCGGCTACGTGCGCGACAGCAGCCAGCCGGCCCAGTGGATCGATATCACCGACGGCGAACCGATCGCCGCGCCGCTGGCGTTTCCCGCCGATTTCGATTTCCGTTTGTTCGGCGATCGCATCGATACCTTGTGCGTCAACTTCGGTGTGCTCGCCAGCCGCCGCGATTTCTACGGCAACTGCCCGACCACCGCGAGCTTCGGCCTGCTGCCGCTGCCCGACGTGCAACTGGGGCCGTATTCGAACGCCATCGCGCTGTACCAGACCGGCATCGGCGGTGGCGGCGGCAAGTTCCAGAAGATCGTCGGCAGCGCGCCGGATCGCCGCTACATCGTCGAGTACTACCAATCGCCGGTGGAGGGCGGTTCGAGCGATCCGCAATACGGCCTCACCGCGCAGGCGATCCTGCACGAACGCACCCACGTGATCGAGTTCCAGTACGGCAACCGCGTTTTCGGCGGCACGCCGGCGGCGGCTTACGGCGGCTGGGCGAGCATCGGGCTGCAGAACAAGAATCTCGCGCTGCCGTTTTCGTTCCGAACGCAGAGCCTGCGCGATGTCGATCGCATCGTCTGGACACCGTCGGACCCGACCGTGCTCACCCGCACCCGGCAAGTGCATATCGTGGCGAAGGCGCCGTCGCTCGACATCGGCACCGATGCGATCGAAGCAAGCGCAGAGGCGGGCGCCGCCGTCAGCATCGTGCGACCGCTCGGCAACAGCGGCAGCGGCCGCCTGGATTGGGCCGCAGGCACTGCGCACGCTCGCAGCCACCTGCCATCGCAGCCGCGTGTCGTGGTTCCGCTGCACGAGACGAACACGGCGACGCCATTCGTCGCCCGCGATGGTGTAGCGAACTCCGCGCCGTCCGGCGTCGCTCCTGCGCTGCAGCTCGCACCGGTGCGAGCCGAAGGCGTGCCCACGGATGCTTCGCTGTGGGCCTTCGACATCATGTGGGGCTACCTCGTCAGCACCGATCCCCAGGCACCGAGCTACGACAGCGGCACCACGCTGCACGGCCTGGTCGGCGCGCGCCTGATCACCGGCGCCGATTTCCTCGACGACGATTTCAGCCGCATCTACGCCTTCGACGCGACCAGCAACGAACTGCTGCGCTATCAATCGCTCGGCAGCGCGAATGCGGTCGAACAAGTGATCGGCACCGCGCAACTGACGCCCGGCGTCACGCCCGGCGGATTGAAGCAGGATCCGACCACCGGCGCGCTCTACCTGACCACCGCCGATGGTGCCGTGAGCCAGCTGTGGACGATCGACCCGGCGACGGCGGCGGTGCGTCCGATCGGCACGATCACCGGCGCACCCGGCATCATCAGCATCGATTTCGACAACGACGGCCGGCTGTACGGCCTGGACATCGTGCTCGACGCGCTGATCGCGATCGACAAGCACACCGCCGAGGCCGCGCCGATCGGTTCGCTCGGGTTTTCCACGCAAGGATCGATCAGTTCGCTCGCATTCGATCCGCGCGACGACGACACCCTCTACCTCGCCAGCTTCCATTTCCAGTCGGCCGCGCAACGCGAAGACGGCAGCCTGTGGAGCGTCGACAAGACGACCGGCCAGGCGCGTTTCATCGCGCCCGTCATCGGCCCCGACAACAGTTGGTCGCAGTTCGGTGCGATGGCGTTCGCGCAGCCGGGCAATCGCTGCGTGGCGCTCTCCGACGTGCCGTGGCTGTCGCTGTCGCAAACCGAAGGCAGCCTCGCGCCCGGCGCGCCGGCGGTGCCGCTCGAGCTGAGCTTCGATGCCATTGGGCTGACGCCGGGCCGCTATAGCGCCGACCTGTGCATCCACAGCAACGATCCACTGCGGCGGCGCATCGCGCTGCCGCTGCGCTTCACCGTCGAAGGCGACACCGGCGTGCCGATATTCGCCGACGGCTTCGAGGCCGGCGCGCCGTGAACGCCGGCCACACCTCGCACATCGACGCGGCCATCGCCGGCGTCGCATCCGAACGCCGTTGGAGAAAGGAGCACCGCATGAATCGGGGAATCATTTCGCGCGCGCCGCAGCGAACGCTGGCGCTGGTCTGGTGCTTCGCTGCGCTGATCGCGTGGTCGGCGGCGATAGCGAAGGGGCCGGGCGACGGCTTCAATCCGGGCGCCAACGGCAACGTCACGCGCATCGGCACGCAGGCCGACGGCAAGCTGCTGGTGTCCGGCGAATTCAGCTACATCGGCGGTGGCCAGGGCATCCGTTTCGCGCGCTTGCACGCCGACGGCCGCTTCGACGCCAGCTTCATCACCGACATCAACGGCCCGGTCACCGGCAGCGTGCAACTCGACGATGGACGCGTGCTGGTGCACGGCTTCTTCACCCAGGTCGACGGAGTGGAGCGCTTCGGCCTGGCGATGCTCGGCGCCGACGGCAAACTCGATCCGGGTTTCACTCTGGCCACCGCCAGTTTCAGCGAATCGGTGACCGGCTTCGCGCGCCAGAAAGACGGCAAGATCGTCGTCGTCGGCAGCTTTTCGCAACTCGGCGATAAAGCCACGTGGGCCGTGGCGCGCTTGAATGCGGACGGGTCGCTCGACGAAACGTTCGCGGCGCCGTTCAACAATTCCGGCTGGAACGGCGGACTCGCCGATGTCGTCGCGCTGCAACCGGACGGCAAGATCATCGTGGTGGGATATTTCGAACCCGCCAACGGCAACGCGCCGCTCGCCGTCGTGCGTTTGAACGCCGACGGCACGCTCGACGAGAGCTTCGCCCCGCTGCCGGACGAGGTGGCCGGCGCGCTGTTCTTCTCGCTCCGCCGCGTGGCGGTGCAGGGCGATGGCGGCATCGTGCTGGGCGGCGCGATCGCGTTCGATTTCGACGGCACATCGTGGTCGGGCCTGCTGCGTCTGCAGCCCGACGGCACGCTTGATACCAGCTACACGCCGATGCCGAACGGAGCCGTCGACGATCTGGTCGTGCACCCCGACGGCCGCGCGGTGATCGCCGGTCCCTTCACGGATGTCGATGGACAGCCGCAGGCGCGCATCGCACGCCTGCTGCTGGACGGCAGCGTCGATCCGACTTTCGATGCGCAGGCCAATGCGGCCGTGCGTGCGATCGGATTGCAGGGCGACGGCAAGATCGTGCTGGGAGGCTCCTTCAGCCAGGTCGATGGCGTGGGTCGTTCGCGCCTCGCGCGGCTCGAACGCGATGGTTCGCTCGAGGTGGATTTCATCGCAGGCGCCGACTCGATCTATCCGGGCTTCGATGGCCAGCCGCGTTGCCTGCTGCTGCAGACCGACGGCGCCTTGCTTGCCGGCTGCGGTTTCAGCTATGTCGGCTCCGAGGCGCGCGAGATGGCGCGGCTGCGGCCGGATGGGTCGATCGATCCGGCCTTCAATGCGCCGACCTTCCTGCCGGCCTTCAACAACAGCGTTTCGCTGATGGCCTTGCAGCCCGACGGACGCATCGTGATCGGCGGCAATTTCACCAGCGTCGACGGCACCGCGCGCTACGGTTTTGCGCGCTTGCTGGCCGATGGTTCGCTCGATGCGGCCTTCGCACCCGCCGACTGGAGCGCCGGCAACAACGGCAGCCTGCACGCGCTGGCATTGCAGCCCGACGGCAGGATCCTGATGGCCGGCTACTACACCGTCGGCAACGAGCCGCTGACGCCGCACATCGCACGCTACGACGCCAACGGCACGCTGGACGCCTCGTTCGTCGCGCCCGCCGTCGATAGTTCGATCGATGCGATGGTGGTGCAGCCGGACGGCCGCATCCTCATCGCGGGTTTCTTCTCGACGGTGAACGGCACGCCGCGCCCGGCGCTGGCGCGCCTGCTCGCCGACGGCAGCCTCGACACCTCGTTCGTCACCGGCGTGGAAGCCGACGGCGGCGTGATACAGACGCTGCAATTGCAACCCGACGGCAAGATTCTTATCGCCGGCAATTTCTCCCTTCCGGGAGCCAGCGCGCCGATCGCACGCCTGCACAGCGATGGGTCGGTCGACAGCGGATTCCAGCCGCCCGCCATCGATGGATCGGTGCTGACGCTGGCCTTGCAGACGGATGGCTCGCTGGCGATCGGCGGAACCTTCCGCCACATCGGTGGCGTGCGCCGCCTCAATTTTGCGCGGCTGCATGCCGACGGGTCGCTCGACACCACGTCGGATGTCGCCATCGGCCTGGTCACCGCACTGGCGCAACAGCAGGACGGCAAGCTGTTCGCGGCGGGCACGTTCGCCGAAGTCGACGGCTTGCCGCGCCTGAACATCGTGCGGCTGCGCGCCAGTGGTGCCGCCGTGCAGACGCTGTCGAGCAATAGCGCAGGCAGCTTGACCTGGACGCTGGGCGGCAGCATGCCGGCGATCGATCAGGCGATGTTCGATCTGTCGCTCGATGGCATCAGCTGGACGCGCCTGGGTGAAGGCGCACGACTGGCCGACGGTTTCCAACTTGCCGCTGCGCCTTTGCCGCGCGAAACCGGCGTGTGGGTGCGTGCGCAGGGCATCGCACGCGGCGGTGAAGGCGGCACGGCGAACGGTTCGAGTTCGCTGTTCGAATCGGTCGCGCGCATTCGCCTGCCGGCGGCGACGGCGATGTTCACCGTGACACCGCAGGCAGGCGCGGGCGGACAACTCGATCCGTCGTCACCGCTGAGCGCGGATGAAGGCGCCATCGTCGAACTGACCGTAGTGCCCGACGCCGGCTACGCGGTGCAGGCGATCACCGGCTGCGGCGGCGCGCTGGATGGCCTCGTCTACCGCACCGCCCCACTGATTGCGGACTGCACCGTCAGCGCGACGTTCAGCACGGTGCAGATGCACATCTTCTCCGACGACTTCGAAGGCGCGGCACTGTGAGCGCTGCCGATTTCACTCGCTGCGCCGCCGCGCGCCGCTTCTGCTGACGCCCGTCGGAGCCTGCATGCGCGTTCTCGTCCTTGCCTTGGCGTCGATCGTATTGCCACCGTGCGCGACGGCGGCGAGCTTCGTGTCGCTCGATCTGCCCGGCAGCCAGGCAGTGGCGGTGTCGCGCGATGGCTGCGTCGTCGCCGGCAATCTGCTGGGCGACGATAGCGGCGGGTTTCGCTGGTCCGCGACGCGCGGGCCGCAACGGCTCGATGGCGCCGTCGCCGTGCACGGTCTGTCGCCGAGCGGCGATTACGTCGCCGGCGCGGTGCTCGACGATCTGCAGCGGCAGGTTGCGAGTTACTGGGACGCGAGCGGCGCCGTGCACGCGCTCGCACCGATGCCCGACATCGAAACCATCGGCGTGATAAGCCAGGCCTACGCGGTGACGGACGAACCGCGCGTGGTCGGCAGCGCACGGCGGCCGGCGCACGGCAGCATCGCCTTCGAGTGGACGCAAGCCGGCGGCATGCGGGCTTTGCCGTTGTTGCGCGGCGAGGCGTCTTCGCGCGCCGTGGGCATCAGTCGCGACGGCCGCCGCATCGTCGGCTGGGAGCGCAGCAACGCGCTTACCCGCGGTGTGCTGTGGCAGGACGGCCGCGCCGCGCCGCTCGACGCAACGCACGCCGACGACGTGCCGGGCGAAGTGCTCGGTGCCAGTCGCAGCGGCGCCGTGCTGGTCGGCGTGCTCAATCCGACGCTGGTCGACGCCGGTGCGGCGTATCGCTGGCGCGAGGCCGCCGGCTTCGAAGTCTTGCCGCAGCCGGACGACGCCTCGCTGCGTTTTTATGCCAGCAGCGACGACGGCCGCGTGCTGGTCGGCGGCAGCGGGCAGGGCGATCGCCGCGAGGCCTGGCTGTGGTTCGAAGCGTCGGGCGCGATGCCGCTGGCGGCCTTGCTCGAACAGCACGCCATCGCGATGCCGCCGCACTGGACGCCGATGCAGCTCACCGCGGTGAGCGACGACGGTCGCCGTCTCACCGGCTGGGGCAAGCACGACGGTGTGCTCGATTCATTCGTGATCGATCTGGCAACCGATGCCGCTGCGCCCGCATGCGCCGACGTAGCCTCGGCGGCGCTCGCCAAGGGTGCGCCACCGTGAACTCCATCGAATTCCGTCAACGATCTGTCGCGCCGCGCCTGGCGCCGCCGCCGATACCGCAAGGACACTTCATGCGCACCACTTTCATCGCGGCTTCGATCCTGGCCGCGCTGGCGCTGCCATCGACGGCTTTCGCCGCCGACAGCGACTGGCTGCTGTTCAGCGCCGCGCCGTTCGACACGCAGCGCGATGTATCGATGCAGTCGCTGTTGACGGCCGACGCAACGGCGACCGGCGCCCGGCTGCAAATCGTGCAGTTCAATGCACCGATCCGGCGCGAATGGCTCGACGCGCTCGCCGCCCGCGGCCTGCGGCCGGTGCATTACGTGGCGCACAACGGCTATCTGGTGTGGCTCGATGCCGAGGCGGCGCAACGCGTCGGCCGTCTGCCGCAAAGCCTGCCGGCCCTGCAATTCAGCGCGCCGTATCACCCGATGTTCAAGTTCGATCCGTCGTTGCGGCAGCGCGCGCAGGCGAGTGCGGCCGATGACGAAATCGATATCGTGGTGCAGCTCTATCGGCATGCCGAGAACCAGACCAGCAAGCAGCGCCTGCGCGATCTGGCACGCACGCCGCCGAGCTCGCTCGGTCCGCTCGGCCCGGGCCGCAGCACGCTGCGCTGGACTTCGATCCTCGACTACGAAAACACGTCGCTGCGCGTGCGGCGCGCCGATCTGGACCGCATCGCCGAACTGCCCGACGTGGTCTGGCTCGGCCTGCAGATCGAGATGACGCAACTCGACGAGAAACAGAACATCATCCTCGCCGGCGATCCGGTGCCGTCGCTGCCGTCGCAGCGCTATCTGCCGTTCCTGCGCGAACTCGGTTTCGGCGAAGATCCGTCCGAATATCCGGTGATCGACATCACCGACTCGCCGGTGCACGAAGGCGGCAGCGGCGTCACGGCGATGCATACCGTCGACGCCACGCTGCGCGTCGGCGGCGATGCCGGCGGCGACAGCCGCGTGCTGTATTTCAACAATTGTTCGGCGAAAGCCGACGCCAACGTGGGCGACATCAGCGGCCACGGCACCATCAACGCCAGCATCGTCGCCGGTTTCGATCTGCGCGACGGCGTGCCGTTCCAGGATGCGGACGGCCATCAGCTCGGGCTGGGCGTGAATCCGTTCGCGCGCATCGGCAGCACCGCCATCTTCACGCCGGAAAATTCGCTCGCCGGTTGCGGCGACGCTTATCCCGGCCTGATCGCCAGCGTGTCGCGCCACGGCGCGCAGATCGTCAACAATTCCTGGGGCAGCACCGTCCCGCCGACGACCTACGATTTCGCCGCGCAGGCCTTCGACGCCGGCGTGCGCGATGCCGACGCCGAACTGGCGCAGGACCAGCCGCTGATCCAGATTTTCGCCGCCGGCAACAGCGGCAACGGCGCCGCCACCATCGGTTCGCCCGGCACCGCGAAAAACGTCATCACCGTCGGCGCATCGGAAAACCTGCGGCCGTTCTGGAACGACGGCTGCGGCACCGGCCCGACCGGTGCGGACGACAGCGGCGATGTGATCGGTTTTTCCAGCCGCGGGCCGGCGCCCGGTGGACGCGCGAAGCCCGAATTGATCGCACCCGGCACCCATGTGCAGGGCAGTGCCAGCGTATTTGCCGGCTTCGACGGCTCCGGCGTCTGCGACAAGTTCTATCCGCCCGAACAGACCTTCTTCGCGGCCTCGTCGGGCACCAGTCACGCGGCGCCCGCGGTGGCCGGCATCGCGTCGCTGGCGTGGTGGTGGATCGTGCGCGACGGCCTCGGCGCGATCGATCGGCTCGGCGACAGCACGCCGCCCGACCCATCGCCCAGTCCTGCGCTGATGAAAGCCTGGCTGATGGCGCACCCGACCTATCTCGATGGTTTCGATGCCCACGACACGCTGCCCAGCAACAAGCAGGGCTACGGCATGCCCAATCTTTCGCTGATGTTCGACGACGTCAACAAAGTGCTGCTCGATCAGAGCGAAATCTTCACCGACAGCGGCGACAGCTGGAGTGCGAACTGGACCCGCGCCGATGCAAGCAAACCCGTACGCATCGCGCTCGCCTGGACCGACGCGCCCGGCTTGCTAGGCACCAGCCCGCAGGTCAACGATCTGGACCTGATCGTCACGGTGAACGGCACGACCTACCACGGCAACCGCTTCGATGGCGCCTGGAGCGTCGCGGGCGGCGCCGCCGATGTGCTCAACAATTACGAGGCCGTGTTCCTGCCGGCCGATGTCGTCGGCGCGCTCGACATCCAGGTCGTTGCGCGCAACGTCGCCGGCAACGCGATGCCGAATGCAGGCACGGCGCCGCAACAGGATTTCGCCGTGGTCTGCAGCAACTGCGCCCGCGCTCCGGGCTTCACGCTCGACACGGCGCGCGAACCCGTGCAGGTGTGTGCCGGTGACGTGGCGGAAACGCCGATCCGCGTCGGCCAGATCAGCGGTTTCGCGGCACCGATCACGCTGGCCGCGAGCGGCCAGCCTGCGGGCAGCACGGCATCGTTCGCAACCAACCCGGTCACGGCGCCGGCGCAAACCACACTGCGGCTGAGCCACACCGGCGCGGCGGCGCCCGGCATCTACACGATGGACATCAGCGGCCAATCCGGTGCGCTCGCCGAAGAAGCCCCATTGAGCCTGGCGTTGTACGACGACAGCCCGGCGACGCCGGGCCTGTCGACGCCGGCTGCCGATGCGACCAACGTGCCGCGCGCACCGACGCTCGAATGGCAAGCGGCCTCGCAGGCGCATCGTTATCTGGTGCAGATCGCCGCCGATGCCGCCTTCAGCCAGATCGTGCTGTCGCGCGAAACCGGCGACACCGCCTGGACCGTGCCATCGAATGCGCCGCTCGAAACCAATCGCCGCTACTGGTGGCGCGTGATCGCGCGCAATGCCTGCGGCGACAGCGCATCGCTCGGAGGCGAGCCGACGGCTCCGCAAATATTTTCCGATTCGTTCGAAGATCTCGCGCCGGCCGCAAAGCTATTGCCGATCGCAGAAAGCCGCATGTTCATCACGCTGCCGCAGCCCGGCGATTGTCCGATCGACGTCGCACCTTCGACGCTCTTCAGCGATACGATGGAAGCGGGCGAGGGCGGCTGGACGCACGCTGCGTCGGGTGTTGAAAGCAGTTGGAGGCGCGATACCGGCCACGCTTTCGGCGGCGACTACGCCTGGCGCGTCGACAACGCCCCCGGCGTCGGCGATCAATGGCTGATATCGCCCGCCATCACGCTGCCTGCCAACCTGCAGACCACCTCGCTCAAATTCATGAACCGCCAATCGATCCTGGCCGGCAGCTTCGGCACCTGCTTCGACGGCGCGCTGGTCGAAATTTCCACCGACGACGGCATCACCTGGCAATCGATCGACAGCGGCCAGCTCACCGACCCCTACGACGGCCCCATCGCCACCGCCTGGGACAACCCGCTCGCCGGCCGCCACGCCTGGTGCGGCGACCCGCAGGCCTATATCGATTCGGTCATCGACTTGCAGCCGTGGTCCGGCCACACCGTGAAACTGCGCTTCCGCCTCGGCAACGATCGTTACACGCCGTCGGCGAATCCGGCCTGGGTTATCGACGATGTACGGGTCACTGGGTGTCCGGGATAATTCGCAGCTTCGTCGTGCTGCGGGAATCGGGAATCGGGAGCCGGGAGAGAAACCGGCTTTTGCTCTACTCCCGATTCCCGACTCCCGATTCCCCGTTTCGATGGCAAGCCCAAAGCGCGCAGTGAATCGTCACTGCGGCTCCGTCAAAGTACGAACTCAGCGAAACGCACAAACGGCACACTGTCCGCGAATCCGTGCAAACACAGTCGAAACTGCGCGATCTCCAACGCACGTGCGCACTTGCGCCGGCTGTTCGCGGACGTCCGCGCCACGGCGCAGCGGACACAGGTCGATCGGCACATGCCGCTGCCGCCGCGTGCCGCAACGCTGGGGTTCAACCCACCGCCGGAATCGATCATGCGATTTGCCTCACTGTTATTCCTGGCCGTCAGCTCCGTGGCCGGCGCCGACGACCTGTCCAGCCTCAGCGACGAATTCGCCGGACGCGAAAGCCTGCAGCCCTGGTCGCTGTTCCATCAGACGTTCGGTTGGCCCGACAAGATCAAGCAACTCGACATCGGCAACACCAGCGACGGCGTTCTCACCCTGCAGCCGCAACACTCGGCCTGGGTGCGCGATCTGAATGCGCCTTTCCTGTTCCAGACCGTGCGCGGCGATTTCGACGTGCGTGCGCGCGTGCGCGTGCGCGGCGCCGAACAGGCCATCGCGGGCGGCACCTGGTCGCTGGGCGGCCTGATGGCGCGCGTGCCGAACGGCAGCAGCGCCGAAAACTGGCAGCCGCGACGCGAGAACTGGCACTTCATCACCACCGGCGTCGGCCATCTCGCCGGGCAGCAGATGACCGAAACCAAGGCCACGTTCAACAGCTATTCCTCGCTCAAACTGCGGCCTTTTCCCACCGGCTGGGTGGAATTGCGCCTGGTGCGCGTGGGCATGTCGCTGATCGCGCTGGCGCGCGCCGACGGCGAGAAGGAATGGCTGCTGCGCGACCGCTGGTACCGCATGGAAAACAATCCGGACATGCAGGTGGGCCTGATCGCGTACACCACCAGCGACGATGTGCCGCCGGCGCCGGAAGATCCCGAGCGCATCAATCGCAATCGCGATGACAAGGCGCGCACCGACATGATCCTGGAAGTGGACTGGATCCGTTTCAGCCGTCCCGCCATCGCGGCGGTGCCCGACTGGTATGCGCAGGTCAGCGCCAATCCGCTGGCCGATGCCGACTTGCCCGCGCAGAAAGTGCTGCAGTTGCTGGGCGACTAGCAAGGCAAGGATTGCGCGCTCGTCACGGACGTGGCTGACGGGCGCGCAGTCTGTCGTTCGAAACGCAACCGGCAGTCTTAACCGAGAGCGAGTTCGAACGACAGAATTCGCCTGCCGATCGTGGCTCAGGATCGCGACATCGGCCCAGCCAGTAGAATCGTCCGACAGCCATGCCGAGTCCCGCATGGCATCGGACCTCCGCTGACGATGGCCAAACCGGTCTACCCCGAAGCGTTTTTCGAAGAATGCCGCGCAGCGCTGGTCGCCGATCGGTGCGTGGCGAACGCAATCGCGGGGAAATCGCTGGATGCGCGCGGGCGTGTGCAGGCCGCCCGGCAGGGCATGCGGTGCCTGCTTCCGGTGTTCCAGAAATATCTGCGCATCGAGCGCCAGCCCGGCGGCGTCGTGCGGCAGACCCTGAGCCGCATCACCGGCGCCGATGAATTGAAGCTGCAGCGTTCCGGCACGGGCTTCATTGGGGTAGGCTGCGCGGCTGTGTCGATCGGCGCCTTCGTCGGTGCGTGGGTATTGGCCATCGGTGTGGGCCTGCTGGCGATCGGCCTTTTCCAGCTATTCACGACGCCGCCGGAGCCCGCCTATTCCTCGCTGGATTTCAATGTCATCCAGGCCCTGGCGAGTGCACGGGCGACGCCGCCCGGTCCGCAAAACGTATCGAACGCGAGCGCTGGCATCGCCGCCGCCATGACGCACGATGCAGGGCGAAATCCCGGCGGGCAAGGGCTCCAGGGTTGGAACGCGCTGATCGCGACGACGTCGAAGCGAGGAGCCGCGCCGCAGTGGATTCCGTTCGATGCTTCCTGCCGCATCGGCTCGATGCTGCTGCCGCGCGGCGGCTTCTACCTTGGCCGGGCCGGCAATCCGCCGCACGACATCGAGTGTGCGATCGACGCAACGCTCGACTTCTCGCTGGCCAGGCCGGACTGGCTCGGCAAAGGTCTGGCGTACTGGCCGCGCTACGGCAGGATGACGAGCGACGAACGCGGTACGTTTCTGGCGTTCCTGCACTCGCCGCGGCGCGCGGCGGGCGTAGGCATCGGCTATGTCTTCCTCTACCTGTATGGGCTCGAACATCGCCTGCTGCGCGATGCCGCGGCGGGGCTCGTGCCGCAGGACGAAGCGCGCGTGCTGATCGACGAGTTGATCGGGCTGCTGCAAGTCTACGGGCCGCGCAGCAATTCGATCGCCCGCTATGTGGCCGAGCTGATCGGTGTGGCCTTCGCGCGCTTTCCCGCCCTGGTGCCGCGATCGCCCATTGCCGGTGCCGCGTGGACGACACCGCAGAAGATCGCATTCGCCGCCGCCGCCGGGCCGGGGCCGCTGCCGGCCGACTGGGCCTTCGCCTGGGCCAGCAGTTTCAGTCCTGCGGTGAACGGCGCAACCTGGAGCACGATGTTGCCCGTGGTGCGCGACCTGTTCGACCAGCGCTACGCCGCCAGCCCGCTCGCCGCGCGCGTGCTGCCGAAGCCGCGCACCAGGCTGCGCATCAGCTATCGGTGGGCGACATTCTCCGGGGCCCGCGTCGAGGACGTGCCGTGCGATTGGCCGGATTACGCGGGAGCCGAATCCCAGGCCATCCCGTACCAGGCGCTGCTGCAATCGGTCTGCGAAGACCTCGAATCCATGCGCCGGATGCGGCGCGCCGAAGCGCCCGCGGGCGCCGCGCTGGCGGCCGCGCCCGCGGAGATCGCGCGCAAGTCGGTGACGCCGAAATTGGCCGATTGGGCGGCGCTGGAACTGGCGGCGATCCGTGTCCGCGGCATGCAACCGCGCCGCACGCAGGAGGTGGCGGCGGCGCTGGGCTGGATCGGTACGGCGAAGCTGGGCAAGCGCGACGCCACCCAGATAGCGCAGGCGCTGCAGGCGCTGGGCATCGGCATGGAACCGGACCCGCGTTTCGGCGGCGCCACGCCGAAGCCCGATACCGACCTGATGCTGTTCGAGCTGCCGTCCGATGCCGGCCGCGCTCCGTCGCCAGCGTATGCCGCGGCGCACTTGATGGTGACGGCCGCCGCGAGCATCGGCGGGGTCGACGGGCTGTCGAGCGTCGAAGTCGAATCGGCGCTGGGGGGCATCACCGGCCACTTCCAGCTCTCGACGGCCGAGCGCGCGCGACTCAACGCGGTGCTGGCCGGCAGCGTCGGCAAGCCGCTGCGCGCTGTGGCCGTCGCGAACAAGGTCAAGACCTTGCCCGAATCGCAGCGCCACGCACTGGCCGCCGTCCTGGTCGACATTGCGCTGGCCGACGGTCATGTTTCCGCCGGCGAGATCAAGCTCCTCGAGCGCTTCTACGGCGCGCTGAGCCTCGCGCCCGCCACGCTGCACGCCGATCTGCACCACGGCAGCCTGGGTGCCAGGAAAGAACCCGTCATCGTGGCCGGCGCTCCGGCCACGATCACTGCGCTCAACCCCGATCTGATCGCGCGCAAACTCGAAGAAACCGCGCGCGTGCAGTCGATGCTCGCCGAGATCTTCGTCGACGACACGCCGGCGACGGCCGTGTCGCCACCCGCGCCGGCCGGTGGCGACGACATCCACCGCGCGGCGCTGCAACTGGTTGCAGCGCGCGCCACGCTCGATCGCGCCGAGTGGGACGCTTTCTGCGAGCTTCGCGATCTGATGCCCGATGCCGCCCTCGAAGCGCTCAACGAATGGTCGCTGGAGCGCACCGGCGAGGTGTTGCTGGATGGCGACGATCCGCTCGAAGTGAATGCGTACGCCCGCGACCAGCTCGCGCTTCCGCCCGAACAACCGCCCCCTGCGTGAACCCATGAACTCTCCCGCCGCCCCCCGCATTCCCCCGAAAGATCGCGACGCGATCCTGCAGTCGTTGCGCGCCGGCGTGGTGCCGCGGCGCGGGCTGCAGCACATCCAGGTCGGCCGCGTCGGCGAGTTGCAGGCCTTCATCAAGGACATCGAGCGCATCTCCAACGGCGGCTCGGCATTCCGTATCGTCGTGGGCGACTACGGCGCTGGCAAAAGCTTCCTGCTGACCGTGATGCGCGCGATCGCGCAGGAGAAGAACCTGGTCACCGCGGCGGCCGACCTCAATCCCGATCGCCGCCTGTTCGGCGCCAACGGCCAGGCGCGTTCGCTTTACGCCGAGATGGCCCGCAACATCGCCACGCGCACCAAGCCCGAGGGCGGGGCGATGGCCAGCATCGTCGAGCGCTTCATCACCACCGCAATCCAGGCGTCGCGGCAGACCGGCGAACCGGTGCAATCGGTGATCGACGCGCGGTTGCATTCGCTGTCGGATCTGGTGTGCGGCTACGACTTCGCCCAGGTGGTGGCGGCCTACTGGCGCGGCTACGACACCGGCAACGACCAGCTCAAGAACGATGCGGTGCGCTGGTTGCGCGGCGAGTTCAACACCAAGACCGATGCACGCCAGGCGCTCGGCGTGCGCACCATCATCGACGACGACGAGTTGTACGACGCGATCAAGCTGCTCGGACACTTTTCGCATCTGGCCGGCTACGGCGGCCTGGTGGTCGCGTTCGATGAACTGGTGAACCTGATGAAGCTGCCGCAGGCCACGGCGCGCAATCAGAATTACGAGGCCTTGTTGCGCATGCTCAACGACCTGATGCAGGGCTCGGCATCGCACCTGGGGATGATATTCGGCGCGACGCCGGAGACGGTGTCCGACACCCGCCGCGGCCTTTTCAGCTATGCCGCGCTGCAGTCGCGGCTGTCGGAGAATCGCTTCGCGGCGCAACATGGCGTGGCCGACTACGACGGCCCGGTGATGCGCCTGGCCAACCTGTCGCGCGAGGATCTCTACGTGCTGTGCGGCAATCTGCTGAAGGTGCATGCCAGCGCGCTGCCGGCGCCGGTGGTGCCGCTCGACGCGATTCCGGCCTTCCTCTCGCATTGCGAACAGCGCGTCGGCGCGGCTTATTTCACCACGCCGCGCAACACGATCCGCGCCTGGCTGGATCTGCTCTCGGTGCGGGAGAACCATCCGCACCTGGAACTATCGACCTTGCTCGAGCAGGTGGTGGTGCAGCAGGACGTTCCCGAACCGCTGTCGGAGGCCGACGAGTCGCCGGTCGATGCGGCGGCAAACGCGCCTTCGAACTCGACGCCGCCCGGCACGGCCGATGACGAACTCGCCAGCTTCCGACTCTGACGCGCTCGCCGCGCTGCACCCGGCGGTGCAGCGCTGGGTGGCGGGGCAGGGCTGGCCGCGCTTGCGGGAGATCCAGCGCCGTGCCATCGCGCCGATCCTGGCGGCACGCAGCGACGTGCTCATCATGGCGCGCACGGCGGGTGGCAAAACCGAGGCCGCGATGCTTCCGATCGTGAGTTCGCTGGCCACCGAAGGGGCCGGCCTGCGCGCGTTGTGCGTGTCGCCGCTGAAGGCGCTGATATCCGATCAGGCGCACCGCCTCATACCGCTGTGCGAAGCCGCCGGTCTGCGGCTGCAGCCGTGGCACGGCGATATCTCGGCCGGCAAGGCGTCGTTCTGGAAGAAGCCGGCCGACGTTCTGATCACGACGCCCGAATCGCTCGAAAGCATGCTGATGCGACGCGCGCCCGAGTTGTTGCGCCTCTGCGAGAATCTTCGCTACGTCGTGGTCGACGAGTTGCATGCCTACTTCGGCTCCACGCGCGGCGCGCAATTATTGTCGCAATTGCATCGGATCGAAGTCGCGCTCGGACGCAGCATTCCGCGCATCGCGCTGTCGGCAACCGTGGGCAGCATCGAAGCCGCGCACCAAGTATTGCGGCCGGGAAGGGTGGCACTGCCGCTGACCGTGATCCAGGACAACGCGCAACTCGGCGAACTGAAAGTGCAGGTGCGCGCGGTTCGCATGGGGACGCCTCACGTCCAGAGCGCGCCACCGGACGCGGACGTCGTACCGCTTCCGCCGGAGTCTGAGGAAGCCGCCGAAGCGCAAGCCATCGAGCAGCAGAATCAGAACCGCGACGATTGGGCCGATTCCCTCGGCAGGATCTGCAATCACTTGTTCGAACGTCTGCGCGGGTCCAGCCATCTGGTGTTCGCCAACGCGCGCGCCACCGTCGAACAGGTGGCCGAACGGCTGTCGAGCCGCTGCGAGGCCGAACACTTGCCGCAGGAGTTCTTCGCCCACCACGGCACGCTGTCGAAGGAGCTGCGCGTCGACCTCGAGCATCGACTGCGCGACGGCAAATTGCCGACGACCGCGGTGTGTACGTCGACGCTCGAACTGGGCATCGATCTGGGCGACGTGGAGAGCGTGGTCCAGATCGGGCCGCCGCCGAGCGTGAGCGCGCTCAAACAGCGTCTCGGCCGATCCGGCCGTCGCCCCGGACAGGCACAGATCCTCCGCCAATACGTGATCCTTCCCAACGCCGACAAGCAGCGCCACGCGGTCGACGCCTTGCACCTGCCGCTGGTGCAGGCGATCGCGACACTGGAGGGATTGCTCGCGGGCGAATACGAATCGCCGTGGCCCGGCGATCTGCATCTGTCGACGCTGGTGCATCAGATCCTCAGCCGCATCGTCCAGGGTCGACGCGGCGAATTCCCCAAAGCGCTGTACCAGGAACTGTGCGGCGCCGATAGCCCGTTCGCCAGCGTGACGCCGGCCATCTTCGCCGACGTGCTGCGTTCGCTCGGTGCCAAGAAGATGCTCGAACAATTGCAGGACGGCACGCTATTGCCGGGCGAACTGGGCGAAAAGCTTACGGCGGGCTATCAGTTCTACGCGACCTTTCAGACTCCCGAAGAATTCACCGTGCTGTCGGTGGCCGGCCAGCGCCTGGGCACGATGCCGCTGACCGATCCGGTGATGCCCGGCCAATTGCTGATCTTCGCCGGCCGCCGCTGGAAAGTCGTCGAGCTCAACGCCGAGCAGCGCTTCCTGGTGCTCGCGCCGGGCGGGCGAGGGCGCACACCGATGTTCGACGGTGGACCGGGCGCGGTGTCGGATATCGTGCAGCGGCGCATGCGCCAGGTGCTGGCCGACGATACGCTGGCGCCCTATCTGGACGAGGTGGCGATCGGTGCGTTGCAGGAATCGCGCAGCCGCTTCCAGCAACTGGGCCTGAGCGAACGCGATGTCGTGCCTTACCAGGGCGGCGTCCTGCTCGGCCACTGGAGCGGCGCGCGAGTCGGCAATGCGATCGCCGCGGCCTGCGGACAACTCGATCTGTCGTTCGAGCAACTCGGACCGGTGACGCAACTGCGCGAGGTCGAGCAAGGCGACCTGGTACCGACACTCACGCGTCTGCTCGACGTGCTGCAAACCAGCCCGGCCGCGCAGATCGCACCACCGGTGGCGGAAGACAAATTCGATCCGCTGCTCACGCCCGCGCTGATCCGCGCGAACTATGCGGCACGCCATCTCGATACCACTCGCGCCTGCGAACTGCTGCAGGCGTGGATAGAGTTGGGCGAACCTTCGGCATCACGCCGCGACCAAGAAGAGCCACCCCTTAGTCTTCGTGGCGACAACCTGATTTGTTGAGCGCATGCGTACCGTCGAACGATTCCTGCGTTTCTCGATTCGATGCGGCGCTGCTTGCGGGACACTATCCTGGCGAACTTGATTCAGTTCTCGAAGCCGTCGCGAAAGACGTCGGCGCCGTAGTACCGGGGCGTCAGCTCGCTGGAGTTGCCTTCGGCATCGATTGCCATCGCGTAGAACGGCAACACGGCGCTCGGCGGCTGGTTGAAAGTGACGGTGCGGATCTGTTGTGCATCCGACGCCGCATACGAATCCACCGTCACGTGCCCGCTCATGCTGACAAAGCCCGGCCCCGACGCGTCCTGGGGGCCTCCGACCTGCAGGAACTCGATGCGCAGCGGATAGCTCGAGGCGCTCACCATGCTGTCCACCCGATACTGCACCTGGGTCGTGGATTCGCTCCAGCTCACGCTCAGGATTTCGGGCCGGTTCTGCCGACGATTGATGCCGGTGTCGGCATCTCCCGGGTCTTCGGCCGTCGCGTTGTTCTGGCTGGTGATGTCGATCGGCCGGTCTACTTCCCGCAGGCGCAGAAAACGGTTTCCGAGGAAGCTGACCGGCGGCGGACTCTCGGGGCCCGTTCTGTAGTCCCGCAACGCGACATGACCGAAATCGTCCGGACCGCGCGCGATCAGGTTTCCTTCGCCCGGCGCTTCGCCGCCGATCACGATACGGCCGGGCGATTCGTACAGGTGCAGACGAATCGCGTAGGTGGCGACGAAGTGAGCGTATTGACTGCCAAGATTGCGCCCGAACACGTCGGTCTGCAGGTAGTTGCCCTGGATGCGCGTGTCCTTCAAGCAATCGCGGAACATGTTGCTGCATTCCAGGTTGATCGCTGCGGCCCAGGAACCGTGGATCACGTTGCGCTGCTCCATCGCCGCTCCGCCGATGCGCAAGGGATGAGGGCTGTCCTGCATCAGAAAGCTCGTGATGCCGTAGCCGATCTCGCCCTCATCCACCAAGGCTCGCGTGCCCGTGCGGTCGTGGCCGATCAGATTGCCTTCGATCACACCGCCGCCGCGCTGCAGGGCAACGCCGGCATAGCCGTAGCCTGCGATGACGTTGCGCGCAGCGGGGTCGGTGCCGCCCAGCGTGAACTCGTTCGCATAGATGGCATACCTCGCACGCGGTTCCGACAGCGTCACGCCATCGGGCGCCAGACCGATGAAGCAGCCTTCCACGTGAAGGTCGTCGGGCGCGTTCACGTCGCCGCGCGCGTACAGCAGGTATCTGACTCCGCCGGTGAGCGACAGGCCGCGCAGCACCGAGCCCTCGCTCAACGAAAGCAGGATGCAGTCCTCGCATGACTGCCGGTGCAGACCGATCTGGATGACCGCGTTACTGCCGCCCTGTGCGGGTGTATTGGTGTTCGGCAGCGCGCCGGGCTGGGTATAGCCGTCGATCGTCGTGGGCTGGCTGGTGTAGAGCTGCTCGTCGACGGCGATGATGTGCGGCCCGGGGCCGGGAATGTCGAACTCGATGACGTCATGCGCCGCGGTGGCGTTGGCGGCGTCGAGCGCCTCGGCGAAGGTGCATTCGGCGACATTGCAAATGCCATCGCCCGGGTGCGCACTGGAGTTGACCTCGAAGACGATCGCCTTCGCTGGCGACACCAGGAACATCGCGACCCACAAGGCGACGGCGGACGACGATCGGTTCATGTTCGCGCTCGGACTGCTCGACAAGTGCGCTCGGCGGCATGATGCCGCAGTAGACGATCCCGTGGAAGCGACTGGATCCGCGGGAAAAGGCGGGCTGTTCCGTTGGGTACGGGCGCCATCAAGCAGAAGGCAGATCCGAAGCCGTGCAGCTCGCGGAAGCCGCGATCAGAAGGATGCGAAGTCCGAAAGCGACGTCTCCGTCACCGCCCACTACGGTGCCGTGGCAGAAGACGGCGCGCTCTTCGGGGATGTATTCGAGGACGATTGAAAGCGGGATCTCGAGCGCGGCCCTGTCTCACTCGAACCCATCGCCGAAGAGTTCCGCCGGGAGGTCCTGCGGCGGCAGCAACTGCACGGTGGCCGGCGCGATCTCGTAGGCGAGGATGCCGTTGCCGAGCCGGCCGGAGACCGAGGTGCCCCAGCACCAGGTCTTGCTGTTCGACGAAGCGCAGATCGCGCCGCCCATCGTGATCGAGACGATGCCGCTGCCGGCGGCGAACACTTCGATCGGGCTGGTGGCAGGATCGTTGAAGCCGCGCACGAGCCCATCGCCGAGAACACCGATGCCCCAGCACTTCACGCCGCCGTCGACGACGGCGCAGGTGGCGCTGCCGGCCGCGGCGATCATGGTCACGCCCGCATCCAGGCCATCGACCGGGCCGGGTGTCTGCGTGCCGAGCGTGGTGCCGTTGCCGAGCGTGCCGTACTGATTCTTGCCCCAGCACTTCGCCGCGCCATTGACCACGGCGCAGGAATGCGTGCTGCCCGCGGCGATCGACGTCACGCCGTTGGCGAGGCCGGACACCGGCACGGGGTTGTTGCGATCGTTGAAGAATCCGTCGCCCACCTGGGCTTCGAGGTTGTCGCCCCAGCAGAACGCCGCGCCGGCGCGCACCGCGCACGTGTGCGCCGTGCCGGCCGAGATCGAAGTGAGGTTGGCGTTGCCGGTAGGATCGGTGAAGGCGACCGCCGTCGGCGTGCTGGTGGGATTCGTGTTGCCGGTGCCCAGGCGGCCGTCGGCGCCGTTGCCCCAGCAGCGCGCGGCGCCGTTCTTGATCGCGCAGGTGTGCTGGCTGCCCGCGCTGATCTTCTGCACGGGTGCGGGAAACGAAACCACGGCGGCGGGCACCGATTGCGGCGTCGTGTTGCCGTTGCCGAGCTGACCGGAAGCGTTCTTGCCCCAACAGTTGATGGCACCGGCGACGATGGCGCAGGCATGGTCGATGCCGGCATCGATCTCGGTGACGCTCTTGAACGGGCCCAGTCCCGACACCGTGCCGGGCAGGGGATCGTCGGTTGCCGTGCCATCGCCAAGCTGATGGATGCGGTTGCCGCCCCAGCAGACCGCGCCACCGCCCGCGGCCGTCAGCAGGCCGCAGCCGTGCTGTCCGCCCATCGATGCGCTCTTGATGCCGATAGGCAGCTCGAGCGGGGTGGGCACCAGTGCGATCGTACCCACGCCGAGTTGGCCGGCGTCGTCCGAACCCCAGCACTTGACCACCTCGTCGACCACGGCGCAGGTGTGTGCGGCGCCGAGATCGAAGGCGCCGACGTGCGCGCCGGAGGGCAGCGTGACGGAGGCCGGGCTCGACGCGTTGCTGGTGTTGTTGCTGCCGAGTTCTCCCGACGCGTTGTATCCCCAGCAGCGCAGATTGCGCACCTGGTTGGGATTGAGAATCGCAGCGCACGCATGCGCATTGCCCAGCGATATCGCCTGCACCGCGGCGACGAGTCCCTGCACCTGCACCGGGGTCGGCGAACCGCCGGTGCCACCATTGCCAAGCTGCCCAAAACCACCCGCGCCCCAGCACACGGCCGAGCCGGTCGCCACGGCGCAGGTGAACGCGTTGCCTGCAGCGATCACCTGCGCGGAGATGCCGGGAACGATGGTGGGCACCTTGCGCGGCACGTTGGTGCCGTCGCCCAACTCGCCCGAGCCATTGGTGCCCCAACAACGCACCTGGCTGAACGCCGCGCCATTGCCGATGGCGCAGGTGTGGGTGCGCCCGGCGGAGATGGAGATCACGCCGCTGCCCTGCGTGACCGCGACGGGCACCGGCGACTTCTGCGTGCCATTGTTGCCGAGCTGCCCCGAGTTGCCGGCGCCCCAGCAGAAGGCTGCTCCGTTCTGCAGCGCGCAGTTGTGCTTGGCACCCGACGTGATGAAGGTGACGCCGCTCGCAAGGTTCGTCACCGGGGAGGGCGACAGGGCATCTTCGTACGCGCCGCTGCCCAGTTGCCCGTCATCGTTCGCACCCCAGCACTGCACGCTTCCGGCCGACAACAGCGCGCAGGTGTGATGCGCGCCGGCCGAGATGCCCGTGACGCCGGCAAGTCCGGGCACGTACACGGGCACGGCGCTGCCAATCGTGTCGCCGGTGCCGAGCTGGCCCATCGAGTTGTCGCCCCAGCACTGCACCCGGCCCTCACGCAGCGCGCAGGTATGTGCGTCACCGGTGACGATGGCGGTCGCGGCCGATGCGGGCATCGACGTGGCGGCACAAAGAAACACGAACGCAGCGAGCAGACGGTTCACATGACTTCCTTCGACGGTCTCGACACTGAGGAACGCGAACGCCGCCTTCGCCGGACATCAATCCTCGGGATGCAAAGAACAAAACCGCTTGTCGGCGCCGACTCAATAATGACCCAGGGGCGCCGATTGAATTTTGACCCACCCCGGCGTTCGCACCGGTTCCAGACAAGGAGCCGGCATGTTGACCCTGGAGGAAACGGTGACGATCAAGGTGCTCAAGAACCAAGGCCGAGGGCTGCGCGAGATCGCCCGCGACCTCGGCGTATCCCGTAACACGGTCCGCAAGTACGTTCGTGACGGCCAAGCGGCTGCGTACGGGCCGCGGCCAAGACGGGCCTGCAAGGTCGATCCGTTCGAGTCCTATCTTCGAGAGCGTCTAGCGGTGGATCCACGCCTATTGGCGTCAGTGTTGTGGCGCGCGTTGCGTGAGCGTGGATACGACGGCTGCGAGTCCCGGGTACGTGACCGGGTTGCTCTGCTCAAGCCGAAGTTGCCGTCCGCCCCCGTCGTTCGGTTCGAAACGGAACCTGGCAGGCAGATGCAGGTGGACTATGCTGAGTTCCGGCACGAGCGCAAAACATTTTATGCGTTCGTGGCAACGCTCGGATTCAGCCGCCGGATGTTCGTGCGCTTCGTCGACTCGCTGGCTTTTGAGGGGTTGCGGGACTGCCAAATTGCCGCGTTCGAGACGTTCGGCGGTGTGACTCATGAAGTGCTGTACGACAACATGCGAACTGTCGTGTTGCAGCGGAATGCTTACGGTGCGGCCAAGCATCGGTTCCACCCCGGCCTGTGGATGCTCGCGCGGGACTATGGCTTCGTCCCGCGACTTTGCCGCCCCTACCGCGCACAGACTAAGGGCAAGGTTGAGCGCGCGATTGGGTATCTACGCCAGAGCTTTTTCGCGCCACATCTGGCGACGCTCAAGCAGCGTGGCGAAAGCCTGACGCTGGAAGGCCTCAACGCTGCCGTGCATGCCTGGGTCCGAACTGTTGCGGACGTTCGCCGGCATCGCACCATCGGTGAGATGCCGGACTGTTGCGGACGTTCGCCGGCATCGCACCATCGGTGAGATGCCGGTCGTTCGCTTCGAGCGCGAACGGGATGCGTTGCTGCCACTGCCTGCAGTGAGTACGCCACCCTCCGTCAAGGAAGTTCAAGCCACTCGCAGTCCGTTTGCCCGAAGCACCGAGCCATTGCAGCGCCCGCTCGCAGTCTACGACGCCTACTCGGCGGGGGTGACGGCTTGAACCTCCAGCACGAGCGGATGGCCGCGTTGTGCCAGGAGCTGTCGTTGCTGGCGGTAGGCCGTGAAGCCCCAACTCTCGCAGCGGCCGCCGCCAAGGACGACACCAACTACCTCGACTTCCTCGAGTCCCTGCTGAAACTCGAGCAAGGCGAGCGTCAGCAGCGAACCCGTTCGATCTTGGTCCGCATGGCGGGTTTCCCGGCCATCAAATCGTTGGACGATTACGATTTTGCGGCGACCGGAGCTCCAAAGAAAACGATCCAGCAGCTCGCCAGTCTCGCGTTCATCGAGCGAAACGAAAACATCGTTTTCCTCGGGCCGTCAGGCGTGGGCAAGACGCACTTGGCGTTGGCCATCGGCCACCTCGCAGCGCGGGCAGGCTACAAGACTCGCTTCGTAACTGCAGCTAACCTCATGCTCCAGCTTGCAACAGCGCGCCGCCAGGATCGCTATACGGCTACCCTACGTACTCACACCAAAAGCCCGCGGCTGCTCATCATCGACGAGATTGGCTACCTCCCTCTTGACCGCGAGCAGGCGCATGATCTTTTCCAGGTTGTCGCCAAACGCTACGAGACCGGATCGATCGTGCTGACGAGCAATCTCAACTTCGGCCAGTGGGATCAAACGCTGGCTAGTGACAGTGCGCTGGCCGCGGCGCTGCTCGACCGACTATTGCATCACGCGCACGTTGTGGCGATCAGCGGCGATAGCTACCGCCTGAAGGACAAGCGCAAGGCGGGTCTCGTTGAGCGCGCGCCGTGATTCCGCGACCTCGCTTGAGCATTGCCGCCCTGCGTTACTCGAAGGGATATTCCTCAATCGGCGGCAAGTCGGCTCTCAGGACTGGCTGGCCGGCCAGCAAACGAGGAACGACTTGTGCGATGACATCGAACTCCTCGGTCCCTTCGTCATCCTTCTCGACAGAAACGTCGGGGTGGAGAACTGCAGTCCAGGAATGGCCTTCATTGAACGGATCTAGCCAGCGCCCTTGAACGCCCTTCGCGACGCTGAAGTCATGGTCGTTTGTCACGGCGACCGGCACGGTCAGCTTGCCTCCGAAACGGAGAATGCCGTCGTTGTATTCCCCGATGACAATGCTGTCCACGACGGCATCGCCTAGGAATGCAAGTTCAGCCCCTCCACCCACAATCGATTGAGCCCGAGTAGTGCCGGCAACGAGGAGAAACGGACCGCCATTCACGTTGCTGTTGATGAGAGGCCCGTGCACGGTTAGAGAGCCTGTAACAACCAGCCCCGCAGCATCGAATCCTTTGTCCCAGTCCCACAGTAGCGGGCCCGTCACCGTGAGGTCCCCTTCAACGACTCGAACTTTAGCGTTGGGTTTGATACTGGAGTACTGAGACGTGACCGAGTCGAGCTTCTCGATTAGCTCAATCCGGCTCCGAGCCTCGGCAAGCGTCAGAACAGTCCCCGGATTCGACCAACCACTGGGGGCCGAAGGCTGAGCTGAAGCAGTCGCGATGCCCGCGATAAGCAAAAGAGGGTGCATGGGTATCCAGAGCTAGAGGGGGAACGTATTGGGCCGTGACCTTCCGAGACCGCCGAAACGTCAGGCGCTTCTTGGCGAGCCTGAGCCACCGAGCATTACGCAAATACGGGGCGGAGGTGGACAGTCCGCCAAAGAAAACGAAAGACAACGACCGCACGCACACGACCCGCCGACCAGTGGGTCAGAATTCGATCGGCTAGACGGTGCTAAGTGGGTCAGCTTTACGTCGGCGTTGACACCGCTCGCTACATCGACGAGACCCGTAGCGGCGTACGCCTTGGCGCGCGAGTTGGCTTACGGCGTTGGGTCAGCTTCTGGCCGGGAGCCGACGTCGGGGCAGGGCGATTGGGGACCGTTATCGGGGGTAGGGCAGGAATGCCTTCGGCTAGCCCTGTGAAACTCCAACAAGCTGAGGGTGCAGGGCCTCGCGGCGAAGCCTCGGCTTGGACGAACCGCTACGACTCATCGTCGCCGCCCTCCTTGTCGGGGTAGAAGACGTGCCCGTCGTTCTTGAAGGGAACACGTTCTTGAACCAAGGAGACCGCCACACCGCTTCAACCCAGATGGCTGGTGCAGCCCCCTTGTTCCACAATCATTGACCGCACCGCTTCTACTGCTTCATCTTCGGAGCGCGCACGGACGGCGAGGGTTGTAAAGAACCCGACGGCCGTCGCGTCGCCCATTGGGAACCGAAAACCCTGTGCCTTCGACACGCACTCAAAAGTAGGGCATCACTCGGGTAACGCAGGCCACCGAGGGGGAGCGGCCCCATCACTCATCGCGCGCCGGGCGCAGACCCCGCATCGATCGGAGCTGGTTCGCGATCGCCCGGCCCCAGGCGCGCCAGCCGCGACCACGACCAGTAGGTCTTGTCGGGTAGATCGTAAGAGCCGTAGCTCTGCCCACCCCAGGAGAACAGCGAGCCCTTGAGACCATAGGCAACGGTCTGGATGCCCACCGCGAGCGCACCGTCGTCCAGCGCGTAGAGCCGGAATCCGCGACGGATGCCTTCACCCCCGAAGTCCTCCCCGGTATCCATCGGCACCGGCGCGACCACGATCGCGCCATCGCTGCAGCGGTACTCGCTGTTGTCGTACTCGGTGTAGGCCCACTGTTGCGCCAGCACGGTCCGGATGCGCGGATCGCGGTTGATGATCCGCGAGCGCACGGCGATCCGATCCACGTCGTCGAGCTCGACCCAGACCTGCCGTGGTCCCCGGCCCACTGGCACCGGGCGCCCTCCGGCCCAGGGCTCGACGTTGCTCGCGATCCGGCCGGAGTACTCGCCCGCGTCTGGAGGCCAGGCGTACACCCCCTCCACCTCGGGGCACCCGAACAGCGGAACCTGGGTCTCGCCGAAGCTTGCGGGTGGCTCGGGAGAGCCCGACACCTCCGCGCAGCCACCCACCGACAGCGCGGAAGCGGCCGCGAAGATGGGCCAGGCCAGCCTCGGAAAACAGCGACGACGGTCATGAAGCCAAGTGGCGCAAGATCCATCGAGTGGCAGCCGTACCGAATGCGGACGCTTCGTCACCTTCATCGTCCTTATCCCGATTACCGAATCAAGCCGAGCCGCTAGGCGGGTTCCGCCTGGATGCATGGTTGGACGACGGCTGCAGCACCCGGATGAGCGCAGCCGCAAGCCAGAGGAACAGGTAAAAGACGATGCCGACAACCCAGCCATTCTCGGCTGCGTAGCGCCAGAGCCACCCATACGGCACTGAAACCGATGCAACGGAAGCGGGTATCTCGACGAGACCCGCTGCATGCAAGACGTCCGAGACGTAAACCAGATAGAGGGCGCTCCAGACGAACGCGATCGTCATCACACCCGACGCAAGCGTTTGGACGAATCCAAGGCCGACGCTCCTCAGTGCCAGCAGCAGCGCGATTGCATAGAGCACAAGAGCGGTAAGGAGAATCAGATGGGACATGGCGGTCTTTGAGGCCTTGCGTCCGAACTAAGCGGTGCTGCCAACCGGCTTGCAGTCGAATGACCCAGCAGGCGCCGTCCGGCACCGGCTCGATGTGCGGGTTCTTCTCGCAGTTGATCTCAAGCTGTGGAGAAGCGACTTCCTCTGCGGAGGACAAACAGCGCGCGTCGACCTGTCAGCGGTCAGCGTACGCCGCTGGAAAATGCGACGTAGACGGCGCCGCAGGGCATGCCAGATAGTTCGCATAATGTCTATTATGTAAATTTCAATCGTCCGTTTTATACGGCCGTTAGAAATACATTCTTTGACAATGGGTTACGACGCATTCTAGCGCTCTCGTGGGTTCCGCTTTTGGCGGATACCCGTGATACCACGCACTTATTGTAAGACTGCCGGCACGGCCGCCGCGGATGCGGAATTGCCGATCGACTACCAAGGTGCGCTGGCGCGGTTCGACCGCACCTTGGGGGGAATGCATCGCGCGCCGGACACGCGCCGGCTCTATGTGGGTGCCGTGCGGCGCTGGCTGCTCGCAGGCGGCGCACCCGGGCACATTGAGGAACGTCGGCTGTCCGAATTCCTCGCGCACCTGCGGCAGCGTTGTGCGGTCGCTACCGTTAATTTGCAGATCAAGGCACTGCGGGCGTTCTATCGACTGCAGGCCGACCTGGGCGAAGCGCCGACCGGCGAACATTCGAAACTTCCGAGGCTGCGGCGGCCGCCCGAGCGCGTCGTTCGGTTTCTGACGCCCGAGCAGGTTGGCGAAGTGCTGGGCACCCTGCCCTTGAACACATTCGCCGGCATTCGCGACTACGCGATCATTCGAACGTTGTTCGAAACCGGTCTGCGGGCCGGCGAGATGGCGCGGCTCGAGCTGGGCTGTGTTCTCGACGACGGCAGCCTGTTTGTACGCGGCAAAGGTGGCCGTGATCGTTACGCGCCGCTGAGCGTTGAGCTGCACGGCGTCATCGAGGGTTACATCCATGCGCGCGGCCTGGTCCGGCCCGGCAAGCTCTCGACGCTGTGGCTTGCGCGCAGCGGCCGCGGGCTCGTGAACGGCCGCAGCATCTGGGAAATCGTCCACCGCAGGATCTGGCAAGCGCTCGGCAAGCGCGCCGGCTGGCATGCGGTGCAGCGCGTTGGCCGACCGTGGCAAGGTCACTATCCGCACGAGCTTCGCGCGTCGTTCGCGACGGCGCTGCTGCGGAACGGATGCCCAATCACTGCAATCGCTCAACTGCTCGGCCACGCCGATGTGTCCACCACGGCGCTTTATCTTGGCGTCGATCTGAATCAATTGCGCGCCGCTATGGCTCACCATCCGAGGGCAAAGCGCCAACCGCTGACGTTGGTGGCTCTTCACGCGGCGGGCGCTTCAACAGATGACACTCCCACCAACCCGGCAGGCCCGCCAGCGTCACCATGACCAGCCGGCCCCACCGGAACGGTATCGACGTCGTCGTGGTGATGATTTCCTCGCCCCTGATCGGCGGCGTCTTGACTCGCATGCCTGCCGCCCATGTTGCTGGATCCGCCATTGCGTCGTTTCCTTTCCTTCGCTATCCAGGCTGGTGCGTCTTTCAACTTCGCCAAGCCATCGAGCAGGGTGAAAAATTGGTCGCGCGAAAGTTCAAGGCTGCTGCTGACGCCAACCGCTCGCAATCGATCGCGATACGTTTCTTCGTCGAGCCCTTTTCGTGAACGCGCAACGACGTGGACCAGCTTCACGCGATCGGGTGTCATGCACCAAGGCGTGCGGCGAACAGTGAAGTCGATTCCGCAGCAGTAGCTTCCGCGGACCATGCATTCGCAAAGCGGACATGTCCGAGGCGCGGCCACTTATGCAGCCCCTTCGCTGAGCATGTCGACCTGCCGCTCGAACATCGGGCCGAGCGATTCGGCGGCGCGCAACTCGCTTTCCGCAGTCGGATAGTGGGCGGGGTCTTGCTCGCAGCCGATGAAGTTCAGACCACGCTGCAGCGCTGCAACGCCAGTGCTTCCAGAGCCCATGAAGAAATCCGCAACGGTGCCCTTCGCCAAGCCGAGCAAATCGAAAAGCAGCGGGACCGGTTTGGCGGCCATGTGTAGTTTCTCGCCGATATCGACGCGATGTCGAAACACGCCGGGCAGTACAGGGCCCGCAGCATCGATGGGGCCGTGTGTCGCCCAAACGACGTATTCCGCCTGAGCGCGAAAGCGTCCGAGCTGCGGCCGCACGGCTTCGGTTTTGTCCCAAGGAATGATGCCGCGCCACAGCCATCCTGCGGCCTGAACCGCGTCCGTCGTCGTCGGCAACTGGCGCCAGTCGGTGAACACCAGCAGATGACCGCCGGGCCGCGTCGCGCGCAGAACTTCCGTCATCCACAATGTGCTCCAGTAGCCGTAGCTGCGCTGATCGCGATTGTCCCCGCTGAAATTCGCGTGATGCCCTCGGTGCTCGTTGTTGACGTACTTCGATTCGGTGCTCTGCATCCGATCGCCGCGGAACAGACCGCCTGAGCTGTACGGTGGATCGGTTAGCGTCGTGTCGATGAGGCCGGGAGCTAGCGTGCGGATGACCCCGAGCGCTTCACGATGAAAGAGCGCGACGCGCTCGGTTGCGTAGGTAGGGTCGATCAAGGCGTAGCCCCCTGCCCCGGCCATTGCCACCCCATCGGGCGAGCGCGATTCGGAATGCGCATCTTGCCGCGCGCCATGGGGTGCAACGGCCAGCCTTTGCTGTTGCTGCCGAGGCAGAACGCGCCGTCGCGAAAAACATCAAGTGCAGTGCGCGTCGCATGTGGCTGTCGCTCGCCCGCTTCGGAGCCGAAGCCGACAAGTCGAAGCGCGCAGTCCGCGGCAACCACTCGAACGTGTTCGAGGTTGTCGACCATCGCTTGCGCAGCGGAAGCGTCGCGGTTGGTGAGCGCGAGCCAGCGCCACAGCTCCGCCGGCTTCGACGTGCGAAACGGGTATACGTTCACGACATCGATGCCGCCGTAGCCCCACGCCTCTGCCCACGCGATCAGCCGCCGGATAGTAGGGTCGTCCTTCTCGGCATCGGCGGTCGACGGGTTGAGCATGAGCCAAGCGCATCGCGGCCAGAAGTCTGACCACACGCGAGACAAGCGAAACCGGTATGCCTCGCAAGGTGACATCACTGCCGTGCGAACAATCTCGCTCATGCCGGCGCGCTCTCGGGGTGAGCGGCTGCGATGGCAGAGGTTTTGTAACCGCGTCCGCCGCAGTAATAACATCCGCCCTCGCTGCCACTTTCGTGGACGATGAACTTGCGCCCGTTGCACTCTTTGCAAGTCACCTTCCCCGCTTCCGGCGTGGCGGTGGCGATGTCCGGATCGGCCGGCCCCCAGGAAATCAAGTTACGAGCGCGCTGGCGGATGTCTTCGGCATCGAAGCTGTCGGCGGCGCAATCCCATAGCAGCTTTGAGAAGTCGTGACTTTGGATACGCTCACTCGTTGCGCGCGCTTCGTCAAGCAATCCGGCGCGCTCCCAGATGAGGCCTTCGGCGTGATCGGTGAGCCTCCATGCGGAGTCATCGCAGCGCAAGAATTCGCGGAGTTTCTTTGGCTCCCACTCGTCCTCAAAATCGCCCGTGTCGCCGACAGCATGCGATCCGAAAAAGCGGTCGCAGAAATCATCGGGGCGAATTGCCAGCAGCAGCGCGTAAGCTTCTGCGCGTCCTTTGGCGCGCTCTGCGATCAGCGCATCACTGCCACCATCCGCCCCCTCGCTCGCCGCTGGCGGGGTGGGTGCTGCGGCAAGCGCGTCTGCGCACTGCTTCAACTGCCTGCCGATGTCTTTCAGTTTGCCGTGGTACGAATTGAAGTAGGAAACGCTGTCGCTATCCGTGAAATCAGCAGCAAGCTCGCGCAGTGTTTCAATCGCAGCAGGCGCCGCAGGGCGGGGAGTGTCGGGGGTCATTTCGATTCCTCGTCGGGAAATTCGTCTGCGTCGCAAGAGCACGATCCACAGTCGGGGTTTTCTTCATCCTCCAACCCACCGCAGATCACGCAGCGGTGGAGCATCGGATAGCCGTTCATGCGCAGGCATCCGCTGCCGTAGCAGAGGTCGTCGCAGCACGGCTCTTTGTCGTGCGGACAGATGCTCACGCACCACCGCCTTCGTTCCCTGCGGAACCATGCGTCTTGCGTCGATGAGCGCGAGCCGGCTTAGTGTTGCAAAGCTCTTCGGACCAGCCGAGCGCGCGCTTCAATTTGTTGCCACCATCGGCGGCCTGCTCGCAGTCCTTGGCCGTCTTGCCGTAGGTGACACAGTGCGTCCGCTCGCCGTCCCACGCGAGCACGATCACCTGTTGGAGGCCGTGTTCTTCGGCGAAACGTTTTGCTGCGGCGATGGGGATTCGCTTCGGCATGACTCATGCCTCCCTTGCCGCGTCGAGCAACGAGCGAATGTCGTCGGCGCTTTCCTTGACCTCAATCCAACGACCATCGACGGCTTTCTGGACGTTTGAGCGGATTCCGTGCCAAGCCTGACTAGCTCCGGCCTCGGTGACGCTCGCGATTTGATCGGGGTGGATCAAAACCTGTCGGTTGTACATGTCGGTCAGCGCAATCATGCGGCCTCCCGGACGGCGACCGCCGCCGCTCGTAAGTCATGGCCGTGCTCACGCGCGAGGACATCGCGCAACAGCGCTGCCCGCTCGAAATCAGCGCGCTTCACACATGCATCGACGAGGCGAGACAGCACCTCGATGGCGAGCTTGGTGTTTTGCTTTGCCCGCGGCGCGCTGGGCGCCGCAGAGAGCAGCTCAAAGCAGGCCAAGTTGCGCAGTTCGAACTTGCCGCAGGCGACCCACCACATGTTGTTGATGTTGTAGTAGGCGGTGCCAGTCCTGCATCGGCCTTTGCGGTCGAAGAACCACACCCGTTGCCCGTGTTCAAGGCGCGAGCCATCCCGAGTCCGGCGATTGCAATCCGAAATCGTGTAGTTACTCGCGTCGCCTTTGAAGTGCCACGATTGTTTGTAGCTGCGCTCGATGCGTTCAAGCGCAGGGCCCACCATTTCCATCCGCCAACGACGATCCTCGAAGCTGTAGCCGGGGAACACGTTTCGCAGGTACGTACGAATGCGGCGCCTGGTGCGCTCCATTTCTAGGCTCAGCAGGTACGGCATCACCGCTTCCTTGTCGGATTCGTAGCGGCCGCCATGATCCGGGCGTGTTGGCGTGTGCACGCCCTGCCACATTTCGAACTTGATCATGCGCCCGCTCAACTGAAGCTCCCCGCGAAGCGAACCCTTCACGCAAGAACGGAAGTTGAGCGCGAAGCGCTTTCCGTAGAGGCTCTGATTGTCCTCATGCACGCCAACGGTCCAACCGATCCGGTTAAGCGTTTGAACGATTCGCGCGAACACGTCGCGCTTGAACTGGCGCGACCATACTTCGCATTGAGGCTTGCCTTCCTCCCAAACGGAAAGGCTGGCATCGCCGAAAGTCACAACGCCGATGCGGCTCATTGCAAACCGCCTTCATTTCCGTCGGCGTCGCTCAGCCGCGCCGCTCGCACCCGCGAGTGCTCGGCAACTATGTCGGCAGGAATGACGAGCCTCGCCTTCGCAGGGTGCCAACACGAGGGGCCGGCGTTCTGGATAGCGGCGTTGAGTGCGTCCAGCGCTGCTGCAACCTCGGCGGAAACGTCGGCCACCTCGCCATCTTCGGCCAGCTCATCGCACCAATAGTCGTCGTCGACGCTACGCAGGAAGCGCGGTTCTGTCGGTTGAAGGCGCAGCGATGTCAAATCCTCGATGTCGCGAGCATCCGCGTGCTCTAGCACCTCATCCCAACCGTTGAAGTATCGATCGCCGGCATCGCTGTAGATAAGACTTCCATCGGAGAGCAGTTCGGCTTCCGGCAGCGCAGCCCAGCGTTCGGCGTCAGCGGCACAGCGGCATGCATCGCATTTGGTCCAGCAGCGTATGTCGATGACGCTTTCGCAACCATCCACTTCGCACTTCCGATGTGTGGCGCCGTCATAGCGCGCCATGTTCTCGTCGTTGCCCCAGAATCGACCTGTGCGCGAAACCCAACCGGTCACTGTTTGCACGGTGGCGGCTTCGGACGAGTCGTACATTACGACGGGGATACTCGAACTATTCATTTGCGGACTCCTTCGCAGTGCGGCGCCCAAAGGTCGCCTTGCGGTGTGTGAGGGATCACGGCGTAGCGCGCAACGCGCGCCGGTTTCTTGTCGCGACCATCGACGAGGACGAGTTCCGTCGTGATGGTCTTGCCTTCCGCAGGCAGCTCGCCGCGCAGGTCATATACGCGCGCTGCTGCACGCGAGATTCCCAGTTGCCGCCAGATTTCGAGGCTGGTCAGCGGGCGACGAAGCAGCGCGTTGTAGAGCTGTGCGCATTGCGGCTTCATGCGGCGAGCCCTCCGCAGATCAAACCAAAGACGACGTGCGCGCCTGGTGCTGGCCGCGTGCCCGGGTTGGGAAGACCGGCGAGCAGAACCCGATCGGGTAGCAGGTAGCGGCGCGGCTTCCTTCCAGGCATTTCCCAGAGCTGCCGTGCGACGACCATGTTCGTCAGCGTCGCGCACACGCTCAGCACGTCGAGGCCGGCGGCGTTCGCCACCTCTGTGGCAGTCATGGGTGCGGCCGCCGTCCCGAGCACGTCGAGAACCGCGGCAAGGCCGGCATGCCTCATATCACCAGCCCCGCGAACATGTGCAGTTCTTCACGGCCATCGATCTGCGGCTCGGGAATCACCGCGAAGTTCACGCGCTGCGTCGCATCACCCGGCACGATGACAACGCGTTCCGATTTCACGTTCACCAACGCATCGAGCAGGAACCGCGGGTTCAGCCCCGATCGAAAGGCGCCGGTCACGGACACGAGCGCATCGGTAAGACTCTCGCGGTTGTCGCCGCTACGATCGGTGAGGATGATTTCGCCCCGCTCATTGACCAGCTCGACGCTGAGAAACTTGCCCGCGGTGCCGACGACTTCGGTGAAGGGAAGGAACCGCCGAACGAGGTTGCGAACGTGGTCGGTTCGAAACGTCATGCTCGGCCGCGATTCGTCGGGCAGCGGTGTGGCTCGCAGGAAATCGATCGGCGCGATGTCCAGCAGGCGAAGCGTCAGGATCTGGCCCTGAGAAGCCACGCGCAGAAGGCCGGCCCGCGTGCCTTGCATGTTCCCCGTGGAGAGCTTCGCGCCCGGCACGAGGGCCGCAACGAGTCGTTCGGCCTGGTGGCCGGGAATCGCCAGCGACGGGCCGCTGTAGTCGATGCCGACGCGTGCGCCACGGTTACCCGTCGTGCCCCAAACGATGCCGGGCGCGACGATCACCGCGCGAAACTCCGGCCGCGGGTTGTCGCTGGTGACGGCATAGCCCACGGTGGTGACTGCGTAGGCCAGCGCTTCCACGTCGATGTCGATCGGCGCCCATGCCTTCACGGACTCAGGTAGCGGGTAATCGGCTACGGGATAGCCCGGCACGCGGTAGCGGCTGCGCCCACGCGTGAGCACGTCACCGCGGATGGTGATGTCGCCATCCTTCGCGACCACGGGGCGCAGCAGAGAGGCCTGCAGGCATTGCGCGCCGGCCTCGTGTATGACGGCGTCGGAGAAGGTTTCGACGTACGCTTCCAAGTCGGTGGTCAGGAAAGAAACGCGGCCGTCATCGGTCGTGGCGATGCGCGCCTGCGCGAGGATGGGCATAGTGGTCTTGCTGGCGGCGACGCTGGTCTTGAGCGCGTCGGCCAGCGCATCGGATGCAATGGTGATGTGCATGGGCTAGGCGGCCTGCGTGAGGGGAAGCATCGGCGGTTGGTCGGGCGGAACGGCGAGGCTCGCGCGGTACTCGGCGACGATCTTCTGTGCCTGCTCGTGGGTAATCACGCCACCGGGACGCATCGGAAGTTCTTCGATGTCGAGCGCATCGCCGTTGAGTGTTTCGGCATATGCGTCTTCGGCTTCTTCGAGCAAGGCCTCAGCGGTGCGAGCGGTCTGGAACGTGTCCCCGCATGAAACACACTTTTCCTTGGTTCTAAAACCATCCGCATCGCAGACGTAACCGCAGCCGTTACAAACTGCGCAATCGTCATAGAGCGAAACGTCCGCGTCGCTGTACACGAAGGCCGCGAGACGCCGACCTAAGCGCACGCCAAACAATGCGCTGCCCTGCTCCACCCGATGCAACACCTCGATCGCGTCGGCCAATTCCCACGACCCACGCTGCGCGGCGCGCATCGCGGCAAGTTGAATACCGGTCATGCTGCTCATTGGCTCAACCTCCCCGCGTCGAGGTCGGCGTGGTTGCGGATCAGCGCGCGCGTCGTGCTCTCGCCGTGGTGCCCATAGACGTTTTCCGTCGTGGCGGTGTTGGCGTGGCGTGCATGCGCCTGCGCGACCTTCGCGCCCAAGGTGTCGTAAATCTGGCCGATGCGCCGGTGACGCATGAGGTGCCAATGCAGGTCGCTCAGGCCTGCCCCGCGCGCGCGCAGCTTGAACATTTCGTGCAGGCCTTGCCGAGACATGCGCCGGCCGCGGTTCGAGACAAACAACGCGACTTCGCCATCGACGGCAGCGAAGGGCCGAATGTGCAACCACTCTTCCACGACGCGCACGGTGCGATCGTTGATCGCCACGGTTTCCGTGTCTCCGCCCTTGCCGACGACGTGCACGAGCTTGCGCGGCAGATCGATGGTGCTTTGGCTGCCGACGCCGGGGATATCCAGTGCGGCGCACTCGCCGATGCGGATGGCGGAGTCGAGCGCCAGGCGGAGCATCGCCCGATCGCGCAGGTCGTTGCGCGTCGCGCGCGGAATCGACTCGACGAGCAACCACAGCGCATCCATTTCAGGCGCGATGACGCGCTTGGCCCGAAACTTCACCGACTCGTCGCCGGTCGGGTCGTGCCCCAGCCAGCCCTCGGCGCGCGCGAACCGAAAGAACCCGCGCAGCACCGTCAGCTTGCGGGACTGACTTCGCTCGATGACGCCCTCGGCCGACAATGCATCGAGCCAGCCGGACACTTGGCGTTGCGACTGCAAGCCGATGAGCGCGGAATCACCGCGCGCATCGACATAGAGCGCGTACTGCGTCAGGTCGGACTGGTAGGCGGCCAAAGTATTCGCGGCCCGGCCACGACGACGCAGGCGCTCGATATAGCTGGCGATGCCGTCCGCCAACGTGATGACCGCAGAGATTGCGACGAGGCTACGCATTGGACACCTCCAACGCGCTGACTTCCGGCGCCACGTCGGGCTTGTGCGCACGATATGCCACACCGCAGAAGGGACAGTAGGTGGCGAACAGCGCCGGAAGTTTGCCGCGCCGAGTTCCGTCCCGTCGGTATAGCGCCACTTCGACCGGATACTCGTCGTGCGCGCGACCGTCGAGCATGAGGATCGGCTTCACGATGGCGGCATTCGGGTAGATGGCGGCGAGGTTCTTCTCGACCGTGAATGCGCAAGTGCAGGCCATGGCTATGCCCTCCCCTGCTCGACCGCCAAGGCGAAGGCGCGGGCCTCTAGGTGTAACCCTTCGAGGACGGCAGCCCCAGCGTCTTCGGAAATCGGTTCACCCGCCAACTTGTGAAGCATCATCAGCGCAGCGTGCGCGCCTGCGTAGAACGCTCGGCGCATTTCCTTACGCTGCACCGAAGGCGCGTCGCGCGGAACGACCTTCGCTTCGTAGTCCGCCCACTGTTCGACGATGGTATTCATGCGTCGGCTCCCGAAAGCGAGAGCGCCGATTCAAGGGCGCGAAGCAACCGTTGCACTTCGCCTTTCACGAGCGCGAAGGTCGCGTCGATTTCCGCGCGAAGGCTATCGCGCTCGTCGCGTTCAAGCGCTTCCGTCGCTGTTTCGAGGAAGCGCAGTTTGCGAACGACAAGCGTCTCGCTGAGGACGAACGCGAGCCGATCCTCAAAGATCAGCTCCAACGCGAAGCATTGCTTGCCGGCCTTCACGTGCTCGCGAACCTCATCGCTGTCGAGTTCCTGCCGTTTGCAGCGGACGACTGCGCCAGCGTCTACGGGGTCGCGCAGCTCGCACTCGTCACCGATGGCGAAGCCTTTCGGCAATGCCTCGCCGGTCAACCACGCCGTGAGCAGTGCGCGCACGGATGATTCGGCGTTGACCGGCAGCGCCGGAAAGGAACCGAAGGCCTCGCGCAGTTGCGTCACCACGCTCTCACCGACGCGGCGGTTCGCGGTGTCGACAACGAGCCAACCGTCCTCGATGTCTGTCCACGCATTGACGCGGCTGGGCCGGGCGAAGGCGCGCGGCAGCAGATCGGTGAGCACTTCGTCTTTGATGCGCTTGCGCTCGCGACCGCTGACGTTGCGGCCTTCGCCCTCGCGGATCGCGTCCAGGCGTTCGGAGAGTGCCTTGTTCACGACGGCGCTCGGCAGGATTTTGTCCTCACCGCCCACGGTGAACAGAATTGCATGCCCACTGCGATAGCTAAGCTGTTGCTCGCCGGCACCGAAGGGCGAAACGAAGCCGCGGGAAGAGAGTTCGAGGGGCCCCACGCTCTTGAGGGCGCGCGCAGGGAGGAAGGCATCGATGCCCGTCAGCGTGTCGCGGATCGTCGACGGGAAGCGGAACAGCGTGAGGTTACGGGGAAGCATGTTCCACCCCCTGCGCGAAGTCGCTTCCGTCCGGCCCGACGTATTCGCGCCATGGCACCTTCCGGCCGTCGACGAGGAAGCCCCACGTTTGCGACTTGGGTCCGGTGCAGAACAGCGTCCATGCCGTGCGGCCGGCGGGCAGCACGAGCTTGTGCAGATCACGCGCGCGCCGGAACAACACCGACCCCGGTCCGTGCCATGTCTCCGTTATTCCGATCACCTGGCCGCGCGCGTTCAGCGTCGGTCGCTGCTCGAAATATCCCCCGCGCAGAATGATCGTCACGAACGGCCACGGGTGATCGTGGAAATGCCGATCGTTGTCGCTGCGCAGGATGTGATGCACCCGCGCGCCAATGTACGGATACGGGCCTGACTCGCCCTCGCCCAGTGAGCCGATGCGCAGGAACCAGAAGCGTTCCATGTAGCCGGCGAGGTGCGTGTACGGCGTGCGCATCGCGCGGCGGATGATCGCGTCCGCGATCCACAGCCCCAGGCGGCGGATCACGCTGCACCGCCCGCCGCGAAAATCGCGCGCTTGCCGTCGTGAAGGTTGCCGGTGGCGCGGTAGGCGATCACCGCGGCGCGAGCCAACTGGGTCGCGTCGGCGCCTGTCTTAATCGCGATACGCCTGGCGCTGATTGTCAGCGCGAGCGCGTACGTCACCACACCCACGCGCGACGGCGCGCGGGCTTGTTGTAGAGTGTCCATGCCTGAAGTCCTAGTGAGGGTCGGAAGGCGATCTGCAGCGCCCGAGGTTCCAGCCTCGGGCGTTGCTTTTTGTGCGGTCGGATCAGTGCGCGATGGCGTCGGTTGCGTCGACCCAGTCGTTCCGCAGGCCGCCGTCTTTGGCTTCGTAGCGAACGCGGACTTGGCACGAACTCTTTTCGTACCAGAAGCCCACGACGGTGCCGTTGATTTCGGTGCCAGCGACGGCGACCTTTTGCCCGAAGGCGAAGGGATGGTTTTGTTGCATGTCGATTCCTTGGAAGAGAGAGCAGCCCCGCGCGCAGGAACGGGGGTATGTGGCATCGGGGCGAAGGGGCTCCCTGCCCCTCCCCTGCGCGCGCCCTGTGGTTTCGAATGCGCTGAGGAGCGCGTCCCGCCGGCACGGCCGAGAGTGACGAGACCCCCGACGAAGGCACCGATAGAACGGGCCGCGCGCCGCAGCGCGCTCAAGAAAAAAATCGCCCGTCCGGCGCGTGCACCGCGTTGCGCAGGTGCCGGCGTGGGGAGCGCCGAGGGAACGCACCGGACGGGCGAAGGGATCACCACTGCTCTCCACGAGCGGTGGCGTTGACCGGATCGGCAGACCGATTCGATACCGCAAAGATGGCCGTGCCACGATGCAGCTTCGCGATGAGCGACACGTCGACGGATTCGTGCCCGCTCGCGAACTGCACAATGCCTTCCAGGCCGCCGCGCGGCACTGGCGCATCGCACACCAGCACCGCCCGCTCGCCACCCTGTAGCGCATACGGCACTTCGCACACGGCCGGATAGATGCGCAGCGGCGAAGGCGGAAGGCCTCCCGCGCGAGCGGTGGAATCCAGGCCCATCGCGAGCAACAGAACTCCGAGGATAAAACCGATGGTGCACACAACCGCGGTGACCGGCCCCACGAGCGGCCGCTTAGACGTTGACATTGGGAACACTCCTCAGTGAAGTGACGACGGAATCGCCAGCGGTGCCGGCGCTGATCTGCGTTCGGAGACACACCGCCGCAGCAATGAGTTGATCGAGTTCGCGCAGCGCGGCGGGCGCGTGCGGTCGATCACGGAAGTCGATGACGCCGTCATCGAACATCGGCGCTAGGCGTTGCAGCGTGTCGCCGCATTCGGTGAGCAGGTCGGCCGCCGTCGCCAGTTGTGCGCGCGACTGCGGGCTTGGCTTCGGAATCGGCAGCAACTCCATGCGATCGGCGAGCGCTGCGATACAACTGCGCCGGTACGGTTCCGGCAGCGCGAGCACGACCGCCTCTTCAATGTCAGCCGGCAGGCGAACGTGACCCTCGACCATGCGCTTGAATATCTGCGCGTTCGCACGCTGCGCAGCTTCAACGGCGTCGACGGTTGCGCCTGCGTGGAACTCGACGGTGCGGTCATGCAGCGCGGTGCGTTCGTGGTACACGTCGACGACCGCATCGGCGAACGCGCGCTCGGTCAGCCGTGTGTTGCGGAGCGCGTCGTGCACGTGCGAAAGAATCGTTTGTGTACGGGTCGGGCGCGCACTCATGGCTGCACCAACTTCATGCGCTGAGCCGCCTTACGAGCCCGTTTCTTCTCCGCCTTGGTGAGTCGCGCCTTTGATTCCTCGGGATCGCGATCACGCCTCCCGCAGCTCGCCACCTTCGGCCCCGAGTAATCAGGCGTCGCCGAGACTGCTAGCGCGCCGAGCAGCGCTGCGCCAACCAATAGTTGACGCATTCCGATTGGCGCGCTCACGACCGCCCTCCTTGTGCCTTGGCGATTGCGGCGCGCCGATTCAGCCTGCGTGCCAGCCGGACGTTCACGCGCGCCCGGCGAACGCAATCAGCGCGCGAAATTTGCAGGATCGATTCGACCCAACGACGACGTAGGTCGGTCGTAGGCAAGTCCCATTCCATCGCGTACTTGCGCCACATGCGGGCTTGGAACAGGCGGCCAGTCACAGCCATGCGCGGCGACCGCTTCGTCGAAAGCCCACCCTGCGCCCCGTCCATCTTCGCGGCGGCGGTCATTGGCCGGCTCCGCCGGCGACAGCGGCCGAGCCGACAGGGCGCTCGTCGAACCACTGGAAAATGACGTGGAGCGCTGCGGTTTCAACGAACTTGCTGTGACAGCGCCGCTCCCATTCGCGACCATCATTCTTGCAGAGCGTCGTCGTCTTGCACGGTTGCCAGTCGTGCACGGTTGCCGGCAGAGAGATTCGATCGAACTCTTCCTTCGTTCTCGGCCCGGCAAAGACCGTGGTCGCCAACGGCACAGAACAGAAAGAGAAAGCTCGATCGTCCGACGAATGCACGCTCACGACGCCACCGCCGGCACTACTTCGATCGCCGCTACCAGCCCCAGTTCCGCGGCCATCGACGCGACCAGTTCGCGGTCCGCGTCGGTGAGCAGATCGAGGTCGTTGTCGAGTTCCCCGATCGCCTGGGCGATGATGACTTGCGCTGCGGCGCCAGACGTTTCGCTGTCGATCTGGCGCAACGTCTCCGACAAAGCGTCGCGCTGTGCGCGCTTCACCAAGGCAACGTTGTCGGCGTTGGCGTCCACGTCAGTGCCCGTGCCGCAAGCCATTGGCCGTGGTTGCGGCAGGCGAGTTATGTCCAATCTCTGATTCATGTGAAACCTCGGCTTCATTCGTGAGGGAGGCGCGCGGTGCATCGTGCTCAGCAGTGAGCAGGGGGAGATGGGAAAGCGAGTCATGGGTTTCGATGACGCCAGCGATGCTGGAGCGGCCCCAGCGCCTGCCGCCGGCCGGCGCTGCAATGCGCAGGTCGTAGAGCATTCCGCGAATGGTTCCGAGGGAATACCGGCGACCGTTGTGCCATTCGACGATCTGCTCGCGAATGCCCCAGGTGCGCGGGTCGCGCACAAGCGCGCCGTCGATCGCGACGCAGCCGTAAGGCGTCGTGCCGTACACCTTGCCGCGCTCGCGCAGCGATGCCGACACCGCCGCCGTGCGCATGCTCGCGATGCGGCGTTCGTACTGAGCCGTCGCAAGCATGAGGTGGAGCTGCAGCTCGCCGCCGGGCGTGGCCGTGTCGATCATTTCTGTAGCACTCACCACGGCCCAGCCGCGGCGGTTGGCCTCGCGAAAGAATCCGAGGGCGTCGTACAGATCGCGGAACAGCCGATCCATGCGAGTGACGACCACACCATCCGCGATGCCGGAACGCAGTTGCGCAAGCAACATCGCCCCGCCCTTCCGCTTGCCCAGGTCGCGCCCGCCGCTCACGCCTTCGTCGGCAAGAGTTTCGAGCAGGAAGTGCGCGCCCTGCTCACCGAAGCGTGTCAGCGTGTGCCGCTGCGCCGTGAGGCTGTGGCCGTGGTCGGCCTGCTCGTCGGTGCTTACGCGAATGTAGGGGATGAGGCGCATGCGTCAGTCCCCTGCCCTGGAATAAATCCGGTCAAGAGACAGGCCCAGCTCCTTACGCAGCCGAAGCGCGGCTGCTGGCGGTGGCGGACACACATCGGTTTCCCAATTGGCTACCGAGCTTCGGGTCGCCTTGATGCGTTTTGCCAGCTCGCTCTGCGTCAAACCCTTGGTTTGGCGAGCGCTGGCGATTGGGTTTGGCTTCCGGGTAGGCATGGACGAAGTATCCATATGGTTGACTACGCTGTCAACTATATGGACACGACAGGGTGCGGGCACCCGTTCAAACTGTGCGCATGAGCACCTTCGGCCAGCGATTGCGCGCCGCGCGCGAGTCGCGTGGCTGGACGCAAGAATTTGTAGGGGATGAGGTCGACGTCACCAAGGCGACGGTCAGCAAGTGGGAGCGCGACGCCGCGCAGCCGAGCCTCGATCACCTTCAAAAAATCCGCAGCGTGTTCTCGGTGTCGCTGGACGAACTGATATGCGACGACATTGCGCGAGCGAAGGCTGCAGTGCGCGCCGCTGGCATGATCGACGGGCGCACGGATCGCATAGACCCAGCACGAGCGCAGTCGTCGCGCGAGTTGGGTTTGCTAATGTGGTTTCGCGTCCTGAGCGAACACAGACAACGCGCGTTGCTCGACCTTCTCAAGCCAGAAAAGTAGCGAGCTAGGTGACAAATTCCTATTGTCACGCCGCCCGGTGCGTGCAGACTGTCGCCACTGGGAACGATCGGAGGGGAGCATGAGATTCGTTGCGATAGCGTTGCTGCTTTGCCTGGCGCTCGGCGCCTGCGCGACTGGGGAAAAGGTTCGCGGGGGCATTACCGAGGGGATGTCGAAGGCCGAGGTGGTCGACTTGCTCGGCAAGCCAGACGGCTTCAAGCGCGAAGGGAACACAGAAGCTTTGCAATACACGAACCGACTGATATCCGGCTGGTCGTGGGACCGTACTGACTACACTGTGATCCTCACCGACGGGCGGGTTTCGGAGTACGGGCCGGGTCAAGTGCGCCAAGCGCCGACGGGCGCGTTCTTCATCTACCACGCGCATTAAAAAAAAAGGCCGCGGGAACCCGCGGCCAAAGCCTGTCGATTAGGACTGTAGCGATCTATCAGGTTACGTCGGCCGCCCAGCTGCCGTTTGCTCCCGTCGCTACGAATATCTCGGACTTAAACTTGCGCGCCGCGAATGCAGCTTTAACCGCCGCACGAACGTCGTTTGCAACGGCGACAGCGTTCGTGCCCGTGAATCCCCCGAGAACTGTCGTCGTAGGGATAACGTACTGCCCCAGGCTTCCCGCTTGCACCTTGTTCAAGCCGATCTTACTCAGGTCCGCATAAGCGTCGTCATAGTCCTTCTTCGACGCGTTCTTCAAATCAAAAGTACAGAGAGTCTGATAAACCATGTGTTGATCCTTTTGGTAGGGTTTGATGTAGGGCCCGGGATATGCCGGGCCCTACTTTTGATCACCGTTTCGTTTTCGTGGTGACCGTATACGACACGCGTACTGGTACGCGTCGGGTCACGGTGCCGGATTTGCTTGGAACCCTTATAGGAACCGAGCGCGACACCGTGCGATGGATCGTCCTTACGCGGACAATTGCCATGCGCCTTCTCCTGTTGGATTAGGCAACGTCGTTTGAATACCCCTACCTTTTGGACTTGCCATTCGACAAACTTAGTTTGTATTCTGGCAATGCTTGCGTCGTTGGATAGAGCCGGGTTCACGCTGCATTTCTTCCCGGAGTTCAGCGGTGCCACTGGCGGCCTCGATCCTTAGTCGAGGCCGCTTTCTACCTGTCGCCGCGCCTCCCTCAGCGCCTTCTGCGGCATGGGTTAATGTGAACTGCGCCCCATTATCTCAGTACGCATGAGACGGTCCGTTTGTGCCGCGGCCTTCCGGCTTCTGTTCAGCCCGGCTGATCGAATCTGAACGCGTTGGACATCGGGGAATTTCGAGATTCATCTTCCGCTTGGGCTCGACTTAAGTCAAACACGGAAGATTCAAAGGTTTAGCGGATAATCGTGAATTGCTCAAACGATTAATTTTCCGCCTCTACGCTCGGTGAGCGTAGAGGTTTTTTTCGTAGAAATCCTCTTGAAAAGTGCGCGAGTTTGGCTCGTCGATGCGGGCAGTTATTTGCCGTTCATTTTTCAAGGACGCCAGCAGATTTCAGCGCCATGAAACATCTGAGGGCGGCGTTGTGCCGGACGACGCAGCGCTCCCAGCGGGCACGGTTTGCCGCATCGAGGTCTTCGGTGATCTGCATCGTGTCCTGCTCCGCCTCGACAACGGGAGCTTCGCAGCGTCGTAGGGCCTCGGCGTCACAGCTAATCGGCTTCGGCGGCTCGGGCAATGCGTTCGAGGTCAGCGCGGCGCACCCGCTGCAACTCAGCAGGACGACGGATAGCAGCGAAATCAGGGTGCGCATCGAGTGCCTTCCTTACCGTTTGGCGTGAGGTGGTTTCGTGGATCCGGCTGTCGGCCAACTGCTCGCGGAGTTTCGCGCCGATGTCGTAAATGGCACGGCCGACTTCGGCCGCCTGCTCAACGGCGCGCACGAACTGACGCACGCCGGCTGCCTGATGCGTCGCTTCGCTGTCGGCGTAGCCGTCGCTGTGGCCCAGCCACCAGGCGCCGCCCAAGCTGAGCACCCAAGCGCCGACGACGTACGGTGCGGCTTGCAACAGAGTCAGTGTGCGGAACATCGTTTTGCTCCTCGTGGTTACGCGGCTTCGGCCAGCGCGGCTTCCGCTTCCCGGCGCCGGGTCATACCCCGCTCGATGGTGCTGCCTTTCCAGATGCGCACCATGGCTCGCACCTGGCGCGCGACGCACGCCGCGTCGCTGCGCGGCAGGCAATCGTCGCGGATCGCCCGCATTTCCACGCGGCTAGGCCCATTCATGGATCCACCGCGGTTGAACACGATCGAGGTCAGCGCCCCGCGCACGTTCGCGGAAGTCGCATCGAAGTGCTCGGCTCCGAATACCCGGCGCGCAATGCGGTAGTGCTCGACGACGCTCGTCAGATCGAACACCTCGCGCGCCATCGAATAGTCGACCGCGATGTCGGCCAGCTTTCGAACTACGTCACGGGCCACCGGCCCGGTGATGCCCGCCGCCGTCTGCAGGCGTGCGTGCTCCGGATGCTTGGCCCAGTCCAGCGCGATGACATCCGCCCGCTGATAGCCGAGGTCGTACCCGATTCCGATCGTCGCGCCGGATCGCGCACCCGGCCAGACCGGCTGCCGATACTTGCGCGTGTAGACATCCGGGCTGCCGATTTCGAAGGCGATAATCAGATCGAGCGCTTGCTCCGGGATGAGCGGCTCGACGGCCGGCGCCGGCAGCTTCGGCGGCGGTAGCGGTAACGTGTCGACCACGCGCTGCGCGACGCTCGCGCAGCATTCAACGGTGGCCGGTGCTGGTGCGGACGGTTCGGCGTCAGGCGCGCGCGCGCACCCGGCGAGGGTCAGCCAACAAAGCGCTGCAACAAGAGCCAGAAGACGGCGAGCCATAGGGCCTGATTCCAGATGTAGATGACGACAGCAGTCCAACTTTGGGGGCCAGCCCCGAGGCGCTTCCCTTCCAGGCTGCGTTCAATTCCGCAGGCATGGTCCAGCAGTTCCCGCTCGTCGCTGTCACGCAGGCTGAGGTGATAGGCCTCGACGAACAGCCAAGCGAAGAACGCGGCGAACACCGCACCAATAGCGGTGATGAGCATTCCCCATAGCGAACCGAAGCCGTCGACGCCGCTGCGCGGGTCGATGGCAGGAATGACGTAATACGCGCCGAGCAACAACGCGAGTAGCAGCGGCAGCCAAACAATGGGTTCTTGCCACCGACTGAGCCACGCGCGAAACTTTTTGAAGGCCTTGCCGAACATGACGCCGACTCCATCGCGCACGCGGCGCGTCAATGAGAACAATTAGACAGGTTGCAAAGACAGCACCCACGCCGGCTCACAGGCCCTCGCGGTGCTCTAACCTTTCGAGGCGGCGTGCGTGATCCAGGGCCCGCTCGCGCAATGCGTTGAGCTTGGCCTCTGTTTCTTCGCGGGGCATGTAGAGCCGAAAGCGGTCGTTGATCGCATCGACTTCGTGTTTCAGCTCTCCGATCGTGTGAACGACGCTCGAAATCTGCTCGGTCTGCTGCGTCATCTTGTGGGACATTTCCCACCCGATGCTCGCCATCGCACAAACGCCGGCCGTGCAAACGCCTATTAGGATGGTTTGAATGTGGCGCTCCATCGCTCCTCTTCGTTGACGCTCGGCGAGAGTTCTGTTCACGGCGTCAACCGCCATCGGCCACCGGCGGCGGGTTGTTCTCGCCTTGGCATGCAGTGCCTTCGCACGTGTCGCCGCTCTCGTAAGGCCCGGGGCTCTCGATGCGGTTGTCGTTCCCGATGTTGCCCGCATTGTCGATGCGATCGCCGCCGATCACGTCGCGGCCAATGGCGTCGCCGACGTGTTGATCGCCACCAATCTGGTCGCGGCCAACCGCGTCGCCCACGTGCCCGGTGATGTAGTCGCCGCCCACGGTGTCGCCGACGTGTTGCGAGCCGGGAATGTAGTCCCCGCCTACGTTGATGTTTGGCGCAGCCGGCGGTTGCAGAGCGGACGAGTTCGACAGATCGCGCATCATGCCGCCGAGCCAGTCGTATTGAGCAACCTGCACGTCTCGATTCACTTCGCTTTGCCGCCACGCAACGGCGCCGTTGATTACGGCTGGCACGGTTGCGCCGAGAATCGACCACGCGGGGTGGTAGGTCTTGCGATACGGTTGCAGCGATGCGCCTTGCGATGCGCCCGCGGCCTGTGCGAGCGCAGCCAGCGCCGCTACCTGCTGGACGCAGCTGTCAGTGGTGCATTTGTCGGCCGTCGACGCGATGCTGGCGAAGCGCTTCTGCTGCGCTTCCTGCTGTGCCTCGACGAACTTCACATAGGCGTTGTAATTCGGGTCGGCCGTGGTGGCGCAGCCGACCAGCAAGACGGCGGCGAGAGCGAGGGCAAAGATCAAGCGCAGGGGCATGGCGATGGTCCGCGTGGGGGTGCGCCCGATATAAGCGCGCACTCCGTAAAACGTCGGCCCCTGCGTTTGTCACGCCACCTCACCTAGCACAATGGTCGACTCGTCCTGCAACGCCTGCGCGAAGTTTCGCTGCGTCGTGTCCTCGTCGTGCCGGACCGGCCATTGCAATTCCCGATTCGCGGTGACGCCCAGATCCAACCAGCAAGGCGCTGCCTTCGCGCGGCGCGATAGCTGGTCCATGTCGGCGGTTCGGCTGCCGCGGAATCGAAGAGAAAGTTGCTGCCGAGGTGGGCCTCGCTCGACGACAATTCGATTGCCGTTCGGGAGTTCAGTGCGCTGCAGCGGATACTGCGCCGTGGCATCGCTACCGAGCAATGCATTTTCGGGCAGGTTCAGAGTCGACGCGAAGGGATACACGGCCCCGACTTCGTAGTAGCCCGCGCCGTCATCGGGCACCGCGCCACCGAATGCAAATCGAATGAAGCGCACGTTGCCGGCGAGAGCGAGTGAATGCTTGCGGCGGCCGTGGCGATCCAATGCCAAGTTCTGCACACCGGCGTTAATGGTCGTGTAGCCGCCCGAGCCATAGCTCAGAACGCACGTGCTCGTGTTCGGCCCTTGGATGCAGATGATCGGCGCCAGGTAAAGGGCACCCAGATCGATGTCCAGATTGTTTGCCGCCGCGGAAGTGCTTCGCCAAGGCCGACGCACGGAGAACAGGAGCACGTTGGTTGCGGAGAATCCTGCGGCGTTGGTTGTTGCGGTGGCCGATATGGGCTGCAACAGCGTGTAGTGCAGTTTTGCGGTCATAGCGCTTCCCCGGCGTTTGCGACTGCGAGCCGGCGTGCGCTGCGCGGCTCGCCCATCGAGCGCGCTTGAGCCGGCAGTGGGTTCATGCGCCCGTTCGAAATGCGAAGCGGATGACGCACGCCGTGAACGTCTGCCGGCGCGGCGAGCAACCGAAGCGTACCGCGAACTGCGGCGGGCGTCGCGGCAGCCTGCGCCACGCCAAGCCCGTGCCCGACGCCTGTGTTCGCAACGGATGTATCGCGTGCCGAAGGCTCTGGAAACAAGTTCAGCGAGAGGAGTTCGCGCCGGCCGTCCGGGCGCGAATGAAACTCGGCCCGCAACAGGTGCAGTCGCGTGTGTACGCCCTTGATGTAGGCGTCGCCTCCCTCTGCGGGCACAATCTCCAAAGCAGTCGCGCTGATACCGTGTTGCGCACACCATTCGAGCGTGCGGGCTGTCCATTCCGCGGCGTGCTGCTGGCCGTTGTGGCCGTCCAGCGAAAATACGGCACGTCCGATTGCATCGAGAATTACAATTCGCGTTGCCATAACTACCAGAAGTAGATGGTTAAGGTGCCGGTTGAGTCGAACACTGGCGCGCCGTCGAGAATATGATCGTGCACGGGAATGTTGTGTGTGTGCGGATCGCCAGCAACGGAATTCACCGTTGTCGCAAAGACACTCTTGTTGCTTGTTTTAGTCGCGGCGTACATGACCACGCCGCCAACATCGAAAGAGTCAAGCAGGTTGATCGTCGCCAAGTGCGAAGCGCTCGATGTCGTGATCGTCGCGAGAGGAATTTGCCCCAAGTTGTGAGCGAACAGGAAAGGTGCCGTCATCCCTCCCGTGGTCAGGTTGTACAACCCGCTCGCTGAACTTGTCGACGTCCGGTTCGAGGGCGCCACGGTGCTTGCGCCAATGTCGTTCCCGCTGATTCCACCGACAACCGTACCGGTCGCAAGCGGTACGCTCGCGCTCGTGGCCCAGTTTGCAGAGAGGTTGCCGTAGGTGTCGCGCGCCTTCACCCGGTACACGTAGCTAGATCCGTAACTCACAGCGCGGTCAATGTAGTTGCGCGCCTGGCCGCGCCACACCTCGGCAAAGCCGCCACCGTTGACGCTGCGCTCGATCACGTACTCGCGCAGATTCGCCGTCGTCACCGCGTTCCACGTCGCGTTGATCAGCTTTCCAGTGCCCTGGGCGGCGGCCATGCCGGTCGCATCCGCCGGCAACGTCGCGTAACCCGCGGCCGTGAAGGTAGTCACCGCTGCGCCGCCACCGATGGCAGTTGCGTTGAATGTTCCCTCGACCACTCCGAGCACGCCGAAGCTATTCACGGCCCACACTTTGAGTTGGTATACCTCGCCGGGCCTGAGCCCGGTTAGGGTCGCCCCATATCGGCCCCCGCCGACATCCGCCGCGGTTGCCATTACGATTTCGCCGGTCGTGTCGTGAATCGCTGCAAGCACGATCGACGCCCAATTTACCGCCGGGGGAATCGCGTCCGCAGAAACTCGCGAAACAAGCGTGCCATCGCCTTGCAACGCCGTCGCCGTGGCAGTGATCCGGAAGCTAGTCGGCGCAGTTGGCGGAGTGCTGCTGTAGTCAGGCTGGTAGGCATCGCTGGCATCGGCAGGCAACTCGCCAGCGGTGTACGTCGTGAGGGCGGCGCTGTAAGGCGTGGCGACGATTTCGATTCCGCCGACGATATGCGAAATCTCGCGTACTCTCCACAGTGATTCTGACAAGCCGAGTTCAGTGCTGCTGATAGTTAGCACGTCGCCGAGGTTGTGATTGTTCCTGTAGATGCGGGCACGTAATCGCGGCTCGCCGGCTCGCGCAGCTCGATAGCTAACGCACCGGTCTGCAACTTCGTGACTGCGAACATACGGCATCTGCCGCGGCGGCTCGGCACCAAGCACTCCGTCCGTCACGGCGCGCGTAAGCGTGTATTGCAGTTCCTTGGGATCGCGCGGACTCGGACGATAGGCAATGGCTACCGTCGTCGGGCGCGACGGCTCCGAGACGCTGACGACTTCAATATCGTCACCAGCATCCTCGTCGTAGGTTGCCACCGACGCCCCAACGCCGTCGCATGTAATGACATACTCGCCCGATGCGTTTCTAGACAGGGTCGCCCGCATGACCCACAGCAAGTCTTCGGCAATTGCTTTAGCTGTGCGCTGCGCATCGTAGAAGCCGCAATCCACTAGGAGTCCCTGCGCCGTGCAGAAGGCTTCCGCTGCGGCCAAGCTTGCCGCATTAACAGCGATTCCCGCCGACGTCAGAACTTCATCCAGTACGGTTGCCGCATTGAACGGCGACGGTGTGTCCGCTACGTCAACGAAGATTTGAAGGAGCGAACCGTCGAAGTCTCGCTGCTCAGTGAAAAACCTTACCACCCGGGCAGTGAATGGCGTCACGATTGTGTTTATGACATATCCCGAAGTGACGAGCCGGGCATCGGCGGGCGTCTTGCCGCGATAGATGGCTAATCCGCTGCCAACATGGCCGACATAAAATAGGTAAGTCCATTGCACTGGCCCCGCCTCAATTTGAATCGCAGGCACCTTAACGGCCAACCCAAAAACGCGTGGCGCTGCTCGCCCTGCGTCCGCGCTAAGCAGCGCTGGAAAGTCCTTCGTGGTGTACGTCCGCGGGGGAAAAAGCGTTTGGAGTCGCTTGTCCTCCAGATCCTGCAATAGCAGGGTAACGACGCCCGGTCCCCGCTCGCGGCCGATGCATGTCAACTGTTGCGTGCGCGAGAACTGATCTTGCGCGCCGTTGTCGTAGGTAACCGTCGTGACAACTTCAACGACAACGACCATTCCCACAACGGTTCCCAACATCACCGACGTGTAGGGCCCGAACTCGGTCAGCAGCGCATCGCCTGTCTCCGTCAGAAGCACGTCTCCGTTCTCGTCCAGTAGCTCGGTGGATGCGCTCGGCTGATTCCGCACGCGAAGGGCAATCGAGCGCCCACGGGCCAAATCGTCAAGCCAAGTCTCGCCGATATCCGCATCGGCTTCGAGCGCCGCTTCGTACTGTACGCCGCCCCGATACGCATCGTCCGTTCCGACTGCGCTCACCACGCCGGACAACGTCCAGCGTGCGAATGTTTCGTGCATTACGCTGATGGCGTTTGGCACCGTTAAACCTTCTCAGCGTGGGGCGCAGTGCGCCTTGCTTCGACACGGTCGTTGTGCGCGGCGAGTTGCGCGCGCGTCTGATCGTGGATGCGTTGCAACAGGTGAAACACGTCATCGTGTGGACAGCGCCCGAGCGCCACAATGATGGTATTTACTTCCTCGGTACTGAGTCCGCGAAGGGTCACTTTCATTCGGCTACGGCCCGATTGTTCCGTGAGCTATCAGGTCGTCAATCAATGCCTTTAGGCGCTCGGCAACTTGCACGGTCGTTGCTGTTCCCGTTGCAAACGTGGTGCGGGTTGCTGTGCCTGAGGCCGCAGTCCAACCGACGCGACGCGCCCCGAGAACCTTCGTCCCGTTCACGCGATACTCCGAAGTGATGTTCACGACGCCGTCGACGGTTACGCCTGCACTCGTCAGTGTCATCGGCACAGCCGCGAGTGATGCGTCCGAAGAATAGAGGCCGAACTTCAGCGTGCCGATCGTTGCGGTGTCCGGGCCCTGTGCAAAAAGGCGACCGGCGCCCGCAGAAATGTCCATTGCAATGCAGTTCGGAACCAAGCTGGCAACGCCGCCAGTCGCGCGAACGTGCGTTGTGGAACTGAGCTGGCCGACGGTCACGTTGGTCGCGCTCTGCAAAGCGAGCGTGCCGAGGACGATGCGCTTCCCCACCCCGCCTTCAATGGTGTAGAAAGTGCCGGGCGCGACGGCTACCGGCAGCGTGCTTACTCGTGGCATGGATGATTCCTAGGCATATTTCGAATCCCGCTTGATCTGGCTCGCGAAAGTCGGCAGCTCCGCCCGCAAAGTGTCGCGCACCACCCGGGCGACTTGTGCCGCGTCGCCCCCGCCATTGATGTGAATCGTTGGAGCGAACACGAGGGAATCGTTCTTCGGTGCGGTGCTGTCGATTGGCAGGGCACCACCGCCACCGGGAGACGTGCCTGGCTGTTGTGAGTTCGGGACAAAGCCCTCGCTGCTGATGGTTTCAAGAAACTCGCGAAGGTCGTCGCGAATCTCGGTAAGCAACGTTGCTGCTTCCGCCGTGCGCGCCGCGATGAATTCGTCGACCGGACGGCCGCCTGTCAATTCGTTGAGCTGTTCGAGAATGGTTGCTTGGCGCAATTCTTCCAGTCGCCGCCCCTCGCCGAGCGCCCATTCGTACTGCGCGCGCGCGGTCGCGTTCAGCTCTGCGATCTGCGCGTCGGCGTGCGACTGGATGTCGACGAGTAGTTGCTGCAGCGCCACTTCGCTGCGTGCAAGAACACGCAGCTCAAGTTGGTGAACTGCTTCCTCTTTCGCAATCTCGTCGAGCCGCGCCTGCTCGGCTGCGGTGAATTGCAGATCCTGCTCGCCCAGGTCGCGGATTGCTTGCGTGGTCTCACGCTGTAGATCGTTGAGCAGTTCCTGTAGCTCAAGCGCGCGGTCGGCCTCCGGCTTCGCGGCGTCGCGAACTTGGGAAATGCGGCGCACCGTCTCGTTATACAGCGCGAGGTATTCGTCGCTCGGGCGCTGGAGCAAGCCTTCCTGCTGCACCAACCCGATGCGCTGTTGCAGCAGCGCGAGCAGTTCCTGCCCGGCCTCGGCCTTGTCCGCCGCCGACGCAGAACCGAAGCGAGATTCCGCGGTGTCGATCGAATTACCGATCAAGCTCAGTCGCGCGAATCCACCGAGCGGGTTCGTCGATCCGAACTGCATTTCCTTGAGCTGAGCTTCGGCCTGTTCGACCAGTGCGCGGAACTGCTGCGCGAGGTTCAGTTCGGCCTGCAGGCCTTCGATCCGTGCGCGATTGGCTTCGGCCTGCGCACGCATCTGCTCGTCGATCGCGCGCCGTGCATTGTCGGCCCGCTCTTTCGCGGCCGCGTGAATCTGATCGCGCTCCTCTCCCAGCGATTGGAGAGCTTGGGTAATGGTGGCGCGCTGCGCGGCGATGCCGGCGAGAGCGGCCTGCGCGCGGTCACGCTCTGCGTTGGCGATCTGTTGCACGTCGGCAATCGATGCATTGAGCCACGTGTCGACACTGCCCACGAATTCGGACAGGAACTGCAGCGCACGTTCGGGGTTCGTTTCGGCCCCCACCCGAGCGCGCAGCGACGTGATGTTCCCCTGCGCGACACCCGCAACGAGGCCGGATGCTCCGCCTGTCGCCTGGATACGCTGCGTGAGGGCCACCTCTGTCGCGCGGGCGGCGGCTTGCGCGCTCAACAGCGCCGCCTCCAACGTGCGCGCCATATCAATCTCGGCGACAAACCGCCGCATGACGGCCTGTTCGGCGGCGGCGCTCGCCTCGCGAATTCGTACCGGGTCTTGCGATTCGATCGCCGAAGCAAGCGCCGCGGCGGTCGTTGTCACCGCCTCGTCGAGATTGTGCAACTGCGTGCGCAGACGTTGAAGCGGCGTGCCAGTCAGTCCGTCGATGGTTTCCGTGAGCGATTCGACCTGACTTTGAATTTGGAACAGTGCCTCGAACGCTTTGACGCGCTCTTGCAAGTCGTCGATGTTGCTCAGCAGACGCTGCCAGCCCGGTTCGATGGCCGCGACGATGGCATTGAATCGGCGGCTCAAGACCTCTTCGACGGTCGCGGCGTCGCCGGAGACATCCGCAGAGAAGTTCGCGAGCGCTTCGCGAGCTGCGTTGATCTTCTGCGGCCCGTCCTCCAGGGTCAGCAGCATCCCCGCAATGGCATTGTCGAAGGCCGTAATGCCCTCTGCGAAGCGTGTAGCGGAGCCGGGTTCCATGTTGTCGCGCGCGACACCGCCGGAACCGAGCTGGCTCGTGAAGCGTGCGTCGCTCTCGCTGTTGGATACGCGAATGCGCGGATCGCCGCCGCCGAAGTAACCAGCGAGCGCCCCAATGATGCCGCCGATGAGCGCGCCCCAAGGCCCGAACACCATGCCCGCCTGAGCGCCCGCCGCAGCCCCCTGCAACGCGCCGCCGCCGCCGCCTTCGCCGTTGCGGTACGTGTCGTAAACTTGCAGGGCGCCGCCGATGAGCTGGCCCGCTTGGCCCATCGTGCCCGCCCCGCTATTCCCTTGGCCGGCAAGGGTTGACGGCGGGCCAACGAAGTCGGGGGCGCTCTCGTAGCTGCGACCTTGGAACGCCTGCGCAATTCCGGCCCACGCGCCCGAGCCGTTGCCGATGGCCTGTTGCATCGGCCGCCCGAACATCTGTTCCAGCGTGGTGCGGGCCGAGTCCCCGAACATTGATTGCAGCAGACGCCGACCGGTGTCGGACAAGTCCGCGCCCATGAGCACATCGGTGAATGCGTCGAGGAAACTCGACGCGCCGCGCTGGCCTAGGTCGCGCATTTCGCTTTCGTTGAACGACAGCGATGCCGCGACAGTCTTGAATTCTCTTCCCAGCAAGCGCACCTGCTCGATCACCTGATCGAACCGCAGATTCGCAAGAATTTCGGCGCGCTTCTGCGTGGTCATGGTGCCTTGCTTCACCGCGACATCGAGCGCCTTCTCTGCTTCTGCGTACTCGCGCGCCATGCGCGCGGCGGGCTCGTACGTTTCGAGCAGTCGGTGCGCGGCCTTGACCTGCTCGTCAATCTCGCGGCGAAGTTTTTCCTTGGCGCGCGCCGCCTCTGCGTCATCCTTTGTCGATTGCTTTTTCGCCTTGCTATCGGCTTCCTCAGCGCGCGTTTTCTTGATGAGCGAGTCATAGAGTTTCGTCAACTCTTCGCGCTGCTTGGCGGTGGTGGCATTCGCCAACGCCTGAGCCTTCTCATGCTCAAGTACGGCGCTCTTTGAAAGCCCGTGCGTCGCTGCTTCCTCGCGCAACTTTTCGAGAAGCTTCTCGGTCTCCTTGGTAGCTTTCGCTCGCGCTTCGGAGGCACCGTTCATCGCGGTGGAATAGGCGCCACCGATGAACCCCGCGGCCTCGGAATACTTCTGCTTGAGCAAGTCGAGGACCGAGGCCTGTTCTTGCTGTGCGGCCGTCACCTTGCGGATTTCGGCCTCGCGTTCGAGCACGTTGAAAATATCGCCGTTCGCGATGCCTTGAATCGACATCGCTTTGTGAATCTGTTCCATCATCCCAACGAAGCCGGGCACACCTTCGCGCCGGTTCAACGCTTTCAAAAACTCGTTGAGGCCAGACGTACCTTCGGCTAATGTAGCGACAAGCTCCTTCAGCTCGCCGCGCAGGCCGGAGTCGCCAATGGTGACGGCGAGCTCGCTCAGCTCGTCCTGCAGGTTGGACGCGGCGCCTCCGATCGTGTCCATCTGCGCGGCAGCAGCGCCGGCAAACTCCACCTTGCCGATGTTCTGCAAATACTTTTCGATGGCGCCGGCGTTCTTCTCGACGACGGTCGTCGTTCCTTGGAACGTAAACGCCACATCGTCACCGGCCTGGCGCGCGACGATGCCGAACTCTTTCAGGCGTTCGTTCTCTCCGGTGACGGCGTCGGCAACGGCTTCGATGAAATCACGGGTCGACTTGCCGCTCGCGGCGGCGACGTTGGCGTACGCAAGGATTGCCTCGCGGCTCGGATCCAAGCCTCGCGCTTTGAGCGTGGCGTATGCCTGGACGATTTCCTGTAGCTGGCTCGGCGTCTCCTTCGCGATTTCCTGCAACTCGCGCATGCGCCGGTTAGCGCCGTCCTGCGATCCTTCCAAGGTGACGAGCACCTTGCCGAGTCTCTCGAACTCGACGTTGGTCCGGATGACGCCCTGAATGAGCGACGCCACACCAATGGCGCCGATGGCACGCGCGTAGAGAGCGGCGCCGCCAGCAGTCGAACGGTATTGACGATCGAGTTGTGCAAGCGACGTGTTCGCCTGCCCTTGCGTAATCAGCCCTTCCTTTACGGCACGGTTGAGGGTTTCTTTATCTTTTGTGAGTTGCCGAAGCGAGCGCCCCGCCGGGTCGGCACGGTCTTTCAGTTCCGCTAGCTCTGAGTTGAGTTTGTCGACGTTCTTCGCGGTTTCGGACGACTCTTTCGAAACGCCAGCGAGCGACGCGCGCACGCTGCCGTCGCCCTGCGTTTCCAACTTGATCGTCAGAACATCGACGCGATTGCTCATCGCTTCGGCACTCGCGGCGTTGCATCCGCGCGCTCGGCTTGCCGGCGCTCGGCGTCAGCACCGAGCATGGCGCTTTCGACGACCTGCACGTCGGCGAACAATTCAGCCACGGTGACGCCGGCCCATGTGCCCGGGTCGTCGTCCTGCCAAGCCGGCAGCGTCCGCTCGATGGTGCTCAGCACCGATTCGTAGCGTAGCCCGGTGCGCTGACCCAGCCCGCCGACGTTCCACTGCGTGTGCACCAACAAGAAGGCCGCGGCCCCGCGCTGCGCCTCGGGCAACAGCCGGGGTTCCGGACAATCGGCGCAGCCACCCGCCGCCCGACAGTCTCGGCAGTAGTCGATCGTCACGTTGTCCGTGGAGTTGATCGACCACAGGCGTTCTCCCTTTAGGCCTGGCCCCGCGCCGGCACACCAGCGGGCCCAGGCGAGGAGTTTTTTCGGATCGCTCCCCTGCATAGCGCGTCGAACGCCTCGGCGACCGGAATGAAGAACACATCGAATTCCAGCAGGTTCGCGAAGTGATCCGGATCAAACGGCACGTCTTCTTGGTTCTCGTCCTTCAACGCGCGCCAGTCGTGCGTGTGCGTGCGCAGCAGGGCCGCGTCGGCTTCCGTAGCCTGGAAGTTGCGCTCGATGCCATCGAGCAGACGCTTGATGGTTTCATCGGCGATGCCATCCGGCGTGGCTTGTCCTTCGACAGCCGGATCCAGCGCCGGCGCCGTCGCGTTCCTGATGGCCGCGGCGGCACCGGTGACGCTGTCGCGACGGCGCTGCTGGTAATCTTTGCGCGGCAGCGGGGAGAACAGAAAAAGCGCGCGCTGCGTGACTTCGGCGCCGTCCTCGTTGACGGTGTGGAATTCGACAGGCGTCCACACCTTGCCTGCATTGGCTTTCGAAAACATTGCATTGCTCCTCGGCCCCGCCGTGCGACGGGGCGCTGTTGGTGAGGGATGTCAGGAAATTGCGCTGATCTGGTTTTTCAGCGTCGTCAGAAAATCGATTTCCGACGTACCGATGCGGTGGGCGTTGAAGTTGGCCTGCAGGCGCAAACCTTTCGGGCCTTCGAGCACCGGAGCGGTCTGGTCGAATACAAGGTCGCCCACGTGCCACACGAGCGATTCGTTGCCTGCGGTGCCCAGGCCGGTGCCGCGGCTCAGCGTGATCTGAAGCTCGGTGTCGTTTCCGCTGAGCACCTGATCGATGACGTCTTCGTGATCGAAGAACATCGTTGCCTGGCCGGATACCATCACGAAACCTTCCGGCAAACCGTCGCGCACGCCACCGGCGCTGATGCAACGCTTATCGGTGTCGAGGTCGTTGCTGACGACGAGGCTCATGGAGTTGAAGCAGATGTTGAGCGGCGAGCCACCGCCCAGCACAACCGCGAGGTTGGCGGCCTCGAACGCAGTGTGCCCGCGCACGACTGGCGTGGCGTCGAGGTCCGTTGCATGTTGCAGCCAGTCGGCACCGGTCAGATCGAGCGAGTAGGTTTGCATCCCGTCCGGCGTGAAGTTGAACGTGCCCTGCCCGATCCGGCAGCCGAACAACCGAAGGAAGCGCGAAGCCGGATCGATGGCCGCGCCGTAGTCGTATTGCAGCGTGCCGCCCACCGGCAGCGCGTTCGCGCCGGACGACGCCGGCTGGAATACGTGCGTGTACGGACCGGCACCGGTGGTCGTCGGCGCACCGATCAGATTCTTGAGCAGAATGCCGATGTCTTCCGGCGCGATGACGCCGGTAATGGGACCGGTCACGTCGATCGCGCCGCCGACCGTGCGAGCCTGGCCGCGAAAGCCCGAGAGCGTGTCGTCACGCACGCGTGCGCGCGACGGACGGACACCGCACGTCAGCACGTTGAGCTGTTCGCCCACCGCACCCGGCGTCTTGTACGTCGTTTCGGGAACCCATTGCACTTTGACGGCGGTGCCGCGTACGTCGCCCATGACTTATTTCTCCGGATTGATGTCGGTGGCCGCGGCCGGCGCGGCGGGAGCGGGTTCGGTGGCCGCTGTTTCGGCAGCCGCTTTCAATTCCGCGATGCGCGCATCGGCGCGGCGCGCGTCGGCCTCCAATGCGAAGTCGAATCGCGCCGAGTCCGGCCGCTTGTCGCTCGTGAGTCGCAACGCTTCATCCGGCGCCACGACGTACTCGACGCCTGGTTTGAGATTGCCGAAGGCAAGCGCCCCCGGATCGCGGTTCGAATCGAAATAGATCGCGATGCCGCCCGGGTGCAACGTGACCCGTTGGCGAGCCTGCTTCGCATCGGCAGTGGGTGCACCTTTGGTCTTGTTGCTCATGGTCAGCTCCGATAGATGGCGTATTGGCCGGCGAGCGTGCCGGTCCACACTTGCCGCGGGTGGTGAATGGATTGGCCGGGCAACCAACCCGCGAGATACACAAGCCCGGTTCCACCGGGCTGCGGGTTGCGCATGAAGAGCTGCGCAAAAAGCGTCGGAAGTTCGCCGCATTGATCGAAGGCCGATTCGCGATCTGGGTTCGTCCAGATGAGCGCCACATCCAACTCGCTGTTGAATCCTTGCCGCGAGTGTCCAATCACCAGCCCATCGATGTCGCCGCCGTCGTTCGCGATGCTGCCGCTCGCACCAGGCGCGTGTTCCAGCAGGAAGCACGGAACTTGATCGGCACCAATGGTGGCAACCTGCTGGTTGCTCTTGAGGACTCGAGTTACCGGCACGCCAATCAATGCGGCGATTTCGGCCTGAAAGATCGCATCGCCAACGAGTAGCGCCGCGACGCTTGAGGCAAAGACAGCGGCGCTCATTTGAGGATCACCGCGCGCAACTCGGCGAAGACGTACTGGCTTGGATCCGCCTTCGCGACCGCGTCGTCGAGAAACGGCCGGCCGGCATAGTGCGGTGCGCGCGAATTGCCCCAGGCGCGGAACCCATCATGGACGGCGCGCGCGTAGTTCGCGCGGTTGAACACCACACCCGACGTGTCGCTGAGCAGCCGCATGCCGCCGCCGCGGCGCAGGTTGCCGATTCGGATTGGTACCGGGTACGCCCCCGGCTTCGCGCTGCCTGGGCCCGACAGCAGCTTGCTCGATTCGCGATCGACCTCGATCAGGCCCTTGCGCATGCCGCGCTTCAAACCCGCTCCGAGGCCAGCTTGTCGTGCCCGGTAGATCGCGCTGATTTCGCGGGCGTTAGGCATTGAGCGCCCCCGTCGACGACAGCGGGAAGCTACCCGTCTCGATGAAGCCGGACGCGAATGCCGGCACGCCGCTCAACGCGGACGCGTCCAGGCCGAGGATACGCATGGCCTCCGCGAGATTGCTCTGCGCGCATTCCCACATTGCGCGCTCATGCGCGAAATACTCGCGGCGGTTCAGATACTCCGACGCTTGCAGTTCCACCGAAGGCTGGCTGTCGGCGAAGGCAACGCGCTTCTTCCACAACTGCGCGGAAGCGAAACACACCTCGGCGCGCTTGATGCAGTCGAACGCATAGCCGGCGCCGGTAGCTGTGTATAGGGCAACGCCAATCTGTTCGGCCGCCCAGTTTCCCGCCTCGTCGATCGGCTCTTGCAGGAACGTGTCAAACTCAAGCGCAGTCATGCCGGCGCCGAACATGTCGACGCGGAAGCCTTCGTTCTTCAGATGCTGGATGGTGGCTTTCGGCATGTCCTAAAAGTCCGAGGGCCGGGCGGCGTTGCCGCCGGTCCGGCCCTCGTTCCCTCTCTCCCTCACGAGGAGTCGGTTTCGTTACGCGAACAGCACTCGGCGAACCTGGTCGCTGTCGCCAACCGCCGCGTTGAACTGCATCGTTCCGAGCAAGTCCTCGGCGCGCGTGTATTCGTCGCGCACTGACTTGGTTTGAAGATCGAGCCATTCGCCGCGCTTGATCTTGCGGCCCGGCAGAACGAGGTAGTAGCCCGTCGATGCCGCAGGAACGTGCGTGGTTGCGATCACGCCGGCGACGCTGTAGGCGATCGGCTGCATGCCCGCCTGGAACTGGATGATGCCGCTGCCCTGCGTGGCTTCGAGCATGAGCTGCACGCGACCCAAGCGTTCCGGCGGACAAACGATCCAGAAGCGCGCGCTCTGGCCGGCGGCGTAGCCCTTGCTACGTACGTTGCGCAGAATGGCGGAGGCCGCGTTGTTGAATGTCGTCGTGTCGTTGGTATCGAACGCTTGATTGATACCTGCGCCCAACGCCGTGAACAGGCCATAGTGCAGTTCGGCCTTCTTGTCCCAGGCGGTCGCGCGGAATTCCAAGATGGCTTCTTCGACCTTCCAGAATTTCTGGAAGCGCAACCAATCATCGAGCAAGCCCAAGCCCGTCGAGTAAGTCAGATACTTGACCGACGTGGAAGCTTCCGAAATCTCGCGGCGCGGCTTGATCTTTGCGCCCGGCTTCTGCTGCTCCCAAACGATGCCGGCGTTGGTATCGGTGATGTCGAACGTGTCGTGCTGGCTGGCGCGCAGGTCGACCAGATCGAACAGGTTCATCCACCCGAGGTCCACTTCGGGCATGTTCGTGTGGAAAAAGCTTTCCATGCGCCCGGCGACATCCGACAGGATCGGCGTGTCGCTCGGTACCGTCCACTTGCGCGCGAGAAAACCCTTGATCTGATCGACCAACGGCATGCGCGGGTCGTTAGCGGCAAAGACGCGGACGCTCTTGCCGATCTGGGCAATGCGAGGCCCCATCATCTCGATGCACAGATCCGGCGCGCTCAGATCGAAGTTGATCGCACCCACCAGCGCCTTGAGCATGGGGACTTCGCCGCCCTCCACCTTCGCCAAGGCTTTGTAATTCGCAACGCTACGCATAGGTTTCTCCGGAAGCCTTGGGGTATCAGTAGCCGTAGAACGCGATGAGGCCGCTCGTGGCATCCGCCGCGAGACGCGCTTCGATCACCATGCCGCACGGCGACAGCGCGCCGGCCACCGTAGTGAACAGACCCGTCGCGGGGTCGAAGTACAGCGTTTGTCCAACGGCCCACGCTTGCGCGGCCGTCTTTCCGGCGCCGCTGATTTCGCACTCGTAGGCGTACGAGTTGAGCGCCGCAGCATCGGCGTCATCCATCGGAATGAACGTCTTGCCGTTGCGCACGATCGGCAGATGCGCAGTCGTTGCCGCGGCGTCGCTGAACAGCGCGGTTTTGATCTGGCTTGCCGGGCTACGAATTTGCAGGCCCATCGGGACGGCTCCTTACAAGGGTCAGGGGGAAGGCGGAATCAGCCGCCGATACAGGGGTTGCCGAGCGGCGTACCTTCGGCGCCCTTCGTCACTGCGCCCGGCGCACCGGTGTTCGGATCGCCCGGACGCACCGCGCCGGTCGGCGCGCCGCCACCCCTGCCCGTTGCGCGCTTCTCGGCGAGGTCGCGGAGCGCGGCGAGGTGCGCCGTCGGCATGCCGCTGTACATTTCGGCGTGAGCCTTCACCGCGGCGTCGTCATCGCCGCACAGCTTCTGCTGGCGGTCGTACGTGACGATGCTGTCGATAAGCGATTTGCGGTGCGCCTGGCCGTCGGCGACGGCCTTGCCGAGCGCGACCGGATCGTCGAGCAACTTCGCGTTGTCGCCCAACGCCGCCTTCACCGCCGCCAGCGTGGTCGCCGCCTTGGCGTTGTCGCCGGCAGCAGCCTTGAGCGTGTCGCGCTCGGCGGTCAGGTCGGCGATGCTCTTGTCTTTCGGGTCCATCTCGTTCTCCGAACGGTTTGCGTTTTTGGTAGCGCGTGCGCCGGGCTGCGCGCCGAGCCATACGTGCGACAGTTCCAGCGCTTCACCCGGGGCGACCCAACGCCACACGTCGAGGCCGATTCCGTTGCTGTCTTTCAGCCGCTCGGGCTGGCTTGCGTTGAAGCCGATCGAGACATCGCAGCCGATGCCGGCGTCGGTCTTGATGAGGAAGCTTTCATTTGCCGGCGTCTTGACGAAGTACGCGTTCGCCCTGACGACGACGGCTTCCGCTGCATCGGGCGGCCAGACGAGCTTCGGCTCGCGGAGCAGCAATTTCGCCGCATCGAACGACATGCGTTCGGTCGTGGCCGCAAAGACCTTGCCTTCGGCAGGGCCGCCACTACCGGACCAGCCGCCGGGGTGGCCTTCCGAGAACACGCCTTTGCCTGGAAGAGTCCGCGCAAAATCGTCGAGCAAAGCCGGCGCGAAGCATTCCTGGTCACGATCGATCGCGTTGTGCGCCAGCACGTACTCACGCACGACGATTTGCTCGGCGTCGAACTCGCGCAACGTAAAGGTGTTGATCGCCGCGAGCTGGTCCGAAGTCGGCGCACTCGCGGCCTTGACGCGCAGATGCAGCGATTTGGCGTGCAGCTCGGTCACTTGGTAACGACGGCCTGCACCGGCTTGATGTTGTGGTTGCGCCACTCGGCCTGCTCGATGTTGAGCGGACCGCTGTAGTCGGCGGCCTGCCACGCCGGGGCTTTGGCGGCCGATCCTTCGGCCGCCGCCGCCTTGCCCGCTCCGCCGCCTGGTTGTTCGGCGCGTTCCGCCTGCTCGGCTTCGATTGCCGCGAGCAGCGTGGAGCGCGGTTTGCTGTCGGCCGATTCAGCGGCATGCAACGCGGCCAGATCGTCGGAACTCAGCTCGGGGAGCTGGTCTTTGATGTCATCGACGGTATCGGCGCGCAGCTTCTGAATCTTGTCCATACGACCCTCGCTGGTGGTGGGTCGCGTGTTGAGCGCCCCGCACGTGTTGCGTGCGGGGCCTATTTACCGGCTGAGTTTGTAAAACGTCGGCCCCTGTTCTTTACGCCTCGTCGTCGCTGCGAGCGCGAATTGAACAGCGGCAGTTCGGGTGGGAGTCGCGCATCGGTAGCTTACCGGCGCCAACCTTGTACGGACCGCCCGCCGCGTTGGTGCGGCAGATCGCGCTGACTAGACTATCTCCGGCGGTCACGTAGTCGTATTGCTCGATGCCTAGCTCCGCGTACTCGGCTTCCTTGCCGGCGACTTGGGCCTGTGCAATCTCACTGCGCGCCAAGCGTTCCCAATCGTAGTCGTGCGCTCCGAACCGTTCGCGCAGGCGCTTCGCCACGTCGCCCGGACTGAGCCCGTTGTATGCGCCTTCGCTCAACTCCGAAATGATGTCGGCGCGGTAAGTGCGTGTCGTGACGGTCCGGGCCAGATCGAGCGCCCGGCTTTGCATCGTGGCGCGCGCATCGGCCGATATCTCTTGCAATGCCGCCGCGCCGTCAATTTCTGCCGCAGCGTTCTCCACACCGCGGCGCCACGCAGCCAGCATGCCGCGCATTAACCCGCCGTCGCCGCTTCCTGCCTGCAACTCGAATTCGTTGGCGAGTGTGTCGAGCATCGCGCGCAGGTCCGGCGTGAACGTCCAAACCTGTTCGCCTGCTTTCGTCGCCGGCAGACTCAGTGCAGCGAGCGTGTCGCTTTCCAGGCCGCTCCAATCGGCAAGCATGGTTGCGATGGTGCGCGCTTCGATTCGCGGCAGCTCCGGATCCGACTCGGCCCACGGCTCGCCGTCACCCGCGGCCTTGGCGGCACCAACCGCAGCACGCTTGCCCGTGCGAATCTCGGCTGCCGGTTCGAACGTGGTGAACTCCATCGAGCCATCGGGCAGCATGCGGAATCGCTTTGCCGCGCCCTGATCGGTTCCGACGATCGCGGGCGGCGCGTTCTCGCCGCTGTTCCCACCGCGGCGCATTAACTCGGTTTGCGCATTGAGGAAGTTTGCCTGCGCGCGCTTCAGCTCATCGTGCAACGACGGCAGTTCTTGCACCAACGCCCAGTCGCCGGGTTTCCACGTGCGCCCACGACCACGCAGCCACGTCTCGACGATGCCGCGCAAGCCGGGGTGACGGCGCTCCCAACGTGTGCGCGATTCCTGCAGCACCATTTCTGACTGCTGCTGCGCTAGCCGTTCGGCCGTGGTCCACTGCAACCCAAGTAGCCACGCGGGAACGCCGGTCTTGCCGACGATCTGTTCCAGCAGATGACGCGCCGGCTTTTCGATTTCGAGAACTTGGTCTTGGGCTCCGATGATTTCGATGACAATGTCATCGTCAGCCGCGATCGCGTTCACGAAGTCGGCAGAGTTTCCTTTCCGCTTGGCGTCAAGCACCTTCGACAAGCCGTCGGCGAGTGTCTTCTGGCGTTTCAACAGCGCGGCGGCATCGCCGGCCACAACGCGATTCTTCGTTTTGTACGTCAGTGAGAACGACGGACTACCGAAGCGATCCCAGACTTGGCCGGTCGCGTTTTCAATCTTGAGAAGAATTTGCGAAACGAACTCCATCGAGCGAAACAAACTCACCCCATAGGGGCTATCGGCCTCTGGCTGCAACAGCGCCCACGCCATGCGTTCGGAATTCAACTGCACGTAGTTGTGGTTGTGCAGCAGGTTCGCGACGCTGGTTGTCCCGCGCTGATTGCCACGAATGACGGCCTCGACCTGATCGGTCCCGTCGAGCCGCCCGGTCGGGGAATGCGAAGGCGGTCGATACCATGATCGAAGGCGAAGCGTCTCGGGTTCGCGGTCGAACGCGATGCCCTTGCTGTCCGCCACGCGCAAGCCGATCAGCTCGCGGCCCTTCGCGTCCATCACCATTTCGATGGCACCGATGCCCTGTTCGTACAGCTCATTTCCTTGCGAAGCATAGGCGGCTTGAAGGCCGCCCTCGTTGTCGTTGACGGGAATGCTCGCCAATAGTCCGTTTTGAATCTCTTGCGCCAGTGCGTCGTTCCCGCCCTCGACGCGCACGATGCCGTCGAGGGTAACGAGCCGATTCACGGCGCCGTCGAGAATCGGCAATGCCTCGCGCAGGGACTCGTAGAAGTACGGATTCACTTCGCGCGGGACGAAGCCGCCGAGTGTGTCTTGCCAGATGCCGAGCGACGTTGACGCGCGCGCGATGACACTGGTGGATACTTCGTTGGATTTGTACAGCCGGCGCACGCCGGGCCAGGTGCTGGGGGAAAGCAGATTCATGCGCTAGCTCCGTTGATAAACGCCGGACGCGAACACGTCGATGCCGGCGCCTTGCTCTTCGAAGAGCTTGCGAAGCATTTGAACGCGGCGCGCGTCGATGTCGTGGTCGTCTGTCTTGCTGTAGATCGGCCACTTCGCACCCTCGCGGGCGGTGTGGCTGGTCATGTGGTTGAGGGATTCCGCGTCGTAGGCAAGCGCATAGCCGAGCGCTTGAAACCTGCGCGTCATGCACTGCGTTGCCCAGTGTTTTGCCGGCGCGCGAATGATCTTTTCGCCGTGCTCGTCAGAGGAATCGCGCAGCGGTTCGCCGTCCTCCCCGACGCAATCGACCGAGCTGCCGAACTGAAAGCCCGTCATTCGCTCGTCGAACCGTGCATCGCCGAACAGTTCAAGCGATTGCAGATCGCGCACGACAGCGGTTCCGGCCGCGCCGAGGTCGGCGCCCCAGCCAGGCAAGCGCCCGAACAACGCGTCGATGCAGAAGATCAATTCGCATTGCGCAAGGTACGGCAGGCCCGCGCACTGCACGCGCAGCTCATCGCGCCAGCGGTCCCCGACTTGTTCGCTCAGGATGATTTCCGTGGGGTCATGTGTTTCGCCGAAGTCGACCCCACCGTAGAAAACGCCGCGGCGGCGCGGCTCAACCAGTGGTTCGAGAAGATCGCGCATCGCGCGCCGCCGGCCGGCGTCGTCTCTCGACAGGAAGGGTTCCAGGTCGACGCAGGTGTCGGCCTCGAAATGCTGTTGCCCGCTCTTGCGCCCATCGGTGATTTTCAGCTCGATTCGCGCGAGCGTGACCGAAAGCGTTCCGCGCGTGCGGTCCGCCTTGAGCATGAGGATTCGAAACGCCGGCAACTGCATCACACACGGCAGCAACAGTTCCCAGCTAAACACCGGAGATTCGGCGTCGCCCCACTCACCCATCACGTTTCGCACATAGCCCGGCGCCTGCCGCGAACCGAAGCGACGAACGAACTCGGCGTCGCGCTCGGCGGACCAGTACGGGCTGGGCATGATGGACTTCGGCCAGCGGAACAGTCGCGCGCCGGTCGACCCTTCAGGTGCGTTCTCGCGCGCCTGCTGGGTCAGTCGGAAATACTCCGAACTTCGGTCGCCATCCGGCACGCTGTAAACGCGAGTCCGGCATCCGGGTTCCGCTGCGCGCCAGAACTCTGTCCACTGCACGGCGCGCTTGAGCTTCGCCGCTTCATCCATGAGCAGCATGCCGTTGACGTGCACGCCGCGGAACGCTTCGCCGTCATGCCCGGCGGGCCGGTAGTAAACGCGGCCGATGCCGGGCTTCTCATCGGCCCCGAGCGGTACGGTGAGAAAGCGTTGCATCATGTGCGGCGTGCGCTTGGGACGCAGCCAGAACTGGGAGAGCAATCGCCCCTTCGCGCTATCCCCGCTTTCGGAAACCCCTACCTGCTCTTCGATCGCGAGAATGATTTCATCGAGGTGCGTCTGTTGCGGGGCGCCGATCAGAATCCACGGCCGGCGAACCGTAAACCCCATCGCGGTGCACATTGCCCACAGCACGAGGCACACGATTTCACGCGTCTTGCCGACCTCCGCGCCGTCTTGGTGGACGACATCTTGCCGCCAGGCGCGGACGCTCGCCTTCTGGAAGTCGAAGAACTTCCACGGATCGCCCGTGCGCGGTTCGAGTAGGAACGTTTCGCACCATCGGACCGGATCTTCGAAGGTGAACAGCACGAGCGCTTCGTCGATGCCGACGCCGTAGTCGCCGGCATCGAGCCGCTGCCAGTTCCAGCGGCGGGCAGCAAGCCACGCGTCGAACTCGTCAGGGTCGTACACCCCACGCTCCGCCATCACGCGCCGGAAGCGACCCTCGCCGGCAACCGGGGCTCTACTCTTCATCGGGGAAGCGCGCACAGGTGCGGGGCCGGCGATCGATTTTCACGTGCGCAGCCTTCACGTCGACGATGTGTTCGCAGGCGTCGAGGAACAACACCAACTCCGGATGCGGATGCGCGCCGGTCGCTACAAGCTCGACGCGAAAGATGCCGACAAGGTTCCGCCCGGTGTCCGCATCGCGGACACGCAACTTTCCATCGGGCGCGGTGTCGATCGAGAGGCGCACTATTCGTCACTCCCTTTTGGCGGAGGCAGCCGTTTCGCGGATGCTCGCGAGAAGATGCCGCCGAGCAGCGCTTGCAAACCGCCAGCCTGCTGTTCGTCGGCGTCCGCCTGCTTGCGTGAGCGCGGCGTCGTCAGCAGTTCGCCGAAGTTGATTCCGAGTTTGTCGGTGAACTGCACGAGCGCCGCGAGCAGCGGGTTCACTTTGATTTCGAAAACGAATGGCTTTTTCGTGTCGGGGTCGAGGATGACGTCGCCCTCTTTGTTGTGCTCATAGATCGGCACCATGACGCCGTGTTCTGAAATCCCCTGCCGTACCTGATCGAGAATTTGAAGATTGCTCGCCAGCTCGTTGGCGAGAACGCCGTGCATGCCTTCCATTTCGCCGCTGCTCATCGCGTCCATGAGCGCATCGAGCGCGCCGACGTAAACGGTCTTATCGAGACAACTCGCCCCCGCCCGAGTGAGGCCGTCGAGCACCAGGGAACAGGGCGCTTCGTTCCGCGCAGCGTTTTCCGGATGGAATGGGCAGGTCGTCGTGCAGGGCTTCGCGAATATGTGCGACATGCTCGCCGCGCCCAAACCGAAGCGCTGCAAATTCGCGGCGCTGTGGCGGCCATGCTTCCATGCGTTTCTCGACACTGCGGCTTTCCCTCGTTCAGTCGTCGGCCCGGTGCTCTTCCCGGCCAACGTGCCCGCCGCGACGGCTGCAGGCTGTGCTGCTCGACGCTGTGCGAGCGCGGCCTCGCTCAGCGTGTAGGGACGCTTCCGGCGCTCCGCGAGTGCGGCCAGCCGGTTTTTGTTGACGATGCTGCGTGAGCGAACCCCTGTCATCGGCGCCGCTTTACCACGGCCACCCCGCCAATGTCGGCCCCCGGCGCTGTCAAAACGTGGTGTACGAGCTGGCGGCTACAGGCCATTTCGCGGGCGATTTCGCTGAACCCTTTGCCGCTCGCGGCCAAGGCGAACATCTGTGCGTCACGCTCTGGACGCCACAGCGCGTCCACGAAACCGCTCCGCGTCGGGATGAGAATCTTTTCTCCCGCGAATTCGTCGAACACCGCGAACACCGCGCCTAGTCCGACGCGTTTGGCGAGCAGCGCCCACTGCCCGACGGCATCGCTGACGCGTGCGGTATCCGCTCGCCCGATCAGTTCGAGTTCTTCCGCAGTCGGCGGCGCGCCGATGTCGCTGCGATTACGCATCGTGGGTCTTCTCCAATTCGCGCGCCCAGCGCGGTAGTCCTTCGGGGGCCGTGCCGAGCGCGGCATGTTGCCGGTGGGGCTTGAGCCGCACGGTGCGCTGGCGATTGCTGATGGCGAGATATCGCCGGGTCGTCTCGATCGACTCGTGCCCCATCACGATGCGAATGCGCTCCAGGTCGACGCCATCGTCGTAGAGCTGTGTCGCGAACGTGACGCGGAAGACGTGCACGCCGTAGCGTGCGACGCGAGCGCGGCGGGCGTAGCGCTTGACGATGCGCTCGACGCCGCCTTCGCGGATCGGCATGAATCCTTCGCAGGCATGGAACGTAACGAACACCGCATCGTGCTCGGTGCTCTGTGATCGTCGTAGCTCGATCCATTCGAGCAGCGCTTTAATCACCGGCCCCTCGATAGAAACCTCGCGTTCTTTGGCGCCTTTTCCGAAGATGCGCAGCACGGCAATGCGGCCGTCGAATTCGATATCTCGCAGGCGAAGCCGCGAAACTTCCTCGCGACGAATGCCGGTCGTGAGCAGCAGCAGAAGGAGTGCGGTATCGCGCACTCGCATCGCGTCATTTCGCGCGCTCGACAGCGCGGCGAAGATGGCGCGCAGTTCGGCGGCGGTGTGTCGTCGTGGCACGGGCCGATCGAGCTTCGGGGCAACGAGCCCCATCGAGCAGTCGCGACCGTACCCGCGTGCCGATCGCCAACGGTAGAAAGATTTCACCGCGCTGCAGGCGACGCTGCGGTGTGATTTCCCGTGACGCTTGGCGACGTAGAGCGATTTCAACCACGCTTCGAGCTGGTCGAGATTGATGCACTCCCAGTCGACGGGGCTCGACTGCGCCACCAACCAGGCGCCCAACGACATGAGGCCTCGGACGTAGTTCGCCGACGTGGTCTTGCCGCGGAAGCCGCGGACCATCACGAGCCAAACCGACCAGCGCCACACATCGGCCAGCATCGCCGCGGGCCAAGGGCGTTCCTCGGCCGCACGCATCGTTGCCGCCATCCGGCCGCCTTGCGCCAGCACGGACGCGCGCTCGGCTTGCTCGGACGCGCTGAGCGCGCTCAGGAGCGGCACCGTAGTTTCCGCGCTCATGGGTGCACCCCGGCGCGCACGCGCGCGCCCACGGACCAAACGGCTCGCGCGTCGGCCATTCGCCGACGTTCGCCGCGATCGGCGCGGCGGCGGTTTCCCCCGGACCCCCTTCCATTTTTCGAGAGCCCACCGGTTACGGGGGTCGTGCAGGTTGCAATGTGCTTTCGATGGGGGGTGGGGGCCCCCTGTCCTGCCCCGTCCCGGACCGGACGCCGCAGGCCCTTCGCGGTCAATGAGTTACGCGGCCAGCCCCCGAAGCTTTCGGAGTCTGAACCGAACCGCTCAAGGCCCCGGCCCGCGGTCGTGTGCGCAGCGGCTTGGGTTGGCTCTGCCCGCGTCTGGCTTGGGCCGCAGAGCGGAACAGCCGATGCGCTGGGTAGGTTTCGGCAAGGCCGAACAGTCAAGCATGTGCGGCGGTTCAAGACGGAACGAGCGAGGGAAGCGCATCGGTTCATGCGATCGCCCCTGCGCGCTTCGCTTCGAGCTTCGCACGCGCCTTTGCGATTTCGTCGTCAGCCTGCTCCCGCGTGCATCCGCCGCGCTGCACGAATCCGTTCCACGCTTCCACCGCATTTCTGAACTCGGTTTCCGCCGTATCCCGAACCGCGGGCGAACTGCCTGCGGTCGGGTGTGGCGCTGCCTGGCCCATGACATCGCCCAGGATCGCGTCGAGGAACCCGATGTTCAGCGGTTGGGTTGATTGCGCCTTCTTGCGCTTTGCAATCCCGAGTGCGATCGCGGCCTCGATGTGTGCCTCGGTTACGCCGTTGCGTACCCAGCGCTGCACGTCGCTCGCGTGCTTCCACCGATGGACGAAGCCGCCCGACGCGTTGGCGGCTTCGAGCTTCTGCAGCACTTCCTGCTCATTCAACGCACGCGCGTCTGCTTTGCTTTTGCTTTGAGAGTTGCCTACAGAGCAAGAGCTATCAGAGCTAGAAGCATTACCTACGATAGCCAGAGCTTCGCTCTGTCTATCTTGAGGCGTGACATGGCGTGACGTGGCGTGACTGGTTCCGGCGGCGCCTGTCACGCCGTGACTTGTCGTGACCTCACCCCCTGCTGCGGCAGCGCGCTTGCGCTCGCGCTCGTTGCGCTTGCGCTCGGCTGCCGTCTTGTCGGTCTTGTTGGCGTTCCGCTTGTCCCACGCCCGCAACCGGCCATCCACAATGAGCCGGCGCACGTGCAGTTGTTCGAACACGCGGTCGACCACGTCGGCATCAAAGCCGCTGAACTCGACGTAGGTTTCAACATCCCAGCCCTCGACGCTACCGCGCGGGCGCTGCTGGTTGGCGTGCTCCATGAGCGCCGCGAACACGTTCGACACGATGCCGGGCGGGCAACCCACCAGCCTGCCGATCGTGAGCCATTTGGCGTCGCATGTGGCGCCGTTGTAGTGGCGGAACCAATCCATTACGGACGGCCCGCCTGCGGTGAAACTCGCGCTTCCGTTACGCCTGGCGGCGCTGCGCTATCCTGCTGCCGGCCGACGCAAATCAGCCCTGCGAATTCAATCCCTTGCACCGAGGAGCCCCCGGCGCTAGATCGAGTCAATAACCTAAGTCACTGTCTATTATGTCAGATAAAGAAACGCCCGGCACGAGCCGGGCGTTCTTCCTGACCTTGACGCCGACCGCTTGGTCGCCGCGCTTGTACCAATCCTTCGCAGACTGCAGCGTTCAAGCCCCCGCTACGACGCCTTCTTCGTGTAAGTAATCTCCATCATCTTCATCTCTTTGCCGTCCGGCCCCGGGGCGTACATCTCGAAGATTTCGGTCGAGGCGTCGGTCCAGCGCGTGGTCATGCGGGAGGTGACTTTGGTTTTCTTCAGCGGGTCGTTCCAGCTGCCGGTGAAGGTGCAGGCCTGGTTCGCGTCGCAACTGCCTTCGCTCACCATCAGGCCGGTCGACATGCTGTCGTTCCAGGTCGACCAGTGTTTGCCGGTGACGTTGTCGTAGCCGTGCATGCCGTGGCCGGTGAACGGCTGGCCCATCATGGTGGCATTGATGTCTTCGACCAGCACGCGGCCGCCGAGCACCATGGTGCGGGTGGCGGTGCCTTTTTCGATCATTGGGTCGGTGCCGGGCGCGTGCCAGCTCTTGATCTGCAGGTCGTAGCTGCCGGCCGCTTTCGCGATTGCGGCGTGCGTGGCGCCGGGCGTGCCGGCTTTCTGGTAGGCCTCCATTTCGGCCTGCTGCTGGGGCGTCATCTGCGGTGCGCCTTCCTGCGCGCAAACCGGCAATGCGAACGCCAGGGCCAGGGGGATGAGACGGATTGCGGACGTGCGGATCATGCGTGCCTCCTCTTGTGTAAGAAAAGATGCGATCTACAGCGTCGGCGAGTATACGCCGCCGCGGCTTACCCCCGACTTCCGCCATGGGTCGGCGCGGCCGCGGCCGGTGACAATGCGGCTTCGTCCGCGTCCGCAGGAGTCGTCCATGCCGTTTTCCCGTCGTGATCTGATCAAGCTCAGCGCGCTTGCCGCGGCTGCCGCTGCACTGCCCGCTTCTGCCGCATCGCCCTCGCCGGCCATCGCGCGCGCCGACAAACCGCTGCGCATCCTGATCCTCGGCGGCACCGGATTCACCGGCCCGTTCCAAGTCAACTACGCGCTCGCGCGCGGACACAAAGTCACGCTGTTCAATCGCGGCAAGCGGCCGTCGCCGGAGTGGCCGGGCGAAGTCGAACAACTGCACGGCGATCGCAACACCGGCGATCTGAAATCGCTGGAAGAACGCGAGTGGGACGTGTGCATCGACAACCCCACCAGCCTGCCGGTGTGGGTGCGCGATGCCGGCCGCCTGCTGAAGGACAAGGTCGGTCACTACCTCTTCATCTCGACGATTTCGGTATACGCCGATGGGTCGAAGCCTGGCATCAACGAAGACGCCGCCCTCGCCGCTTACAAAGGCAAGGACGCGATGGCCGAGACGCAGGAAACGATGCGCGCCGACATCGAGAATCTGTACGGCGCGTTGAAGGCGCTGAGCGAACAGGAAGCGCGCAAGCAGTTCGGCGACAAGGTCACCATCGTGCGTCCCGGCTACATCGTCGGACCACGCGACGAAACCGATCGCTTCACCTATTGGCCGCATCGCGTCGCCCAGGGCGGCGAAATGCTAGTTCCGGGCGATGGCACGGACCCAGTGCAGATCATCGATGGCCGCGATCTGGGCGAGTGGATGGTGCGATTGGCGGAAGCGCGTCGCTTCGGCACCTTCAATGCCGTCGGGCCGGACTACACATTGACGATGGACACGATGCTGCACGGCTGCCATGCCGTCACCGGTGGGCCGATCAAGTACACGCACGTGCCGGCTTCGTTCCTGGAAGAACAGCAAGTGCAACTGCCAATCTGGGTGCCGTCGAAGGACAATCCCTATGCGGGCTACGGGCAAGTGAGCAACGCGCGCGCGATCGAAGCCGGACTTACGTTCCGTCCGCTTGCCACGACGGTTGCTGATCTGCTTGCATGGTTCCGCAGCCTGCCGGCCGAACGGCAGGCCAAGTTGAATGCGGGGATTCCGCGCGAGCGCGAAGCCGAATTGCTGCAGGCTTGGCATGCGAAGGGTGGGACACGGGCGTCCTGAGCGATGCTTTGACGGTATCGGCCTGTCGAAACCTTTCGTTCGTAAAAGCGCCCTAACCTTCCGCCATGCCCGCGCGGGCATGACGGTGAGGCTTGTTGCTACGGCTTCCACCTGGCCATCGTCTAAGGCTTCCACTCCGCCGGCACCGCGCGCGAAAAAAGCCGCTCGTCCGAGCAGACGCCGCCGTTGCCATCCGGGCACGTGGTATCCGGGCCCGTGGCGCGCGACAGCAGTCTGGTTTTGTCGTAGGAAAACACCTTGCCGGCCGTGCGCACGGGATGACTGACCTTGAGTTCGCCGGCGCGCGACGAGAGCTGCGCGCCGGTGAGCATCACGTCGCTCAAGGTGGCGCCGGTGAAATCGGCGCCGGCCAGGCAGGCGGTGGAAAAGTTGGTTTGCGTGCTGCCGGCGCGTGGCGCGGCGACATCCTTGAAGTCGGCCGACACCAGGCAGGCGCCGGCGAAATTCACGCCGGAGAGACTGCGTCCTTGAATACCGGTGAAGCTCACCTGGGCCAGCATCGCCGAGGAAAAATTGGTACTGGCCAGCACCGAGCGTTCGAACTTCGCTCCCGACAACCACGCCTTCGCGAACACCGACGACACCAGATTCGCACTGGTGAAATCCGCCCCTTCGAGATTGGCGCTGGTGAAATCGGCGCCTTCGAGCACGGCCTGGTTGAACTTCGCATCCTTCAGCGCGCACTCGCCGAAACGCGCCTGCCGCAGATCGGCCGAACTGAAATCGGCATCGGGCAGCTTGCGGCCGGCGAAGCTCATCTTGGGCAGGATCGCGTGCACGGCGGTGAGCTTGCTGCCGTCGAGCGAAGCATCGGTGGTGAAAGTCGCGCCGGTGGCGTCGATGTACGACCAGTCGGTGCCGATCAGTTTCGTGGCGACGATGGCGCGCACGAAGCTCGTGCGCGTGTCGACACTTGTGCCGAAACGCGGAGGGTGGGCCGGCGGCGAGCCCGTGTTCAAGGTCACGCCGGTGAAGTCGGCGGAGCGCAAATCCGTGTTGTCGAAATCGACCGACGTCAATCGCGCCACCGCCGTGCCGTCGCCGCGCGCCGAAAAACTGGCGCCGGCGAGCAGCGCGTCCTTGAACGAGGTGCGATCGAGCGTGGCGCCGTTGAAGGCGGCGTTGGCCAGTCGAGCTCCGACAAAAGTGGAGTTGGTCAGCGTCGTGCCGAGGAAAATCGGTTTGATCGCGGTGGCGCCGTCGAACACCGCGCCGGTGGCATTGGCACAATAGAAATCGGCACCGTCGAATTGCGTCTTGCGGAACTTGGCACCGACGAGCGTCGTGTTCTGCAATTGCGCGCGGCTCAGTTGCGCATTGTCGAAAATGGTGCCGGTCAGGTCCAGATTGCGCAGGTCGGCACCGATCAGGGACGCATGTTCGAGATTGCGGCCGGCCAACTGGGTTTTGCCGAAGCGCGCCTGACCGAGCGTGGCGTAGGCGAAGTTCGTTCCGGTGAGGATGGCCGGCGAAAAATCCACCGCGCCGAACACCACGCCCGACAGATCGGCGCCGGACAGATCTACCGGCACGCCGGCGACCGGCGAGAAGTCGCCGGAATCGCAGCGGCGAGTCAGCTTCATCGCCGTGATACCGGGTGTCACCAGCATGAACGACGGCAGGTTGTAGTTGGGTATCGGCATGTCGCCGACCAGGGAACGCAGCACCGAAGCACCGCCTGCGCGCGGTGGGCTTTGCAGTTCGCCGTAGATCAATTTGATCAGCGCGAACAGATCGCGGCCTTCCGGCGGCAGGTAGGTCATGTCCGACACCCGCAGCACGATCGCTCCGCCCGGCGCCTGCATATACAGCGCCTGTTCGTCGATGTTGGCGCGCAGCAGTATCCGGGTGTCGGCGATACCGATGACGCCTTCGAAGATGAGCATCACGCCTTCTCCTGTTTCGCCACCGGCGGCGGAGGCGGCAGCCACATGCTCACCGACGGTTCGGTGCGTCCGTCGGCGCCGATGAAAGTCTCCCAGTTCAACGTGTAGAGGCTGCGCGCCAGATCGACCGCGATCTTCGCGGCTGCGACGCGCGGCGTGCTCACGAGGAAGGTTCCGTCGGGCTCGTAGACATCGACGCGATAGTGGTCGGCGCTCGATCCGTTGCCTTCGCAGGCCAGCACGAACAGATAACCCTTGGCTTCCACCGACAGATCCAGATACATCGTGCTCGACGAGCCGGTGGTGCGCAGCGGCAGCACCGCCGATTTTTCCGTCGTGCCGGCCTGCTTGAAATATGGCACCGGATTGCCGGAAACATCGAAACTCTGCACGCGCCGGTTGCCTTCTTCGAGCACCAGCAGGCGACCGTCGAGCGCCACTGCGATCGCACGCGGCCGCAGCATCAATCCGACGCGTTCGCCCTCCCCGCTATAAAGACTGGCCATGCGCGCAGCGGCGTTGGTACCGGGTTTCGACACCAGTTCGAGCAGATAGAGTTTCGACGTATCGGAACTGACGGCGGCGGCGAAGCCCTGCGGATGCACCACGAAACTGTCGACCGAGCGCGGAAACCGACCCCAGCTTTCGTTCGAACCGGGCTCGAAACGCGGCGTGGATTCGAACGCCAGCGCGATACGGCGCAGATGAAAACCGCCGGCCGGATTCTTGTCTGCATCGAACTCGCCGCCCGACGGATCGAGATAGTAATTCGCTCCCGTGCCATCGTCGGACGAGCCCACGTCATAGGCCACGCCGCACGGCAAGGTGAAACCCACCGGTGCGATGCTGCGGCGCGATTGCGGATCCTGCAGCAGCGAAATGTTCTGCATCGCATGCAGCGTGTCGTTGCTCGCCGTGCCGGCGCGATCGCGCGGCAGGTTCATGCCGTTGGCCTGCCACGAATAGGCCAGCATCGCGGGCCGCTGCGCCACGGTGATGCTGCCGAGCGAAAACAGCCGGTGCCTGTCGTCGAGTATCGGACCGGTGATGGTTGCCGTCGGCGCCGCACGCCGGCTCCACACATAGCGGTTGCCCTGATAGGCCAGCGCCTGCCGATGTTCGTAGACCGAATCCTTCGACAGCGGAATCAAGGCGTTCTTCACCACCACATCGATGTCCAGCAGCGAGCTGCCGTTGCTGCCTTTGGCATCGATCCAGCCGCTCGCGCCCATCGCCGACTGCCAGCCGTTGGCGGCGTAAAAGAACACGAACACCTTGAGCCGGCCACCGGCGGCGATGTCGTTGAAACGCATCGGAATCGGGTCGGACATCGTGGTCGAAGGCAGTCTGCGTTCCGACAGCGGCAGCGAATTGCCGGCATCGTACAACACCTGCACGCGCAGTTTGTCGTGATGATCGGGAAACTTCTTGAACTGCGGATCGGGCTTGATCGTCACGCGCAGATCGAAGGTGCGCGTGAGCTTGGTGGCGTAGTAGAACGGCGACTGGATGATCGACGCGATGGTCTGCCCCAGCTGCAACAGCGTGACTGCGGTATCGAGCGCGAGGAAGGCCAGATTGATCAGCGGAATCGCGCGTTTCGCGGCGCCCTCGCCCGCCTTGCGCGCCAGGTAGATCGAGAATTTCTTCAGGCCGAACTTGGCGAGCGCGGGCCCGAGTTTGATCGCGATCGTCTTGGCCGCCTTGCCGGGATCCTGCGCCAATCCGATGTAAGCACCCGAGCCACCGCCGACCAGCGCCGCGCCCACCGCGTAGATGCCGTAGCGGATTTTCGGATCCTTCATCAGCGTGTTGACGAAGCCGGTGTCCTTCTCCGACGCGCCCATCAACAGCAACAGCACCGGGAATGCCAGTTCGAGCACGCTGGTGCAGGTGATGCCGCAGGCGCACACGGTTTCGTCATAGGTCCCGGTGCCGAGCCCGCCCCAGTAGATTTTCACCGAGGCGGCGTTCTCCGGCACCGGAATATCGAGCGTGGTCGACGCCGGCCCGAGCGGAATGCCGAAGATGGTGTCGACCGGCGACAGCACGTCGATGTATTTCTTGGTGGCGTGGCGATCGAACAGCGCCGAGGTATCGAGCGGCATCTTCGAGACCCAGCCGACCGGCGCGATGACGTTGTCGGCCGCGTCGTAGAACTCGACGTAAGCGGCCAGATGGCGCAGCCATTCGTTGTCGACGTTGACGCGCAGATTGCCGTACGAGCCCTTGGTCGACGGCCGCCCGCTCCACACGATGCGTTCCGCGCCGTTCGCATCGCGGATGCCGAGGTTGATGCTGGCGAGGCCTTCCTTCGAGCTTCGCGTCGTCACTTTCACATCGACCTGCAGATCCATCCGCAGCGCATCGAGCGTCAATGACACGGTGGCGTAGTCGGCGCCGACGGCATCGCTCTTGTGCCTGGCGGCGAACGTCGCCGGCTGGTCTGCCTTCAACGCCTGCGCGTCGAACACGCCGGTCCACGCCCCACCCTGCCGGCCGATGGTGTCGATGCGCGCGAACATGCGGCCTTCGGCGAGCGCCGCGACGATATCGGCGCTCATCGACGGCGAATCGTCGGAGGCCCAGATTTCCTTGATCGTCCAGCCGCCTTCGCGCGGCGGCTCGAAGGTGACGGCGCCGGTGCTCAGGCCGTTCATCGTGGTGAGCGCCTTGAGCGTCCAGCGCGTCTGATCGGCGCGCAGCGCCGGACGGTCTGCGGCCTTGGCGGTGGCCTTCACCACCTTCTGTTCGTCGGTGGTCTTGCCGTACTGCACGCGCCAGGTCTGGCCGTGCAACTCGTCCATCTGCTGCGAATATTTGAGCGCCAGTCCCATCGGTTCGGACATGAAACGGCGCACGCGATCGTGCACTTCGACGCTGAAAACGATGCCTTCCTTGTCGGTGACGACGACGCCCTCGTCGAGCAGCGGCACGCGCTTGGACCAGGCCGAACCGAGATCCTCGATTTCGTCGATCAAGCGGCTGCGGCGATTCAAGGCGCGGCCGACGCAGTCGCGCAGGATGATCGCCGGAATGTGCCCGCCCCGATCGGCGCTCAGGTTGATCAGGCCCGGATGCTGGAACAGCAAGGCCGCCGCGGTTTCGAACGGATCGATCAGATCGTGCAGCAGGTCGGCTTCGAGGGCGCCGGCCGGCAGTTGCGACAAGTGCCGCAGCGCGTTGGCGACATCGCCGTTGTGGCGTTGCGAGTCGAGCAGCCAGGCCAGTTTCGGATCGGTCTCGCCGGCGCCGGCGCGCAGCAGGCCGCGGCGCCGCGCGCGTTCGCGGCGGCCGGCGCGCGGCACGTGCACCGCGAGCGCGAGGAAATCTTCGGTCGGCGAACCTTCGATCTCGGTGGCGCGCGCCAGATAGGTCATCAGCACCGAATCGGACGGCAGATCGACTTCCAGGTAGTGACTGAAATGCGCGTCCGGCAACTGCTGCAGCAGGGCATTGCCGACGCGTGCGTCGGCCAGCGTGGCGCGCGTGTGCGGCTGCACCCGATGCGGCGCGAAGCCGGCATAGAAGGTCAGTATTTCGTCGCCGCCGGATTTCGCCGCGGCATCGCCGTGCGACTGGTCGCGGGCGTTGAAGTGCAAGAGATGACGTTCGGTGTTCTTCGGCGCGGAATCCATTTCATTCTCCAGGCAAGTGGAAGCGCAGGCGCGCACGACGTGCGCGCCTGCAGCGGTTACCGGGAAATGCAATGGCCGAGCGGAGGCGTCTCGCCTCCACGGACTATCGGCGCAACGGCCTCCCCCCGGCGGCACGTTCCGATCCTGCGTGCGTCGCCCCTGCAGACACACGCGCAATGGTTGTCGAAAAACTTCGCGATAGACGCGCGAGGTGGTTTCGAGCTTGCCCGAAATTCGCGCCCGGCAGTAGGTGACAAATTCCTAGATGCAGATTGTTTGCATGCGGCTGCGCCGCCCGGCTAGCCGCACATCGCGGCAAATCCGGCGATCAATACCGCGGTGCCCTGCCCGGCCCACAGCGCCGCGCCGCCTGCGATCAGAAGCAAGGCGGCGGCGATTGCCAACAGGCGAAGGCGCGCGGCTGTCATGCGGCCGCCAGTGCCGGCGCGCGCACCGGCGTGTCGCGAGTCATCGCGCTCAGGATCGCGGCGAGCACCGCGAGCGCGATGCTGGCGTACCAGACCAGATCGTACCTGCCGGTGCGATCGAACAGCATGCCGCCGAACCACGCGCCGAGAAACGCACCGACCTGGTGACTGAAGAACACCACGCCCGCCAGCGTCGACAGATGGGTGACGCCGAACATCGACGCCACCGCGCCATTGGTGAGCGGTACCGTGCCCAGCCACAGGAACCCGAACGCGGCCGCGAACAGCAATGCGCTCGCCGGCGACAACGGCACTGCGATGAAGGCGACGAGCGCGACGCCACGCGCTGCATACAGCGCGGCGAGCAAGCCGGGACGCGAATATCTTCCGCCCCACACGCCGAACAGATACGAGCCCACGATGTTGAACAGGCCGATCAGCGCCAGCGACCACGCACCGATCGATACATCGAGCCCGCCGTCGACGAGATACGCCGGCAGATGCGTGCCGACGAAGGCGACGTGGAAACCGCAAACGAAGAAGCCGCCGTTCAACAGCCAATAATGCGGATGACGCGCGGCGGCATCGAGCGCGGCACGCAAGCGCTGCGGCGGTGGCGAGTTGGCCGGCGCCGCGACGGCTTTCGGCATGCGGAAACCGAAGGCCGCGATCAGATTCACCAACACCAGCACGGCGGACGCGAACAGCATCCCGCGCCAGCCGAAGTTGGTGATGAACAGTTGCGCGGCCGGCACCACGGCGAACTGTCCGAGCGAACCGCCGGCGGTCACGATGCCGAACGCCGTGCTGCGATGTTCGGCCGGCACGATGCGGCCGACCGCACCGAGCGCAACGACGAAGGTGGTGCCGCTCATCGCCAGGCCGACAAAGAATCCGAGGCCCAGTCCGATGCCGAAGGCGTTCGTCGCCAACGCCGCCACGGCCAGACCGACCGCGTAGACCAGCGTGCCGCCGATCAATGTCGTGCGCGGGCCGTAGCGATCGGTGAGTGCGCCGACGAACGGCTGCACCAAGCCGAACAGCAGATTCTGTGCCGCGATGGTGAAGGCGAAGGCCTCTCGCGTGATGCCGAGTTCGCGGCCGACCGGCTGCATCAGCAGGCCGAAACTCTGCCGCACACCCATGCTGAGCGTCACCACCAGCGCCGCGGCGATCACCGCGATGATGGCGGTGCGCGTCCACTCGGGAACGGCCGGCTGAGAAGGATGGGAGGCGTGCATCGGGGCGTCCGGGTTGGTTTCGGCGATTATATGATGTCTATAATCTATTCCACCGATGACGATTCGTCATCTGGAGATTGCCATGCCCCGCGTCAGCCGCAAACAGGCCGAAGTCAACCGCGAACGCGTGCTCGACACCGCGGCCCGCAGTTTCAGGGCACACGGTTACGATGGCATCGGCATCGCCGACCTGATGCAGCGCGCCGGGCTCACCCACGGCGGCTTCTATGCGCAGTTCGGCTCGAAAGCCGGGCTCGCCGCGGAAGCGACCGAGCGCGCCCTCGCCGCCAGCCTCGAACGCTGGAAGGCGATCGTCGAACGCGATGGCCGTCGAGGTGCGGCGACGATCGCATCGCGCTATCTGACGCGACGCCATCGCGATCAGTGCGAAGAAGGCTGCGCCCTCTCCTCCCTGGCCGCCGAAGCCGCGCGCCAGGGCGAACTCGTCACGGCCGCCTTCGCGCGCAGCATCGGGCCGATGATCGACATCCTCGCCGACGGCTCCCCCGGCCGCACCCCGCAAACCCGCCGCAAGCGCGCCATCGCCACGCTTTCGACGATCGTCGGCGCAATGGTGCTGGCGCGCGCCACGGGTACGGGGCAGTTATCGAACGAGTTTCTTGACGTGCTCACGGACGACACGTCCGAATAGTGCGGGAATCGGGAATCGGGAATTGGGAGTCGGGCGTTGTTGCGCAGCGAACGAAACTCCCCGCGCGACACGCGTCAGCAATACGAGCACGATGCGATCGGCAGAACCTCAGAACAGCCGCAAAGCGGAAGCAAAAACTCCCGATTCCCGACTCCCGATTCCCACCAGGCGCGCCAGCGCGAGCAGCCCATCACTCGACGCCCACCTCGAACCCATCGCGGAACACCTCGTCCCCGCCGAGCACAAGCAAGGTCGCCGACGCACGCCGCAGCCGGCCCTGATCGTCGCGGATCGTCGCGCGCAGCACACGCGAACCGGCAGCCGCTTCCGCGCCGACGATCGCGCCGGTGGCGAACACCTGGTCGCCGGCCACGTCGTCGCCGTTGCTGCCATCGTCGTAGAGGCGCTGCGCCGCACTCGCACCGATCGCGCTCAGGTCGGCATCGACACGCAGATTGGTGCTGTCGGGCCACGTGCCCGGCGTCACCGCCACGCGCAGCGTGATCGCCGTGCCGCGATCTGCCGTCGAGGGCGCAACGCTCGCCACGCCGGTCGGGCTGGTCGGTGTCCCGGTGATGTCGACGCGCACCGGCACGGTGGCGAGCGCTTTCTTCGGATCGTTGGTGGCCAGGCACAAGGCGGCGTAGTGCGCGCCGATTTCGAGCGTCTGCGGATCGATCGCCACGCGCAGCGTGCGCTGTTCGCCAGGCTCCAGCGACCCGGTGTCGAACTGCGCGCTCAGCCACGGCGTGGCGCAATCGGCCGAGCCCTGCACTTCGAACGAAAGGCCGTTGAAATCGGGCGAAATCAGATTCGATGCCGCCTGCCAATCGGTGCCGAAACCGAAGACGCCGTCGGGATCGGTGAGCTGCGCACTGTCGTCCTTGTTCTGCGCCGCACCGGTGCCGAACCAGAACCAGTTGTGATCGCCGTCGCCCACACCGCCGCGATTGTGCGGCGCCATCACCAGCCAGTACTTGCCGGCCGGCAGCGTCACGTCCTGCGCGGCGCGAGCGATGTCGAGCTGGATCGAACCGAAATACTGCCCGGCCGAGGTATCCAGGCCGTCCGACGGCAGCGGTGCGCTGTACGACCACACCGCCAGTTCGGGTGAGTCGCTCGGGTTGCCGGCGGGCACGCCGAAGGCATCGGCGTAGATGAAGAAATCGACCGCGGAATACGCCAGCGACGCTTCCGGCGCGAACACGAATCCATCGGCGAACAGGCCGCCGATACGCTCGGATTGCGAGAGCACGAACGCATCCGCGGCATAGCCGCCATCGCCATCGGGCGCGAAGTAGCCGACCGGCGTGCCGTAGCCCACCGACGGATGACGCAGCTGCGAATACAGCGGCGCGCCGCGCGTGCTGCCGGCGGTTTCGTGCTGCCAGGCCAAGGCGCGCACGCCGTCGTTGCCGAGCACCACTTCAGCCGTCACCGGCGCGCTGCCGGCGCGCAGGCTCACGGTGAGTTGCGCCGGCTCGAACACCACGCGCGGTTCGGCGCGGATCGGCAGCACGGCCAGCGGCAAGGTGAGCGTCGGCAGCGAGGCGTCTTCCGGTTGCAAGGCGATGTCGGCGCGGTTCCATTGCGCGATTTCTGCCTGCGTGACGTCGATGATGAAATCGACTTGCGCCGTCGCGCCGGCCGCGATTTCCAGCACCGCCGGCTGCGTTGCGAGCGACAGGCCGGCGCCGCCGGCGAGCGCGAAGCTGTAGCGCACCGTCTGCGATTCGAGATTGCGAAAACGCCGCGTCCATCGGCAGGTTTCGGCGCAGGCGCGCGAGTTCAGCGACGGCAGGTTCAACGCGGCCGGATCGCCGCCGTTCTGTGGATCGGCGAACATCATGCGCAGCGGCGTCTCGTCCATCACCAGGCCCGGACGCGCGGCGAAATTCAGATCGATGCGTCCGGCGCCGCGATCGAACGCATCGGCCGGCGTGACCGCATCTTCGCGCAGCACGCCGTCGCGTTTGGCGGTCAGCATCAGCGCCGACTTCAGTTCGGGCACCGTCCATTCCGGATGCAGATCGCGCAGCAGCGCCGCCGCGCCGGCGACATGCGGTGTGGCCATCGAGGTACCGCTCATCAAACCGTACGGCGTCTCGGCGCCGGCGATCGCGGCGAGGATATTGGCGCCGGGCGCGGCGAGATCGGGCTTGAGCCAATCGAAGCTGCCGGGACCGCGCGAACTGAAAGCGGCCATGACGTCGCCGTCCGACAAGACGGGCGACAGGCCCAGCGGAATTGCGATCGATGCATCCGGATGCGCGGCGACGAAATCGCGCAGCGCATCGCCCTGCCCCTGCGTGATGCCGAACGCAGGAATCGTCGCGAGCGGATCGCCGCCCAGGCGCAGCAGGCCGGGCTGGTGATTGGCGATCAACACGGCGATCGCGCCGGCGTTCTGCGCATTGCGCGCTTTCTCCGCGAAGGTGCAGCCGCCGCGACGCACGAGTGCGACGCCCGCCTCGAATAAGGCCTCGTCGGCATAGGCCGTGCAACCGTCTTCGACCGCATCGAACTGCGGACTCACGATGAGCGTGGTGCCGGCGTTCACCGCCTGTGTGAAATCGCTGCCCGCCGTGCCGAGGAACAAGGGTTGCTCGAGCAGTTCGGCCGGCACCGGCGCCGGGCCGGTCACCGAGTAGCGATGCGCGAAATCGCGATCGTGCGTGGTGGCGGCGACGGTCGCGGTCCACGGTTCGAGATGCGAGGCGGTGCCGGCCTCGGGGCCGGAATTGCCGGCCGCGGCGGCGACGAAAATACCGGCGTCGACGGCCGACAACATCGCCAGCGAACCGACGTCCTGCCACGGATCGTCGCCGCCGCCGATCGAATAGTTGAGGGTGTCGACGACACCATCGATCACGGCCTGCTCGACCGCCGCCAGTGTCGCCGACGTCAGGCAACTGCCGGCCCCGAAACGATTGGTGTAGCAGGCGTCGTACATGATCAGGTTGGCGTGCGGCGCGACGCCGGAGATCGTCATGTCGGTGCCGCGAAAGCTCAGGTCGACGACATTGCCGGCGGCGGTGCTCGCGGTGTGGCTGCCGTGGCCGTTTTCGTCGAGCGCGTTGGCGTGATCGGTGAGCGGCACGCCGAGCGCATCGCAGATCACCGGATCGAGCCCGAGTTCGCCGTTGCGCGGATCGGGCAGCGCGCATTCGGCGTTGATCTGCTGCACGATCGGGTTGGTCAGCGCGTAAGCGCCGATCACCTTGTCGTTGCAGGCGGCGCCCGGCACCGCATCGGCGCAGACGCCAAGATGCTGCGCGCCGAGCGGATTGACGTGATCGTAGCCATCCGCACCGACATCGGCGAACGACGGATTGCCCCACTGGATGCCGGTGTCGATCACACCGATCACGCGGCCTTCGCCGCGCGTGCCGGGTGCGCCGTTGGTCGCCGTGCCCTGCCACAGGCCTTCGGCACCGATGAAGCGCGGACCGGCATCGGTTTCGATCGGCAAGGCGGCGACGGTATCGATGCGCAGCACGTCCGCATGCGCCGCGAGCGCGTCGCGCTGCGCGCGATCCAGGCTCAGCATCGCGCCGTTGAACGCATAGGTGAACGATTGCAGTCGCCGCGGCGGCTTGCCGACAGGCAGCGCGGCCAGCACGCTGTCCTGCCTGGCCGACAACTGCGCGGCGTAGCTGCGCGCTTCGCTCGATTGCGGATCGAGGCGCGCCGGGCGGCCCGGCAACGGCCGGCGCAGTTGCGCGTTGCGCGCGACGGGTTCGCCTTTGAATTGCACCAGGAACAGGCCGCGTTCGCCGCTGGCGAGCGGTACGGCATCGCGTGCCTGCGCGGTGAAGACGCGCTGTGATTTCGGTGCTTCGTTTTGCGGATCAGAGGCCGCGTGCGCGGCGCCGGTCAAACCAAGCGCGACGCAGAGTGCGGCGGCCAGGCGCGCGCGGCGGCGCGCAATCGTGATGAAGTCGGGAGTCATGGAGATCCGTTGCGTAAGTGGTCGACGCGCCTTCGGCAAAGAAAAGCGCTGCTGTTTCAATGAGTGCGGCGGCGCACGACGAGAATCACGGCGCCGCGGATTGCTCGAATCCATCGGCGAAGATATCGATCTGCTCGCCGAGCACCTGCAGCCCCGCCATGCCGCCGGCGACGAACACGCGGCCATCGGGCGCGATCGTCATCGCGCGCGGCGGCACCGGCATATCGATCCAGCCGAGCACCGTCGGTGTTTCCGGATTGCCGATGTCGATTTCCGCTACGCCGGCGCTGCTGCCATACCAGGCGCGATCGCCGGCAACCGCCAGCGCATTGAATGGCACCAGGTCTTCGCCCACCGTCACCGCGCCGATGCGCACCGGTTCGGCCGGTGCCGACACATCGACGATATGCATCCCGGTTTCGCAGGCGACATAGGCGGTGTCGCCGTCTTCGCTCAGTTCCAGATCGGTCGCCGACAGGCAGTCTTCGTCGTACAGCGAGACTTCGGTCGGCGCCGCCGGGTTGGTAACGTCGAGGATGCGCAGGCCGCCGGTGACATCGCCATCGAGGCGCGCATCGGCGACGAAGACGTGGCTGGGCGTGGCGCGCAGGCGCATCGCCTTGGTGGTGGCGATCGCGCCGAGCAAGGTCGGGTCGGTCGGATCGGACACATCCACCGCAATAACTTCGCCGCCGTTCGTAGTGCGACCGACATACGCCGTGTTGCCTTCGACCGCCACCGCGCTGGCGAACTCGTAGAAGAAGTGGCTCAGTTGTTCCGGCGCGCCCGGCGTCGACACATCGAGCAGCACCAGACCGCTGCCCCAGCTGGCGAGATAGGCCACGTCCTGGTCGACGGCGATGTCTTCGAAACCGCGTGCCGTCGGGCTCGGCGGCAGGCTGGTTTCGAACAGCGATTCGGGCTCGAGCGTTTGCGCGTCGGCGACCTGGATGCCCAGGTCGTTGCCGAGCAGGTAAACCTTGTCGTCGTGGAAGGCCACGCCGAACGGGTTCGATCCGCCAGCTACCAGTGTTTCATTGCGCAGCACCGGCGCCGTCGGCAACTCGAATCCCAGCCGCAGAATGCGATCCAGGCGCGTGGTGAGCATCAGATCGTCGCCGTCCCAGGTCGAGACGTGCGCGAGATAGGTGTCGATCGGCAACGAACCGGCCGGCGCGGGCGCATCGAGATCGCCGATGTCGTAAACCTCGAGCGTGCGCCCGCCCAGCCCGTAGGCGTAGCCGCCGTGCACCGCACCGTGGAAGAAGGTCGAGACGCCGTCGTCGTAGAAACCGCGCGACACCGGCGTGGCGGGATCGCTGAAATCTACGATGCCCATGCCCCAGCCGAAACCCACCGCCAGCGGCGCGTCCAGCTCCGCATGCGCCATCGTGGCGCCATCGATGAAAATCTGATTCACGAACGCCGGCGCGTCGGGATCGGCCAGGTCGAAGATCATCACCTGATGCTGGAACAGGAAATTGCGGCCCACGGTGTAAAGCCGATCGCCCTCGACACTGGCGTTGTGGAACGGCCCGAAACCTTCCCAGGCGCGGGTGAACACCGGGTGCGACGGGTCGGCCAGATCGCTGACGTAGATGCCGTTCTGGCCGTCGAACAGGTACAGCCGATCATGCGTTGCCAGCACGCGCAGCGCGTCGCGCGAGGTGAACTGGTTGAAGTCTTCGTACTGGCCGACCAGCTGCGGATGCGCCGGATCGGCGAGCGAGAACACCGCCACCCCGCTCAAACCATTGCTGAAACCGTCGTAGCTGGCATACAGCCAGGCGCCGTGCTGGGTCAGGCTGGTGATGAAACCGCGCGTCGGCTGCGTGTCGGTGCGATCGCGCAGCACCGGCGCGTCGGGGTCGGCGTAATCGAGCACGGTGATGACGCGGCCGTTGGGCACATAGACCACGTCGCCGGATGGCAGCGGATCGGCCGGCCAGCCCCCCAGCGAGCGCTGCAGACCGACGACGGCCCCGACATCGAAGGAAAGGGGAAGCAAGGCGGCGAAAGCGAGAGGCAGCAGCCGAAGTCCAGGCACGGAAGTTCTCCAGTGAGGCCGGCCTCGAAAGCGAGCCGGCGGCAGACCTCGACGCTAATGTCAGGCGCTATCGCGGGTGTTCGCGCGGCATTCGCTATCCGTTCGCGCGGCGTTCGCGGGCGCTTGCAGTCGGGAGGAACAGAAAATTCGGATAGTTATTTTTCATTTCTGATCAGTTGGTTACGCGATATTCTTCAGGCAACGAATCACACGCGCGCAACCGCCGCGAAAGCGGCCCGCCCAAAGCGCCCTCACGACTCACCCCTAACCCCGCTCTTCCGCCCTCAAGGCCGCGACGAAACCCCCGGCAAAACCCCCGCCGCAGCCACCAGCCGCTCCCCCGCCAACCGCTGCGTCGTCGCCGAGGCCTGCCGCCAGGCCGCATCGCGGCCGCGCGCTTCGTACACTAGGGCTTGAGTGAAGGCGGCGCGGAAATCGAGTTCGGTCCACGGCGAGATGCGGCCGGAGACGGCTTCGGCGGTTTCCAGATCGCCGTGCTGCACCAGTTGCTGCACGTAGTGGAAGGCGACGTCGACCATCAGGTCCGGAATGCCGTAACGCTCGGATTCGCGCAGGGCCTGGGCGTAAATCTCGCGGGTGGCCGGCCAACCCGCCGCGGCCAGATGCGCTTCGGCCAGCCGCAGCGGCAGTTCGACGCAGGCCTGGCCTTGCCAGTCCTCGGCCCAGCGGCGCAATTGCTCCCCGGCCTGCGCTGCGATCAGCGCGGCGTCGCCGCCGCTGCGTTGCAGCAGGCCGATGCGCAGGCTCTGCGCATGCGCGAAGCCGCAGGCATCGACGCTCGCCAGATCGGTTTCGGCAATACGCGCCGCCTGCGCTTCGGTGGCGGCCAGATCGCCGCGCTCGGCCGCCAGCCGCAGCGCCAGCATCTCGGCCTTGGCGCGGGCCGAGCGATCGAGTTTCTCGTCGGCATCGCGCCGCACCACGTCAATCAGATGTTCGGCTTCGAGCTGGCGGCCTTGATTGGCCAGTGCGCGTGCCCGCGTCACCGTCAGCGTCAGTCGCATGCGGGCGTTGCCGACTTCGCGTTCGGGTGGCCACAAAGTGTCGATCATCGCGAGTGCGGCGCGGTGATCGAGCAGATCGGAATGCACTTCGGCCAGGCTCACCGTCGCGAACGCCGCTTCTTCGCGCGAGCCCAAAGCCTGGAAGCGGGCGCGCGCGTCCTCCAGCATCGGCAACGCATCGGCCGGCCGGTGGCGCATGCGGGCGATCTGCGCGAGATTGAGATCGACCTGGGCCAGGCCGAGCGCATCGTTCGCACTTTGCAATTCGCTGCGGGCGCGGCCGAGATCGACGATCGCCGCGTCGAGCCGATCATCCACCGCGAATGCCGCGCCGCGGCCGAGCAAGGCGGTGCCGCGCGTGCTCGGATCCGAGCCATCGGCGAGCAGATCGGCCGCCGCACCGTAGTTCTTTTTCGCGTCGTCGATCTGCCGCTGCCGCAGCTGCGCCGCGGCCAGCGTCACCAGCAGCCGGGCACGCACGCCGTGGCGGCCGCTCGCTTCGAGTGCCGGCAAGGCGGGTTCGATCAGGCTTTCGACGCGCGAATAATCGCCCTGCCGCAGCGCGATCTGCGCGCGCCGATGCAGCACTTCGGGCCGCGCCCGCACCGCCGGACTGGACTCGTCGAGCAGGCGTTGCGCCAGTTCCGGCTGGTCGGAAAGCATCGCTGCACGCGAACGATGCAGCAGTTCGCCGAGTTCGTTCGAATCGACCGGCGGCGGCGTGCGGCCCAGTCGCACCAGCAGCAGATCGGCGGCGCGGCGGGCGGCGATCACCGGGTCCGCCGCTTCCGCGTTGACCACCCAGATTTCCGCGCTGCCGGCGTCGTCGTTGCGCGGCGCCGCGATGCGCACTTGCCAGCCGCTTTCGGTCTGCGTCACCTGCGGTCGATAGACGTTGGCCGCGAAGCGCAACAATTCCGCTTCGCGCGTTGCATCGCCCTGCCCGCCTAACGCACCAACCACGGTCTCGCTCGGCAGGATCGCGATGCCGCCTTCGCGCAGGCGGCCGGCGACCAGATCCATCAATCCCAGCCGCAGCCATTGCCATTGCGCGTCGGCGGTGATTTCCGCGGGCATCACGAGGGCGTCGCTGCGCGCGGGCGGCGATTGGGTTTCGATCCGCGAGTCGGGCTGCTGCCATTTCGCGCCACCGAAAGCCAGCAGCGCAGTCAGCACGGTCGCGGCGACCGATGCATACGCGAGCCAGGTGCGCGGAAATGTGCGGCGTGGCGGAACCTCGCGGGCGTTCGGCGCAGGCGGCGGAGCGTCGAGTGTGTGCAAGTTCGGCGAAGACGGCGCGATTTGCGCCACCTCAACCCCCGTCGCGCTATCGGTGGCCGGTGCCTCGATCGCGGGCGGCGATTCGACGACATCGACACCGCCATGTTCTTCCACCGTGAACGGCGCCACCCAGCGATAGCCGAAGCGCGGTACGGTCTGGATCGCGGTCTGTTGTTGCCCGTCGTCGCCCAGCGCGCGGCGCGCCTTGAGCACGGTTTGCCCGAGCACCGTGTCGGTGACATCGGCGCGGCCCCACACCGCCGCCATCAACTCGTCGCGGCCGACGGCGCGATCGGCATTGGCGATCAGATAGGCCAGCACGTCGAGCGCACTGGTCGACAACGCCACCGGCCGGCCAGCGTCGTGCAGTTCGCGCCGCGCCGGATGCAACCGGAAAGTGCCGAAACGATAAGTCGGATTGAGCATGGATCGACCAAAGCAGACCGAAGCCCGACGCGCCAGAGCCGGCGAACGTCGCAGCGGAACGAAAAACTATCGCTGCAGCCGGGGCATCGCCAGTGACCAGGCGCGCGGTGCTACGTGCGATGAAAATATTGCAGCGGCGCAATGTCGCGCGTCCACGCGATTCATCGTCGGCGCGGCGGCCATTGGTAGCGACGACGGGACAATATTGCGGTCGTCATCGCGCCGGGCGAGGGATTGTTCGTTGCGTGCGCAGACGCTGGATCGGCCTGGCGGGACAAACAAACATCGCTGTGCAAGATCGCACGACCCAAGATCGGCGCGTCCGGTCCGAACCGAACGCGCCGCCTGCTCAATCGCGAGCGTCCCGCAGCAGTTCGGCCATTTCGGCCTCGGCATCGCGCAGGCTGCGTCCCGCCGCATCGTGTTCGAAGCCGGCGCGGAAGCGATGCGACAGCCAGGCCACTAACAGTGCCATGGCGATGCCGCCCGCGAGATTCCACCACACCGTCGCCGGATCGGTGAGCCACAGATCGAAGCCGGCGGCGCGCATCGCGATAAACAGCAGCGGCACCCAGGCGACGAAGCCGGCGATCAGCAGCGCGCGTTCGCTGACGAAACGCAATCGGCGCAGCGCGACCAGCCGGCGTTGCACTTCGAGCACCGGCGCGCGGTAGTCGAGTTGCGCCAGGCGCGCCAGTTGCAGCGCGGCGCTCACCAGCAGGCCGAGTCCGTACAGATGCAGCGCGACGCCGTAGACCACCAGATGCGTCTGGCCCAAATGGTCGTACCAGTAGCCGCCGGCCCACAGCACGATGAGGATGCCGATCGCCAGCTGCACGAATTGCCGCGTCGACACCAGGCGCAGTCGGGCGCGCACGCCATCGACGACATCGCGGCGACGCGATTCCTTCAGCAGCACATCGTGGCGTTCGAGCCGTTCGTCGAGGCCGTTCCAGGCCTGCTCGAGGTCGTTCATTTCGATCATGATCATTTCGCTCCCGGGGTGGACGCGGCATCGGCGATGCGGCGCAGTTGTTGTCTGATGCGGGTCAGGCGCGTGGCGACGTTGCCTTCGGCGATGCCGAGCACCTCGCCGCTTTCGCGATGGCTGCAGCCTTCGAGGTGCAACAGCAGCAAGGCGCGATCGAAACTTCCGAGCGCCTGCATGGCGCGCTGCACGATCGCCAGGCGCTCGCGGCTTTCGGCATCGACGTCGCCCTCGCCCACCAGTGCTTCGTGTTCGACGCCGAGCGGCTCGTGCCCGGTGCGCAGGCTTTCGCTGCGCTGCCGCGAAATCGCCACGTTGAGCGCGACGCGGTACATCCAGGTGGTGAACGGACGCGTGCGGTCGTAGTCGGGCCAGGAACGCCACAGTTGCAGCGCGATTTCCTGTGCCAGATCGGCGCGATCGTCGGCCTGCCGGCAATAGCTGGCGGCCACCTTGAGCACGATGCCGCGGTGCGCGGCGATCAGGCCCGGGAAATCGGTGGGCTGGGCCGGAATGGTCTGGGTGAGGCTCACGATGTCTCGCGCTGGCAGGTTGTTGTCGGGATGATTCGCAGCGGCGGGGAAAACATCACATGTTGCTGGAGGAATTTGGGAATCGGGAATGGGGAATCGGGAGAAGGTCCCAACGCTTTCTCCCGATTCCCCATTCCCGATTCCCGTCTCCGGATTTCCGTCTCCCGATACCCGCGGCCAGCACCTTGCACCGCATCATCAAAAAAAGTCGCCGAACGGGTGCATGACGTCACCAGGATTGTGTAGTCTTGACGCGTCAAAGGGGACGACTCATGCACAAGACCATGCTGCCGATGGCGCTCGCCGCCACGTTCGCTGCCGGCTCCGCGCAGGCGGCGTTGTGCTCCAACGATCCGGTGCCGGCGGCGACGCTGCTGGCGCCCTACTTTGAAGTCGACAGTTGCGCTGTCCCGGCCGGGGGACGCAGCAGTCGCTTGCACGTCTACAACACCGGCGCGGCGCCGCAGCTGGCGCATGTCACGCTGTGGACCAACACCGCGTTGCCGGCCTTCGATTTCGACATCTATCTCAACGGCTACGCCTCGCAGGAAATCGATCTGCGCGGGCTGTTGTGCGATGGCAATCTGCCGCGCACCGGCACGGGCATCGGCCAGCCCGGCCGGCGCGCGGCGCCGGAAGTGACGTTCGCCGGCTGCAACACGACCAACGCTGCCTCCAGCGGTTCACCGGTCTACGGCGATGGCAGCATCCCGGCGGCCGCGCGCGCGCATCTGCAGGCGTGGTTTTCCGGCCGTCCCAGCCCGCAGGGTGGGCAATGCGGCTCGGTCGCGGCCGGCGGCGATCTGATGACGGGCTACATCACCGTCGACAACGTCGACCGCTGCAATGCACCGGTCGCCGGCGAAGCCGGATTCGCCGACGCGCTCGAACGCGGCAACACCCTCGCCGGCCGCATGCTGGTGCTGTGGCCGTCGCAGAATTCGTCGTTCGGCTATGCCGCCGTGGCGATCGAAGCGGCCAGCGGCGTGCAACTCGCCGGCCAACGCACCTTCTACGATTTCGATCCGAGCGGCGCCGACGCGCGCGAGCCGCTGGCCTCGACCTACGGCGTCGACTACTCGCGCGCCGGCACCGACAGTGCGACGCTCGTGATGTGGCGCGGCACCGGCCAGATCGGCACGCCGTTCGCGTGCAGCGCGAAGCCGTCGTGGTATCCGCTCGACTTCTCCAACTACACCGGTTTCAGCACGCGCAGCGCGTTCGCGGTCGACGATCTCGGCCACGCCGCCATCCTGCAACGCTCACCGCCGCTGGCGCCGCTCGCCACCCAGCGCGTTGAAACCGCCGGCGGCTTCGAAGCCGGCTGGCTGCAACTTAATTTCGAACACAGCCGATTGCCCGGCAACGCCTTCGGCGGCCAGGCCTGGGTGATGCGCGTGGCCACCACCAACGGTCGCTACGAACGCGAGGAACCCGGCGCCGCGCTCGACTCCGGCTGCGATGGTCCGGCTTTCGACAATGTCAGCGCGGGCCCGGCAGGTCCGCTGTGAGCGCCGCCCGAGGAGTCTTCGCGATGAACCTTCGTATCCTCCCCTGCGCGCTGGCCGCGCTGCTGTCGGCAGGCAACGCCTACGCCGTGCAATGCGTGGTCGACCAGGTTCCCGCCGCCACGCTGTTGATCCCGTATTTCGAAGTCGATCTGGAAGCCTGCGACACCGGCGTGAGCACCAACATCTGGGTGCGCAACGTCAGCCAGGCGCACCAGCTCGCGCAGGTCACGCTGTGGGGCGAATACGGCGTGCCGGTGGCCGGCTTCCAGATCTATCTGGCGCCGATGGCCGGCCGCCACATCGAATTGGCCGACGTGCTGTGCCGCGGCCTGGTGCCGCGCACCGGCTCGGGCGTCAGTCCGCGCAGCGAATTCGGCGCCAATGCGAATCCGCCGTTCCCGCAGTGCAATACCGGCGGCGATCCGGAAAACGGCCTGCCCGTCACCGATCAATTCCCGCCGGCCTTCCTCGTCGACGTGCAGGCCCGGCTCACCGGCAACCGCTCGCCCTTCACCAACGTGTGCTACGGCAGCGATCACGGCGATCTGATCGCACGCGGCTACATCACGGTGGACGACGTCAACTACTGTAATTCGCTCACCCATTTCGACCCGCCCTACCTCAACGATACGATCGGTTTCGACAACGCCTTCGTCGGCGGCTACGAATTCGTGCATCCGGCGCAGAACTTCGCGCAAGGCGGCGCGGCGATCGCCATCGAAGCGGCGGACCCTGGCACGTACGTGCCCGGCGACTGGACCTTCTACGGACGCCTGATCAATTTCCTCGGCAGCGACCGCCGCGAACCGCTGCCTGCCACCTGGACCGTGCCGATCGAAAACGGCGGCCCCAACGGCCGCCAGACCGACCTGATCATCTGGCGCGAAACCCCGTCCGGCAATCTCAACAGCAGCAGCTGCTTCAGCCCGCCGTTCTTCATGCCATTCACGGATTACGGGCAGGTCGTGTTCGATGAAAGCGGCCAATCGTCCGCGCCCCCCGTGATTTTCCCCGGCCAGGTACCACCCACCGACGAACCCTTCCCCCTCGCCACGCAACGCGTCGACGCACAGCGCGTGGATGCGGAAACCGAATTCGCCGCGAACGTATTCAACGGCACGGCGCAACTGAATCTCTCCTACCCGCCCAGCGGGCCCGCACCGCGTCCCTACGGTCAGGCGTGGGTGGGCGCGAGCATGTATTCGGAAGGCCGCTTCTCCGACCTCGCGCCCGGCATCGCGCTCGATTCGATGTGCGAACCGGGCACGGTGACGGCGGCTGATGTGCGCGGGCCGCTGGTCGAGAATCCGAATACGCGGGATTTTATTTTTTCTAATGGGATGGAGCCGTAGGGGCGGCTTTTTGTTGCCGTTCTTCTGCAGGGAGTGGGGGGACTTGCGGTCGGGTGGAATTCGATGACTTGAGGCGTTCGGGTTCGCGAATTTTCTCTAGTTTCGTCATTCCCGCGAAGGCGGAATCCAGTGGCTTTGAGGCGTCCGATTTTCGCGAATTCACTGCGAATTCCGTATTCCTGCGCAGGTGGGAATCCAGTGATTCTGAAGCGTTTCGCTCCTCGCGAGGCACAACAATCTCGTCATTCCCGCGTAGGCGGGAATCCAGGGACTTTGAAGCGGTGCGCTTCCCTCTTGTTTGATGTTGCGACTTCGCGAGTTTCGGCCCCCTCAGCGGGGGACGAGTCACTTTCTTTGCTTGCGCAAAGAAAGTAACGGCGGTCTCAACCAGTCGATGCAACGCTTACGCTCAGCACC
>CBFHAI010000001.1:0-289708 GCA_965653565.1 uncultured Chiayiivirga sp. | reverse complement strand
GCCCGCGCCCGCGCCCGCGCGGGAGTCGGGAGTCGGGAGTCGGGAGTCGGGAATTTAGAGCAGGCGCTGGGAATCCAGCGCGCTGCGGGCGCGCGGTCCGAATCCCGCAACCGACTACAATCCCCCGATGGAACCCCACCGCCACAAAAAACAGCTCGGCCAGCACTTCCTGCACGACGACAACATCATCGCGCGCATCGTGCGGGCGATCGATCCGAAGCCGGGCGATGCGATCGTGGAAATCGGCCCCGGTGCCGGCGCGCTGACGATTCCGCTGCTGCAGCAGCATCGTGCGCTCACCGTGATCGAATTCGATCGCGATCTGCTCGAGCCGCTGCGCAAGCTCGGCGAAGACATCGGGGCGTCGTTGCAGATCGTGCATGCGGACGTGCTCGACGTCGATTTCACCGCGCTCGCCGCCGGCACGCAGATCCGGCTGGTCGGCAACCTGCCCTACAACATCTCCTCGCCGATTCTGTTCCATGCGCTGGAGCACGCCGATGCGATCCGCGACATGCATTTCATGCTGCAGAAGGAAGTGGTCGATCGCATGGCCGCGGCGCCGGGCAGCAAGGTGTATGGCCGTCTGAGCGTGATGTTGCAGGCCTGCTGCACGGTCACGCCGCTGTTCCGCGTGCCGCCGGGCGCGTTCCGGCCGCCGCCGAAGGTCGATTCTGCCGTGGTAAGGCTGCTGCCGCGTCCGCCGGCCGAAATCGGCATCGTCGATCCGGCCGTGTTCGCGCGCGTGGTCAAGGCGGCCTTCGCGCAGCGTCGCAAGACGCTGCGCAATGCGCTGTCGCAGTTGTGCGATGCCGAAGCGTTGCAGGCCGTCGGCATCGACCCCGGCGCGCGTGCAGAGACCGTCGGTGTACCGCAGTTCGTGGCCCTTTCGAACCACCTCGCCACAACGCCGACATAGCGTGGATTCAACGAGCGAAATCCAGAATCTGCGCCCTCAGCTTTCATCAATAGCTTCCTTCGCGTCCTTTCTTTTACCTTCGTGTCCTTCGCGTCCTTCTCTAAGCTCTCGCCCTTGCGCGAGGGCAGATTCAAGCGCTGAGTTCCCGTTCCGCTGCATACATCCCGAGTGGAAAGCGCCGCCGCTGCGCCCGCCTCGCCGAACGCCGGCTGTCGCCCACGAAGCCGCAGGGTTTCCCTCGGCGTTTCCTTCCGTAGAATGAGCCCATGCCCCGATACACCCTCGACATCGATGTGGCGACGCGTTTTCTCGACGAGCAATCGGCACCCGACGAGAACCGCTACGCCTTCGCCTACACCATCCGCATCCGCAACAGCGGCGGCCTGCCGGCGCGTCTGCTGACGCGCCACTGGATCATCACCGACGCCAACGGCAAGGTGCAGGAAGTGCGCGGCGACGGCGTCGTCGGCGAGCAGCCGTGGCTGCGGCCGGGCGAGCATTTCGAATACACATCGGGCGCGGTGCTCGAAACCAACGTCGGCACCATGCGCGGCAGCTACCAGCTGGTCGCCGACGACGGCACCCATTTCGACGCGCCGATCGCGCCCTTCACGCTCGCCGTGCCGCGCACCCTGCACTGACGCAATGGCGACCTACGCGATCGGCGACGTCCAGGGCTGTTACGACGCACTGCAGCGCCTGCTCGACGCGATCCGCTTCGATCCGGCGATCGATCACCTGTGGTTCTGCGGCGACCTCGTCAATCGCGGCGGCCAATCGCTGGAAACGCTGCGGCTGGTGAAGTCGCTCGATCTGCACAGTACGGTGGTGCTGGGCAATCACGATCTCTCGCTGCTGGCGATCGCGCAGCGGCGCGAGGACGAGCAACGCAAGGTCAACCCCGACCTGCAGGCGATCCTGTTCGCCGACGATCGCGGAGAACTGCTCGACTGGCTGCGGCAGCGCCCGCTGTTGCATGTCGACCGGTCGCTCGGTTGGGCGATGGTGCACGCCGGGCTCGCGCCGAAGTGGACGATCGCGATCGCCGAGCGTCGCGCGCACGAAGTCGAATCGCGGCTGCGCGGCAAGAATCACGAAAAACTGCTGCGCAACATGTACGGCAACAAGCCCGATGCCTGGTCGCCGAAACTCGAAGGCCCGGAACGCCAGCGCGCCATCATCAACGTGCTCACGCGGCTGCGTTTCTGCAATGCGCGCGGCGCGATCGCGTTCAACGAAAAGGGCATGCCGGGCACGCAGCGCGCCGGGTTGTATCCGTGGTTCGAAGTGCCCGGCCACGCCGCACGCGAAATGAGGATCGTCTGCGGCCATTGGTCGACGCTCGGCCTGTTCATGGGCCTGGGGATCTACTCGATCGACACCGGCTGCGTCTGGGGCGGCAAGCTTACCGCGCTCGAACTCGGGCCCGAACCGCGCATCATCCAGGTGCCCGGCAAGGAAGGCGGCAAGCCCGGCGACGACTGAGCGGCTCAACGTTCGTTGTAGCGTTCCCAGTCTTCGATCTTGCGCAGGATTTCGTCGCCGTCGTCGACGCCGTAGATGATCATCGCCGGCATGGGCCTGGGCGTTTTCTGGCCCGGTCGAGCGCAATCCTGCGAACCGAGCACCGTCAGCAGAAAGGCGAGTCCTTTGTTGTGCCAGCAGGCTTCTTCCACTGAATTCATGTCGGTGGGTTTCCACACTTCGCTGAAGATCGTCGTGCCCGGATCGATCGGCGATTCGGGCACGCGCATCACCCAGTTGTCGCCTTCCGGCAGGTGATAGGTCTGCCGTGTGTCCTGCGCGGCGGCCCGTGCGGCGGCTTCATCGGCGAGATCCTGCGCCAGATGCTGCGACACGCGCAGACTTCCGTCGGCGGCGTAGAGACGAAGCGCGGTCGGAGTCGGCGATTCGGTTTGCGGCTGGACGACGGGTTGCGGCGGCGCCGGTGCCACGACTTTCCGTGGCGGTTGCGCGCGGGGCGGCTCCCGGGCTGGTTTTGCGGTCGATTCTGGGATCGACTTCGGCGCTGAAACCTGTTCCTTCGAAGTGCGCCGAATCTGCAACGCGGCTTCATCGCGCGGTGTGGGATCGGCATTCAACAGGAACTCGACGAGCATCGGCGGCGGCACGTTTTCGGACAGGTTCGCCCGCGGCCACATCGCGGCGCGTATCACCAGCAGCATCGGCACATGCAACGCCACCACGATCACCAGCACGATCATTCGATCGCGGCGCCGCTCCATAGAATTCGCTTCCCCGCTCCCTGCGACCGCGGCGAGTCTAGAGGCCGCTGCGAGCCCGCGAGTTAGGACTTCGCTAAAGGCTGGGTCCGCTTCAGCCGGCGCTTAGGTTGCTTCCTGTGGGAATCGGGAGTCGGGAATCGGGAGAAACGCCCGCCGCTTCTCCCGATTCCCGATCGCTACTCGGGAACCTGCCAGCGAGCGCGGATCAACGTCGACGCAGGGTACGGAACACGAAGCCGAAGGCGTGACGCGTGTCCGCGGCATGCGGCTCGCGGAAGGTTTCGATCCATTCGCGCGCGTCGAACGCCGGAAAAAACGTGGTCGCATTCTCCACCACGGTGTCGACTTCGGTGAGTTCGAGCGTCTCGGCCCGCGGCAGTGCCAGCGCATAAACCTCGCCGCCACCGATCACCATCAAGGCGTCGGCGTCACCGGCGCGCTCGATCGCCGCATCGATCGAATCGACGACCTCCTGCCCCTCGTACGGCCCCGACTTCGCCCGGGTCAGCACAAGATTGCGACGCCCCGGCAATGCGCGGCCGATCGACTCGGCCGTCTTGCGACCCATCAGCACCGGATGCCCGAGCGTCAGCGCCTTGAAGCGTTTCAGATCGGCCGGCAAATGCCACGGCAATGCATTGTCGCGCCCGATCGCGCGGGCGCGATCGAGCGCCGCCACCAGTACGATGCGCGCCATCAGACCGCGACCGGCGCCTTGATCGCCGGCGCGGGATCGTAATCGAGGATTTCGATGTCTTCGTAGCGGAACGCGAACAGATCGCATACCGCAGGATTCAGGCGCAATCGCGGCAACGCACGCGGCGTGCGTTGCAGCTGCTCGCGCGCCTGTTCATAGTGATTCGAATAAAGATGCGCATCGCCCAGCGTATGCACGAAATCGCCGACCTGCAGCCCGCTCGCCTGCGCCACCATATGCGTGAGCAACGCGTAGCTGGCGATGTTGAACGGCACGCCGAGGAAGACATCGCCCGAGCGCTGATACAACTGGCAACTCAGTTTCCCATCGGCGACGTAGAACTGGAACATCGTGTGGCAGGGCATCAGCGCCATGCGCGGCAGATCGCCGACATTCCACGCGCTGACGATCAGGCGGCGCGAATCGGGGTTGCGCGCGATCTCGTCGAGCACCCAGCGCATCTGGTCGATGTGCTTGCCCTCGGCGGTTTCCCAATCGCGCCACTGCTTGCCGTAGACCGGGCCGAGCTCGCCGTTCGCGTCGGCCCACTCGTCCCAGATCGACACCTTGTTCTCGCGCAGATACGCGACATTGGTTTCGCCGCGCAGAAACCACAGCAACTCGTGCACGATCGAACGCAGATGCAACTTCTTGGTCGTGACCAGCGGAAAGCCCGCCGCCAGATCGAACCGCATCTGCCAGCCGAACACCGAGCGCGTGCCGGTGCCGGTGCGATCGGATTTTTCCGTGCCGTTGTCGAGCAGATGACGCAGCAGATCGAGATAGGCTTTCATGCGTTCGTCCTCAGGCCGCGTTCGACACCGGCGCGAGCGTCGGCGAGCGCCGCGACAGCCACAACAGGAACACGCCGGCCAGGATCAGCGGCACGCTCAGCACCTGCCCCATCGTGAGCCAGCCGAAGGCCAGATAGCCCAGATGCGCATCGGGCTCGCGCACGAATTCGATCGCGAAGCGGAACCCGCCGTAGAGCAGCGCGAACAGTCCTGAAACCGCATAACGCGGCCGCGGGCGCGACGAAAACCACCACAGCGCAGCGAACATCAGCACGCCTTCGAGAAAGGCCTGGTAGAGCTGCGACGGATGCCGCGCAAACGCTTCGAGCGCGCCGGACGCATGCGCCGCGCGCAGCGCCGCCTCATCCATCGCGTAGAAAGGTGCGGGCAAGGAATTGGGGAACACCACGGCCCACGGACCGTCCGTGGTGCGGCCCCACAACTCGCCGCCGATGAAATTGCCGAGCCGTCCGAGGCCCAGGCCCGCCGGCACCAGCGGCGCCACGAAATCCATCGTGTCGAACACATGCAGGCGGTTCTTGCGCGACCAATAGAACACCGCCGCCATCACACCGAGCAGGCCGCCGTGGAAGCTCATGCCGCCTTCCCAGACGCGCAGCGCGCTCAGCGGATCGTCGATCACGCCGCCGAAACCGTAGAAGAAAATCCAGCCGATGCGCCCGCCCAGCACGACGCCGAGCATCGAATAGAACAGCAGGTCGGAAAACGCATTCTCGTTCACCGGCAAGCGGCCGGCGCGAATGCGTTTGCGGCCCAACCACCAGGCCGTGACGAAGGCCGCCAGATACATTAACCCGTACCAGTGCACGGCGACGGGGCCGAGATTCACCGCGATCGGATCGATGGTGTGCAGATAAGACATGCGTGCCGGAGTCCGGTTCGATGGGTTCGATAGCCTGAGTTTATGCCGGCAACACGCGCGCGATGAAGCCTTTCAGATAATCGGTTTCCGGAATCGCGGCGTGCACGGGGTGATCGGGCCCCTGCTGCAATTGTTCGAGCACCTGCACCTGCCGGTCGAGATGGCGTGCACCGGCCTGCACCGCATCGAGCAGCGCGGCACGGCCCATGTGGTGGCTGCATGAACAGGTGACGAGCAGGCCGTCGCGTTCGAGCACCTGCATCGCCATTTCATTGATGCGCCGATAGGCGAGCGCGCCTTCCTTGAAATCCTTCTTGCGCTTGACGAAGGCCGGCGGATCGAGGATCACCACGTCCCAGCGGCGTCGTTCCTGGCGTGCGGCCTTGAGGAAATCGAAAGCGTCGGCTTCGATCGCGGTGACCTTGTCTTCGAGGCCGTTGAGCGCGGCGTTGCGGCGCACGGCGTCGACCGCCGCGCGCGAGGCATCGACGCAGGTCGTTTCGGATGCGCCGAACTTCGCCGCGCGCAATCCCCACGCACCGACGTAGCTGAAAAGATCGAGCACGCGCAGCCCGCGCACGTACGGCGCGAGCCGATCGCGATTGGCATGCTGATCGTAGAACCAACCGGTCTTCTGCCCGCCGATCGCATCGACTTCGAAATCCAGCCCGCCTTCGCGCACGCGCACCGGGCCGGAATGCTCACCCAGGCCGATATCCGCGTATTCCGGCAACGCTTCGAGCTTGCGCACCGAACCGTCGTTCTTCCAAATCAGCGCGCGCGGATTGATCACCTTCGCGATGGCTTCGGTGACCTCGCCGCGCAGGCGCTCCATGCCGGCCGTGCCGATCTGGCCGACGATCACATCGTCGAAACGATCGAGCACCAGGCCCGGCAGGCCATCGGATTCACCGAAAACAAGCCGATAAAACGGTTCCGGATTCAACTTTTCGCGCAGCGACAAGGCCACATTGAGGCGATGGCCGAACAGCGAGCGATCGAGCGCGTGGCCGGTGCGATCGACCAGGCGCGCGGCGATCAGCGTGGCCGGATTGACGTAACCGATGCCCAGCGGTTTGTCGGAAGCGTCGACGATCCACGCCGGGTCGCCGGGCTGGAAGGCATCGAGCGGCGAGCGCTTGACGTCGACTTCGTTGCTGAAAACCCAAAGATGGCCGGCGCGCAGGCGGCGATCCTCGCCTTTTTTCAGGTGCAGGGCGGGATATTGGGGATCGGTCACGGGAGTCGCCTGCAGAATCAAAGAGCGCCAGTTTAGCGTACGCACGCAACCGTCCAGCTCGTAGCCGCGAGCCGGCGCGGCTAGACTCGATGCGCGCCTCAGACTGGAGCCCGCATGCCGAACCGTCTCGTCACCGAACCGAGCCTGTATCTGCGCCAGCACGCCGACAATCCGGTCGACTGGCATCCGTGGGGCGAGGAGGCGCTGGCCCTGGCGCGGCGCGAACGCAAACCCATCCTGCTGTCGATCGGCTATTCGGCCTGCCACTGGTGCCATGTGATGGCGCACGAGAGCTTCGAGGATGACGCCACCGCGCGCGTCATGAATGCGCTCTACGTCAACATCAAGGTCGATCGCGAAGAACGGCCCGACATCGATCGCATCTACCAGCTCGCGCATCAGGCGCTTTCGCGTCGCGGCGGCGGCTGGCCGCTGACGGTGTTTCTCACGCCGGACGATCTGCTTCCGTTCTACGCCGGCACTTATTTTCCGCCGGCGCCAAAGCACGGCCTGCCGAGTTTCGCGCAACTGCTGCACGGCGTGCGCGATTGGTTCGACAATCATCCCGCCGAGTTGGCGAAGCAGAACGAAGCGCTCGGCGAATTTCTCGCAAGCTACGGCCACGACGAGAGCGCGGTGGCGACACTCGACCAAGCGCCGCTGATCGAAGTGCGCCGCCGCATCGCGGCCGGTTTCGATCCGGATCATGGCGGCCATCGCGGCGGCCCGAAATTTCCGCCCGCCGCCGAACTCGATCTGTTGCAGCGATTGTCCGATGCCGACGAAGACGCCGCCGGCATGCTCGAACTGACGCTGCGCCGCATGGCCGAACGCGGCCTGCACGATCATCTGCTCGGCGGCTTCTTCCGCTACTGCGTCGATGCGCATTGGGGCATCCCGCATTTCGAAAAAATGTTGTACGACAACGCGTCGCTGCTGGCGCTGTATGCCGATGCCGCAGCCGATGGCGTGGAGGAATTCGTCGCGGCGGCCGAAGGCATCGTGCGCTGGTTGCAGCGCGACATGCGCGTCGAGGCCGGCGGTTTCGCCAGCGCGATGGATGCCGATTCGGAAGGCGAGGAAGGCGCGTTCTATCTGTGGACGCGCGAACAGGTGAACGCGGCGATCGGTGGCGCAGAGGCAGCGGCTTTCATGCGCCGCTACGGCCTCGACGACGATCCCAACTTCGAAGGCCACGCCTGGCATCTGCAACGCCACGAGCCGCTCGAAAACATCGACGAATTCGCCGTGCAGCGCGCCGCGTTGCTGCGCGTGCGCGACGAGCGCGTGTGGCCGGCGCGCGACGACAAGCGCCTGACCTCATGGAACGCGATGGCGATCCGCGCGCTGTCGCGCGCATCGCTGCGGCTGCAGCGGCCCGAGTGGCTGGCGCTGGCCGACGGGGCGCTCGATTCGATCCACCATCACGCCTGGCGCGATGGTCGTCTCTACGCGGTGGCCGGCGATCTGCGCCACGGCGCCTATCTCGACGACCACGCCTTCCTGCTCGACGCGCTGCTCGAACGGCTACAGGCGCGCTGGGACGAGGCCGACCTCGATTGGGCAAAACAGTTGGCGGACTTGCTGCTCACGCAGTTCGAAGACACCGAACGCGGTGGCTTCTTTTTCACCGCGCATTCGCACGAACGCCTGCCGCAGCGGCCGAAACCGTGGTTCGACGAAGCCACGCCCTCCGGCAACGCGGTCGCGGCGCGCGCGTTGCTGCGGCTCGGATTCCTGCTCGGCGAAACGCGCTATCTCGACGCCGCCGAACGCACGCTGCGCACCGGCGTGGCCGCGACACGCGAAACGCCGCACGGGGCCTGCGCGCTGATGGCCGCGTTGCACCAGTATCTGCAGCCGGAAAAAGTCGTGATCCTGCGCGCCACCGACGAAGAGCGCGAGGCGTGGAGCGCCGCGGTGAAATCGGCGCGCGACGATGGCGCCATCGTCTACACGCTGGCGCCGGACGATCGAACCTCGGTCGACAAGCGACACGCCATCGGCGGTCGCGCCTATCTGTGCGTCGGCATGCAGTGCCTGGCGCCGGCCGACGGCGGCGACGCGTTGCTCGGGCAACTCGAAGCGCTGCACCGCACGGCCTGAAACCCCTGGATTCCCGCACGCAGACCGTGCGGGAATCCCACGGAATCAGGCGCCGCGCCGCTTCGCCTGCTTGCGCCGCGAAAACAGATTGAGCGCCTCGACACCGCCGGAGAACGCCATCGCGAAATACAGATACGCGCGCGGGATGTGGTAATCCAGGCCGTCGGCGATCAGCGCCATGCCGACCAGGATCAGGAAGGCCAGCGCCAGCATCTTCACCGTCGGATGCCGATCGATGAAATTGCCGAGCGGGTTCGACGCGAAGATCATCAGGATCACCGCGATCATGATCGCCGCGATCATCACCGGAATGTGGTCGACCATGCCGACCGCGGTGATCACCGAATCGAGCGAGAACACGATGTCGATGATGGCGATCTGCGCGATGACGTAACCGAACACCGCCGACGGCTTGGTGTCGATGCTTTCATCCTCGGTGCGGCCTTCCATCGCATCGTGGATTTCCATCGTGCCCTTGACCAGCAGGAACAGGCCGCCGCCGATCAGCACCAGGTCGCGGATCGAGATGGGCTTGCCGAACAGGCTGAAGAGATCCGATTGCATGCGCGCCAGGAAGGCGAGCGAAATCAGCAGCAGGATGCGCGTGATGCAGGCCAGCGCCAGGCCGAACTTGCGCGCCCACGGCCGCCGCTCGGGCGGCAGTTTGCTCACCGCGATGGAAATGAAGACGAGGTTGTCCACGCCGAGCACGATCTCGAGCGTCGTGAGCGTGATCAACGCCATCCAGATTTCGGAATCGAACATCCAATCCAAAGCGGTAAACCTCGAAGAGACGACCTAGTAGGCCAACCACCGCGGGGCCAGGATCAGGCTCCACGTCAGGATCACATTCACCATCAGCACGAATACCGCCGCCGAACCCATGTCCTTGGCGCGGCCGGCCATCTCGTTCCATTCCGGGCCGAAGCGATCGACCACCGCTTCGATCGCCGAATTCATCACTTCGGCCGCCAGCACCAACAACAAGGTGCCGACGAGCAGCGCCTTTTCCAAGCCGCCCTGCCCGAGCCACGCGCCCAGCGGCGCGAACAGCACGAACAGGTAAACCTCCAGCCGGAACGACGATTCCAGCCGCCAGCACAGCGCCAGACCGTTCATCGACCAGCGAAATGCGTGCCAGATGCGCAGCGGACCGCGCGGAACCAGGCTTCCCGAACTATCGGCCATGATGGCAGCCTCAACCGCGAACGACGGGGCGACGATTGCCGCGAAGCAAACGCAGAACGCCGCCGCAATGGCGCACGCGAAGCGGCGGGAGGGCTGTGAATCCCGCCCGGGTCTGCTGGCGAATCAGCATCGATGCATTGCCTGAACAGGCCGAAGTGGCCGCGTATGATGCCAATGGGGACGCCGGCCAACAAGCGCGATCGGTAACGGGGCCACGCAAAATGCCGCCCGCGGGGGCAAATTTCCGTCAATTTGCACTCGCCGGCGACGGATGGCGCGGATCACGGGCGCAACGGTCGCATTGCTGTCACACAGCGCGCCGGATCGAGGTCGTGCCCTGCCATCGGCTTGCCGCGCGCGCAAAGGCGCCGCGAAAATACCGTTCGATCGCGAAACTCGGAGCCAACCAATGTTCGATCCGGAAAGATTGCTGGGACAGATGCTCGGCGGCTCGCTCGGCGATGCCTTCGGCGGTGCACGCGGCCGCAACAAGCGCCGCTCGGTGTTTTCCACCGGCAGCCTGGGTGGCAAGGCGCAAGTTGGCATCGGGCTGCTCGGCATCGCGATGGCGGCCTGGGAGCACTACAGCCAGCAGAATCGCGGCGTCGCTTCACCGCAAGCGGCGACGGCGTCGCCGACGCCGGGCGGCATGCCACCGCCCCCGCCCATGTCGTCGCCCCCGCCGCCGCCCTCCGCGGTGCCGACGCGCGCGATGCCCGTGCTCGACGAGCGCGAGCAATCGGTGGTGCTGCTGATCCGCACCATGATCGCGGCGGCGAACGCCGACGGCCACATCGACGCCAACGAACGCGCCAACATTCTCGACCGTGCCCGTGACGGCGGCCTCGATGACACCACCCTCGCCTTCCTCGAAGCCGAGATCGCCAAACCGCAGACGCTGGGCCAGGTCATCGCCAACGCAAAACCGGAGCTGGCCGCGGAAACGTATGCCGCGGCCGCACTCGCCATCACCGTCGACACCGAAACCGAACGCAACTGGCTCGACGCACTGGCGGCGGGATTGAAACTCGATCCGGCCACTCGCGCCGATCTGGACGCGCGCATCGGCACGGCCTGATCCAGTTTCCTGATCCAAATTAGTTGATAAGTTTTCGGCTTTTCCAAAACTCGCAATTCCGGGAGCACGTCATGCACCAGTGGTTCCTCAGCTACAACGGCCAGCAAATGGGCCCGCTCGATCACGCCTCCGCCGTGGCCCAGGCGCGCCGGCAACCCAACGGCCATTGCTGGCGGCAGGGCTTTTCGGAATGGATGCCGATCAGCGCGTGCACGGAACTGAGCGCCGCCAGCGGCAGCGCGATCGCCGCACCGCCGCCGCCGGTGCGGCGCGCCGACGAGATCGACTACAAGATCTACGGCGAAGACATGCAATTCGTCGAAATCGAATTGGATCCGGGCGAAAGCGCAGTCGCCGAAGCCGGTTCGCTGATGTACAAGGAATCGGTGGTGCAGATGGAAACCGTCTTCGGCGACGGCCACCACAGCGGCCAGGGCGGCGGCTTCATGGACAAGCTGCTGGGCGCCGGCAAACGCATCATCACCGGCGAGAGCCTGTTCACCACCGTGTTCTCGCATGCAGGCCCCAGCGGCAAAGCGAAAGTCGCGTTCGCCGCGCCGTATCCGGGCACCATCATTCCGCTGCATCTTTCCAACTACAACGGCCGCATCATCTGCCAGAAAGACAGTTTCCTGTGCGCCGCGCGCGGTGTGCAGATCGGCATCTTCTTCCAGAAGAAAGTGATGACGGCGCTGTTCGGTGGCGAAGGCTTCATCATGCAGAAGCTCGAAGGCGACGGCCAGGTGTTCGTGCACGCCGGCGGCACCATCATGGAACGCCAACTCGCCGCCGGCGAACGCATCGACGTCGACACCGGCTGCGTCGTCGCCCTCACCGACACCGTCGGCTTCGACGTCAAACCCGTCGGCGGCATCAAGAGCATGCTGTTCGGCGGCGAAGGCGTCTTCCTCGCCACCCTCACCGGCCCCGGCCACGTCTGGATGCAATCGCTGCCGTTCTCGCGCATGGCCGGACGCATGTTTGCGGCGGCTTATCAGAAGGGCGGGAGCAAGGAGGAAGGATCGGTGCTGGGTGGATTGGGCGGGATTCTTTCGGGCGACCGAGGACTCTGAGGGGTGCGCACGATGCGTCGCCCTTCGTGGTGCCACGATCACGAATCATCCCGCAGAGCGATCCAACGGACTCATCACGCCTCCCGCGCCTCGATTTAGGACGTGCACGTAGATCTGCGTCGTGCTCACGTCCGAATGCCCGAGCAGCTCCTGCACCGTGCGGATGTCGTAGCCCGATTCGATCAAGTGCGTCGCAAAGGAATGACGCAAGGCATGGCAACTGACGGGCTTCACCAACCCCACGCCGCGCGCAGCACGCTTGATGGCGCGCTGCACGCGATCCGGGTCGAAATGATGGCGACGCAACTCTCCACTGCGCGCATCGCGCGACAAACCCGTCGCCGGAAATGCGTACTGCCATCCCGGCTCGCGGGCGGCGTGCGGGTATTTGCGCGCCAGGGCATGCGGTAGCCATGCACCGGCGACGCCGGCTCCGGCATCCTCTGCGTGGATGGCTGCCACCCGCTCGCACTGATCGCGCAGTGCCAGGGCTATCGCCCGGGGCAGCGGCGTTCGCCGGTCTTTGCCGCCCTTGCCGTCGCGCACGGTGAGTTCGCCGCGCTCGAAATCGATGTCCTTGATGCGCAACCGCACGGCCTCGATGATCCGCAGGCCGCTCCCGTACAGGATGCGAGCGATCAAGCCGGTGGTGCCGTCGATGCGCACCAGCAGCCGCTCGACCTCCGAGCGCGACAAGACCGTCGGCAACCGGCGGGGCCGCTTGGCACGGACGATCGAATCCATCCACGGCAACGCCATGTCGAGCACTTTCCGATACAAAAACAGCAGCGCGGCGAGCGCCTGATTCTGCGTGCCCGCCGATACATTCCCCTGCACGGCTAGCGCTGAAAGAAACCGCTCTACATCCGCGCCACCCAACTCACGAGGATGCCGACGCCCGTTGGCCTGCACGAAACGCCGGATCCATCCAAGATAGGCCTGCTCGGTGCGAAGGCTGTAGTGATGCAACCGCAGAACACGGCGAGTTTCCGCAAACAGACCGGCTGCCGCCTGCACGTTCGGAGCAACCGTTACGCTCCCATCCTGGGGATTCCGCATGATTCGTCGGGGGAGTTAGGGTGTAACGACAAGGCTGCGCGGAATGCCGGGCTTGATACATCGGAGCAACCCCATTTGTGGGGTAGGAAAAATCCGAATATGGGGTGATACTTCGAGCTATTACGCTCCCGACTTGGGGCACGAATTCTAGTTAGACCGCGTGCGTGAGTTTCCGCAGCTCGTAATCCTTGTCAGCATTTTTGGCGGCCTATCGGGCTGCGACTCCATGTGCGGCAATGAAATCGTGCAGTCTTCACCTTCGCCATCCGGCAACCTTACTGCCGTCGTGTTCAACCGCAATTGCGGCGCTACGACCGGCTTCAACACGCAAGTCTCAATACTCCCGAGCGCCGAGCTTCCCACAACGGCCGCGGGCAATGTCTTGATCCTCGACGATCAGATCGACCTCCGTCTCGCGTGGTCGTCGGAGACCACGCTTTCCATCCATGGCGTCGGTTCGTCTCAGGTCTTCAAGCAGGAGTCACATGCCTCCGGTATCTCAGTCTCATACCATGAGTGACATGCGCTCTAACTATGTGTTCGAGCTGACCGCTGGGGATTTGCTTGGATCAAACCTACTGCTGCCGGCCAGCGGCAGCTCAACACGGCGTTAGCCCTCATGGTTACGTATCGGCAGTGGGCTGATTTGGGAGAGCCCGTCGATCTTCTGATGGACTGCTGGCTTGCATCTCTATCGGATGACCCTGCGGAAAAGGAAGAGTATTCCTGGGCGTTCATGGTGCCCGCCGAAGAGTCCGGGCCCAATCCCGAGAAGGCCTGGCAATGCATCCTTGTCGCCGCTACCGACTCGCGGTTTGAAGACAAGCACTTGGGCGCGATGGCAGCAGGAGCCCTAGAGGATTTGCTTTCCTTCCACGGGGACGCATTCATAGAGCGCGTTGAAGATCGTGCAAGGTCAAATCCACGCTTTGCGTGGATGCTAGGTGGCGTTTGGCAGTTTCAGATGACTGAAGCGATTTGGCACCGGGTGCAAGCTGTTTGGGACAACCGTGGTTGGGAGGGCAAGGCGGCTGAGGGCTAACTATGTGTCCGAGCCGACCGCTGGGAAGTCCTTTGCTTCAACCGGCTGCCGCGACCAGCGGCGGCTCAACACGGCGTTAGTCGCGCGGCTCGTCGTAGGCCAAAGCAGTAGCTCCGATTTCGCGGCACGGTTTCGGATCGCTCGCTTGATCGTCTGCTGGCGTTTCCCTTCGCGCACGCGCGTGCGCTTTGGCTGGCTAAGGCGTGCTCTCGGCCCGGCACTCCATCAAGCGTGTCGCTGCCTGGTCGGCCGTGGTAGCGCGCTCGCGAGGTTCGGACATCCGCGGTATTCTGGCTGTGTCCCTTCGCAGGCGTTCACTGGTGTGGCACAAGAGCCCATCACAAGCCGTGTCGTTGCGCCGCGCGGCTAACTATGTGTTCAAGCCGACCGCTGGGGAAACGCTTGGATCAACCCTATTGCTGCCGGCCAGCGGCGGCTTAACACGGCGTTAGGCGCACATGGCAATGTTCGACTGGATTCGCAAGCTGCGTCGCTCAACTTCAGCTAGTCCTGAGTTGGAGCAGATGATTGCTGATCTCAGAAATTCGGAAGGCTTTCCCATCACCGAGTTGCGCCCTGTGTTAGTCCCGAGTTCCATTTTTGAACTCAAGCGTTGGATCGGCCCCTACCATCACTTTGAAAGCCTGCCGGTTTCACTTACGTGGGCGTACATGCGGCCGAATCAAACTATGCAGTACTTGAATTCAGACACCGTAGCCGCCCTCGAGGCGAAGGGATGCAACTGGAGGTCTACCGCACTAGATGAATTGAGTAGGGATGTGTCCCGTCAGCCCTGGACGCATGAATGGAAGAATGCGTCCGGGTTAGTTCGCGCTGTCGCGCTCATGCACAATGACGGTGTTGGTCCTTCGCGGCTTTGCGTCCTGTCCCGATACGATTTGCTGTTCCCCGAGGGGTTTACCTTCTTTGTACCGGAGAGGTCTTGTGCAATCCTCTTGTCGAACGATGCGGAGTCAATCGTTCGGGATAAGATCACTTCAGCTGTCGAGGGCTGCTATCAAGATGCCGAAGTGCCTATGTCTAAGAAGCCTTTTTCCAGTGATGAGCTTCGCAGAAGTCTGGCGCAAGCGGTGTGAGTGCGCCTAACTATGCGTTCAAGCCGACCGCTGGGGAAGTGTGTCGTTCAAACCAACCGCTGCGGGCCGGCGGCGGCTTAACGCGGCGTTAGAGGGCTCATGACACGTGACGGCGCTATTGAAGAAGCAGAGTCGCTCTTGTCCGCTGCTTGCAGTGGCATCAATCAGGCGGTGGGCGTGTGCGCCTCAGTCGAAGAACTTCGCTCCAATAGGTATAAGCGAAACCTAGCTGACGCCTTGGTGCGCGTCTGGGAGGCTCGAGAAGCTCTTTTTGCGCTTCGTCCAGACCTTCGGCCCGCATCCATGCCGCACCCAGATTCGCTTTGAGCACGCGCTCTTGCAGCACCGCCCTCTAACTATGTGTCCGAGCCGACCGCTGAGGATATGCTTGGCCCATCCGCACGCCGCGCGCAGCGGCGGCTCAACACGGCGTTAGGCCTCATCTTGTCCGAGCCATCTCCCAGTCCGGATCTAAAGCATCGACCTTCGTACTGCTCGGAGAGCGTCGTTGAGGTATTGCATGGCTTTGGTGAATATCGCGCTGTCTTGACTCACGACGGGCAAAGCCTCTTTCGCGTTCGCATTGAGCATTGGGACACTAGCGCCTGGGGCGACGCTGGAGTTGCGCAATGGCTTGACGCAGGCGGCACTACCACCATTGTCGACACCCTGGAGCGCGCTCGCCTAATTGCGGCCGAGAGGCTGCGGGTGTTTACGTCTCGCGCCGATGAGCCCTAACTATGTGTCCAAGCCGACCGCTGAGGATATGCTTGGCTCATCCGTTGCGCGCCCGCGCAGCGTCGGCTTAACACGGCGTTAGTCGTGCTGGCGTCCAGCTCTTCTCGCGTGCATTTCGGCTTTCGCTCCGCCTGGTTCGTTCGCACGCAGCCGCCGCATGTGTGCGGCAAAGGCTCGCCCAATCAGTCGTCTAGCGCAACACGGCTAACTATGTGTCCAAGCCGACCGCTGAGGATATGCTTGGCTCATCCACACGCCGCGCGCAGCGTCGGCTTAACACGGCGTTAGGTCCCAGATCATGCGCACCGAGACTGTGGAGATCTACTCAGACGCTTCCAATGCCGCGATTCTTCGTCACCCTGGCCGGAGAGTCCCCGGAGTCCTTGTCCAAGGCGACACACTCCATCTGATGCTGCGCCAAGTCGAAGACGTTTGTTCCGGCGCTGAGTCGCTTAGCGCAGACGCCTACGACGAGCTCACAGATCTCCGAGACAAGCTCCGCTCCTTGCTCGATCACTACGAGACAGTTCTCGGAGCGCACCAGATTCCGCTGCCTTTCCCAACTGCCGCTGGCACCTAACTATGTGTCCAAGCCGACCGCTGAGGCTATGCTTGGCTCATCCGTTGCGCACTCGCGCAGCGGCGGCTTAACACGGCGTTAGATCCCGCTGCCGGCAACTGCGGCAGCGGGTTGTGCTCAATCAGCAGAGCGCGGTTTGCTGCAGTCGCTTGAAGCGATCGGCACCTGCGGCGAGCAAGCGCACCGCAATTGCGGTGTTGCTCTGGGGGTTGGCTTCGTAGTCGAACTCCGAGAGCAAATAGCCGAGCGCACTCTCCAGCAGCATGGGAAAAGCCGCGAGCATTTCGGTAAGCTCAAAAACATCACCGTTGCCGGGCTCAGACACTTTCGCAATGAGCGCTTCGGCCTTCACCAGCTCTGCGCGTCGCAACTCCACAACTTTGCGTTTCATCCTGGACTCCCTCAAGCGAGTAGTCCGCCGCCTCAAGGAAAGGTGACGGATGACGCAGGTTGGTCTACCGGTCCAGAGGCCGGCGCACCTTGCGGTGCCCTGCGCCACCCGCCGCAAAACCGGGTGACGCCGCGCGCAGGGCCCATCGCGATGGGCACAAAAAAGCGCCATTCATCGCTAGGTGGGCGCCTGCGCGCTCTGGAAGCGGGAGACCAATCCCGACTGCTCTATTGAGAGCAGCGTTGCTAGATTCCGTTTCGCCTCGGGCAATGTCAAGCTTGGGAGCATGCGCATCGCGGGTTCTAACTATGTGTCCAAGCCGACTGCTGACGATATGCTTGGCTCATCCACAGCCTTGCCGCGCAGCAGCGGCTTAACACGGCGTTAGATGCGCTTGCAGTCTTACTCGCAGAGTGTCCTTTGCATCGCAATGCCTCGGCGTTGCAGCAGCGCTTCGTTGCGGCGCATCGCCTCGGCCGCCGGCGCAGGTTGCGGCTCTTGCCAATTCAGCGCTGGGGCACTTCTCACCGCAACTCGGCGCGGCGGCACAGCCGTTTTGGCTTCTCATGCCGTCGCAGCTTCAAGCGGCCGCATCGCGCGTCTAACTATGTGTCCAAGCCGACTGCTGAGGATATGCTTGGCTCATCCGCAACCTTGCCGCGCAGCAGCGGCTTAACACGGCGTTAGAGGGCTCATGACACGTGACGGCGCTATTGAAGAAGCAGAGTCGCTCTTGTCCGCTGCTTGCAGTGGCATCAATCAGGCGGTGGGCGTGTGCGCCTCAGTCGAAGAACTTCGCTCCAATAGGTATAAGCGAAACCTAGCTGACGCCTTGGTGCGCGTCTGGGAGGCTCGAGAAGCTCTTTTTGCGCTTCGTCCAGACCTTCGGCCCGCATCCATGCCGCACCCAGATTCGCTTTGAGCACGCGCTCTTGCAGCACCGCCCTCTAACTATGTGTCCGAGCCGACCGCTGAGGATATGCTTGGCCCATCCGCACGCCGCGCGCAGCGGCGGCTCAACACGGCGTTAGTGCTCACGTGAACGAACACGTCTCCCCCAGGCTTGAAGAGCACGACCGGGCTGAGTTGCAAGTGCTCTATTCAACCAGCGTCGCCGATATCGCATTCTTCAAGCAACAGCAGTGGGTGGTAACAAACCACGCTCTGGTGGTGCAGGCAGCGGTGTTTGCGATCGGCCAGTTCTTGAGCGCGTCGTTGGCCGATTGGGAGCGCGGCTTTCTCGCCGCCCTTTCTGGCATTACCGCCGGCCTGGGGCTCTTCATTCTGTCTCGCCTCGCGGGCTCTGTCAGTGCACGCCGTACTAGGCTCCGCCGGGTTCGCGAGCGTTTCGGTGAACCCTTCAAGCAGGCTTGGAGCCTTCCGAAAGAACCAGACCATGTGCACTGGTTTCTTGCTTTTGCGCAGCTAGCGGCGGTCGCGCTTGTCGGTTGGCTTGTCGTCTGTCGCATGTGAGCACTAACTATGTGTCCAAGCCGACTGCCGGGGACGGGCTACAATCATTCCGACTGCTGCCGGCCGGCAGCGGCTTAACACGGCGTTAGATAGCAATGACAGGCGCAGACAGCTTGGCAGTGCTAGTTGGCGCATGGCGTCACGCCGCGCCCTGGGATTCTGACGACTATCTGACCGAGTACACCATCAGCATCAGGGACGGTCTGCCTAGCGTGACGGCGCTCGACCTGAGCGATGGAGAAGTTTTCATCATTTCAGACGTGCAGTGGGACGGTTCGACGATCCGCTTTCATTCCTTTATGCCGAGCACAGGGCGGGAGGGACTCAACGAGTTTTCATTGGGCCCAGGCGGCGTGCTGCAGTCGCGCTTTACATTCTCCGTTGTCGAGACCTTGCAGCGCGTTGCCATCTAACTATGTGTCCAAGCCGACCGCTGACGATATGCTTGGCTCATCCGCACGCCGCGCGCAGCGTCGGCTTAACACGGCGTTAGGTCGCATGAGCCCGACGGAATGGAGAGCGTGGTTTCTGGCACCCCTCGCGGTTGTTGGAGCGTTCTTCGTCGTCGGTCTTTCCACAATGCTTTTAGCTCTCGTCTTTGAGGTCTGGGAGTTTCCAGTCACAGGGTTCTTTGCCGCGTTCGCTGTAGTGAGCGTCTCCTACATCGCGGCACCTAGGCACAAGGCCGCGTTCGCCCTGTTTTGCTTCGTAGCAGGAGCAACTGTCGCCTGGTTTCTTCTAGACGACATTAACCACCCTGAGAACAATGCAGCTCTGTCGCACCGTCGCACGCTCGTGCCATTCTGGGTCACGCTGAGTGGTGGCGGCATTGCATTACTGGCGGCGCTTACGCATTCGTGGCGTAGTCTCCGCGGCACTGCCCCGCGTGCGCCCTAACTATGTGTCCAAGCCGACTGCTGAGGATGCGCTTGCCCCATCCCCACCCTTGCCGCGCAGCAGCGGCTTAACACGGCGTTAGTCCGCATGGAGAGTCCGTGAGGTACTTCACTCCCGAGTGGTGGTCGAGCGGTTGTGCCGACACTTCACGGATCAATGCGTACCGAGATCACTTCGAGAGCATCATTGGTGCCCTGCCGCCTTCGATCTTGGAATTTGAAGAGCGCCACACTCTCCACGATTCTCGTCTCGAGGCAGTAGTTGCCAACTACGTCGATCGCTCGCTTACGCTCAGGTTGTCTGGCTGGAATAGAGCCTTCTCCCAACAGGTGCGTTACAACCTACTTTTTCTCGATGTCGCATCGTTCGAGCAGAACCTGCCCTCCGGGAGAGATGTGGAGTCTGAGCTCGGGGATCTCGGATACTGGGAGTACGCGATCGAGGCCCAAGGCATTGAGCTGCGGACCTTGTTTGCATCCGGCGCCCAGTTTCGGGTTGTATTCGCCAACGCTCGCTTCACGTTGCAGCCCCCTACGTAGAGGCCAATCGCGTGCGGGCTAACTATGTGTCCAAGCGGACCGCTGGGATATGCTTCAATCATTCCGACCGCTGCTGGCCAGCGGCCGCTTAACACGGCGTTAGGCCGCAGCTATGTCAGGTCACGCAGAACTGGACGTCCTTGCCGACGCCGTGCGTTCGCTCTGCTCGCACGTGTCGGTGCGGGACGACAACGGTGTCCCCTTCCTCTTGGCCATAGACCATCCAATCATGTTCTCGCTCGAGGTGCGCCACGCAGCTGAGGGTTTCAACGTCGACTTTTGGCGTGGTCCCGTAAATGAGGACGAGTTCATCCGCTCTGATTGCTACCCATCACAGCCTGAAGCGCTACGAGCTATCAGCACCTGGCTTCGCGGCGCTGCACCCTAACTAAGTGTCCAAGCCGACTGCTGAGGATATGCTTGGCTCATCCGAAACCTTGCCGCGCAGCAGCGGCTTAACACGACGTTAGACCATGTCCAAAGATTACAGCGAGATTGAAGCATGGGAATTTGCGGCTCTAGCCGCAGAGGACGTGTATCTGTGGTCTGAGCTTGTGGGCGCCAAGGTCAATCATTCCGATCGAGGGCAGGGCCAAATCACCGGTGTAGAACAACGCCACAACTACACCCCACTGATCAGCCTTGAGTTCTCTGGGGAGAAAAAGGTTTGGCCTCCGGAGAGCTTCAAGAACGGGAAAACAAAACTAACAATTGCCCAAGACCTCCTGTCTAGAGTAGAAGAAGTAGGGAAAAAGCGCGCAGAAGCCCGCCGTCTTGCGGCTATCAAACTAGAACAAGAAGCTGAAGAAAGAAGAAGAATTGCCGCACAAGAACGGGCGGAATGGGAGAAGTACCTCGCGGAGCAAGAAGCGGCTAGAAAGGAGCGGGAAAGATTCGCAAACCTACCCCTCACCGAAAAGCACAAGGAAATCCTTGCTCGACTTGGACTTCCATATAAAGGACTCAGACCAGCAACTCCACGCCACCGGCGCGTGACACATTGCTATGCCTGCTGGCAGCATCTTGATAATTCAGTAGACGTTGAGTGTGTAACGTGCGGCTGGATTCTCTGTACTTGCGGTGCATGTGGCTGTGGGTACAGCAGGTAATCGCCCATGGTCTAACAATTCATTCAAGCCGACACCGCTTCGCGGTGCGGCTTAATTCAGGCGTTAGGCCCGCAATGAAGACTCCGGTAATTGTAGTTAAACAGCAAAATCTATCCGTACTCACAGAGTTCGATGGGGTCTTTGCCGGAACCATCATGCAAACTCGATCTTCCATCTTGATTGACAACAAGATCCACCATGCAATTGATTCAAACGGAGATCTTTGGTCGTTTACATTTTCCGGCACCAATCATGTCGGCATCCGCAAAATTTTCAGTACTCTCTTAAAGAACATCTCGCACGATCAGTACACCTACACAAAAGAGGCAAACATCTCAGTGGGGCGATTCCGAGAGATCGTCGAGCCTCATCAAAGAGATCTGGATCCTGACCACAGCGAAATGGCTATAGCTCTATTTGAGTCTATTTCCGCGTGTCACTCTTCTGACCCGCTACGCAGCCATATCCATCTGCTCAACCTGTAACAAGGCACAATGGGCTACGTATTCACTAGCGGCGGCCCTAACAATTCATTCAAGCCGAAGCCGCTTCGCGGCTCGGCTTAATTCAGGCGTTAGAGTGCTGATCATGCGCATCCGTGTAATTGTGAACTCGCAAGAGCAGTACGTTGCGTCGTTGCCTGGAGCGGGGTATCTCAGCGCTCATTTGAATCTATCGAATCGCCCTAAATCGGCGGAGCAGAAGCGAACCCTCCGTGTGGAGGGTTATGATACTTCTGTCGACACGGAAACCGTCTCGCAATCTTGGCAACAGATCGAGTTGGCGCTGGGAGATGTGGTCGAGCTTTGTGTGCTTGAGGATGGCGACGGAACTCAGCCAGCGGTCACGCGCAAAACCTCTGAAAGCCCTAAGAACCTGTTTAAGAGCGGAGACCTCGCGTCTGAAGCGCTAGCTGTTGGCCGCGAGTTTGAGTCTGCGCTCTTCGCCGTTCTCCGCAAGGCTGAAGCGCAAGAGCCAGACGATGAGGCGAGGAAGGTGCGTCGAGCAGTCGCCCATCTTATCTCGGCACTGGGCGATCACCTGTACTCCCCAATCTGGCGCCGGCATCCTGAGCTCGTGCCAGAAGAGATGAAGGGAGAGCTTCTTTGACGCACTCTAACTAGGTGTCCAAGCCGACCGCTGAGGATGTGCTTGGCTCATCCGCACGCCGCGCGCAGCGGCGGCTTAACACGGCGTTAGGCCGGCATGAGCGTTATGCGCGACTCTGACATTGAGCGTTTGGTGGCTGCTTTGGATACCCCCTCTGCTTCGGAGGAGGAAGCTGCTTGGCTGCAACTCAAGCCTCTCGGCCGTGACGTCGTTCCGTATCTAGCTGCTTTCTATCCGAAGGCCAGGACTTGGCAAGGTCGGTTGTCGCTGGTTTTCCACGCCATTCGATATGCGCGGGATAGTGAGGACGCATTTCAGTTGGGGCTGGCGGCGCTGGGCGACAGATCTACGATGGTTCGCTACCGAGCGTGCGGGCTTTGCGCCTACTCTTTACGTACAGCTGCGTTGCCCGCACTTAACGCTCTGCTCCAGCACAAGGATCCTAGGACTGTCGAAGATGCAGCTGCTGCAATTGACGCCATTGAGCAGAGAAACCACCATCTGTTCGTGGACCGCACGCACTCCGGCAGCACATTTTGGACGGTCAACGAAAGTGACCGGTCGCCGGCCTAACTAATCATTCAAGCCGACGCCTTCGGCGCGGCTTAACTCAGGCGTTAGGCCACTCATGGCGTATTGGACACGTGCGGTATTTTCCTCAACGCTGGTCGCGTTCCTCGTGGCGTTTGCTGTGCACTTTTTCGATGCGCACGAGATCATGGTTGCCGGCATTACCTGCGATGATGCCAATGGCAGGCTCAGGGACTGTACTGACTCGGAGCTCATCGATCAGTACGGCATAGGCCGTATTCTTCTTGATCCGCAGTTCTGGCACCGCGTAGCAATCTCGGGCTCCGCGCTTGCGATCATTTGCTTTTCGGCGTGTGCGCTTACTCAGTGGCGTCGCAAAGTGCCCTAACTATGTGTTCAAGCCGACCGCTGGGGATATGCTTGGCTCATCTGTATCTCCGCCGGCCAGCGGCGGCTTAACACGGCGTTAGGGCGCTCATGACGTTTCGGAAACGTGCGGTTCTGTCATCGGCGCTGGTTGCACTTCCAGTCGCCTTCGCACTCTGCTTCTTCGATCCGGAGTTTCCGCCAGGCATCCCTTGGGACGAGCTCAAGGACATGCCTTATCACAAGGCACTTGATCGCATCGCGATGCATCAGATCGATACGCAGGGTCTGACAACGTTTGTTTCACAGTTCTCGAACCCGCGGTTTTGGCAGAACCTGATGGTACTTTGGGCTGCGCTCGCAACGACCTGCTTTGCGGCATGCTCGCTAACTCAATGGCGGCGCAAGGCGCCCTAACTACGTGTCCAAGCCGACTGCCGGGGACGGGCTACAATCATTCCGACCGCTGTCAGCCGGCAGCGGCTTAACACGGCGTTAGCGCCCATGTGGAAGAGACTTGCCCTGGTGGCGGTGCTACTGCTCGCAGCCGCGGCAGTTGTGAACCAGGTTCTTGGCGGGGCAGATCACACTGACCGCAAATCACAACAGTTGCGCGCTCAACTTGTCATACTCGCCTCAGCCATAGAACAATTCGAGAAAGATTCGGGCGCTCTTCCGCTTAGCCTTGAGGAACTGGTGGTGGAGCCTGCGGATGGCTCGGGCGCCTATTCAAGAGCAAAGTCTCTGGTCGATCCGTGGGGTACCCCAATCTACTATCATCGAGTCCCCGGACCTCAAAGGTTCGTTGTCTTCTCGCTCGGCGAAGACGGCATGTTGGGCGGAAACGTAAATTCGCGTGATCGGCAGGCCATGGGCGCGGCTGGGCGCTAACTGTGTGTCCAAGCCGACCGCTGAGGGTATGCTTGGCTCATCCACACCCTTGCTGCGCAGCGGCGGCTTAACACGGCGTTGGATGCTCATGGGAAGACTGAAAATGGTCGGCGCATTGCTCGCATCTCTACTTCTTGCCGCCTGCTCCTCTGCACCTCGGCGTGAGCATCCCTGCCAGGCTGACGGCCGATGAAGCAATCGCCTTTGCCAATGCGTCCGCCACTCATGAAGGAGTTGACCTGGCAGCGTGGCACCTGCCTAAAACACACTTCGATCTTGTCGCCGGCGAGTGCACGTGGTTCGTGATTTACTACTCCAAGAACGCCACGCTGATGCCCGGTCACTTCAGTGTCTTGGTGAATGACCATACTCATCGCGCCGTGGTCCATGGCGGCTTGTAGTCCGCATCTAACTATGTATCCAAGCCGGCCTCTGAGGCTATGCTTGGCGCGTCTGCACGCCGCGCGTAGCGGCGGCTTAGCACGGCGGTAGAGGGCGAATCATGCGCTTGTGCGGTTTGCCCTTTCTCTTGCTCGGATGCTTCGTGTCGGCCGCGCAAGCTGGTGGAGAGCACAGCTAGTCTTTCAGTCCATCTCGCTGCAGCGCAGCGGTTGCTACGGAACATGCCCCGAGTACTCGGTGACAGTGCACTCCAACGGCAAGGTGGAGTACAACGGCCTCAAGAATGTGCCGCATCTCGGGCCGGTCCGTGGCGGCTTAACGCGGCGTTAGACGCTAGTCGTTGTAGCCGTATCGCTAGATTTCGTGGAGGGTCGCGTGATTCCGCCGGGCACTTCTCTAGAGCAAAGCCTTGCCGCATACGAAGCGACGTTGCGTGAAGAGCGCAGAGTAGCGTTGTCATCCGAGAGTACGCGCGCAGTCGCAGAACGAGAAATCGCTGTCTTGCTAGAGTCCAGGCATACGCAACTCTTGCTTCTAGGCGGCCAGCATAGCTCGTTTCCGACTAGCTGGTAACGTGGCGCCCCAGTCGCGCGCCGAGCGTCTAACTAAGTGTCCAAGCCGACCGCTGAAGATATGCTTGGCTCATCCGCACGCCGCGCGCAGCGGCGGCTTAACACGGCGTTAGGCCTTGCTCACCATATCGCTGCTTAGAGTCGCAATCTTCTCCGTTACGGGCGCTACCGCACCCGCTGATGCGCCGGCACCCGTCCGAGCTAAGTTCGAGGTACTGGTCGGCCACTCAGCTTCTTTTTGTGGGGCCGTACGGCTTCGTACAAGCCGCTCTGCTGCTGTTTCGTGCGGCCGCGCTGCGCTGGCTGCGGGCAGACCCTTTTGGGTTGCGTTTCAACTCCAAGGCACCGACTCGTTTGTCTGGGAGGGCGCCGCGCTCGACCCTCACGGCAACTACTGGGCTCTCTTCTACGATTCGGACATTTCAGGTGGCGGCTCCGGGGAGAGTCGCCTGGGGCTATCGCAATGCTTGCGGCTAAGGCTGTCGCGGTTTCGCGAGTCGGCTGTGGTTTGCACGGAGCCGGAGGGCACGCTCTAATTTATGTGTCCAAGCCGACTGCCGGGGACGGGCTACAATCAATCGGACTGCTGCCGGCCGGCAGCGGCTTAACGCGGCGTTAGTCAGCCATGCACGTTACCGTCCTCGTTGCGCTACTCGCGCTTGCTGGTGAGGAAGCCCCAGCCCTTTCGTACAGCAACAGCCAGATGCTTGGGGTTTGGTGCAGTTCGCGCGATGGCGGACGTACTTGCTGGGGCTACGGTGAAACATACGCCAACGGCGATATGGATTCGTGTGGCACCGTCCCTGATACGGACGTCAGTTTCGCTATGGTGCTCCACGCTGAGAATCACGGAGATACGCGATGCGAGACTGTTGTCAAAACGTCGCACCCCAAGGTCATGCCCGTTGGTGAGCGCTTCTGCTCCAGGCTCGTCGCAGTGGAGCCAGACGAGTATTCCTATGTCTTTACTGACGACACCAAGGTTCGCACGCTTTACCGGCGCGCCAGAACCGAAAAGTGGTGTCAGCCATTGATCGATTCGCTGAGGTAGGCTGTCTAACCATGTATCCAAGCCGACCGCGGAGGATATGCTTGGCTCATCCGCACGCCGCGCGCAGCGGCGGCTTAACATGGCGTTCGGCCTCATGGCAGTGATTGCGCAGCCGATAGCTCCGGATCTTGGCAATCGCATTCTCAAGGTCAATCACGCCGGCGAGCATGGCGCTGTGAACATCTATACCGGCCAGATCTTCTTTGCGCGCTTCACGGCACCGCATTTGGTCTCAAAACTTTGGGAATTCCGCACTCACGAGCTGCGGCATCGCGCAGTGTTCGCCGACGAGCTTCAGCGTCGCGCTCATCCTCGTTGTCGCAGTTACTGGCTGTGCGGGCTGGGCGGGCTGGTTCTTGGCTTGGCGACGGGTATGCTCGGCTCGAGCGCGATCGCTGCCACCACCGTTGCCGTGGAGTGTGTGGTGCTCCGCCATCTTGAGCACCAAATCGCGTCCCTCGCGGCGAGCGACCCCTCGGCAACCAACGCGATTTCCTCCATCGTTGCAGAAGAACAGCATCACCACGACAGGTCGCTGGGCGTGGCCCAAGCTGGCTGGTTCTGGCCGCGAGTCCTTACCCCAATCGTTTCCGCATCAACGCAAGCCGTTATCTGGCTGGGCATGCGGCTCTGAGGCCTAACTTATGTGTCCAAGCCGACCGCGGAGGATATGCTTGGCTCATCCGCACGCCGCGCGCAGCGGCGGCTTAACACGGCGTTAGAGCGCATTCGTGGCCAAATCGCGGCGTGAAGTCCGAGTGGAGCCCGGCGCCATCATCCTTCACTATTCCGAGGCCGAGGCAGCGGCGTTTGCTGATCGGTGGCTCGCGATCTACGGCGCCAATCGTCAAGGTGTAAACGCAAAGGCGTACTTGTGGCACATCTTCGCCGCAGATCGCTACCCACATGTCGCAAGAGATCAGGCGTGGGCGCAGTACAACAGCCAGGAAGCTATTGCCTTCGTCGTTCTATCAAATGATCGAAAGCAAGCGTTTCTCACCTCGCTGAGGCCGTCGAGTTGTCCCTGGATCGACTACGTCGTCTTTCCTTCCAATTTTGCTTGGACCATGGCGCGCACCCACGAGGAAGAATGGCTCGGCCCCTACTTCGCACGGCATCCTCGCTACGCGGAACTCGACGCCGAGAACCAGGCGGGAACGCGCAAGCAGCGTGAGGCGGAGGTCGCAAGGTCCAAGGGCTGGGCGTGATGCGCTCTAACTATGTGTCCAGGCCGACTGCCGGGGCCGGGCTACAATCATTCCGGTACATTCCGGTGGCCGTGACGGGTTCTCGCTACATTTCACTGCACCCTTGGACTAGTCGATGAAAAAGTTCTTGGCTATTTACATCGGTTCTTTATCAGCACGCGAGAAGGCTGCTCAGCAAACGACAGATGAAGACCAACTGAGAGATCAACGTGGCATGGAAGCGTGGGGAGCTTGGGTAACGGCAAACATTGGCTCCATCGTCAATCAGGGATCTCCTATCGGCAAAAAGAAGCGTGCATCCCCCGACGGGATTTTCGATACTCAGAACAAGATTACGGCGTATACGATTGTTCAAGCCCCTTCCCATGAGGCGGCAGCAAGAATGTTCGAGAATCACCCACACTTTTCCATTTTCCCCGGCGATTCCGTTGAGATCATGGAGTGCCTACCGATGCCCGAGGTAGAGCAGTAAATTCACTGCATGGCACGGGGGCCTAACAATTCACTCAAGCCGAACCCGCCTCGCGGGTCGGCTTAACTCAGGCGTTGTGCCTTATGTCGCGTAGCGTAACCCCGAGACCGATCTGGGCGTGGTGGGTGATCGCTGTGATCTACTCAGCACTGTATCTGGTCATTTTTTCTAGGCTCGCACTGCCACTCACTTGGCGGGCTATTCCGAGTTGCGCCTTGCTTCTTGCCCCTACCGTGCTTGTCGGCTTCTTGAAGCAAGTTCCGCTCCTCCACCGGCGAGTATGGGTGGTCTACTTCTTCCTAGCGTGCGGCTACGCCGCGTATGGATTCGTAGCAAACATGCTTGCGTTAGGCACAGCAATAGACGCCTCGCTTGGCTTTTGGCTGCAGGCAGTCCTCCTCAATGTGGCGTTGGTTGCGCTAGTTTCGCTGCCTGTCTGTTACGCAATTTGGGCGTACGCTTTTCGCAGTCCACACTTGTGGGGAAGCACTACCTTGGCGGCATAACTATGTGTCCAAGTCGACCGCTGAGGGTATGCTTGGCGCATCGGCATGCGGTGCGCAGCGGCGGCTCAACACGGCGTTATACCTCATGAGATTCTCAGCAGAAATCTGGCATGTTCTTACCGCAATCCTGGTTGCCGCGGTCTTTTCGTCGGTTGTAGTCATCGCCGGCAATTGGCCTGCGGAACTGGACCTTGTATTCAATTCGCTCTTCTACTGGTCGTTCTTTTCACTGTTCCTCGCCATAGCACTGACCGTATTTCTCTACCTCGGGCGCATTGGCCGCACTCGGCACCTGCGAGCGCTATTTTCGGTACTGCTCATCCTGCTTTCTGCGATGCTGTACTTGGGCTTCGAGGAGGTAGCGTCCAACACTGCAAGGTGGCACGCCATGCTCTCCGGAGACCATGGAAGGCTCGTCACCGCCATGCAAATGGTCGTTTCCTACGCAAAGACCATCTTGGCGTTCGGCATTGCAGCTTTCGGTGCCAACTTGCTGGCGGATGCTGTTCCCCGCGTTGAGGCATAACTATGTGTCCAGGCCGACGGCCGGGGACGGGCTACAATCGTTCCGCTTGCTGTCGGCCGGCAGCGGCTCAATCCGGCGTTAGAAACCACCTCACGCGCCCCTTCGCAGCCACTCATGAAGATCACTGGCTTTCTCGTATTGGATGGTGATGGGCGGGAGCTTCCCGCAGACCCGTACGGAACCAATTTGGCATTCTGCTGCTTGTCTTGTGGGCACCCTCTACTTGCAGTCGCACTGGAAAACCAACGCGGCAGCGACGAGCAGCACCCGGCGGTCTGCAAGCGCTGTCAGGCAGCCTTTTTTCTGGATGTGCGGCCGCAGAGTGAAAAGCTCTACATTCACTTTATCCAACGCGCCGCCTCACTATGATCGGCATCATTTCACAGGTGACAATGTTTCGTCCTTGTTACCCCGTGAACCGCTGAATGGCTCACGACGCCGGGCAGCAAGAACGAGTTGGAGTTTGTTATGTGCAGGAATATCAAGACGCTCTTCAACTTCGATCCGCCGGCGACGACGGACGAAATCCACGCCTCGGCACTGCAGTTCGTGCGCAAGCTGAGCGGGTTCAACGCGCCGTCGAAAGCCAATGAAGCGGCGTTCAACGAGGCGGTGAGGCAGGTCACCCAAGCGGCGACGACGCTGATCAACTCGCTCACTACTTACAGTCCGCCGAAGGATCGGGAGATCGAGCGCAGCAAGGCGGCGAGCCTTTCGGCCAAGCGCTTCGGCACGAGAGATTGACCGGCACGCCCCCGCAAGCCGTAGCGCTGGTCCTCTTCGAGTGACATGAGCGTAGTACGCTTCAACCGTGCTCCGCCCCCGTGCTGCCCGGTACTGAATTTTTCTCGCACCCGGGTTTGGCCGCGACCAAAATTTGTTCGGACGCCGCTTCGCGGTTCGGCTCGGTTTCGAGTGTGAATTTCGGCAGGGAGAATTTATGAAACAGCCGCAGTTGACCAAAAGTCCCGCCGCCAAAACCGGAATGCTTATTCGAAAACCTGTCGCCGAGGTTTTTGCCGCCTTTGTCGATCCTGCGATAACGACGAAGTTCTGGTTCACGAAAAGCAGCGGGTCGCTCGAAGCCGGCAAACCCGTTACGTGGGAATGGGAAATGTATGGTGCATCGACGCAGGTGATGCCGAAGGTCGTCGAGCGCGACAAACGCATCGTGATCGAGTGGGATGGTTACACCGGCCGCACCAACGTGGAATGGAAGTTCTCGGCGCAGCAAAGCGATACCACCTTCGTCAGTATCACCGAGTCCGGCTGGACGGGGACTGGCGACGAGCTGGTCGAGTACGCGACCGATTCCACCCAGGGCTTCACCTGGACACTCGCCGGTCTCAAGGCCTGGCTCGAGCACAAGGTACAACTGAACCTGGTGGCGGACCGCTTTCCGAACGGGCCCGAGGATCCGTATCCCGACCAGTGAATCGCGCTGTCGCCGTGATCCGTCGGTGGCGCCGGACGGTAGATACAACTTGAAGATTGCGCGCCGTGCATCGATGCCCAAGCGGGCATTGGTCGCATGCAACACGCGCCGCATTGGTACTGGCCGCACGCAGCTCACCGGATAGGCTGGATTCGCATCGGATTCGTTCCGTGCATTCCCTTCCATCCGAGGATTCTTCCATGCGTCTTATCAAGTCGATTTCTTTGCTCGTTGCGGGCATCGTGGCCGCGCAGCTTTCGTTTTCCGCGAGCGCCGGTTCGCGGTGCAAGGCGATCCATGCCGATCTCGTGGAAACGCGCGCGACCAGCGGGTGCGATACGGGCGTGAGCGTGTGTTTTCTTGGTGAAGTGAGCGGCAATCACGGGCTGCGCGGTGCGACGCATTTCCATGGCGACAGCGGTGCCGCGGGGCCGTCGACCGGGCTGGCCGGATTCATCAGCTACAGCGGACCGTTCCAGTACCGCACCGCCACCGGCAACCTCATCATGCGCGAGACCGGCGTCACCAATACCAGCACCGGCCTGCCGCAGAGCGGCGCGGTGACGGCGTATCAGCAAGTGGTCGGCGGCACGGGCGAATACGTCGGCGCCAGCGGGTTTCTGTTCGTCAGTGGTCGCAACGTCAATAACACCATCGAAACCGTGATCCACGGCGAGCTGTGCTTCGCGCAGTGAGTCTTGCCGGCCGGTCCGCACCCGCGGGCCGGCCTTCGGGCGCGCCGCGGTGCGCTGATCCGCAACTGCGCGATTGAACATGCGGCCACTGCCGCAGCGTTGGAAAATCGCCGCGGCAGTGGATTGGTATCGGGCAAAAGCCGCAGGATTGGTATGCGATGGCCCCTTCGGCGGGCGTCCAATAAGGCCCGGAGGTGGACATGGACCTGGTTCTGGATGGCAATGGACCGCTGTATGCGCAGCTGGCGCGCGCGATCAAGGCGGCGATCGCGTCCGGCCGCATCGCGCAGGGCAGCCGCTTGCCGGCGAGCCGCGATCTGGCCGGCGATCTCGGGTTGTCGCGCACCACGGTGGTGACCGCCTATGAGCAATTGCGCGCTGAAGGCTATTTGCAGGGCAAGGTCGGTGCCGGCAGTTTCGTCAGCACGCCGTGGCCGGCGCCGACACGGCTGTTGCCGAATCGCCGCGCGGTGCTGCCGCAAAGCGCCTACAGCCGGCGCGCGCGCCAGGTGCACACGCCGGGTGACATTCCCGGACGCCGGTTGCCCGGCATGCGGCACGCGTTCCAGTTCGGCCTGCCGCTCGTCAGCACCACGCTGGCCGCGACCTGGGCGCGCGAGATCGCGCGCGCGGCGCCCTATGCGCGGCTCAACTATCCGGCCACGCAAGGATTGCGCGCGCTGCGCGAGGCCTTGTGCGCGCACATCACCGGCACGCGTGGCGTGGTCTGCACGCCGGACGATCTGCTGATCGTCAACGGCACGCAGCAGGCGATGTCGCTGATCGCGCGCGTGCTGCTCGATCCGGGCGACGAAGTGGTGATGGAAGAGCCGCATTATTTCGGCACGCGGCGCGTGTTCCAGATGCATGGCGCGCAGGTGACGGGCGTGCCGGTGGATGGCGACGGGCTGTGTGTCGAACGTTTGCCCGCGCGCGCCGTGAAGCTCGTCTGCGTGACGCCGTCGCATCAGTTTCCGACCGGTGCGGTGCTGTCGCTGCCGCGGCGCAAGGCGCTGCTCGACAGCGCGGGCCAGTGCGGCGGCTGGATCGTCGAAGACGATTACGACGGCGAATTCCGCTACGACCGCGAAGCGCTGCCCGCGCTGCAATCGATGGATCACGAAGACCGTGTCGTCTACGTCGGCAGCTTTTCGAAGACGCTGTTTCCTGCGCTGCGGCTCGGCTACCTGATCGTACCGCCCGGTCTGCGCGACGATTTCATCGCAGCGAAATGGGCCGACGATTTCGGCAGCGCGCCGCTCGAGCAGACCGCGCTCGCCAATCTGATCTCCAATGGCGGCTATCAACGGCATCTGCGGCTGGTGACGCGCAAACTGGTCGAGCGGCGCGACGCGTTGCGCTCGTCGTTGCAGGCGGCCTGCGGCGATCGGCTCGATATCCTGCCGGCGCACGCCGGCATGCACCTGCTGACGTGGCTGCGCGGCATGAACGCGGCGCAGGGCGACGCCTTGATCCGCCTCGCGCAGGATCGGCGTTTGGGCCTGTACTCGGTGGCGCCATGCTATCTGCAGCCGCCGGACCAGGCCGGATTGCTGATGGGCTACAGCGCGATGTCGGTGCCGGAAATCGAAGCGGCCGTGAAACTTTTCGGCCTGTGCCTGGATGAGTGCCTGCGGCAACCGGCAGGCCGTTCGACCGGTCGCGCGCACCTGACCCTGGCGCACTCGGCCTGAGTCTTCACGCAACTTGAGGAGTTGAGCATGACGATCTCATTCTTGCCGGCCCGCGATTGGGATTCCGCGCCGATCGCCGATGCAACGGTTCCATCGCGGCTTGCCCCCATTGTGTCGGCCGCCGCTGCGGCAACGGCCGTCGACCTGTGCGTTGCGATCGCCTACTGGGCGCAATACGGCGTGCCTCCGGCGCAACTGCTGCGTTCGGTGGCGACGTGGGTGCTGGGGTCGGGCGTGGCGGCGACACTGCCTGTGGCGGCGCTCGGTCTGGCGGTGCTTTTCGCGATTTTCCTCGCCATGACAATCGCCTTCGAGCACATGATCGCGACTCGCTACGCGCCCGTGCGTGGGCGCTTGCTGCTTGGTGCCGCTTACGGTGCGGCGGCCTACGTGCTGATGTTCCAGCTGTTGATACCGATCCTCGCGTACCCGGTCGCGCTCGACCGCTCGGCCGGATGGATCGCCGCCTGTCTGGCGGCTCATGCACTGGTTATCGGTCCTTTGCTAGCCTCGACACTGTGCCGGTCGGCGGCGTCGATTTCGCATCGAGCCGGGTCGCGCAGCACAGGTTGATCGCGCACGGCAGTCGCCCGGCGTGCGATCGGCGTCGGTGATGGACGGAGGCGATCGTGGCCGCGAAAACCAACAACGGATGGAAAACCTGCAGTCGCGGCCACAAGTTCCGCGGCCCGGCGCCCTGCCCGGTCTGCTATCCGGGCAGCCGGACGCGCAAGGCTTCTTCGTGATCGGAATCCTTCCTGCGCGCGCGGCGAAGTGAGCCTGCTCGCTTCGCTCAAACGCCGCGCCGCCGACTTGAAGCGGCAGACGCTCACGGTGTATTTCGCAGCGCGCGATCCGCGCACACCGCTCGGCGTGCGCTGGCTCGCCGTGCTGGTGGCGGCCTATGCGTTGAGCCCGATCGACCTGATCCCCGACTTCATTCCGGTGCTCGGTTATCTCGACGATCTGATCCTGATTCCGCTCGGCCTGGCGCTGGTGGTGAAGCTCACGCCGCGCGTGGTGATGGAGGCGGCGCGCGAGCGTGCGGCGCATGAAGCCGGCAAGCCCGTAAGTTATGGCGCCGCTGCGGCGATCGGTGCGATCTGGCTGGTCGTCGCGCTGGTTTTCGGGAAATGGTTGCTCGATATTTTCGGTCATTGACGCAGTGCCGATCCGTTCGCAGAAAATCACGATGAATGCTTCGACACCGGTCTCGATTCGCCGCGCCGGCAAAGCCGACGCGATGGCGATTGCCTGCCTCTGCGGCGAGCTTGGCTATCCCGCCACCGCCGAGCAGATCGACGCGCGCCTCGCAGCCGTGGCGCAGGATCGCAACGAAGCCGTGTTCGTCGCGCTCGTCGACGGCGAGGTGATGGCCTGGCTGCACGCAGGTGTCGTGCGTGCGATCGAATACAATGCCTGCGTCGAAATCCGCGGCCTGGTGGTCGATGCGCGGCAACGCGGAAAATCGCTGGGCGCCGCGTTGATGGCGAGCGCGGAAGACTGGGCGCGCTCGCTCGGCATCCTCGATCTGCGCGTGCGCAGCCAGATCGTGCGCGAACGTGCGCATCGGTTCTATCTGCGGCAAGGCTACGAAATCCGCAAGACGCAGCGGGTGTTCGTCAAGCGGCTCGCTGCGGATTCATCGCGCGACGGCTGAATCCGGACGTCATTCGCCTTCGCGGAAAATCGCCGTGCCGCGCGTGCCGTCGGCGCGCACCCAGCCCCGGTACATGCCGCCGGTATTGAACGGCATCGCGATATTGCCTTTCGCATCGAGCGCGATGATGCCGCCGTCGCCGCCCAGCGCCGGCACGCGTTTCATGATGACTTCGTCGGCGGCCGCCTGCAGCGAGTCGCCGCGATAGGCGACACGGGCGCAGATGTCGTGCGCGACGTTGAGGCGGATGAAGAATTCGCCCCAGCCGGTGGCCGAGACCCCGCAGGTTTGGTCGGCGAAGGTGCCGGCGCCGATGATCGGTGCGTCGCCGACGCGGCCCCAGCGTTTGTTGGTCATGCCGCCGGTGGAAGTGGCCGCGGCGATGTGGCCGTGCGCGTCGAGCGCCACCGCGCCGACGGTTCCGAAGTAGGCACTCGATGGCAGCGTGAGCGCAGCACCCGCGTCCTGCGCGGCCTTTTCGGCGGCCTTGGCTTTCTGCAGTGCGTCCCAGCGATGCCGGGTGTGGAAGTAGGACGGATCGACCAGTTCGATCTGCACCGATTCGGCGAATTTTTCCGCGCCATCGCCGATCAGCATCACGTGCCTGGATTTCTCCATCACCGCACGCGCCAGCCGGATCGGATTGCGCACGCGATGCACACCGGCGACAGCGCCGGCGCGCAGTGTGTTGCCGTCCATGATCGAGGCATCGAGTTCGTTCACGCCTTCGGCATTGAAGACGGCGCCCTTGCCAGCGTTGAAATGCGGATCGTCTTCCAGCACCACGACGGCGGCGCTGACGGCATCGAGCGCGGTGCCGCCCTTGGCGAGAATCGCGTACCCGGCGTCGAGCGCGCGATCGAGCGCGGCGCGGATGTCGCGTTCGGTGCCGGCGTCGAGGTCGGCGCGGCTCATCGTGCCGGCGCCGCCGTGGATCACCAGCGCGATCGGATTTTTCGCAGGCCCGGCGGCGTTCACGGCGAAGGCCAGCAGCAACGACAGACACGGCAGCAAACGGCGCATGCGAAATCCTCCCGAAAATCGATGCCGCAAGTATGCGCGAGGCCGGCCGCGGTGCGCATGCCTGGCGTCACACCGGCTGCGGATGCGGAAAGCGCACGGTAGCGCGTGTGCCGCGTCCGTGTTCGCTTTCCAGTTCCACCGGCCAGCCGAAGCGATCGGCCAGCCGGCGCACGATGGTGAGGCCGACGCCCTGCCCGCCTTCGCGGCGCTCGCCGGCGCGAAAGAACGGCTCGAAGGCGCGCTGCAATTCTTCCGGCGTCATGCCGACGCCGGAGTCTTCCACCACGATGCGATCGGGCCACACCGTGACCGTGATGCGGCCGCTGTCGGTGTAGTGGCAGGCATTGCGCAGCAGGTTGCCGATCATCACCGCGAGCACGCGCGGCGAGGCGTGCAGCGCGAAGCTGTTGGGTTCTTCGAGCCGCAGTTCGACCGGTTTGTCGAGCAAGAGCGGACGCACCTTGTCGATCTCGTCACGCACTACGTCGTTGACGAGGAAATCCTCTTCCTTCAGGCCCGTATCGCCTTCTCGCGCGAGAATCAGGAAGGCCTCGATCAGCGCTTCCATGTCGCGCGTGGCGCTCTTGATGCGCCGCACGGAACGCTCGGCGTGCGGCAGCAGATCGCCATCGGCCAACAGCAGATCGCTCGCCATGCGCACCACGGTGAGCGGCGTGCGCAGTTCGTGGCTGGCATCGCGCGTGAAGTTGTGTTCGCGCTCGACGAAGGCCTCGATGCGCGAGGCGAATTCGTGCAGCGCCGCGGCCAGCACGCGCACTTCGCCTTCGACATCGCGCGGCAGGCGATCGGGGCTGAGCGCGCCGACATCGGGATGCTTCGGGTTCCACTGCTGCACCACGTTCGCCAGCCAGATCACCGGCGAAATCGCGCGCCGCGAAACGCGATAGGTGAACCACGCGATCACATAGATCACCACCAGCACCACGGCCAGCGGCACCGCGCCGAAGAAGAACGCGAGCGAGTCGACCTGTTCCTGGTTGAACACCAGGTACAACCGTCCCGGCGGGCCGTCGGACACATAGATCAGCGAGCCGCCTTTCATCTTCGGCAGGCTGTGATAACCGGGCGACAGATCGCGCAGTTTCGCGGGCAACTGCGCCGGATCCGCGCCCGGCTCCAGCATGTAACCCATCATGTTGAAAGTGTCGGGCAGCGGCGCCTGCGGATCGCGCTCAAGGCGTTTCCAGTAGTGCGCGGCCTCGTCGGTGAGCGCGCGCTGGATCAGCACGTCCTTCAACACCGCCGACGCGCCATACACGCCCAGCAGCGTCGCGAAACTGATCGCCGCCACCTGCAGGATGAAGGCGACCCAGATTTTGCTGCGAATGCCGGTGGAGGTGCGCATGGTTTTGCGGGGAGGTTTCGGGTGCTTGAGAGGAACGGTTTAGGGATTAGGGGTTGGTGGTGAGGGCGAAAAAATCGTATGTCGTCGCGAAAGCGGATGTCCGGAGCGCCCTAACTGCTCGCCCCTAACCCCTGCTTTAGCGGTCGCGGAAGCGGATGTCCAAAGCGCCCTAACTACTCGCCCCTAACCCCTGCTCTACCCAACCCGCTGCGCCGGCTCCGTCTCAAGCTCCGCCAACCGGTAACCCGCACTGTGGATGGTATGCAGCAGCGATTTCTGGAACGGTTTGTCGATCACCTTGCGCAGGTTGTACAGATGGCTGCGCAGGGTGTCGGAATCGGGCATGGCGTCGCCCCAGATTTCGCGTTCGATGTCGCGGCGGCTCACCACGCGCGGCGATTCGCGCATCAGGATGGTCAGCAGTTTCAGACCGATCGGCGACAGTTGCAGCTCGCGGCCGGCGCGGGTGGCGCGCAGGGTGGCGGTGTCGAGGGTGAGGTCGCCGACGCGCAGCGTTTCGGCGCTCACCTGGCGGCGGTCGCGGCGGATCAGCGCGCGCACACGCGCCTCGAGTTCCTGCAGCGCAAAGGGTTTGACCAGATAGTCGTCGCCGCCGGCTTCCAGCCCGCGGATCTTGTCGTCGAGCGTGTCGCGCGCGGTCAGCATCAGCACCGGCGTGGATTTCTTGGCTTCCTGGCGCAGGCGGCGGCACAGTTCGAGGCCGTCGAGGCGCGGCAGCATCAGGTCGAGAATGATGACGTCGAAGGTGTCGTCGACGGCCTGCTGGTAGCCCTGCTGGCCGTCGGCGGCGTAGTCGACGCGAAAACCGCGGCGTTCGAGATACTCGCCGACCATCTCGGAGATATTGCGGTTGTCTTCGATCAGCAGGATCAATCCGGCGGATTCTTCGTGGGCTTTCATGGTGTCCCTCCTGCTCGATTCACGGATGTGAAGAGTGAACTCCATCACGGGTGGACAGGGTGTGAACTCCGGCCTTCACGGAACAGCCCGTTCGGCCTCGGGCAAGGGCGGGGGCCGGAAAACCGCGGGATTTCGCCGGCAAGCGGCCTCGGGCTAGGATTCGGCAATGCCTACGCCGACCCTCTCGAACTACCTGCTCCCGATCGTGCTGCTGATCGGCAGCAACGTCTTCATGACCTTCGCCTGGTACGGGCACCTGAAGTTCAAGAGTTCGCCGATCTGGATCGTGATCGCCGCCAGCTGGCTGATCGCGCTGCCCGAGTATCTGCTGCAGGTGCCGGCCAACCGCTGGGGCCACGCGGTCTATTCGGCGGCGCAGCTCAAGACGATGCAGGAAGTGATCACACTGAGCGTGTTCGCGATGTTTTCGGTCTGGTACCTGGGCGAATCGATCAGCTGGAACCACGTGGTGGGATTCGTGCTTATCGCGGCCGGGGCCGGTTTCATCTTTCTCAAATAACCTCAGAAACGGATGCGTCCGGCGAGCATGTCGCGATACATCGCCCAATCGCCGATGAACGAATAGAACGGGTGCTTGAAGGTGGCCGGCCGGTTCTTTTCGAAGAAGAAATGGCCGATCCAGGCGAAACCGTAGCCGCAGAACAGCGCCGCCAGCAGCCACCACGCATTGAGCTGCACCACAGCCAGCACCAGGCACACGAGCACCAGCGTGCTGCCGACGAAATGCAGGCGGCGGCAGGTGGGGTCGGCGTGTTCGGACAGGTAGTACGGATAGAAATCGCGGAAGCTGGCGAACGGTGCGGGCATGGGACGGGCTCCGGCAGAGGCCTCCATTGTTGGACGCCGCGCAGGCCGCGGCAAGAGGCGGCGGCCTAGTTCGCGGGACCGGCCTTTTCCTCGGCCTTGGCCTGATCCCAGAACGCATCCTGCGCTTCGAGCGGCTTGCTCGACAGGTCCACGCCCTGCTCGGCGGCCAGCGCTTCCATGCGGCGGAAGCGGCGTTCGAACTTGGCGTTGGCGCGGCGCATCGCGCTGCCAAAATCGACTTTCGCGTGGCGCGCGAGGTTGACGCAGACGAACAGCACATCGCCGATTTCGTCCTCGAGCCGGTCGCGCACTGCGCGCGAGTCGGGCTGTTTTTCTAGCGCTGCGAATTCCTCGCGCACTTCCTCGATTTCTTCGTGCAGTTTCGCGATCACCGGCTCGGGTCCCGGCCAATCGAAGCCGACGTTCGCCGCGCGCTTCTGCAACTTCGTGGCGCGCTGCCATTCGGGCAGGCCGCGCGCGATGCCGGCGAGCGCGCTGCGATCGGCGTCGGCGGCGTTCTCGCGTTCGCGGCGTTTGTGCTCTTCCCAGGCGACGGTCTGTGCGGCGGCATCGGCGACGGCTTCATCGCCGAACACATGCGGATGCCGGCGCACCATCTTGTCGCAGATTGCATTCACCACATCACCGAACGCGAAATGCCCGCCTTCTTCGGCCATGCGCGCGTGAAACACGACCTGCAGCAGCAGGTCGCCGAGTTCGTCCTTCAATGCCGCCAGGTCGTTGCGGTCGATCGCGTCGGCCACTTCGTAGGCTTCCTCGACGGTGTACGGCGCGATGCTGGCGAAATCCTGCTGCACGTCCCACGGGCAGCCGGTCTGCGGATCGCGCAGGCGGGCCATGATCTGCAGCAGTGCGTCGATGTCGGAAGCCATGCGGTTTGTGAGATTTCGCTAATTGGCCGGCAGCCACTCGCGCCACGGAATCGTCGCGTCGCCAAGTGCGAGGAAATCCGGATTGAGCAGCGAGTCTTTGCGGTTGTAGGCGAGCGGCGCGCCGTCGAGACCGAGCACGGCGCCGCCGGCGGTTTCGAGGATGCATTGGCCGGCCGCCGTATCCCATTCCGAGGTCGGCCCGAAGCGCGGGTAGAAATCGATCAGGCCTTCGGCGATGCGGCAGAATTTCAGCGACGAACCCAGGCCCAGACGTTCGTGATCGCCGAGCGATTCGAGCAAGCGGCGGGTGCGGTCGTTGAGATGCGAACGGCTGGCCGCGACGCGCAGCGGTGCGGCGGCCGGACGCTGCGACACGATCGCGATGTCGTCATCGCCATCGCGCAGGAAGGCACCGACGCCGCGTTCGGCGTGCACCATCACATCGAGCGCCGGCGCGAAGATCACGCCCATGGTCGGCTCGTGGTTCTCGATCAATGCGATGTTGACGGTGAATTCGCCGTTCTTTTTCACGAATTCGCGCGTACCGTCGAGCGGATCGACCAGCCACAGGCGCGTCCACGCGCGGCGCCGTTCCCACGAGATATCGGCCGCTTCTTCCGACAGCACGGGAATATCGGGCGTCAGTTCCGCCAGACCGTCGCAGATGATGCGGTGCGCGGCCATGTCGGCGGCGGTGACCGGCGAGTTGTCCTGCTTGGTTTCGACCGCGAAATCCTTCGCGTAGACCTGCATGATCGCCTCGCCCGCGATGCGGGAGAGTTCGATCAATCGTTCGCGCCAGCGTTCGCGCGGCGTCACCCGCGCGCTCCGCGCAGGTATTCGCGCGCGATGAACATCGCGGCCAGCGAGCGGCCTTCCGAGCAGTCTTCCAGCAGCATCAGCTCGTGCAGTGCATCGAGTTTCCACGGCACCACTTCGAGTTCTTCCGGCTCGTCGCCTTCGAGGCGTTCGGGATACAGATCCTGCGCGAGCACGAGCCAGGTCTGATTGCTCATGTAGGTCGGCACCAGCGAGATCGAGCGCAGTACGGTGAGTTTGCGTGCACCGTAGCCCGCTTCTTCCTTGAGTTCGCGCTCGGCCGCCTGCTCCGGCGTTTCGCCGGCATCGATGCGGCCTTTCACGAGGCCCAGTTCGTAGCGATGCAGGCCGCAGGCGTATTCGCGCACCAGCAGGATGGTGTCGTCGTCGAACATCGGCGCGACGATGACGGCGCCGCGGCCGCGGCTTTTCATGCGTTCGTATTTGCGGCGCGCGCCGTTGGAGAATTCCAGTTCGAGTTGTTCGACGTGGAAACGGCCGCCGAAATCGAGTTCGTGGCTTTCGAGGATGGTGGGTAGCTTGCGCATCAGTGCCAGCCGTGGAAACGGGTGCGCAGATCGTCGTGCAGCGCGGGAACCGCGGCCAGCACGCTGCGCGTGTCGAGATCGAGGGCGGCGCCGTCGAGATCGGTGAACACGCCGCCGGCTTCGCGCACGATGACGGCGAGCGCGGCGATGTCGAGAATGTTGACGTCCGATTCGATCACCGCATCGATACTGCCCTGTGCGAGCAGGTGATAGTGGTAGAAGTCGCCGTAGCCGCGGCCACGGTTCGCTTGTTGCAGCAGTTCGCCGAGCGCGTTCCAGCGCGGGCCGCGGGCGAGCGATTTGAGATTGCCGGTCGACACGGCGGCCTCAGCAATGCGATCGGTTTTCGCGATGGCGATCGGCTCGCCATCGAGGAACGCACCGCCACCGACGCGCGCCCACGCCGTCTGTGCGAATTCCGACGCGCACGACACACCGAGCACCAACTCGCCACCGTGCATCAGCGCGATCTGCGTCGAGAACATCGGATAACCGCGCACGAAACTCTTGGTGCCGTCGATCGGATCGACCAGCCAGAGGAAATCACTTTGATGCGTGTCGCGGCCCTGCTCTTCGCCGTAGATCGCGTGCTCCGGATAGGCCGCGGCCAGCACCGCACGGATCGCCGCTTCGGCTTCGATGTCGGCCTGCGTCACCGGCGTCGCATCGGCCTTGGTGAGCGTTTCGAAGCGGCCGCGATAATACGGATGGATCACCGCCGCCGCCGCCTCGGCCGCGTTGCGCGCGACCTGCAGGGCCGCGTCGAGGAAGGCCGGCGTGAGCGTCGTCATCGGCTCAGAATGCTTCCAGCAGGCGGCCGCGCAGCAGCAGGCGCGCACTGCCGTCGGGCTGCGGCGCGCCGATGTATTGAAGCGCTTCGATCACTTGCGGATTGCCGTCGCGCGCGCGCAGCTGCACGTCGGCGTCGTAGCCGGCGATGCTCGCGCTGTAAGTGCCTTGCGCTTGCAGCGGGCCGCCGCTGTCGGCAATCGTGCCGGACAAACCGCCGGCCGGCGCGCTGGTGAAATCGGTGATCAGGTCGCCGAAGTGCGCTTCGGCCGAACCGGCGACGCCGGCATCCTTCCACACGCCGCGGCCTTTCACGTCGACCGGAAAACCGCCGCGCAATGCGGCCGATTCGAGCGCGACCTGCACTTCGCCGCGGAACACCAGTGCCGGGATGTCGAGCATCGGTTCGAGCTTGCGCGCCGGGAAGCGCAGATCGAGCTGGCGCACTTGAATCGTGCGGTCGCTGTGCACGCTGATCTGACCGGCACCGTTGTAGGTGTCGCCGGCCAGCGTGACGTCGGCGTCGATGCGGCGGCCGAGCAGCGCGGTCGGATGCAAGGTCCAGCCCAGCGTGCCGATGTTTTCGCCGTTGACGGTGGCGGGGCTGGCCTGGCCTTTCCACAAGGTGCCGGTGACTTCGCCCAGATGCACCGGCCCGAGGCGATCGCCGACGAAATGCAGCGCCATGCTGGCCGGCAGGAAGGCCAGCAGCAACACGCCCAGCAACAGCGCGGCGACGATCAACAGCACAAGATTGCGGATCAGCTTCATGTGGCTCGATTACTGTTCGTTGAGGACGAAAATCATGCGATGGACGACGATCACGGCACGGGTTCAATCACGGCGCGGGTTCTTCCAGGCTCAATCGCGCATCGACCAGGCCCACGCCTTCGGCACGCTGCACCGAGAATTCACTGACGCGCAGATTGCTGTTGGCGGCCAGCGTTTCGACCCAGCGCATCAGCGCATCGAAGCCGGCGCTCTGGAACGACACGCGCACTTGCCGATCGGAAACCGGTTCGATTCGCAGCAACGCCGATTTCAGGCCGGCGTCGGCGGCGCTCGCATCGGTACGCGCGAGCAGCGAGCGGCCGTCAAGCGTCAGCGCGGCCGGCGCGTTGGCGCTGCGTTGTTGCACGAGCGGCGCGGCGGCGCGCATCCACGCCAGATCGGTTTCAGCGGCCTGTACCTGCGTGCGCAGGTTGTCGCGCGATTCGGCCAGCGGTTCCCACAGCAGCACGTACCCGAGCACCAGCACGACGAACACCGCACCGAGCGACAGGATGCGTTGTTCGCGCACGGCGAGTGCGTTCCAGCGTTGGCGCAGCGCGCTCATGCGCGGCTCCGGATGCGCAGGCGGCCTTCGATGCCGCCGCTGCCGGGATTGGCCGACGTCACTTCGACCTCGAGCGAGGGCAGGCCGGCGAGCGCTTCGCGCAGGCTGTCGAGCGCGGCGATGTCGGTGGTGCGCAGCGTCAGTTCGAGGCTGTCGGCGCGGAATTCGATCGCATCGAGCGTGTAGCGTCCGCTGCCGGCGATCAACGGCGCGATGCGTGCGAGCAGCGGCAAGGCGCCGGCCTGCGCACCGGCGTTGCCCAGGCGCGTGTATTCGGCCATCAGCTGCGCTTTGGGATCGACGATACGCGAGATAGTCGGCATCGCAGTGCGCAGCAGCGTTTCCATCTCCGCGCGCTGCGCGAGCTGCCGCGCAGCCAATTGCTGGCGTTCGATCCACAGTTGCGCGAAGGCCAGAACGACGGCCGCGATCGCGAAGCCGGCGGCCCAGCGCCACAGCCGCTGCGCGCCTTCGCGACCGCGACGCGGCGCGTAGCGGCCCTGCAGCAGATTCAGTCCGCCCGCGTGCGCGAGCCGGTGCGCGAACCAGCGCAGCGGCATGCCGACATCTTCGCGTTCGATGGTGCGCGACGACGGCGTGCGATCGGCCGCGCCGAGCCAGCGCAGCGGCGTGGGCCGGCCGGCATCGGCATCGAGCAGATGCAGCCAGGTCGGCAACTCGTCGACGTGTCCGGCGAAGGCACCGGCTTGCGAATGGCGCACCAGCGCACGCTCGCCGTCGATCAACACCGTGGCCGCGCCCGGCGCATGCGGCAGCAGCCAGGTTTCCGGCAGCAGGCGATCGGGTTCGAGGCCGGCGTCGCGCAGTTTCTGCAACCAGCCGTCCATGCGCGATTGCGCCGCCACCGCGACGGTGAGTTCGGCGCCGTCGTTGCCGTCGGCGGCGGCGACGTGCAGCGTTTCGATCGGTGCGGCGAGTTGTTCTTCGATCGCGAACGGCAGGGCCTGTTCGAGCTGCCGGCGCTGGCGTGCGACGCGCGGCGCGCGCAGCAGCAGCACGTCTTCGGCCGGCACCAGCACGTCGATGTGCTCGGCGCCCCCGGCCGGCAGGCCCGCCTGCGGCCCGGCCAGCACGCGGCCGTCGCGCCCGAGCGCCAGCCATTCGGCGGCGCCGTCGGGCGATAGTCGGATCAGCAGATTCGGCGGCATGCGATGGGGGGTCGGAAGGCCCGGCGATTGTAGCAGCGCGGCTTCACGCCCCGCCTTCAGTAGCGGCCGCGCAGGCGCGCCAGCACGCGCACGCCGTCGGGCCCGCGCTGCAGCAGGCTCGAATAGCGGAACGGCACGCCGTCGGCTTCGATGTCGGCTTCGGCGACGAACCAGTCGCTCTGCACGCCGAGCCCGTCGAGCGGCACCGGCGGCAGACCGAGGCGTTCGAGTTCCTGTTGCACGGCGCCGATGTCGGCGTAGCGCGCGCGGCCGTCGCGCGCCAGGCGGCGCGCATCGCCGGCGCCGATCGAATCGCTCAGGCTCATCCACACCGCTTCGCTGGCGGTGTTGAGATTCATCGGCGTGGCCTGCGGCAAGGCGCACACGTGCGGCAGCAGCGCGGCATAAACCTCGGCGTCGATGGCGGGCAGCAGGCGCAGCTCGGAGACGTGGCCGAATTTTCGATTGGCGGTGCGCTGCGGCGGCCGGCGCATTTGCAGCGCGGCGTCTTCGGCACCGCCGCTGCGCGGCGATGCGTCGGCGTCGATCCAGTCGGCCGCCTGCGCCGCGATCGCGATATCGAGTTTCAGCACGCGCAGCAGGCGCGTGAAGCGATCGAGCGCCAACGCATTGTCCTGCGTGCCGGCGACCAGCGAATTGACGTCGAAACAGCCGCCCATTTCGCGCAAACGCCCGAAAATACGGCCCTGCGGCAGGTCGATCGGCGGCAGCGGCTGGGCCCAGACATCGTCGCGGCTGTCGACGCCGCCGCCGTCGAGTTGATCGCGCCGCAGCGCCGACGCGGCCCAGCCTTCGAGGCCGATCATCAGCTGCCAGCCCTGCTCGGCGCGCAGCGCATTGCGGCTGCGCGCGCGCGCCGCTTCGCCGCGGTCGAGCATCGCCGCCACCAGCACCACGGCCAGCGCCACCACCAGCACGGCCGCGAGCAGCGCGACGCCGCGTTGCCGGCGCGGAATCATTGCGCCGGTTCCTGCGGCAGTTCCAGCACGCGGCGGATCTCGCCGATGTCGGCCAGCGCGAGTTCGACGATCACCACGCGCGGCGGCGCTTCGGAACCGGCGCGCGGCGGCGGCCATTGCGCGGCATCGCGGCCGTCGAGCGCGACGTAGCGGAATTCCAGACGTTGCACATCGTCGAGCAATTCGTCGACCGCAGGCACGCTGCCCGGCATGCGATCGAGCACGGCGTAGCGCTCGCGCCGCAGTTTGCCGTCGCGCAAGCGATAAGCGACGCGTTCGAGTTCGGCGCGCGGCAGCGCCAGCGCATTCGCATAGCCGCCGCGCGTGAGTTCGATGCGCTCGCGCGTGCCTTCGAGTGCCGCACGCGGCGCGCCGTAGCCATCGCGCACGCCGCGCGCGGCGAGGCTGCGCACGTCGCGTTCGATCAGGCCGATCGCGAACTGCAGTTTCGCCAGCCGTTGCTGCGAGGCATCGAGCTGCGCGCGCGAACGCATCAGGGCTTCGAGGCCGCCGTAGGCCAGGGCCGACGCGAGCGCGAAGATCGCGACGGCGACGAGCATTTCGAGCAGCGTGAAGCCGCGCGGTTTCTTCGTCTTCGTGTCGGCGCGGGAAGAAATCATGGCTGCACCGCAAACCCGGTGAGCACGGCCGCACTCGATTCTTCCTCGGCCGATTCGGGCGCGAACACGGTCACATCCAGCCGGCGTATCGTCAGTTGCTCGGTCTGCGACACATCGATCCGCCAGCGCCACTGGCGCTGCGCCATCGCACTTTCGCCGCTGCGCCGGCCGACCGCCGGGAACGGATCGCGCAACCGGGTGTCGGCCAGTGCATTCGCGGCCACCCATTGCGCGAACGTGGCATCGCGCAGATGCGCGGCGGCGCGCGCTTCTAGCGTCGCCAGCCGCATCAGCCCGGTCAGCGCCAGCGCCATCAACAGCAGCGCGATCAGCACTTCGAGCAGCGTGAAACCAGCGTGGTTACGCGGGACGGCGTCAGCGCGCATCGGGGTTCGCGACGAGGGTGAGGCTGCCATCGAGACGACCTTCGAGGCGCCAGATGTCCGGCACGCCGGGCCGCGAGAAATCGAGCGTGAACGGCGTCAGCTCGCCGGAGGAAAGACAGGCGAACGGCGGTTCGGTGGGCGCGCCGTGGTCGAGCCGCAACGGTTCGCCGTCGCGCGTGGCGAGCATTTCGATGCCCTCGCCGAGCGCGCGCGGACGCAGTTCGTCGTCGCTGCGATCGTCCACTTCATGCCAGCCGTCGAGTTCGAAATAACCGAAGCGCAGGCCTTCGGTCACCGGTGCGAAACCGATGTCGCGGCCACCGAGCACGGCCCGCTCGCAGGCCAGTTCGACCAGGGCGCGGGCGCGTTGCGCGGCGTTCTCCAGTTCGCGTCCGCCGCTGCCGCCGGCCGCCAGCACCAGCGCGGCGACCAGCACGGCGGCGATCGTCACCACCACCAGGATTTCGATCAGCGTGAAGCCGCGCGCATGCGGCGCGCGAGCGAGGCGAGGCGGCGCCGGTTGCCTCACTCCCAGTTGCCGATGTCCGCGTTCTCGCCCTCGCCGCCGGGCTGGCCGTCGAGGCCGAGCGTGTAGACGTCGATCTCGCCGCGCTGGCCCGGGCTCAGGTAGAGGTAATCGCGGCCCCACGGATCTTTCTGCATGCGATCGAGATAGCCGCCGGATTTCCAGTTGCGCGCTTCGGGCGCGCCCGATGGTTTCGCGGTCAGCGCCTGCAGCCCCTGCTCGGTGCTCGGATAGACGAAGTTGTCGAGCCGGTACAGATTGAGCGCCGTCACCAGCGACTGCACGTCGGCCTTGGCGCGCGCCTGGCGGGCCTGGCCGGGTTTGTCGAAGAATTTCGGCACCACGACCGCGGCCAGGATGCCGAGGATCACGACCACCACCAGCACTTCGATCAAGGTGAAACCGCGCGCATGGCGCACGGCATGGACAGCGGGACGATCACTCGGGATCATGGTCTTCTTCCTTGCGGCGACTGGCCGCGATCTTAACAAAGCCCGCGTTTTCCCATGACCAGCACGACCAGCCAGGCCGATTGGCGCGCGCGCGATCTCGACGTGCTGTGGCACCCCTGCACCCAGATGCGCGAACACCCCGAAACGTTACCGCTGGTGCCGATCCGGCGCGGCCGCGGTGCCTGGCTCGAAGGCTACGATGGCCGCCGTTATCTCGATGCGGTGAGCAGCTGGTGGACCAACCTGTTCGGCCACGCCGAGCCGCGCATCGGCGCGGCGATCGCCGCACAGGCCGGCGAACTCGAACAGGTGATGCTGGCCGGCTTCGGCCACGAGCCCGCGATCCGGCTCGCCGAGCAATTGCTGATGCTGGCGCCGCGCCAGGCCGGGCGCGAGCCGCTGGCCAAGGTGTTCTACGCCGACAACGGTTCGGCGGCGGTCGAAGTGGCGCTGAAGATGAGTTTCCATCGCTGGCGCAACCGTGGCGAACAGGGGCGCGACCGCTTCGTGGCGCTGTCGAACGGTTATCACGGCGAAACCCTCGGCGCGCTGGGCGTCACCGACATCCCGCTGTATCGGCGCACCTACGCGCCGCTGATGATGCAGCCGCTGTTCGCGCCGTCGCCCGATGCGTGGCTGGCGCAGCCCGGCGAAGATGCGCAAGCCTGCGCGCTGCGTTGCGCCGGTGAACTGGAGGCGATTTTCTCCGCCAACGCCGGCCGCATCAGCGCGCTGATCCTCGAACCGCTGGTGCAATGCGCGGGCGGCATGCGGATGCATCATCCGGCCTATCTGCGGCGCGCGCGCGAGCTGTGCGATGCGCATCGCGTCGATCTGATCGCCGATGAAATCGCGGTCGGTTTCGGCCGCACAGGCACGATGTTCGCGTGCGAGCAGGCGCAGATCCGGCCGGATTTCCTGTGTCTTTCGAAAGGGCTGACCGGCGGCTTCCTGCCGCTGTCGGCGGTGCTGACGACGCAGGAGGTCTACGACGCCTTCCTCGACGATTCGCGCGAGCGCGCCTTCCTGCATTCGCACAGCTACACCGGCAATCCGCTGGCCTGCGCGGCGGCGCTGGCGGCGCTGGCGATCTTCGCGTCCGACAACACGCTGGTAGGCAATCGAACCATCGCCGCGGGCATGGCGCAGCGCGCAGCGCGATTGCGCGATCATCCGCTGGTGGGCGAAGTGCGGCAGACCGGCATGATCGTCGCGTTCGAACTGGTGCGCGATCGCGCCGCGCGCGCGCCTCTCGATCCGGCGCTGCGCGCCGGCCTGCACGCGTATCGCCACGCGCTCGAACGCGGCGTGGTGTTGAGGCCGCTCGGCGATGTGTTGTACTGGATGCCGCCCTACTGCGTCGGCGACAGCGAGCTCGATCTGCTCGCCGACGTGACCGCCAGTGCCATCGACGAGATCGCGACGCTATGCGCCTGATACGAACCTATGTCGACGCACCACTCGCCGTCGGCGCGACGGTGATCCTGTCGGAAAGCGCGACCGCGCATCTGGTGCGCGTGCTGCGCCTGGGCCTGGGCGAGGCCTGCACCGTGTTCAACGGCGAAGGCGCCGATTACGACGGGCACCTGGTATCGGTCAACAAGCGCGGCGCCGAAGTCGAATTGATGGCGCGGCGCGAAGTCGATGTCGAATCGCCGCTGCGCATCACGCTGGTGCAGGGCGTGGCGCGCGGCGAAAAGATGGACTGGGTGCTGCAGAAAGCCACCGAACTGGGCGTCACCGCGATCACGCCGGTGTTCACCGAACGCACCGAAGTGAAACTCGACGCCGAACGCAGCGAAAAACGGATGCAGCACTGGCGCGGCGTGATCGCCGCCGCCTGCGAACAATGCGGCCGCTCGCGCTTGCCGACCCTGGTCGCGCCTGTGGCCCTGCGCGACTGGCTGGTGACCGGCCCGGCGACGGGCTGGTATCTGAACCCGAAAGGCGAAAACTCCCTGCGCGACCTGCCGACCGACGCGCAGGCGCTGACGCTGGTGATCGGCCCCGAAGGCGGCCTCTCCGAACGCGACCTCGGCATGCTGCGCGCGTCCGGCTTCACCGGCCTGCGGCTGGGGCCGCGCATTCTGCGCACCGAAACGGCGGGGCTGGCGGCTATCGCTGCGGTGCAGGCGTTGCGGGGGGATTTGGGTTAGGCCGGGGGGGCTTGAGAGCGGGACGCAAAGGACGCAAAGGACAGAGAAAGAACGCAAAGGAAAAAAGAAGAAAAATTTGGAAGTTGGGAAGGCGCAAGTTGGGGGAAAACCGATCACCAACTCAAGCTCTTCTTCGCGTCCTTTCTCTTCCCTTTGCGTCCTTCGCGTCCCGCTCCAAAGCTTTCGCGCGGGCAACACAGCCACACGAAAGTACCGCACATTCGGCGTCTGGAGACCAACCCAAATCCTTCTTGCGTCCTTTCTCTTCCCTTTGTGTCCTTTGCGTCCCGCTTATGCTCTTAAAGCTACGCCGCCTGAGCCAGCGCCTCGGCGATGCGGGTTTCGATTTGGGCGAGGTCCGGGACGACCGCCGGGTCGTCGCGCAGGAGGACCGGCATCAGCACGCCGGGTGGGACTTCGCCGCCGTCGCCGGCTTCCAGCAGGCCTTCGGCGGAGACCGTCACCAGGCGCGGGAAGCCCTGCGTGAGCATCGCGAAATACGGCAGTTTCGGATTGCTGCCCAGGGCCTTGAGCACGACCACCTTGGCGCCGAGTTCGCCCTCGGTTTCGGCGTAGCCGGCCAGGCGCGCGAACGACACCAGCGGCAGGCGCCAGCCGCGCCAGCGGATGCGGCCGAGCAGCCACGACGGCGCGTTCGGCACCGGGTCGGGTTCGGCGAAGGTGATCACCTCCGACACCGTCGCATTCGGCAACAGCACGCGGCCGTTGGTGACGGTGATCATGACGCCGCGGATGTCGGTCTGTTGGGGATTCATCGTCGGTACCGTCGTCGGACGCGGAGGTTTCGGGAGCGCGGCTTCAGGCGCCGTACTTGGCGACGCAATGTTCGGCCAGGTCGCGCGGGCTGCCGACGAATTCGACGACGCCGCGTGCACGCGCGCCATCCACCATCGAACTGACCACGCACGAAGCCGGATCCTGCGCCCACACTTCGCCGCCCAGCGTGGTGAGATACACCGCGCCTTCGATCGCGTCGCCGGCCATGCCGCTGAAAATGATCGCGGTGGCGTTGGCGCCGAAACGGTCGGCGGTGTCGCGCAGTACGTCGTCGATGCAGGGCGTGTATTTCGGCGTATCGCGATGCGGCGTGAAGCCGATCGCGCCGTCCATTTCGATGCTCACGCGCTGGTTCGCCGGCACCACCAGCACTTCGCCGGCACGCGCGCGCTGCACGCCGTCGGGCACGCGCACGGGCAGCTTGCTGGACTTCTGCAATTGCTGCGCGAGGCGCTCGAAGAAACCGTTTTCCAGATGCTGCACGAGCACGAACAGCGCCGGAAAATCGGCCGGAATGCTGCCCAGGAAGGTGCGTATCGCATCCGGCCCGCCGATCGAGGCGCCCAGCACGATCACGCGCGGAATGCCGACCGGCGCCGAGGGCTGCGCGCGCGAACTCGAACTGGGCGACAGATCCATCGCCGCGAACAGCGCATCGAGCGGATCGTCGGACGACAGCGGCGAACCGGCGTCGGGCAACCCGAAATCCATGTCGGCATCGAGCGCGGCGTCGACCAGCGGATCGGGCTCGGGCTCGAGATCGATCGCAGCCGATTGCATCGGTGCAGGCGCGGCAGGTGGCCGTGCGGGCTTCGGCAGCGGCGGCAGTTCGTTGGCCTTGGCGGTGGCCTGCGCGTCGAGTTCTTCCTGCGTCGGTTCGAGGCTCAGGCCGATTTTACTGAAGTCGAAATCCTTCGACTTGACGAAGGCCGCGGTGCCGCCGACGCCGTCGTCGAGCGGGGCCAGCGCCAGATCGTCGAGGCTGAATTTCTTCGCCGCCGGTTCCGCGGCGGGCGCTGCGCGCGACGCCGGCACATTCGCGGCGACCGGAGCCGGTTGCGATTGCGCCGGCCGTGCTGCCGGAGCCGAGGTCGGAGCCGGAGTTTCAGGCTCGTCGGAGAAATCGAGGAAGGTCAGGTCGGTCACTTCGCCGCGCTGCGTGCCCGCATCGAGCGCATCGAGTTGCGCGGCGAGCGCGGCGACGTCGTCGTCGAGATCGTCGCCGCCGATATCGAGGCTGAAATCTTCGTTGCCGTCGCTGTCGAGCGACACCGACGAAACGGCGACCGAGAAATCGGCGTCGTCCAGATCGCTCGGATCGATGTAGTCGTCGGTCGACGAGGCTGCATTCGACGGGCCCAGATCGAAACCGGCCAGCACTTCGTCGAGCAAGGCCGCGTCGCTTTTCTTCGCTTCCGGGGGCGGCCGGTTGTCGATCTGCAGCGCGGCATCGAGCGCCGACAGATCGAGGCCGACGTCGAATTCGGCGGCGTCGTCTTCCAGCACCACGATTTCGGGTTCTTCGCGCTCGGACACCGACTGCTGCACCGGCGCCGGGGTATGCACCTGCAGCAGCGCGTCTTCGACTTCGTCCAGGTCGAGGCTGAAACCGACATCGACATCGTCATCGGCCACCACCGGCGGCGCATCGTTGCGCGCCAGCGGCAGATGGTTCGAAGGCACGTCGTCGACGCGGTCTTCGGCTTCGATCATGAATTCTTCGATCGCGCGTTCCTGCGCCAGCTGCACCGGCGTCGGCGGCGCGCCGGGCACCGGCATGAAGTTGCGCATCGGCAGCGGTTCGGCGCCCGGCGGCGGCGGCGGGATGGTGCGCTCGTGGCCCATCACCTTGGCCGCTAGGTGACGCGCCCAGCGCGCCAGGTCCCAGCCGGCGAGCTGGCTGGTGACGTCGCCTTCGTTGAACACGACGTTGACGTCCGGGCTGTCGAACACGTCCTGCAAGTGGTCGATATCGTCTTCGACGCCCGAGCCGAGGTTGACGATCACCACCTGTGGCGAGCCTTGCAGGATGCGTTCGGGCGAGGCCTCGGCCGGGTCGCCCTCGAACACCACCGCGGCGCCGAGGTCTTCCAGCGAGCGGCGCAGTTGCTCGCGCGCGCCGTCGGCGCGACCGAGCAGCGCGACGGTGAGCGGCGCGTGCAATTTAGCCGGCGAGGCCACGGCCCACCTTCAGAATTTCCTGCACATTCCGCATCAGATCGTTTTCCTGGTAGGGCTTGCCGAGGTAGCGATCGACACCGATTTCGAACGCACGCTGGCGATGCTTCTCGCCGGTACGCGAGGTGATCATGATGATCGGAATTCCGCGCAGCCGCGTGTCATTGCGCATGTGGGTGGCGAGTTCGTAACCGTCCATGCGCGGCATTTCGATGTCGAGCAGCATCACGTCGGGGATGCGCTCCTGCAGTTTCTCGATCGCATCGACACCGTCTTTCGCGGTGATGACTTCGTAGTTGTGGCGTTCGAGCACGCGGCCGGTGACCTTGCGCATCGTGATCGAATCGTCCACCACCATGACCAGCGGGATGCGGCGCTGTTCGACCGGCGCGGCGATGACGGGCGCGTCGCCCGACTTGCGCAGCGCGGCCGAGCGGCGCACCAGCGGCGCGACGTCGAGAATCACGATGACGCGGCCGTCGCCCATGATGGTGGCGCCGAAGATGCCCGGAATCGAGGACACCTGCGGGCCGACCGGCTTGACCACGATTTCGCGCGAGCCGATCACCTGGTCGACGCAGATCGCGGCGCGCTGATCGCCCGAGCGGGCCAGCAGCAGCGGCACCTGCAGCGAGTCTTCGGCGCGCACGTGGCTCTGGCCGAGCAGCAGGCCGAGGTCGTAGATGGCGTAGTCCTCGCCGGCGTAGCGGAAGCTCGGCTCGCCGCTCGCCAGTTGCTTTTCGAGATCGTCGCGCGAGATGCGCGCCACGCCCTGCACCGACGAAATCGGCACCGAGAACAGGGTGTCGCCGTGCTTGACGAAAACGGCCTGCGTCACCGCCAGCGTGAACGGCAGGCGCACCACGAATTCGGAACCCTTGCCGCGCTCGGACTCGATGTAGAGCGAGCCGCCGAGCTGGCGGATTTCGCTGTGCACCACGTCCATGCCGACGCCGCGGCCGGCGATCTTCGACACCGTCTGCGCGGTCGAGAAACCGGTTTCGAGGATGAAGCCGTACAGATCGCGGTCGGACAACTGCGCGTCGGGCTTCATCAGGCCGCGTTCGAGCGCCTTGGTGCGGATCGCATCGCGATCCAGGCCGCGGCCGTCGTCGGATACGGTGATCACCACTTCCGAGCCTTCGCGCTGCACGGAAATCTTCACCGTGCCTTCTTCCGGCTTGCCGGCGGCGGCGCGCACTTCGGGCGTTTCGAGGCCGTGCGCAAGCGCGTTACGCAGCATGTGCTCGAGCGGCGCCGTCATGCGGTCGAGCACGTTGCGGTCCATTTCGCCCTGCGCGCCTTCCACCTTGAGCTGGGCCTTCTTGCCCAGTTCACCGGCGGTCTGACGGATGATGCGGCGCAGGCGCGGCACCAGCGCGTCGAACGGCACCATGCGCGTGCGCATGAGGCCTTCCTGCAGTTCCGACGACACGCGCGACTGCTGCAGCAGCAGCGTTTCGTACTGGCGCGTGTGGTCTTCCAGCGTGTTCTGCAGGTTGACGATGTCGGCTGCGGATTCGGACAGCGCGCGCGACAACTGTTGCAGCGTGGAGAAGCGATCGAGTTCGAGCGGATCGAAGGCCGAATCGCCGACTTCGGCCTCGCGCTGGTAGCGCGCGATGATCTGCGCTTCGGTTTCGATTTCGAGCTTGCGCAGCTGTTCGCGCAGGCGTGTGGTGGTCTGGTCGAGTTCGCCGAGGTTGCCGCGGAACAGGCCCAGTTGCTGTTCGAGACGGGCGCGGTAGATGGCGACTTCGCCGGCGTAGTTGACCAGGCGATCGAGCAGATCGGCGCGGATGCGGATCTGTTCCTGCGGCGCGCGGACGCTGATGTCTTCTTCGTCGGCCAGCGGCTCGGAGAGCGCGCCGAAGGCCGGAACCGGCTTGCTGAGCGCGATCGCGCCGCCGCTTTCGGACGCGGCTTCGGCGACAACGGGGACAACGGCGGCGGCGGTTTCCAGCGTGGGCAGCGACTCTTCGCCGCGCGCCAGCGCCTCGACGCGATCGATCAGCGTCACCGGCATCGCCAGCGCCTTGCGTTCGCCGACGCGCGTGACCATGCCGTGCAGGCGATCGAAGGCCCGCTCGAGCGTTTCCACGCCGATGCGCGACAGATCGCGGCGGCCGTCGGCGACGATTTCGAGCAGCGATTCCATCGCATGGCCCAGATCGCCAATCGGCGCGATGCCGGCCATGCGCGCCCCGCCCTTGAGCGTGTGCAGGTCGCGCTGCAGTCCGACCACGATGTCGCGATCGGCCGGATTTTCGCGCAGCCGCGCCATCAGGCCGTCGGAGTGGTCGAGGATGTCGCCGCTTTCTTCCAGGAAAATGTCGAGCAGTTCGTCGTCGAGATCGGCCAGCACCAGCGGGCCGTCCGGATCGGCGTCGGCTTCCGCCAGGCCCGCGGTGAAGGCCGCCAGCGCGGCGGCGTCGGCGGCCGGCGCCGGCGTGCTGCGCGCCGGTGTCGCAGCGGCAGCAGGCGTCTCGGCCTGCCATTGCGCTTCTTCCGAGGCGAAATCGGCCAGCGCTTCGTCGGGGACGAAGCTCGCCGTGTCGGATTCGGCCCTGTCGAATTCGGCAGCGGCGGGTTCGGCGGCGGCGGGTTCGGGCTGCGCCTGCGCCAGTTCGGCGGCTTCGCGCAGGCGGCGGGCTTCGGCTTCGAGCGCGTCGATGGCAGCGATCTGCGCTTCGAGCTCGGCCAGTTCCGCCGCTTCGGCGGCGGCGGCGAGGGCGCGTGCTTCGGCGTCGGCGGCTTCGCGGGCCGCAGCTTCGGCGCGCGCGGCTTCGAGGTCGCGCTCGGCCTGGGCCTGGGCTTCGGCGGCGGCTTCCTCGGCGCGCGCCTGGGCGGCGGCGGTTTCCAGATCGAGCAGCGCCTGGGCTTCGGCTTGCGCGGCTTCGGCGGCCAGTTCGTCGCTGCGATCGGCTCGCGCCGCTTCGGGTTCGCTCGCGGGCTCGGCGTCGACGGTCTCGAAGGCAGCGAAATCGGAGAATTCGGCCGTCGCGGCGTCGTCGAGTTCGGCGGCCGCGGCCAGTTCGTCGGCATCGACGGTCGGCGGCGCGGCTTCGGCTTCGGGTTCGGGCACCGCGGCGTAGGCGGCGATCATCGCTTCGAGCGCGAGTTCCTCGTCGCTGCGCTGCGGCGCGGCGGGCGCCGGCGCAGTCGGTTCGGTTTCGGGCGCGGTGTCGGGGGAATACTCGATCGACACCGCGTCGAACGCCAGGTCTTCGTACGGACTGGGCGTCGGCGCTTCGCTACCGATGGCGGCGGCATCTTCGGCGCTCGAAGCCAGGGTGTCGGCCGGCGGCGCGAGCGGCGCCGCGGCATCGACCTGGTCTTCCATTTCGATGATTTCGAATTCGAAGCTGATGTCGTCCGGCGTCTGCATCTCCGCCAGTGCGAGCAGTTCGGCTTCGAACTCCTGCGCCGTGCGGTCGGCGCCGCGCTCGGCGGCCGGCGGCGTTTCCTCGTGGAAGGCGGCGAGGTCGGCGAAATCGATGATTTCTTCAAATTCGAGCGTGTCGGAGGCGTCGGCCGCGGCGGGCGCCGACGGCGGCGATTCGGTCGTCGCCAGGTCGGGACGATCGATTTCCGCTTGCGTGATCTCGATGGCTTCGAACACCAGCGGCTCGGGAATTTCTTCCACCGCCAGCCCTTCCATCGGCTCGCTGCTTTCGGCGGCTTCGAACTCGGTTTCGCTCGGCTGCGCGGCCTCCGCGGCCGGCGTTTCGGCGAGAAAATCGGCGTCGCGCACGCGGTCGATCTGGTTTTCGTCGAAGCTGTGATCGACCGAGAAATCTTCCGTCGCGAACGGCTCCGCCAGCGGTGCGCGCGGCGCTTCCGCGGCGGGGCCGGTGTCGAGCGCGGCGGCGGCCAGTTCGGCGTCGAAATCGACGCCATCGACCGCGAAAGTGGCGAAGGTTTCTTCCGGCGCGAAACGCGGCGGTTCGTCGGCGGCCACCGGCGCGGCTTCATGCGCGGCGGCCGACGGTGCGTCGATCGACACCGCTTCGGACAACTGCACGTGCTCTTCTTCGATGTCCAGATGCAGCGGCACCGATGGCCCTTGCGGCTCGGGCAGCGCATCGCGCTCGGCGTTGACGCGCGCCACCAGCTCGTGCAGATCCGGCAGGCGCGGACGCGGCTGTTCGAGTTCGATCATCAGCGCGCGCACCGCGGCGGCGGCGTCGGCGATCGTGGCCAGGCCGGCCGCACTCGGCGAGGTGCCCTGCGCCAGCATGCGCTTGATGAAGCCTTCGAGCGGGCCGATCACTTCGGTGATCACCGGCACGTCGGTCATCGCGAAGGCGCCGTTCATCGTGTGCACGGCGCGCAGCAGCGGATCGGTGGCCGGACGCGTGCCGCCGGCGCAGCTGGCGAGGTATTCGTCGACCGTTTCCAGATGCCCGGCGACTTCCGCCTTGAGGATGTCGAACAGCACCGGATCGATGCTGATCGCAGGCGGCGCATGCAGTTCTTCGTCGGCAATCGCGGGGGCGACCGGTTCCGGTTCCGGTTCGGGCGCGACGACGGCTTCCGGTTCGGGCGCGATTTCAATCGGCTCGGGCGCCAGGTCGCGCGCTTCGATCACCGTTTCGACCACCGGCTCGGCGAGCTTGGCGGCAGGCGCTTCGTAGTAGACGTCTTCGCCGGCGGCCAGGCGATCGGCAATGGCCTTCACGCCTTCGATGTCGGCGTGTACGCCGCCTTCGCCGCGTAGCGCGGCGAGCAGCTGCGGCAGCGTGTGCAGCGCGTGTTCGACCAGCGATTGCACGGCGTTGCCGGGCTGGATCGTGTTGTCGAGCACGCGATTGAGCATGTTCTCGACTTTCCAGCTGAACTCGCCGAGCGTCAGCGCGCCGACCAGGCGGCCGCTGCCCTTGAGCGTGTGGAACACGCGGCGGATCGGCTTGAGGTTGTCGAGATTGTGCGGATTCGCGCGCCACAGCGGCAGCAGGTCGGCGAGGTTGGAGATTTCCTCCTGCACCTCTTCGATGAAGACTTCGCGGATTTCCTCGTCGATTTCATCGGACGCCGCTTCGAAGCCGCCGCTGATCGCCTCGCCGACCTGCGGCGTCGGCGCGCTCGGCGCTTCGGGCAACTTGGCGACGGGTGCCACCGGCAGCGGCGTGGCGACGGGCTGCGAAACCACCGGCACGATGGGCTCGATTTCGGCCACCGGCAACGGCGTCGGGATTTCCGCGACGGGCGCGGCTTCCGGCACCGGTTCGGCACGTTTCTCGATCGGTGCCGGCGCGGCCGGTCGCGCCGCTTCCTCCGCCGGAATCGGCCAGTAGCCCAGCGCTTCGAGGCTGTTGCGCGTGACTTCGAGTATGCGTTCGCGGCCGGCGCGGTGTTCGCGCACGGCGTCGAGGTAATACTCCAGGCTCGCCAGCGCGTCGGCCAGCGTGTCCATCTGCTGGCCGTTCGGCACGCGGCGGCGGCCGAGCAGTTCGTTTTCGGTGAAGCGGCGGATCGCCAGCAGGTATTCCGGCGGTTCCTTCAATTCCAGGATGCGCATGGCGCCCGACACTTCGTCGAGCAGGCGCGGCACGTCCTGCAACTGCGCGTGATCCCAGCTCGATTCGACGAACGCGACGAAGCACTGCTTGGCCTGCGCGAAGTTGGCCTGCGCTTCCTTCACCAGCGCTTCGAGCACCTTGCGGCCTTCGGCCTGCGGCAGCGCGCGCACGCCGCTTTCGACTTCGGCCGCGCCGCCGCCCAGATGCTGCACCTGGTCGTCGAGCGAGGCTTCGACGTAGAGCAGCGCGCCGGCGATATCGAGCAGCGTGGCTTCGTCGGACGGACGCGTGCCGGTGGCGACCTGATGCACCGCGGTGCGCTGTTCCTGCACCACACGGCGCGCCACGCCGAGGCCGAGCATGCCGAGCGTGTCGGAGACGCGATCGAGCACGTCGACCTGCGCCGACAGTTCCGCCGGCTGCGCGTTGCTGGTGCGCAGATGCATATCGAGCGCGTCTTTCACGCGCAGCAGATCTTCCTTGATCGCGACCGACACCGTGTCGAGCAGCGCGCGGTTGTGGCCGCTCATGCTGCCGCGCGCGTGTGCGATCTCGGCTTCGGTGGGCAGCAGCGTGTCGAGGCGGAAGACCTGCCGCAGTTCACCGATGCGGCCGTGTTCGGTCGGCGCGTGCGCGACGAAATACAGCAGATTGCGCGTCAATTCGCGCGGCGGTTCGACCCGGAAACTGTTCTCGCCGGCATCCGCCAGGCGCTTGACCTCGCGTTCGACCTTGCCGATGGTCTGCTTGAGTTGCGGGCTCGGTTCGAAGGCCTTCGCGCGCAGCGCATCCATCACGCCGGCGGCCACCCAGAACAGGCGGCGCGCTTCTTCCTGCGAAACCAGCGCGACGAGTTTGTCGCAGACCTGCGCGATCTTCGCGACGTTGGTGTCGGCGTCGATGTTGCGGAACCAGTTGAGCAGCGCGAGCTGGAACTGGCCGCGCAGTTGCTCGGCAATGTGGCGCAGTTCGAGTTCCGGCAGCGACTGCAGCGGGCCCTTCGCCGACAGCGGCAGCGGCCGCGTCAGATCGGGAGTAAAGAGAACGATCTCCGACAGGCCCTTCTCGCCGCGCGCCGCGCGCAGATCGTTGAGCAGCGGCAGCAGGACGATCGGGATGTCCTTGTGGCCGGTCTGCAGGCGCTCGAGGTAGTCGGGCAGCTGCACGATGCCGCGCATCAGCACGGCGTAGGCTTCGTCGCGTTCCTTGACGTCGTTCTCGAGCAGCGCGCTGGCGAGGTGCTCCATCTCCTCGGTGACCATCGCCGCGCCGTACAGCTCGACCATGCGCAGCGTGCCCTGCACCTGGTGCAGGTAGGTGGCGCAAAAACGCATCTGGCTGGCGTCGGTCGGATCTTCGACGTACGCCTCGAGCGCGTGGCGCGCCTGTTTGAGCGTTTCGTCGAGCTCCGCCTTGACCCAGGTCAGGGTGGTGAAGTCGATGTCGTCTTGCAGCCTCATGTCAGGGCCTGCTCCCGGTCACCAGGCAGGCCGCGTTGCCGCTCACAGGCCGTCAGGTGGTGTTGCGCGGCGCCGCGCCTTGCCGGCGCAAGGTCAAGCCGCGCGGCGCCGCATGACGGCCTGTGAGCGGCAACCCTTCGGGCCGAGTGTGTGGACGCGCATCGCTGCGTCATCATTCGGTCGTTTATCGACATAAACTCTCTCATTCTTCCTTGCGCTTCGCGTCCACACGCTCGGCGCGGCCTGCCTGGTGACCGGGAGCAGGCCCTTCGGTCTCTTTCGGATTACGCAGATACGCCAGGGTCTGGCGCCCGCCGGTGCGCGCGAGCTGCGGGTGGCTCCAGCCGGTGACTTCGCCCGGCCCGAGCACGAGGAGTCCGTTCGGACGCAGCAGACGGGCGAGCCCGTCGAGCAGTTCGCCACGGCGCTCACGCGCGAAGTAGATGAGTACGTTCTGACAGAAGATCAGGTCGAGCCGCCGCAGCGGCGCGCGCGAGGCGTGCAACAGGTTCACGCAGGCGAAACCCACCCGCTTGCGCAGGCGTTCGTTGATGCGGAACTGGTCGCCCTCGATGGGTTCGACCGCGCTGTCGCGATAGACCTGGGGAATCTCGTCGAGACGGTGATTGGGGTAGGTCGCCTGGCGCGCGACGGCGAGCGCGGGCTGGCTGACATCGGTGGCGGTGACGCCGTAGCGGCGTTGCGGCAGCACCTGCGACAGCGCCGAATCGAGCAGGATCGCCAGCGTGTAGGCCTCCTCGCCGGTCGAGCAGCCGACCGACAGCGCATGCAGCGTCTGGTCTTCCGGCGCGCTCGCCAGCCACTGCGGCAGCCAAGTGTCGCGGATCAGCGCGAGCGACGGCGGATGCCGGAAGAAATGCGTTTCGTGCACGGTCAGATGGTCGACCAGCGCCGCCCATTCCATCGCGCCGCGCGCGCCGTCGAGCAGCTCGTCGTAGTAGCGCTGGAATTCGGTGTGGCCGGTTTCGCGCATACGGCGACGCAAGCCCGTCACCAGGAACGGCTTGCGCTCGAGCGGCACGGTGACGCCCGTGCGCGCTTCGAGCAGCCGTACCCAGCGCTCGAACTCGACGTCATCCATCTGCGGATGCGCGGTGGACTGCAGTGCCCGGCTCGCTGCCATCGACATGCCGCTCGAGAACTCCCGTGTTTCCAAGACCGTGACTACGGCGATCAGTACCGATTAAATGCTTTCGGCGCGGCGATTTCAGTGCGCCGCGGCTCAGCCCGGCAGCTTGAAGTCGGCCACCGAACGGCGCAGGTCGGCGGCGAGCTGGGCCAGGTTGCCGATCGACTCGGCCGTCTGGCTCGCACCCACCGAGGTCTGCGTGGTGATTTCCTGAATCACGTTCATCGTGGCGGAAATATTCGTGGCCGCAGCCGACTGCTGGCGTGCGGCTTCCGAGATGTTCTGAATCAGGTCGGCCAGATCGTTCGACACCTTTTCGATCTCGCCCAGCGCCAGGCCCGCGTCTTCCGCCAGGCGGGCACCGGCCACCACTTCGGCGGTGGTCTGTTCCATCGACGACACCGCTTCGTTGGTGTCGGACTGAATCGTCTGCACCAGCGTTTCGATTCGCTTGGTGGCGTTCGAGGCGCGTTCTGCGAGGCGCTGCACTTCGTCGGCCACCACCGCGAATCCGCGGCCCGCTTCACCGGCCGAGGCGGCCTGAATAGCGGCGTTCAGCGCGAGGATGTTGGTCTGCTCGGCGATGTCGTTGATCAGTTCCACGATCGAGCCGATTTCCTGCGACGACTCGCCGAGGCGCTTGATGCGTTTCGAGGTTTCCTGGATCTGGTCGCGGATCGAGTCCATGCCCTGGATCGTCTGGCGCACCACTTCGGCGCCTTTCGCGGCGATCTGCACGGAGCGCTGCGCCACGTCGGCCGATTCGGCCGAGTTCTTCGACACTTCGTCGATCGAAACCGCGATTTCGTTGATCGCGGCCGAGGCCGACGTGATCTGCTGCGCCTGATGCTCGGCGGCTTCCGCCAGGTGCATCGCGGTGGCCTGCGTTTCCTGCGCGGCGGCAGCCACTTGCACGGCGGTCTCGTTGATCGTGGTAACCAGCGATCGGAGCGCTTCGACGGCGAAGTTGATCGAGTCGGCGATCGCGCCGGTGATGTCTTCGGTAACCGTGGCGCGGACGGTGAGATCGCCTTCGGCGAGCGAACCCATTTCGTCCAGCAGTCGCAGAATGGCTTCCTGGTTGCGCTGGTTCAATTCCTGCGTCACGGCGAAGCGCTTGGCCTGGTCGCGGTACAGGGTGAACAGCAGGCCCATGATGCCGAGCAGCGCGGCGGCACCGGCCGCAATGCCGATCCACAGGCTGGGGAATGGACGCGAGGCCGGCAGGTTGGCGAAGGCGGCGTTGAGGTTGCGCGCGCCTTCCAGCAGTTCGGCCGAACCGATGAAGATTTCGTCCGACGCTTCTTTGACTTCGAGCAATTCGGTGGAGGCGTTGAGAATGGTTTCGACGTCTTCCTGCACGCCGGTGTAGAGCTCCGCCACCTGGCCGAGCGTGGCGCGTGCGGTGGGGCTGGCGACGCGCGCGATGCCCTGTTCGGCGTTGCCTTCCTGCAGGCCGGTGAGCACCTGGCCGAACATGGTGGCGTCGCGCGAGAAGCGGTCGGCGGCCGAGACCGCGCCGGCACCGCCCTGCAGGATTTCGGTCACGTAGCGCAGCATGCGGTCGGCCAGCACGATCTGGCGCACCGCGGTGTAGATCTGCGTCGAGGTGGCGCCGGATTCACCCATCGAGCGCACCACTTCGTCCATCTGCGCCTGCAGCTGCGGCACGGTGGCCGAGAAGGCGCTGGCGGTTTCCGACAGGCCCAGCACGAGTTCCTGGCGGTCGAGAATGTTTTTCGCGTCCTGTTCGATCGGGCCCCAGATCGTCACCAGGCGGGCCAGCGGATCCTGCACGCCGGCCTCGCGCTCGTAGGCGGGAATGCCGGTGAAGGCCTCGCGCTCGTCGGCGCCGGCCTTGGCGATCAGCTCGTCGGTGCTGCCGTAGCGCAGCACGTCCAGATCGAGCTGGATGCGGTCCTTGGTGGCCTGCAGTTCGGCGAAGGCTTCGTAACCGCCGCTGGCGGCTTCCTGCGCGAACTTGGCGATCTGCTGCGACAGCACCTGGATGTCGGCGATGCGGTCGCGGGCCTTGTTCTCCTGGGCGTTCTTGTCGGCCGCCATGTAGAAGTTCGCGCCCAATACGATCAACGCTGCGACCAGCAGGAAGATCCAGAAATTGATCGCCCCGCTGCGTTCCTTGCCGGTGCCGGCGCCCAAAGTGCTCATTTTTCTACCTCGCCCCAGTAAGTGCTTGCGTCAGGCCGCCGCGGCCTGGCGGAATTCCGGCGTGCGTGCAAGCAGCGCCATGCTGAAAACGCCCCACACCGTGTCGCCCAGGCGATAGGCCTGTTTGACGAAAGTGCCGTAGCGGCCGTCGTCGATGCCGTCGAGTTCGGTCTTGTTGGCGTCGGTGAAGTTGCGCTGGCCGAACAGTTCGTCGATCAGCACCGCGACATTGCCGCCGGTCTGTTTCACCACCAGCGCGCGGGTCGATTCGTGCTGCACCGTGCGCTCGCCTTCCATGAAGAGTTTGAGGTCCACCACCGGCAGCAGGTTGCTGCGGATGTTGGCCACGCCCAGCAGCCAGATCTCGGCGCCCGGCACCGGTGTCAGCGGCGGCAGGGTGATGATTTCCACCACCTCGCCGAAGCCGGCGGCCAGGTTGCGCGTGCCCAGCCGGAAGCCGATGCCGCGCCACAGGCCGGGCGCTTCGATCTGCTCGGGCAGGCCGGCCACATGCGAAAGACTGCGCCGCTCGTAATCGGCAAGCACATCGTAGGGGCGGGAGGCGGCGGCGGTGACCATCGGTTGGGCGGCGTCGTCAGGCGGGCAACAGGGCGTTGATGCGGTTGATCAGTTCGCGTTCGGACGGCGGCTTGACCAGGTAATCCTTGGCGCCCTGCCGCAGGCCCCAGACGCGGTCGGTTTCCATGTTCTTGGTGCTGATGATGATGATCGGGATCGCGCTCGTCGCCGGATCGCGCGACAGCGAGCGGGTCGCCTGGAAACCGTTCATGCCGGGCAGGATCACGTCCATCAGCACCAGGTCGGGCAGCTCGCGCTTGCACATCTCGATGCCGTCTTCGGCCGAACCGGCCGCCAGTACCTCGTGCCCGTTCTTCTCCAGCACCGTGGTGAATACCTTGGTGTCGGTGGGCGAATCGTCAATGATCAGGATGCGGGCCATCGTTTTCCCCTGTCGTGGCCTATATCACTTGCGGTCGACGTAGCGTCGGATCGCGGAAAGCAGCTCTTCGCGGGTGAACGGCTTGGTGAGGTATTGCTCGGACCCCACGATCCGTCCCTTGGCCTTGTCGAACAGGCCGTCCTTGGAGGACAGCATGATCACCGGCGTACCGCGGAACAGCTGGTTGTTCTTGATCAGTGCACAGGTCTGATAACCGTCCAGCCTGGGCATCATGATGTCCACGAAAATGATCTGCGGCTGATGATCGGCGATCTTGGCGAGCGCCTCGAAGCCATCGGTCGCCGTGACCACGTCGCAGCCTTCCTTCTTGAGGAGGGTTTCGGCCGTGCGTCGGATGGTCTTCGAATCATCGATGACCATCACTTTCAGGCCGGTCAACCCGCCTGAGTTTTCCATCTCTTCCATTCAGCGTCCCCCAGAGGCTTCCGCGCCTGCACGCAGCACTTTCGTGGTAACCGCCTATATCCCAGCGTTCGCCGGGGCTGTCAAGCGCGCATCACTGCGAATGCTAGTATAGACCCCGGCCACTGCTACGGCGCGTCCAGCCCGAAGGCAGCATCAAGTCGCAGGGAGCGCGAGCATGCCGCTCGATATCGTCGTGGTGATGGATTCGATTGCGTCCATCAACATCAAGAAAGATTCGACCTTCGCCATGCTGCTCGAAGCGCAGCGGCGCGGTCACCGGTTGTGGTATGCCGGCCCGGGCACGCTCGGCATCGTCGGCATGCGCGCCGCCGGCAACCTCGCGCCGGTGACGGTGCGCGAGGATTCGCGCGACTGGTACACGCTGGGCGAAGCGCAGTGGCGGCCGCTGGCCGACTGCGACGTCGCGCTGATGCGCAAGGACCCGCCGGTCGATCCGGAATTCATCCACGACACGCAGATCCTCGGCCTGGCGCAGCGCGAAGGCATGCTGGTGGTGAACGACCCGCAGGGCCTGCGCGATATGAACGAGAAACTCGCCGCCCTGCTGTTCCCGCAATGTTGCCCGCCGACGCTGGTTTCGCGCGATACGGCGCTGCTGAAAACATTTGTGGCGCAGCACGGCGATTGCGTTCTCAAGCCGCTCGACGGCATGGGCGGGCGCTCGATCTTTCGCGTTCGCGCCGGTGAAGACAACCTCAACGTTATCCTCGAAACCCTGGTCGACGGCGGCCGCCACCTGGCGCTGGCGCAGCGCTACCTGCCGGAAATCCGCGAGGGCGACAAACGCATCCTGATGGTCGACGGCGAGCCGGTGCCGTATTGCCTGGCGCGCATCCCGCAGGGCGGCGAGTTCCGCGGCAACCTGGCGGCCGGCGGCCGCGGCGAAGGACGGCCGCTGTCGGAACGCGATCGCTGGATCGCGGCCGAGGTCGGTCCGGAACTGAAACGGCGCGGCATGCTGTTCGTCGGGCTCGACGTGATCGGCGACTATCTCACCGAGGTCAACGTCACCAGCCCGACCTGCATCCGCGAACTCGATGCCCAGTTCGGGCTCAACATCGCGGGCACGCTGATGGATTGCATCGAGGCCCGCCGCGGGTGAGTGCGGCGCCACGCATCGGCCCGGGCGATCGGCTCGGCGCCACCCTGGCCTTCTCCCTGATCGCACACGGCGTGCTGGTGCTCGGCGTCGGCTTCGTGATCGAGGACGCCGCCCCGCTGGTGCCGACGCTGGATGTGATCCTGACCCGCACCAGCTCGGAAAAAGCGCCGGAAAAAGCCGATTTCCTGGCCCAGGCCAGCCAGCAGGGCGGCGGCGAATCCGACAAGCCCGACCGCCCGCGCGAACCGCAACCGGCGGTCGTGCCGCAGCCGCGCCCCGGCGTGGCGCCGGTGCCGATCGAAGCCAGCGCGCCGCGCCCGCAGCGCGAAACCAGCCAGCCCGTGCTCACCACCACGCAGCCCGCGCCGCGCACCGCCGACAACCGCGACCGCAATCCCTCGCCGGCGGTGCCGCTGCCGAGCAGCCGCCAGCTGATCGAACGCAGCCTGGAAATGGCGCGCCTCGCGGCCGAAGTGGAACGCCAGAGCCAGGCCTACGCCAAGCGCCCGAAGCGCAAGTTCGTCTCGGCCAGCACGCAGGAATACGAATTCGCCAGCTATATGCGCGGCTGGGTCGCGCGCGTCGAACGCATCGGCAACCTCAACTATCCGGACGACGCCCGCCGCCGCAACCTGCAGGGCCAGCTGGTGATGACGGTCGCCATTCGCAAGGACGGCACCGTCGAAAGTATCGACGTGGTGCAGCCCAGCGGCTACCCCGTACTCGACGAAGCCGCGATCCGCACCGTCCGCCTGGCCGAACCTTTCGGCCCGCTGCCGCAGACCAAGGAAGCGGTCGATGTTTTGCATATCACGCGGACCTGGCAGTTCTTGCCTGGGAATGTGATGCGGAACCAGTGAAGAGCAGGGGTTAGGGGATAGGGGCGCGGGGCTGGCGACGTTTCGCGAGTCGGGTACGTCGTCTCTAGACGCGCACAAATTGGTCGGCGCGTCGACGCCACATGCAGCGCGCCCTCGCTACTCACCCCTAACCCCGCTCCCAAACAACCTGACTCGCGCCCAAGGCCTCGCACTCCCGCGCGATACCTCCGCAACCCCGGGGCGCCTACAATGAAACCCATGGAACCCACCCGCTTCCTCGGCAACCACTTCCTGATCGCCGTACCGGGCATGAGCGATCCGAACTTCCATCGCAGCGTGACGCTGGTTTGCCAGCACACGGCCGAAGGCGCGATGGGGTTGATGCTCAATCGGCTGTCGGAATATCGCCTCGGCGATGTGCTCGATCAGATGAGCATCGCGACCGACATCGAGACCCTGGCGGCGGCTCCCGTGCTGCTCGGCGGGCCGGTGCAGCCCGAGCGCGGCTTCGTGATCCACGAGCCGAGCGGCGACGAGTGGGATTCGACGTTTCATCTGTCCGACGAACTGAGCCTCACCACCTCGCGCGACATCCTCGCCGCGATGGCGCGCGGCGAAGGGCCGAAGCGCGCGCTGGTCGCACTCGGTTACGCGGGATGGGGCGAAGGCCAGCTCGAAGCCGAGTTGCAGGACAACGCCTGGCTCGCGGTCGGCGCCGATCGCGCCATCCTGTTCGACACGCCGCTCGAACAACGCTGGTCGTCGGCGGCGCGCTTGATGGGGGTCGACGTCACCCTGCTCACCGATTACGCCGGCCACGCCTGATGTCGACGGTCTGCGTGCTCGGCTTCGACGTCGGTTCGCGTCGCATCGGCGTGGCGGTCGGCAACACGATTTCGCAGACGGCGCGTCCGATCGCGGTGGTCGATGTCGGCGAAGCCGGGCCGGACTGGCCGCGCATCGAAGCGCTGGTGCGCGAATGGCAGCCCGGGCGGCTGGTGATCGGCGAACCGCTGACGCTCGACGGCGAAGACCAGCCCGCGACACGCCGCGCCCGTCATTTCGCGCAACAGGCGCAGGCGCGCCTGGGATTGCCGGTGGACCTGGTCGACGAACGTTCGAGTTCGCGCGAGGCCGACCGCCGCTTCGCCGAACGCCGCAAGACCGGCCAGGCCCGCCGCCGCGATGCCGCCGCGCTCGACGCCGTGGCGGCCGAAATCATCGTCGAACGCTGGCTGCAAACCGCCGGCTGATTAGCGCCTCCACTCTGCGAGTTCTCATGCCCCACCCTGCCCCGCTGCGCCATCTGCTCGGCCTCGACCAACTCGACCGCACCCAACTCGAAGCCTTGCTCGACGACGCCGAAGCCTTGCGGCCGGTGGCGCTCGGCGCCGGCCGCCGCGAGGCACTGCGCGGCCGCACCATGGTCAATCTGTTCTTCGAACCGTCGACCCGCACGCGCAATTCGTTCCAACTCGCGGCCACGCGGCTGGGCGCCGACGTGCTGAATTTCGACGCGGCGCATTCGTCGACGCGCAAGGGCGAAACGCTGCTCGACACGCTGCGCAATCTCGAAGCGATGGGCGCGGGATTGTTCGTCGTGCGGCATGAGCTTTCCGGCGCCGTGGCCGCGCTCGCGGCAGATGCGGCGCCGACGACCAGCATCATCAACGCCGGCGACGGCCGCAATGCGCATCCGACCCAGGGCCTGCTCGACATGCTGACGATCCGCCAGCACAAGGGCCGCGATTTTTCGCGCCTGACCGTGGCGATCGTCGGCGACGTGCGCCACTCGCGGGTGGCGCGTTCGGACCTGCACGCCTTGCGAAGCCTCGGTGCAGGCGACATCCGCATCGCGGCGCCCGCGTCGTTGCTGCCCGACGCCGACGTGCTCGCCGGCACCACGGTCTGCAGCGACCTCGACCGTGCGCTGGACGGCGCCGATGTCGTGATGACCTTGCGCCTGCAGCGCGAGCGCATGGAGGAAGGCCTGGTCGCCTCGCTCGAAAGCTATCAACGCGATTGGGGACTGACCGCGCAGCGTCTGCGGCGTGCACGGCCCGACGCCATCGTGATGCATCCGGGACCGATGAATCGCGGCGTCGAAATCGACGACGCGGTGGCCGACGGCGCGCAGTCGGTGATCCTGCAGCAGGTCTCGAACGGCGTGGCCGTGCGCATGGCCGTGCTGCTCGCACTGCGGTCCGCGTAAGGTTTTCGCAACCCGCCTGCGGGCCAATTGCGATTTTCCGAGGCGCTAGGCATGCTTGCCTCTCGCCGTACTCGGGGGAGGAGGCGGGCACGCTTTGCACGAGCTCGCGCTGCACGCGCTCGCGTTGCAGGCGTGTTCTGAGCGTCGTTCACTCATCCGACTCCAACGGTTCGCCGATGGCCATTGCGCCGCGCCCGAAAACCATCGAAACCTTCCGCTGGCGCCTGGCCCTGCTGGGCGTGGCGATCGCCGCGATCGTGCTGCTTCCTTATGTGATTTCGCAACGCGCGATGCACAGCGCGCTCGAATCGACCGAGCTGGTGGCGCACACCTCGGAAGTGCGCGGCGAAACCCGCCAGCTGATGTTCCTGGTGCGCGATGTGGAATCGGCGGCATTCGCGCTGGCCGCCGGCATGCAGGCGCGCCACCTCCGCGAGCGCCTCGACGAAGGCCTGGCGCAGATCGGCCCGCAGCTGGCGACGCTCAAGAAGCTGGTGGCCGACAACCCCGCGCAGCTGGTGCGCATCGGCCGCCTCGAACAGGTGCTCGCCTCGCGCCGCCTGCTCACCGAGGAGGCCATCCTGGAGCTCGACACCGGCCGCCCGGCGCAGGCGATGCTGGCGCTCGAACGCGCCGCCACCGATTTCCGCGTGCGCGAAATCGCGCAGGAAATCATCGACGACGAGGAAGCGCTGCTGGAAGCGCGCACCGCGAACTCCGAGCGCCAGCGCCGTTACGTGGCGTGGCTCGCGATTGCCGCGGCCGTCGCGCAGTTCCTGTTGCTGGCGGCGGTGACCTGGCTGTCCGAACGCCAGGTCCGGCAGCGCCTGCTGGCCGAGCGTGATTCGCAGAAAGCCGTGTCGCGCGCGCAGGCCATTTTCCAGACCGTGCGCGAACCCATCGTGCTGCTCGATGCACGCCTGCGCCTGCTGATGCACAACGACGCCTTCGCCGAACTGTACGGCGCGCCGCAGAAAATCGACGGCGAACGCATGGCGCTGGCGGACGCCGGCGGCGGCGTCTGGAACGACCCGGTGCTGTTGCAGCGGCTGGCCGATGTCGCGACGCGCGATCGCGAATTGTGGGATCACGAAACGCGCCAGGTCGATGCCGATGGCGTCGAGCGCATCCTGATGGTGAACGCGCGCCGCATGCGGCTGCCCGATCGCGACGACAACGTAGTGCTGATGACGGTCGGCGACGTCACCGCGCACAAGCGCGCCGAACAACAGATCCGCGAACTGAACCGGCAGCTCGAAGGCAAGGTCGAGCAGGTCTCGGAGGTCAATCGCGAACTCGAAGCCTTCAGTTATTCGGTGTCGCACGATCTGCGCGCGCCGCTGCGCCACGTCGCCGGCTTCGCCGACAAACTCGAACGTCATCTGGGTGAGAATCTCGACGACAAGGGCCGCCACTACCTCGATGTGATCGCCTCGTCGGCGCGCCGCATGGCCGGCCTGATCGACGACCTGCTGGTGTATTCGCGGCTCGGCCGGCATGCGCTGCGGCTGCAGGCGGTCGACATGCAATCGCTGGTCGACGAAGCGCGCCAGATGCTGTCGACCGATGTCGGCGACCGCAGCATCGAGTGGCGCGTGCAGCCGCTGCCGATCGTGGTGGCCGACGAGAACATGATGCGCCAGGTGTGGCAGAACCTGCTCGGCAACGCGGTCAAATACAGCGCGCGCCGCGATCGCACGATCGTCGAGGTGACCGGTCGCACGCAGCCCGACGGCACCGTGCAGTTCAGCGTGAAAGACAACGGCGCCGGCTTCGACATGGCCTACGCCGGCAAGCTGTTCGGCGTGTTCCAGCGCCTGCACAAGGCCACCGAATATCCCGGCAGCGGCATCGGCCTGGCCAATGTGCGCCGCATCCTGGCGCGCCACGGCGGCCGCATCTGGGCCGAGGCCGCGCCCGACGAAGGCGCCACCTTCCACTTCACTCTTCCGGCGCAGCCGGGTAGCACTGCCTGACCTCTGCCAGCCGACTTCAGCCAGCCCGATTTTCGCCAGCCCGACCTTAGCCAGCTCGAACTTAAAAGGACTCCATGAACAGCAAAGATCTGCGCACCATCCTGCTCGCCGAAGACAACCCCGCCGACGCCGAAATGGCGATCGATGCGCTGCGCGAAGCCAAGCTCGCCAACCCCGTCGTGCACGTCGAAGACGGCGTCGAAGCGATGGACTATCTGCTCGCGCGCGGCGCCTACGCCAACCGTCCGAAGGGCGATCCGGCGGTGGTGCTGCTCGATATCAAGATGCCGCGCCTGGATGGCCTGGAAGTGCTCAAGCAGATGCGCTCGGAAGAACAGCTCAAGCGCATTCCGGTGGTGATATTGTCGTCGTCGCGCGAGGAGAGCGATCTGGTGCGAAGCTGGGATCTGGGCGTCAACGCCTACGTGGTCAAACCGGTCGACGTGAACCAGTTCTTCACCGCGGTGCAGACGGTCGGCCGCTTCTGGGCCGTTCTCAACGAGCCGCCCCAGAACGATTGAGCCCAACTCGCCCGCCCGCATGTCGTACATCGAAGACTACGAAAACCGCCCGATCCGGGTGCTGCACGTCGAAGACGACGCCGCCGACACCGAACTGATCTCCGGTCTGTTCGAGGATTCCGCGCTGGCCATCGAATGGCTGCGCGCCGACGACGAAGCCGGCGTGCTCGCCGCGATGCGCGAGTTCCGGCCCGATATCGTGCTGTCGGACCTGTCGATGCCCGGCTTCAGCGGTTACCGCGCGCTGGAGATCGTGCGCGAACATTCGCGCTACGTGCCCTTCATCTTCGTGTCCGGCACGATGGGCGAAGAGACTGCGGTAAAGGCGCTGCGGCAGGGCGCCACCGACTACATCATCAAGAACAATCCGGCGCGCCTGGTGCCGGCGGTCGAACGCGCGCTGCGCGAGGCGCGCGACCAATTGGTGAAGGATCGCACCGAAGCCGAGCTGCTGCGTTCGCAACGTCTCGACAGCCTCGCGCTGTTGGCCGGCGGATTGAGCCACGACCTGCGCAACATTCTGCAACCTTTGCTGATGGTGGCGCCGATGATCGCCGACCGCACCGAAGACGAGCGCCTGCGCCGTCTCGGTGAACTGGTCGAAGACTGCGCCAAGCGCGGCCTCGACATGGTGGCGTCGATGCTGTCGTTCGCGCGCGGTGCGCGGCAGAGCATCGGCCAGGTACGCCTGCAACAGTTACTGCGCGCGCTCGACCTGTTGCTGCAGGGCACCGTACCGCGCTCGGTAAAACTCGAAATCGACGAAGTGCCGGCCGACCTGGGCTTCGAAGGCAACGACACCGAACTGCAGCAGTGCCTGCTCAACCTGTGCCTCAACGCGATCCAGGCCATGCCCGACGGCGGCGTGCTGAAACTGAGCGCGGAAATCGCCGACGTGGACACGCCGATCGACCTCGGCGACCTATCGCTGCCGCCCGACACCTATCTGCGCATCACCGTGACCGATACCGGTGTGGGGATGACCGACGAAGTGCAGCGCCGCCTGTTCACGCCGTTCTTCACCACCAAGAAAGACGGCACCGGCCTGGGCCTGCTGTCGTGCAAGCGCATCGTCACCAATCATCGTGGTGGCCTGCGCCTGGTGAGTGCGCCGGGCAAAGGCACGCGCTTCGAGATCTACCTGCCGACGCAGAGCATCAACGGCCGCGACCTGATGGGCAGCGAATCGGCGATCGTCGACGCCCGCATCCTGGTGGTCGGCGAAGAAGCCGGCAGCCTGTCGCTGCTCGGCGACGGCCTGGCGCTCAAAGGCTACCGCGCCAGCATCGCGCAGGGCGGCGCCGCGGCGATCCACCAGATCGAACAACGCGGCCTGCCCGACCTCGTCGTGCTCGATGCCGACATGCGCCTGCTCTCAAGCGTGCGCACCCTGATGCAACTGCAGGAACGTGAATACCGCGGCCCCGTGCTGCTGCTCGTCGACGGCGACAACATCCCGACCCCGGACGAACTGCCCGACTCCCTGTGCACCGAGTTCGTGCGTAAGCCCGTCGCGCTACCCGAATTGCTCGATGCGGTGCATCGGGCTTTGGTGAAAGGCCGGAGTCAGGCTGGTCAGGCGTGACTCCGACCGCAAACCGACGTTGTGGACGCGGCGCGGAGTGTGCGCTGCGACGATGCAGCCTTCGGAGTCTTGTTGAAGTGCGAAAACCGCCCGAAGCGTAGGCTTCGAGCGGTTTCGCGAGTTATTCGAACCCGTTGGCGAAGAGGCGGTCGCTTGCGACGGCGACGGGATAAGGCACCAGCCCCAAGGCGCCATCGCCGCGTTGACCGAACTGGGCAGCGCCCGCGCACTTGGCTTGGCCACTCGTGTCGACGCCGCAGACGTGATCGCTGCCGATCGCCAAGTGGGTCAGTCCTTGCAGGGCCACGACATCGGTCGGTGAATGGACGTTCGAATCGGTACCCAATTGCAGATGCGACGAGTCTCCCCAGCAGGTCACGGTCGAGTTGGGCTGGCGCAGGCAGGCTCCGGCACCACCCGCAAACACTTCCGATACGAAACCCGAATACGAGGTGACGGGAGCCGGCATGGAAGCCGACGTGGCCGGGCCGTTTCCGAGTTGGCCTGCCGCATCGCTGCCCCAGCATTTCACGATACCCACACCGAACTGACCGGGTACGAGCAGGCACGTGTGAAATCGCCCGGCGACCAACTGCGATGCACCCGAGCCATTCACTACGGCAACCGGACTTTCCGCATACACGGGTAAAAAGTCCCCCTCGCCCAGTTGCCCGTCAACGTTCGAACCCCAGCACATCACGCTGCCGGATACCGTTAACGCGCAGCTGTGGAACGCGCCGAGCACGACTTTGTTAAAGGTCTCGTTGCTGTCCACGTCGACCGGAGAGCTCGAATCAGTGGTCAAACCGTTGCCGAGTTGACCGTAGGAATTCGCGCCCCAGCAAGAGATGTGTCTGTCGCTGTGCAGCGCACAGGTATGAGCACGCCCCGCAGAAATGCCTACAACGTCCGACGCCACGCCGAGCACCTTTTGCGGGCCCAGATACGGCTCGCTATCGCCGACGCCCAACTGCCCGAAACCATTGGCACCCCAGCAATACACCTCGCCTGCTCCATTCAGCGCGCAGGTGTGCACATGTCCGACGGCCAAAGCCTGCACGACACCGATGCCGGCCACATTGACGGGAGCCGGAAGATTTCGCGTATGAGACTGGCCCAGCTGGCCCGCGTCGTTCACGCCCCAACAACTGACGGTGCCGGAGTCAGACAGCGCGCAGGTGTGATAGTCCTGGCTGGACAACGCAGCCGTTTCCGCCGCTCCAGTGACCTTTGTCGCGACCGAGTTATCTTCCGGCGCCAAACCCTGTCCGACCTGCCCCGCGCCGTTGTCGCCCCAACAATGACGCCCCGCTGGCGTTCTCGTGCAGACGTGCAACCCTCGGGTCGAGCCTAGAGCGGTGACGCCCGACAACTGGGCAACTGGAGTGGAAATCAGCTCGTACGCAGACTGTTGCTGATGTTCCGTCGCTCCCAACGACCCTATCCCCAACTTGCCCCAGCTCGTCGATCCCCAACATTCGACAGTCCCTGCCGATGTCAGAGCGCATGCGAGTTCAGCTCCGGCGGTGATGTCCGAAACCTCGCCGAGACCTGCGACGCTGACTGGAAACGCACTGTCGGCCCCGATGACACCGGCACCCAGTTCACCCGCACCATTGCTGCCCCAGCAAAACGCTTTCATGTCGGTCGACACTGCGCAGGTATGCTCGTAGCCACCGCTGATTTCGACGAACGTCTCACCGCCGGCCACTGGGGTTGGAATCAGAACGTTGCCGCCGGCGGAACCGATGCCCGTCTGACCGTTGTTGTTCAAGCCCCAGCAATACGCGACGCCCTGCTTCAATCCGCAGGTGTGGAAGTGTCCTGCCGACAGCGAATCGAAAGTCCCCGGCACCGAGACTGGCGTGGGCTCGCTTGGGCTTGCGAATCCTGCTCCCAACTGCCCCTGATTGTTGTATCCCCAGCAGTACATATCGCCAACCATATTCAGAGCGCACGCATGTTGTCCCCCGGCGGTGATCGCGATAATCGGGCCATCAAGCAAGACAGGCTGAGGATTGGGCTCCATGGCGCTCTTGAAACCGAGTCCCAAATGACCGGAATCGTTCAATCCCCAGCAGAGAACGGAGCCGTCCTGCAGCAACGCACAAGTGTGGAAGAATCCGGTCGCAACCTGGATCGCAGTCGTGATTCCAGGAACCGCCTTCGGCGCCAACGATCGGGTCGTTGTCCCGTCGCCCAACTGCCCATACGAATTGTCGCCCCAGCATTCGACTCGGCCCGCCTCCACCGAACACGAATGTGAAATTCCTCCCGACAGCGTCGGCGAAGAAGCCTTCGATTCCTGGGCACTCAGCCCCAGGGCCAAGGCGATGCAAAACATCGATAGCGCGCGCATGCAAGTCACTCCATTTCTGACCTGCGCTGGCTATACGAAGGGTGGGTGCCGAGCGGACATGCGCGCTTCGGCAATCGCGACAGGCGTCGCGAAACAGACTCGTCAGAAGTCACGGCGGCCGGCGCACCGGAGTGCGCCGCAAACAACTGGCATCAGAAAGAAGCGAGTCGCGAAATAGCGGCCAGCGCAGCCACCCGCGCTCCAGACAACACGCCGCCGTGCGATACCTCGCAGGAGCCTCAGCGCGTCTCCATCAACTCCACGCCATCGAGCCCCTGGCTCAGGGTGTGCGCGTCGCCGCCCTGGGCGAGCTTGATGCGCAGGCGCACTTCGTTCGAGGAGTCGGCGTGGCGCAGCGCGTCTTCGTAGCTGATTTCGCCGGCCTGGTACAGCTCGAACAGGCTCTGGTCGAAGGTGCGCATGCCCAGGTTGGTCGACTCCTTCATGATCTCCTTGAGCTTGTGCACTTCGCCGTCGCGGATGTAGTCCTGCACCAGCGGCGTGCCGAGCAGCACTTCCATCGCGACGCGGCGGGCCTTGCCGTCGGGCGTCGGGATCAGCTGCTGCGCGACGACGCCCTTGAGGTTGAGCGAGAGGTCCATCAGCAACTGCGAGCGGCGGTCTTCCGGGAAGAAGTTGATGATGCGGTCCATCGCCTGGTTGGCGTTGTTCGCGTGCAGCGTGCACAGCACCAGGTGGCCGGTTTCGGCGAAGGCGATGGCGTGGTCCATGCCTTCGCGCGTGCGCACCTCGCCGATCATGATCACGTCCGGCGCCTGGCGCAGCGTGTTCTTGAGCGCGGCTTCCCAGCTGTCGGTGTCGATGCCCACTTCGCGCTGCGTGATGATGCAGCCTTCGTGCTTGTGCACGAATTCGATCGGGTCTTCGATCGTGATGATGTGGCCGGTGGAGTTCTGGTTGCGGTAGCCGATCATCGCGGCCAGCGAGGTCGATTTACCGGTGCCGGTGGCGCCGACGAAGATGATGATGCCGCGCTTGGTCATCGCCAGCGTCTTGATGATCGGCGGCAGGCTGAGTTCTTCGACCGTCGGAATCTTCGTCTCGATCCGGCGCAGCACCATGCCGACCTGGTTGCGCTGGTAGAAGCAGCTGACGCGGAAGCGGCCGACACCCGATACGCCGATCGCGAAATTGCACTCGTGCGTCTTTTCGAATTCCTCGCGCTGGCTCGGCGTCATCACGTTGAGCACCAGGTCGCGCGACTGTTGCGGCGTGAGCGGATTCTGCGTGATCGGCGAAAGCCGCCCGTGCACCTTCATCGACGGCGCCACACCGGCCGTGATGAACAGGTCGGACGCCTTCTTGTGCGCCATCAGCTTGAGGAAGGAGGTGAAGTCGATGCTGCTCATGGGGCACCCCGGGAATCGGGAACAGGGAGTCGGGAATCGTCAAAAGACAAGGTGACGTCGAAAGGGAGCGTGAGGAGGAAATCGTCGTCGAACACCGATCGTGCTGCGACTCCCGATTCCCGTTCCCGCATTCCCGCTTCTCTCGCAAACACGGAGCAATCGGAAGCCAGGCTCGTGAGACGACAATCGTATTCGCGCATCGCTGCCCTTCCGATTCCCGTCTCCCGATTCCCGATTCCCGGCCTCACTCGAACAACCGCTTGTCCTTGGCGTATTCCTTCGCGCTCACGCGCGTGATGAGACCGCGCTTGACCAGGTCCTGCAGGCACTGGTCGAGCGTCTGCATGCCCACGGCCTGGCCGGTCTGGATCGAGGAATACATCTGCGCGACTTTGTCTTCGCGGATCAGGTTGCGGATGGCCGGCACGGCCACCATGATTTCGTGCGCCGCGACGCGGCCGCCGCCGACCTTCTTGAGCAACGACTGCGAAATCACCGCGCGCAGCGATTCGGACAGCATCGAACGCACCATCGGCTTTTCGCCGGCGGGGAACACGTCGATGATGCGGTCGATGGTCTTGGCGGCCGAACTGGTGTGCAGCGTGCCGAACACCAGATGCCCGGTTTCGGCGGCGGTGAGCGCCAGGCGGATGGTTTCCAGATCGCGCAACTCGCCGACCAGGATGTAGTCGGGGTCTTCGCGCAGCGCCGAACGCAATGCTTCGTTGAAGCCGTGCGTATCGCGATGCACTTCGCGCTGGTTGATCAGGCACTTGTTCGAGGTGTGCACGAACTCGATCGGATCTTCCACCGTGAGGATGTGGCCGTACTGGCCCTTGTTCACGTGGTCGACCATCGCCGCCAGCGTGGTCGATTTGCCCGAGCCGGTGGGCCCGGTGACCAGGATCAATCCCTGCGGCTGGTCGATCAGTTCGCGAAAGATCTTCGGTGCGGCCAGATCGTCGAGCGTGAGCACTTCCGATGGAATGGTACGGAACACCGCGCCGGCACCGCGGTTCTGGTTGAACGCGTTGACGCGGAAGCGCGCCAGGCCGGGTATCTCGAACGAGAAATCGACCTCGAGGAATTCTTCGTAATCGCGCCGCGCCTTGTCCGACATGATGTCGTACACCAGCGCGTGCACCTGCTTGTGGTCGAGCGCGGGAATATTGATGCGCCGCACGTCGCCGTCGACGCGGATCATCGGCGGCAAGCCGGCCGACAGATGCAGATCCGAAGCCTTGTTCTTGACCGAGAAGGCCAGAAGTTCGGCGATATCCATGACGTCTCCCCAGCAAGAGCCGGTACACTCGCCCCACTACCGGCGGCGTGGCCTGTATTCGACCGCAGTATAGCGCCGGAACAATCGTTTGCGACGCCAACCTGCGATGTTACCCGAACCTTCAGACTACGCGTTTTCCCGCAACAGAATCCTGCGCCGGATCACAACCGCAGGCGCCGCCGGCGACCCGGCCGAGCACCTGCTGGCGGTTTCCAAGATGCAGCCCGCCCAGGCCGTGCGCGCCCTGGCCGCGACCGGCCAGCGGCGCTTCGGCGAGAACTATGTGCAGGAAGCCGTCGCGAAACAGGCGGCGCTGGCCGACCTGCCGCTCGAATGGCATTTGATCGGGCCGCTGCAGTCGAACAAATGCACGCTGGCGGCCGGCCACTTCGACTGGATCCACAGCATCGACCGCCCCAAGCTGGTCGCCTTGCTGGCGCGTGCGCGCGATGCGATGTCGAGCCCGCTCAATCTGCTGCTGCAGGTCAACATCGACGACGAAGACAGCAAGTCGGGCTGCAAGCCCGAGGCGATCGAAGCGCTGGCGGCGCTGGTCGAAGAACATCCGGCGCTCAGGCTGCGCGGACTGATGGCGATTCCCGCGCCTTTCCCGGACATGCAGCGACGCCGCGACGCCTTCGAACGCATGCGCGCGCTGTTCGACGCGCTGCGCAAAAAGCATCAGCAGATCGACACCTTGTCGATGGGCATGAGCGAAGATTTCGAACTGGCGATCCGCAGCGGCGCGACGCTGGTGCGCGTGGGTACGGCGCTGTTCGGCAAACGACGTTGAGAGCCGCGCACCGGCCCAGCCGAATCGCGACGCAACCGCGGCACCCTCTAAACTGACAATACCAAAAGACCCGGCCCCTTCCATGTCACGCACCGACAATTCTCCGCAGCCGCAACGCATCGCCTTCATCGGCGGCGGCAACATGGCCCGCAGCCTGATCGGCGGCTTGATCGCGCGCGGCGCGCGGCCAGCCTCGATCGCGGTGTCCGAACCGCAGGCCGCGCTGCGCAGCGGACTGGCCGGTGAATTCGGCGTGCAGGTGTGCGAGGACAATGCGCAGGCGGTGCAGGATGCCGACATCGTCGTGCTCGCGGTGAAGCCGCAGGTGATGCGCGACGTGTGCGAAGGTCTCGCCGGCCGTGTCGACAACGCGACGCTGGTGTCGATCGCCGCCGGCATCACCTGCGCGCAGATCGAGCGCTGGACCGGCGGCGCGCGCGCGCTGGTGCGCTGCATGCCGAACACGCCCGCCCTGCTGGGCGCCGGTGCGACGGGCATGTACGCCACGCCGGCAACGTCGGCCGCGCAGCGCGACGCCGCGCAGCAACTGCTCGCGGCCGTCGGCCTGTGCGTGTGGATCGACGACGAAGCGCAGATGGATGCGGTGACTGCGGTATCGGGCAGCGGCCCCGCCTATGTTTTCCTGCTGGCCGAAGCGATGCAGGCCGCCGGCGTCGAAGCCGGTCTGCCGGAAGAGGTGTCGCGCACGCTGGTGCAGCAGACCTTGCTCGGCGCCGCCCGCATGCTCGACGAAAGCGACGAAACCGCCGCCACGCTGCGCCAGCGCGTCACCTCGCCCGGCGGCACCACGCAGGCGGCGATCGAGCGCTTCGAAATCGGCGGCCTGCGCGCGCTGGTGCGCGAGGCCATCCTCGCCGCCAAACAGCGCGGCGGCGAAATGTCGCGCGCACTCGGAGAGTGACGATGAGTTATCTCGCCAATGCCGGCGCGATCCTGGTCGAAGTGCTGTTCGGCCTGCTGGTGATGCTGTTCGTGGTGCGCGTCGTGCTGCAGCTGGTGCGCGCCAACTTCAACAACCCGGTTTGCCAGTTCTTCTACAAGGCCACCAACCCGGTGCTGGCGCCGCTGCGTCGCGTGCTGAAACCGTGGCGCAGTTTCGACATCGCGGCCACCCTCATCGCCTTCCTGCTCGAATGCCTGAAGATGTTGCTGCTGCTAATGCTCGCCGGCGTCGGCATCACGCTGTCGGCGCTGCTGGTACTCGGCTTCGCCGAACTGTTGTCGTTCGTGCTGATGATGTTCTTCTGGCTGATCCTGGCGCGCGTAATCCTGAGTTTCGTTGGCCAGGGCAGCTATCACCCGATCGTGCCGCTGATCACGCAGGTCACCGAACCGCTGTTGCGCCCGTTGCGCCGCGCACTGCCGGCCTTCGGCGGATTCGACCTGTCACCGCTGGTGGCGAGCCTGGCGATCGTGCTGGCGCGCGTGCTGATCGTGGCGCCGCTGATGGATCTGGGCGCGATGCTGGCGCGCGGATGATTTCGATTTTCCACGAGGAGGCCGCATGAAACTTCTTTCGCGACGCTGCGCAGGACTGCTCGTCATTGCGCTGTTCGTTGGCGGCAATGCGGCAGCGGAAAGTTCGATGCGGCAGGGCGACATCGTCGTGCACTACAACGCCGTCCCATCGATTTCCCTGGCACCGGAAGTCGCCCGGCAATACGCGATCACCCGCTCGGCCAACCGCGCCCTGCTCAACATCGCCGTCATGCGCCGCCAGACCGACGGCAGCGACAAAGCCATCGCCGCGACCCTCGAAGGCTCGGCCACCAACCTGGCTGGACAACGTCAGGAACTGGCATTCCGCGAAGTGCGCGAAGGCGACGCGATTTACTATCTCGCCGAGCCGCGGGTCACCGATCGCGAGACGCTCGCCTTCGATGTGCAAGTGATGGCGGAAGGCGAAACCGCACCGCTCGCCGTGCGCTTCCGGCAGGAATTCTTTCCGCCGCTCAACCGCTAGCGCGTGCCGACCAGCGCGCGATGATCGTCGCGATCTCGCGCACGCCATCGGTGAGCGCCGCCGGACCGGGCTGCAAGATCAGCGGCGATTTGATTTCGTGCAGTTGGCCGTCGCGCACGGCGGGAATTGCACTCCAGCCAGGACGCGCGGCTACCAGTTCGGGGCGGAAACGCTTGCCGCACCAGGAGCCGAAGATGATGTCGGGTTGCGCGTCGATGATTTCCTGGGCGTCGGCCACGATGCGCGAGCGCGCCAGCGATTGCGTCGCGCGCTCGGGAAAAATATCGTCGCCGCCCGCGATGCCGACGAGTTCCGAGACCCAGCGGATGCCGCTGATCATCGGTTCGTCCCATTCTTCGAAATAAACTTTCGGACGGCGCGCGAGTTTCGCGGCGGCGCCGGCGATTTCATCGAGGCCGCGACGCAGTCCGTCGGCGAGTCCACGCGCGCGTTCGGCGGCACCGACCAATGCGCCGAGCCGTTCGATGTAATCGAGGATCCCGGCAACGCTGCGGTGATTGCTGACCCACACTTCGACGCCGCGGCGGATCAATTCGGCCGCGATATCGGCCTGGATATCGGAAAAACCGATCGCAAGATCGGGCTTGAGTTCGAGGATCTTCTCGATCTTCGCGCTGGTGAACGCCGACACCTTCGGCTTCTCGCGCCGCGCCCGCGCCGGCCGCACCGTGAAGCCCGAAATGCCGACGATGCGCGCTTCTTCGCCCAGCAGGTAGAGCGTTTCGGTGGGTTCTTCGGTGAGGCAGACGATGCGTTGAGGGCCCATGTTTTTAGGGATTAGGGATTAGTAGTGAGGGCGCATTTATGCGGTCATTGGGTACAGCGAATCGTTTCGAGCGAAGCACCCTCACCACTCGCCCCTAACCCCTGCTCTCACGGATACAACATCCGCTTCGACCATCCCGCCTCCGCGGCCTCGTAAAGCCACCGCTCGTGCAAGCGGAATTCCGCGCCATACCAGAACTCGATGCGCTCGGGCACGACGCGGAAGCCCGACCAGTGCGGCGGGCGCGGCACCGGACGGTCGTGGAAGCGGCGTTCGGTTTCTTCGATGCGGCGCTCGAAGGTCGCCAAGTCGGGCAAGGTGTCCGATTGCATCGAAGCCCAGGCGCCGATCTGGCTGCCGCGCGGGCGCGACGCGAAATAAGCGTCGGCTTCGGCCAGCGAGACTTCTTCCACCGGGCCTTCGATGCGCACCTGGATGCCGTTGCGCATCAGGCGCCAGTGGAACAGCAGTGCGGCGTACGGATTGGCGCGCAGTTCCTCTCCCTTGCGGCTGTGGAAGTTGGTGTAGAAGACGAAGCCGCGTTCGTCGAAGGCCTTCAGCAGCACGGTGCGCGCCGATGGCTTGCCGTCGACAGCGACGGTGGCCACGGTCATTGCGGTGGGTTCGGGGTCGCCGCAGGCGCGCGCTTCGTCGAGCAGTTCGCGAAAGTTGACCAGGGCTTCGGCGTAGAGATCGGCGTGCATGGCAAAAGAAGTTCGCGGCGGCGGCGGCGCGTTTTGCCTATTGTGCGCGACGTGGCGTGGCGCCGTCAGCGATCCGCTGCGCCAGCGCGGCGAATGCGGCGCGCACGTTGCCGGTGTCGCGCGCGCTGGCTTCGAACACATCGACGCCGGCGTCCGGCAGCGTATCGATGGCCACCGGCACCGCCAGATCGCGCTTGTTCAACAGCAGCACCGCCGGAGTGCCCGGATGCAGGCGGCGAATCTGCTGCACCAGACGCAACGCGGTGGCGGCGCTGGCGGGACGCGACGCGTCGGCTACCGCCATCACGCCGTCGAGACCACTGAGGAAGGCTTGATTTAGGGTGTCGAGCGCGCTGCTGCCGGCCAGGTCCCACACCGTCACCGGCAGCGACTCGCCATCGCTGCCCAGATCGCATTCGCTGAGCTGGATGCCGCGATCGGCGCCGACGCCCTGAGGACCGGCGGCGATCAGCGGATTGGCATCGCCCTGCGCGCCGACGTTGGCCAGCAGCGCACGCACCAGGCTGGTCTTGCCGACCCCGGGTTCTCCCACCAGGCAGAGCTTGCGTGCGATCGGCGGCATCCGGCGGCGGGCGAGACGGTGGAGTGCAGGCTCAAGTGTAGCCGCCGCGCGCGCCCCTGCGAGTGCCGGTCAGGCTTGTTCGAGCCGATAGCCGTGCTGGTAGACCGCATTGAGCCGCCAGCCATGTTCGCCGCCGAGTTCGAGCTTCTTGCGCAGGCGGCTGATGTGGGTGTCGACGGTGCGGGTGGCGACATCGCCGCGGATGTTCCAGACGCCTTCGAGCAGCGCGTCGCGACTGACCACACGGCCGCGGCGGCGGAACAGGAACAGCGCCAGATCAAATTCGCGCTCGGTCAGCACGATTTCGCGATCTTCCAGCATCACGCGGCGGCGCTGCGAATCGATGCGGTACGGGGCCGCGTCTTCGTCGCCGGTCTGATCGTTGTTGAGGCCCACGCGGCGCAGCAGCGCGGCCACGCGCGCCAGCAATTCGCCCTGCTTGGGCGGCTTGCCGAGGTAATCGTCGGCACCGGCGCGCAGGCCGGCGACGATGTCTTCCTCTTCGTTGCGCGCGGTCAGGAACAGCACCGGCAGCTTCGAGTGGCCGCCCTCGCGCAATGCGCGCAGCACCTCGATGCCGCTTTCGTCGGGCAGGTTCCAGTCGAGCAACAGCAGGTCCACCGATTCGGCGCCGAGCTTGCGGCGGAATTCCGCGGCCTGCGGGTAATGGCGGGTGGCGTAGCCCTGTCCTTCGAGCCACAGGCGGAACAGCGCCGCCTGGTCCGGATCGTCTTCCAGCAATCCGATCAGATTCTGGCGTGCCGCCATCAGTCCCTACCCCTCTTGCGTTGGCTCGCTCGGCTTCCGGACGCCTGCGCATGTTTCGCGGGCGGCCGACCCCTGCGGTCGGTGTCGAATTGTTACCCGACTATATCAAACCCGCGCAGATTGGCATCCGGCCGTGCATCACGCGCCGGCCGGATCGGTCTTCAGGCCGGCAGCAGCGGCGTCGAATCCGGCGGCGGCGCCGACGGTGGCGGAGACTGCGGCGGACGGCGGCGCGGCAGATAGCGCAGCCAGATCAGCCACACCGCCAGCGCGTCGAGCACGATCAGCGCCTGCCACAGATACAGGTGGAACCAGTCGAACCACACTTGGTTCCACTGGCCCAGATAAAACAGGCTGATGATGCGCACCAGGTTCAGCGCCTGGATCGCGACGAAGCCGATGCCGATGCCGGCCAGCTTGTGTTTCCACGGCGACGGGAACGCGATGATCGCCGCCAGCAGGATGATCACCGCCTCGATGCCGTCGCAGCCGGGTGCGATCTGCACGCCGAAGCCGGTGCTCTGGCTCTGGATCACGACGCCGTAGGAAATCACGTCGTCGTCGAAGGCCTTGATGATGAAGGCGCTGATATCGGCCAGCACGCCGGTGAACGGCAGCGTCACGGCCTCGCGCACGACATTGGTGATGCGCAGCCAGAACAGCCCGACCAGCAGGCTCATGAACAACACGAAAAATCGCAACATCCCTGCTCGTACCTCGCCTTGCGGCCGCAGCGCCGCAGGGCGCCAATGCTAGCATCTGGCCATGAATCCGGCCTCCAATCTGATCCTCGTGGGCCCGATGGGCGCCGGCAAGACGTCGATCGGCCGGCGCTTGGCCGAGCGCCTCGGGATGAGCTTCGTCGATGCCGACGTGGCGCTGGAAGCGCAGACCGGCGTCAGCGTGACCTTGATCTTTGAATTGGAAGGGGAAAGCGGCTTTCGCCAGCGCGAGCGCACGATCATCGCCGAGCTGTGCGACGGCCGCGGCCAGGTGATCGCCACCGGCGGCGGCGCCGTGCTCGATCCCGCCACTCGTCGGCTACTGGCGGCATCGGGCTTCGTGGTTTACCTGCGCACCGGCATCGAGCGTCAGCTCGAACGCCTGGCGCGCGACCGCAGCCGTCCGCTGCTGCGCGCGCCCGATCGGCGCGAACGGCTGCAGACCCTGGCCGCGCAGCGCGGCCCGCTGTACGAAGAGGTGGCCGACCTGATCTACGAATCCGACCACGCCAGCGTCAACTGCGCGGCCGATGCGCTGCTGGCCGAACTCGACGCGCGCTGGCAGCGCGACGCCGGCGCCGCCGAGCACGCGGCATGACTTCGATGCGCGAATTGAATGTCGAGCTCGGCGAGCGGCGCTATCCGATCCGCATCGGCCCCGGGCTGCTGGCGGCCGGCGACTGGGCCTCGCAGGTGCGCGGCCGCGACGCGCTCGTCATCACCGATGGCAACGTGGCGCCGCTGTATCTGGCGCGCGTGGCAGCGGCGTTGCAGCCGGAACATCGCGTCGAGCATCTGATCCTGCCGCCCGGCGAGAGCGAAAAAACGCTGGCGCGCTTCGGCGAGGCGATCGACGCGCTGGCAAGACTGCGCGCCAGCCGCGACGCCACCGTCGTCGCTCTCGGCGGCGGCGTGGTCGGCGATCTCGCCGGCTTCGCGGCGGCCTGCTGGATGCGCGGCATCGCCTTCGTGCAGCTGCCGACCACGTTGCTGGCGATGGTCGACTCGTCGGTCGGCGGCAAGACCGCGGTCGACCTGCCGCAAGGCAAGAACCTGGTCGGCGCCTTCCATCAACCGTCGGCGGTGATCGCCGACACCGACACCCTCGCCACGCTGCCGCTGCGCGAACTGCGCGCCGGGCTGGCCGAGGTGGTGAAGTACGGTGCGATCCGCGACGTCGCGTTCTTCGACTGGATCGAACGCAACGTCGCGCGTCTGCTGGCGCGCGACGCCGAGGCGCTGGCCGAAGCCGTCGAACGCAGTTGCCGCCACAAGGCCGAAATCGTGGCGCGCGACGAACACGAAACCGGCGAGCGCGCCCTGCTCAACTTCGGCCACACCTTCGGCCACGCGCTCGAAACCGCGTCGGGCTACGGCGAACTGCTGCACGGCGAAGCGGTGGCGATCGGCATGGTGATGGCGGCGCGACTGTCGGCCGCGCTCGGCCACGCGCCGCCCGAAGATGCCGAGCGCCTGTCGCACCTGCTGGCGCGCCTGGGCCTGCCGATTTTCCCGCGCAGCGCCACCGATGCGAACCAGTTGCTCGACCTGATGCGGCTCGACAAGAAGGCCGTCTCCGGCCGCCTGCGCCTGATCCTCTGGCGCGGCCTGGGCCGTGCGGAAATCGTGGCCGGCGTGCCGGATGCCGACATCCTGCGCATCCTGTCGAACTGAAGTCGCGTCCGCACCGCGCGCGCGGCCCGCTAGAATGCGCCCATGCGCATCTTTCTCCAGCAAAAACCGGCGGCCAACGAGGCGCCGCGCTACTTCCAATTGATCCTGCAGCAGGATCTGCTGGGCGGCTGGACCCTGACCCGCGAATCCGGCCAGATCGGCGGCAAAAGCCAGCTCAAGCGCGAGGTGTATCTCGAACAGAGCGAAGCGATTTCGGCCTTCGAGAAGGCGCGCGATCTGCAAATCAAGCGCGGCTTCCAGATCATGTTCGCGCAGGGGGCGGATGCACCGCGCTGAGCTGCTGGGAATCGGGAGTCGGGAATCGGGAGGGTGGTGAGGCTGCTTCTAGCGCACGCCGAAAACCGAAGCGCTCAATGAACCTCGCGCCACTGCTGCTCTTCTCCCGATTCCCGATTCCCCCGCCACTCAACAAAAAATCCGCAAGCCCACACGCCCCAAGCGCCCAATCCCACGCTCCGAACAATGAACCTGACCAACGATCGCTTCCTCCGCGCGCTCCGCCGCGAACCCGTCGACTGCACGCCCGTCTGGATCATGCGGCAGGCCGGCCGCTACCTGCCCGAATACCGCGCCACGCGGGCGCGCGCCGGCAGTTTCCTGACGCTCGCCAAGACGCCGGAACTGGCCTGCGAAGTGACGTTGCAGCCGCTCGAGCGTTTCGATCTGGATGCCGCGATCCTGTTCTCCGACATCCTCACCGTCCCCGATGCGATGGGCCTGGGGCTGTATTTCGTCGAAGGCGAAGGCCCCAAGTTCGAACGCCCGATCCGCACCGCCGCGCAGATCTCGCAACTCGCCGTGCCGGATATGGAAATGGATCTGGGCTATGTGATGGACGCGGTGCGGCTGATCCGCCGCGAACTGCGCGGCCGCGTGCCACTGATCGGTTTTTCCGGCAGTCCGTGGACCCTGGCCTGCTACATGATCGAAGGCGGCGGCAGCGACAATTTTTCGCGCATCAAGGCGATGGCCTACAACGAACCGGCCGCGCTGCATCGGCTGCTGGAAATCACCACGCGCGCGGTGATCGCGTATCTGTCGGCGCAACGCGAAGCCGGTGCGCAGGCGCTGCAGGTGTTCGACACCTGGGGCGGCGTGCTGTCGCCGGCGCTGTATCGCGAGTTTTCGTTGCGCTATCTGACCCGCATCGCGCAGGAACTCGAGCGCGGCCAGGGACTCGACCGCACCCCGCTGATCCTGTTCGGCAAGGGCAATGCGCCGCACCTGGAAGAACTCGCCGCGAGCGGCGCCGAAGGCGTCGGCGTCGATTGGCTGGTGACGCTCGCCGAAGCGCGCCGCCGCACCGGTGATCGCGTCGCGCTGCAAGGCAATCTCGATCCGGCCGTGCTGTACGCCTCGCCCGACGCGATCCGCACCGAAGTCGCCGCCACGCTCGACAGCTACGGGCGCGGCAACGGCCACATCTTCAATCTCGGCCATGGCATCACGCCCGACGTGAATCCCGAAAACCTGAAAGTGCTGGTCGATGCGGTGCACGCGTTGTCGTGGCCCTATCACGAATAGCTGCGTAGCCCGTTCGCTCCCGTAGCCCGGATGTCGCGCAGCGCAATCCGGGACCCGCGCCACACCATCGCGAAAAACCCGGCAGCACACCGAACGCAGCCTGTCGGCGACGGTTCGGCGGCCGGCCGCGTCGCATCCGCGACGCGCGTTACGCGCTACGCTGTGCGCCCATGCCCCGCCCCTCGCAACCGCTGCGCCTGTTGATCGCCGTCGCCCTGGTGCTGCTGGTGGCGGCGCTGATGTTCACGCTGCTGTCGGCCGCCGATTCGGCCTTGTCGGTGTGGCAGCGGCTGCAGGACATGCCGGCATGGATGCGCTGGGGTTACGGCCTCGTGCTCGCCGCGCTCGGTGCCGGTGCCGGAGGGCTGGTATGGCGATTGTTGTATCCACGCGCGCCGCGCACGCCGCGGGTCGAGCGCATCGACCGCGACGCGCTCGAAGCCCGCATCGCCTGCATCGAGCCCGGCGCCGATTCCGCGCGCCAAGCGCAGCGCGAACTGGCGGAACTCGACGCACGCCGCGCGCAGAACACCGTGCAGGTCGCGCTGTTCGGCGAAATTTCCAGCGGCAAATCGAGCCTGCTGCGCGCGCTCGCGCCGCAGGCGCAGCCGGCGATCGGCGCGGTCGGCGGCACCACGCAAGCGGTCTCGCGCCATCGCGGCGAGTTGCCCGACGGACGCGCCGTGGAAGTGGCCGACGTGCCCGGCACGCGCGAATCGCACGGCGAATCGCACGGCGAACTGGCGCGCGCCGAAGCCGCGCGCTCGCATGCCATCGTCTACGTCGCCGACGGCGATCTGACGCGCGCGCAGGATGCCGAACTGCGCGCCTTGTCGGGCTATGGCCGCCCGCTGATCGTCGCGCTCAACAAGATCGATCGCTACAGCGACGCCGAACGCAGCGCACTGCTTGAACGCCTGCGCGATCGCTATCGCCCGCTCGGCGCGCAGGTGATCGCCGTCAGCGCCGGTTTCGACGATGAACTGTGGCGCGAACATCCCGATGGCCGCCGCGAGCGCGTCACGCGCGAACGTCCCGCGCAGATCGATGCGCTGCAACTCGAACTCGCACGGCTTGCACATGCCGGCGCGGCGCAACTCGAACCTGGCCGCGAAGCCGCCTTGTTCGCGCAGGTAGACCACACGCTGGCAACCGCCGAACGCACGGAACGCGCCGCCCGCAGCGAAGCCGCCGTCGCGAAATACACGCGGCGCGCCATCGTCGGCGCGCTGGCGGCCGTCGCGCCGGGTACCGACCTGGTGATCCAGGGCGCGCTCGCCACCGCGCTGGTGCGCGAACTGTGCGCGATCCACAACCTGGCCGCGCGCGATATCGATGTCGACGCCTTTCTCGCCCGCGCCGGCGGCCTGGTGCGCACCACCACGTCGATCACGCTCGCCGTCGTCGGCAACGGCCTCAAGGCGTTTCCCGGATTCGGCACGCTCGGCGGCGGTTTGGTGCACGCGGTCGCCTACGGCTTGATCTTCGACAGCCTCGGCCGCGCGGTGTCGCAAACGCTGGCCGACACCGCCGAGCTCGATCGCGAGGCCACGCTGCAAGCGTTCCGTGCCGATCTCGAACAACCCGCGGCCGAGCGGCTCAAAGCACTCGCTGCCGTCGCCCTCGATGCCTGGCGCGAACGCGCCGGTTCGAGCACGCAATCCTCATCGCGTCGCTGACCCGAGGTGAAGCTCATGCGCCCTGCCCTGTTCGTGCTTCTCCTGCTTTGCAGCGCGACGGCCTCGGCCGACGCGCGGCGTTACGAAATCGATCCGGTCCACACCCGCATCGCGTTCGAATGCCGGCATCTGGATTTCTCGAACGCGCTCGGCACGTTCGCGCATCCCAGCGGCGTGTTGTGGTTCGACGAAAAGGACTGGAGCTCGGCGAAACTCGAAGTGCAGATCGACATCGCCAGCCTCGACCTGGGCGACGAAAAATGGCGCGAGCGCATGCTCAAGCGCGATTTTTTCAACATCGCGAAGTTCCCGCAGGCGACCTTCGTTTCCACCAAGGTCGAAGGCATCGATGCGAAACGCGCGCGCGTCACCGGCGACCTGACCTTGCGCGGCAAGACCGCGCCGGTCACGCTCGAGGTTACCCTCAACGATGTCGGCCGCCATCCGTACACGTTCAAGAACACCGCTGGCTTTTCCGCCACGGCTAGCTTGAAACGCTCGCAATTCGGCATGATCTCGCTGCCCAATGTGGTGAGCGACGAGGTCCGTCTGCGGATCGAAGTCGAAGCCGTTCGCGCACGCGATGAAGGAGAAGAATGATGGGAGCGCGCAATACCGCCTCGCAGTGGGGCTGGGTGGCCAAGACGCTGCACTGGACGATCGCGCTGCTGGTGATCGGCATGGTGATCGTCGGCCTGTGGATGGACGAGATGCCCAACTCGCCCGACAAGGTGAAGGTGTACGCGCTGCACAAATCCACCGGCATCACGGTGCTCGCGCTGATGCTGCTGCGCGTGCTGTGGCGCTTCGTCGACAAGCGTCCGCCGTATCCCTCGACGATGCCGGGCTGGCAGCGCGCCTTGTCGGAGGCGAGCCATTTCCTGCTCTACGTCATGCTGTTCGCGATGCCGCTGTCGGGCTGGCTCTACAACTCGGCGTCGAATTTCCCGCTGCAATGGTTCTGGCTGTTCCGCCTGCCGGCGCTGAGCGGGCCGGATCCCGAACTGAAACATCTCGCGCACGACATCCACGAGACCGGCTGGATCGTGCTCGCCGTGTTGCTCGCGATCCACGTCGCCGCGGCGCTGAAGCATCATTTCTTCGATCGCGACATCACCTTGGCCCGCATGGTGCCAGGCGTCCTGCCTCCTTTGCCTAAGGATCCGAAATGACCTTTGCCGCCTATCGATTCCGCGCACTGGCGCTGACCTTGTTCGTCATCGGCGGCAGCGCTTTCGCCGCCGATTGGAAAGTCGTGCCCGACCAGTCGTCGCTGCGCTTCACCGGCACGGCGCAGGGCGAAGCGTTCGAGGGCCAGTTCAAACAGTTCGACGCGAAAATCCGTTTCGACCCGGCCGCTTTGGCCGGCAGCAAGTTCGAGGTCGACGTGGCACTCGCCTCGGCCGACACGCAGAACGAAGAGCGCGACGGCACACTCAAGGACGGCGACTTCTTCTCTGTCGACGAGCATCCGAAAGCCACCTTCGTGGCGGAAGAATTCGTCGCGGCAGGCACCGGCTTCGAGGCGCGCGGCATGCTGACGCTGCGCGGCGTCGTCAAACCCGTGACCCTCGCCTTCAGCTGGACGCCGGACGGCAGCGGCACGCGGCTGGAAGGCAGCGCGACCCTCAACCGCATGGATTTCGGCGTCGGCGGCGGCGACTGGGCCGATGCGGAAATGATCGCGCACGAAGTGAAGGTGTCGACCACCCTGGTGCTGGCGCCGGCGACGCCGTGAGTCCGAGCAAATCGAAGTGGGGCTGATCGAACGATTGGCGCAGTGGTGGCGCGGCGAACGCGCCGACGGCAAACCGCGCGACGAGCAAGGCAACCATCTGGCGCAGGCCGCCGACAGCCTGCGCTCGCTGCTGCAGGATCGTTCGATTCCGCCCGATGTGCGCGAGGCGCTGGCCGCCGACTACGCGCAGGTCGAGGCCATGCTCGACAAGATCGAACACGGCCACATCCACCTAGCAGTGTTCGGCCGCGTCAGCGTCGGCAAATCGGCGCTGCTCAATGCGCTGCTCGGGCAGCAGGCCTTCGAAGTCGGCGTACTGCATGGCACCACGGCGCACGCCGCGCACGCGCCCTGGCGCGAAACGGTGGCCAACGGCGTGCATTTGATTGACACGCCCGGCATCAACGAACTCTCCGGCGAACAGCGCGAGAAGCTCGCGTTCGATGTCGCCGGCCGCAGCGATCTGGTGCTGTTCGTCGTCGATGGCGATATGACCTCGGTCGAAGTCGACGCGCTGCAATTGCTGGCGCGCACCCAGCGCCCCCTGCTGCTCGCCTTCAACAAGGCCGACCGCTACACCACCGCGCAGCGCGCCGAACTGCACGCGCGTCTGCAGCAACACACCCAGGGCCTGGTGCAGCCGCAGAACATCGTCGAAGTGATGGCGCTGCCAGCCGCCGAACGCGTGCTGCAGGTACAGGCCGATGGCAGCGAGCGCGAGATCGTGCGCGATCGGCCGGCCGATGTGGCCGCGCTGCGCGCGCGCATCCTCGCGATCCTGGAAGCCGAAGGAAAGACGCTGGCTGCGCTGAATGCGGCCTTGTTCGCCGGCCGTTTGTCGGATGAAGTCGGTGAGCGGCTCACGGCGTTGCGGCGCGATCTGGCCGAGCGCGTCACGCGCACCTATTGCCTGGCCAAAGGCGTGGCCGTTGCGCTGAACCCGGTGCCGGTGGCCGACCTGCTCGCCGCCGCGGCGCTCGACGTCGCGCTCGTCATGCATCTGTCGCGCATCTACGGCCTGCCGCTGACCCGAGTGGAGGCCGGCAAACTGATCGGCACCATCGCCGCCCAACTGGCCGCGCTGATGGGCGCGATCTGGGGCGTGCACCTGGTCGCCTCGGCGCTCAAAGGAGCGAGCGCCGGGCTGTCGACGCTGGTGACGGCCGGCGCGCAGGGCGCGCTGGCGTGGTACGCCACCACGCTGATCGCGCGCGCTGCCGAGCGCTATCTGGCCGCCGGCAAGAGCTGGGGCGAACAGGGCCCGAAACGCGTGGTGCAGGATATCGTCGCCTCGCTCGACCGCGATTCCATCCTGCGCGAAGCGCGCAGCGAAATCCTGGCGCGGCTCAAGCGCTCCTGAGCCACATCGCCACGCGCGCGGCATCGAACGGCCAGTCGAGCTCGGCGCCGTCGTCATCGCGCCGTAGCACCGGAATGCGGACCCCGTAGCGCATTTCGAGCGCCGCGTCGTCGTCGATGAACACGCTTTCGAACTCCGGCAGCCGCGCCTGCGCCAATTCGGCCAGCGCCAGGTCGCACAAATGGCAGTCGTCGCGCTGGAACAGGATCAATCGCATGCGCAGGCGTACGGGTAGCGGCGGGGACAGAGGAATAGAATAGGCGAATCTTTTTCGAATTCCCCGTCATGGCTGTCAGCACCTTCGACCTGTTCAAGATCGGCATCGGCCCGAGTTCCTCGCATACCGTCGGCCCGATGCGCGCCGCCGCGCGCTTCGTGCAGCGCTGGCTGGAAGAGAGCGGCCGGCTGCAGGACGTTGCGCGCGTGCGCGCCGAAGTGTTCGGATCGCTCGCCCTAACCGGCCGTGGCCACGGCACCGACAAGGCCGTGCTGATGGGCCTCGAAGGCCACTGGCCGAACGCGATCGACCCGGACATCATTCCCGCCGCCCTCGAACGCATCCGCGGCGAAAAGCGCCTGCGCCTGTCCGGCCGCCACGAGATCGCGTTCGACGAAAAGCGCGACATGGTGATGAACAAACGCCAGAAACTGCCGTATCACACCAACGGCATGCGCTTCTCGGCCTTCGATGCGAAAGACGAACTGATCGCCACGCGCGACTACTACTCGGTGGGCGGCGGCTTCGTCGTCAACCAGGACGAGGCCGCGGAAGACCGCATCGTTGCCGACACCACCGAGCTGCCGTACCCGTTCCACTCCGGCGACGAACTGCTGCGCCAGTGCGAAACCCACAACCTCACCATCGCGGCCCTGATGTTCGCCAACGAACACGCCTGGCGCGACGGCGAAACCATCCGCGCCTCGCTGCGCGAAATCTGGCAGGCGATGCAAAGCTGCGTCGCGCGCGGCATCCGCGAAGAAGGCACGCTGCCCGGCGGATTGCATGTGAAACGGCGCGCGCCGTCGCTGTATCTCGAACTATCCGGCAAGCCCGAAGCCGCGATGCGCGACCCGCTCACCGTGCTCGACTGGGTGAACCTCTACGCGCTCGCCGTGAACGAAGAAAACGCCGCCGGCGGACGCGTGGTGACCGCCCCCACCAACGGCGCGGCCGGCATCATCCCGTCGGTGCTGCATTACTACGATCGCTTCTGCCCCGGCGCCAACGAACAGGGCGTCTTCGACTTCCTGCTCACCGCCTCGGCGATCGGCATTCTCTACAAAGAAAACGCGTCGATTTCCGGCGCCGAAGTCGGCTGCCAGGGTGAAGTCGGCGTCGCCTGCTCGATGGCCGCCGCCGGCCTCACCGCCGCCCTCGGCGGCAGCGTCGGACAGATCGAAAACGCCGCCGAAATCGGCATGGAACACAACCTCGGCCTCACCTGCGACCCGATCGGCGGCCTGGTGCAGATCCCCTGCATCGAACGCAACGCGATGGGCGCCGTGAAGGCGATCAACGCCTCCCGCATGGCGCTGCGCGGCGACGGCAAGCACAAGGTCTCGCTCGACAAGGTCATCAAGACCATGCGCGACACCGGGCGCGACATGCAGGACAAATATAAGGAAACTTCGCGTGGGGGGCTGGCGGTGAATGTGATTGAGTGCTGACACCAGATTTTTGCGATCACCGCGTTTCGAGCTGCGGCGTCGCTCACCTCGAAGAACTGCGCGGCGTCACTCGGCCGACCGACGCTCTTCAGTGACAAGTTGGTCCGAGCTTAGAGTTGCTCGAAACCATCGGCGAAGAGGCGGTCGTCCGGGAGCAGGCGAAATACGACAAAGTCGGTGTCTTCTGCGGCGCCCTGGCTCTCGGCCAAGATGACCGGTTTGTCTCCGTCCATGACAATAGCGACACCATAGTCATTCTGTGACTGCGACAGGTTGTCGGGTGAAAAGTCGAAAAGTGCGCGACCTTCTGTTCCGAAGCTGACATCGACCTCACCGTTGGGCAGTAGTCGCATCACGGCAATGTCTAACACGTTTCCGGGCTCGTTTGCATATACATAGACGCTGCCAACCACATAGATGCGATTTTTGGAATCAATCGCTAAGCCGGCGACATAGTCTTCGTTGAACGGCGACTGAGGGGTGAAGCTATAGACGCGCTTGCCGTCGATCCCAAACCCGGGATCCGGGGATCCGTCACTGAGCAATCGCAACAAAGCAACTTCGTCGGCTCCGTTGCCAGGATCGTTGCTCGCCACCCCCGCAACGACAATTCGCCCTGAAGGGTCCAAAGCCAACGCCGTCGCATAGTCGATTTTTGGAGCATCGAAACCGAAACTGGCTGTCGTCATCCCATCCAGGCTGAACGCCGGATCGAGATCGCCTCCCTCCGTCAATTTCGCGATTGCGAAGTTGAGGTCAGATGGGGTGCCCGCGATGTGAGTGTACCCGGCCGCATAAATGCCATTGTCAGGTGCCCGTATAAGCGAGTACGCAGCATGGACCGAAGATCCAAACGGGACGATGGAGGACCCATCCACTCCAAAGTCCGGATCGCTGACCAAGCCCTGCGCGGTGCGTACGAACCGTTTCACCTCGAACTCCGGGGCATCGGATGACCCGCGGTAACCCGCCACTTCAAAAACATCCCCCAGTGCCGTCGACCTTGCGATCGAGGTGGCAGCAAACCAACCAGACTCCATCAACGCGGTGTGTGCCAGTAATCCGCCCGCCCCGCAGCGCACAACGCCGTGAGAGTCAAATGCTCCTGCTGGCAGGCCCCTGCCCACGAGACATGGACCTGGAGAGGTGAGGACCAACGCGTGGGCCTTCGTCTCCGTCGTATCGTTGCTAATCCAATAGCCGAACGCGGCATCGAACTGGCCGTTTGCCGTCAGCTTGGCCATTGCTTGGTTGTCGACGAAACTCGCGGTGGCGACGGTGCCGCCCACGTAGAAACTACCGTCCGTATGCCGTGCGATCGTGGCGGGCGTATCCGCAAAGGTGGAGCCCGGAACATCGAAAGAAATCTCGATAAATCCCGCTGGTTCGTTGAAAGTGGGGTCGAGCGAGCCCCCACCGGCGCTTGCCGCGCCGCAGACGATGATCATCGAGATTGCTACCGACAATACCCTGGCGTTCGACACGTTGTTGCTCCGGAAGAGTTGAGGCGAGCTCGGCCCGAACGGACCGCCCACCTCCCCTTACGAAACTTCACTGGAATGTGGACACGTACACATCCCCTCGTATCGACGTCCACGCGATCGGACCGGCGGCCGGACACAACGTCGGTCGAGTAGCCTCGGGCTAACCTTGCCGAAGATCGACGAGGAATCTACTTATCGCTGAGTAGCACTGGCGATCGCCAGCACATCGTCGAGCAGTGCCGCTGCCGTTACCGACGCGCCGGCGCCCGGACCTTGTATCACCAGAGGTTGTTCGCTGTAGCGATCTGACCAGATCGCGACGCGGTTGTCGCAGCCGGCGGCTTGCGCGAGCGGGTCGGAGGGATCGAGCGATTCGAGGCCGACGCGCGCCCGGTCCGGCCTGAGGCGCGCAACGAAACGTAGCACTTTTCCGGCGTTTTTTGCTTCGTTCAATCGCGCGAGCAGCGGGACGTCGAGCTGCTCCAGCGATGCCAATGCGGCATCACGCGCAAGCGACGCGAGTGCGGGCGGCACCAGCGATTCGACTTCGATATCTCCACGGTGCAGCGCGAACCCGGCGTTGCGCGCAACGATCAGCAGTTTGCGGCGCACGTCTTCGCCGGCGAGGTCGTCGCGCGGGTCGGGCTCGGTGTAGCCGCGTTCGCGCGCTTCGCGCACCAAGGCGGAAAACGCGCGTGTGCCATCGTAGTTCGCGAACAGCCACGCGAGCGAGCCGGACAAGGAACCCGCGATTTCGCGAATGCGGTCGCCACCGGCGACCAAATCGCGCACCGCGCGCAGGATCGGCAAGCCGGCACCGACGGTAGCCGCGTCGCCGTAGCGTGCGTTGCCGAGAGTGCGGGCAGCCTGCAGTGCTTGCCAGCGATCGAGCGTGGCGCCCGCGCCGAGTTTGCAGGCGGTGACGACGTGGATGCCTTGCGCGAGCCATTCGGCGTGGCGGCACGCGACTTCATCGCTGGCGGTGGCGTCGATCACGATGCGGCAGGCATGCTCGCCGAGGGCGGCCATCGCGGTTTCGAGACGAGCGCTTTCGTCGAGCGAATCGCTGATTTCACGCAGCTGCGAAGGCTCGAATCCTTCGGCGCGCACGCCGTGCCGCCGCGAATTCGCCATTCCGACGACACGTAGCGAGTTCACGGCCTCGTGTGTCGACGCCAGCCGCGCATAGCGCTGCAGCCACGCACTGCCGACGGCGCCGGTGCCGAGCAAGACCACTCTGGCCGAGGCGCGCGATGCGGGCAGCGCGCGCGGCGCAGGCGCAATTTCCAACTCCGGCGCAGTATTGCGCCGAGGCGCAATGGCATTGACGACGGCGCTCATGCGAACGCCGTTTCGCTGCGTGTCGAACGCTGCGACACGGTGGCGCGGTGCAGGCCGGCCTCGATATCGGCGATCAGATCGTCGGCGGCTTCGATGCCCACCGACAGCCGCAACAAGCCGTCGGAGATACCCGCGGTCCGACGCGCTTCGGCGCTCATCGCCGCGTGCGTCATCGTGGCCGGGTGCGCGACCAGGCTTTCCACGCCGCCCAGCGATTCGGCCAGCGTGAAGCAGTCGAGTCCGTCGAGGAAGGCGCGAACTTCGGCCTCGCCGCCGTGCAATTCGAAACTCAGCATCGCGCCGTAGCCGCGTTGCTGGCGCGCGGCGAGCGCGTGTCCCGGATGCGCGGCGAGACCCGGGTAATAGACGTTGGCCACGGCCGGATGGGCGTCGAGCAAGGTCGCCAGTTCGGCCGCGTTTTCCTGGTGCACGCGCAGGCGCGCATCGAGCGTGCGCAGGCCGCGCAAGGTCAGGAAGCTGTCGAACGGCGAACCGGTGAGGCCGAGCGCGTTCGCCCACCACACCAGTTGTTCATGCAGCGCTGCGTCCTTCGCGACGACGGCGCCGCCCACCACATCGCTGTGGCCGTTGATGTATTTCGTCGTCGAGTGCACCACGACGTCGGCGCCGAGCGCGATCGGCTGCTGCAACGCCGGCGACAGGAAGGTGTTGTCGACCACCACCGTCGCACCCGCGGCGTGCGCGGCTTCGGCGACGAAGCGGATATCGGTGAGGCGCAGCAGCGGATTCGACGGCGTTTCGATCCAGACGAGGCGCGGGCCGGTAGCCAGTGCCGCAGCGAGCGCGCGCGGATCGTTGTAGTCGATGGTGTGCAGCGTGAAATGGTTCTTCTTCGCCAGCGCGTTGAACAACCGCCAGCTGCCGCCGTAGCCATCGTGCGGCACCACGAGGCCGTCGCCGGGTTCGAGCAGCGCCAGCACCAGCGTGATCGCGGCCATGCCCGTGGCCGTCACCACGCCGCCGGCGCCGCCTTCGAGTTCGGCCAGTGCGTTGCCGAGTTGGTCGCGCGTCGGATTGCCACTGCGCGTGTAGTCGTAAGTGCGCTTCTTGCCGAAGCCTTCGAAGCTGAAGTTGGTCGACAACACCAGCGGCGGCACGACGGCGCCATGCGCGGTGTCGCTGTCGATCGCGGCGCGTACGGCGGCGGTCGCAGGCAGGCGGACGCGGCTCATGCTGCGGCTCCCGCGGCGAATGCGGTGCGCAGGATGGCGTCGATCGCCTCGGCTTCCTTCAGGAACGCATCGTGGCCGAAACACGAGTCGATGCGGTGCAATCGACATCGCGCGCCGAGATTCGCCTGCAATGTTTCCAGGTCGGCAAGCGGCACGATCTGATCCTGCGTCACGGCGACGACGTCGGTCGGAACACGCACGTCTTGCGGCTCCAACCGCTGCAGATCGATCGACTCGGACAAGCGCAGATACGCCGTCGGCGTGAAGCGCGCCACGAAGCGCGGGCCGATCGCATCGAAATAATCTTCCACCGCGAAACGCACGCCGGTTTCGTCCACCGCCGGCGCCGCGTCGAACCGCTGCGAAAATTCGTCGGCGGTGCGATAGCCGATCACCGCGAGCGAACGCGCGATCGCCAGCGCTTCGCGAATGCCCGCTTCGCTGCGGCCGAGCGCCACGATGCGGCGCTGGATCACGCGCAGCGCGGTCACCTGCGGATGCGAGCGATGCGCGCCGCTGATCGCGACCAGGCGTTCAAGTCGCGCCCCGTGGCGCGCCGCGAATTGCAACCCGACCATCGCGCCGTACGAGGCACCGACGAAAGCGCGCACGCGGCGCACATCGAGCGCATCGAGCACCGCGGCGATGGCATCGGCCTGGTCGGCGGGATCGAGCACCGCATCGAGCGCGCCGTCGGCACCGAGCCAGTCGATCGAGATCACGCGGCAGTGGGCAGGATCGATCGGGCGTCCCGTGCCGACCTGTTCCTGCCACCAGCCGTTTTCCGGATAGGCCGCGCTTGCTGCGACGTGCCGCGTCGCCGAGATGCCGCCTTGTACGACGATCACCGGCGCGTTCGGCGCGCCGATGCATTCCCACGCGATGCGCACCTTGCGCTGGCCGGCGTGACGCAGGCCAAGCTCGATGCCGAGCACGCCGCGCACCGCGATCGGCGTGGCGATTTCGTTCTGCGTGGGCCAGGCGAGGCTGGCGGATGCCGACTCGGCGAATGCAGTGTCCGGCAGCGCCGGCAGGGAAGAAAGGCTCATCGTCGTGCTCCGTGCAGCGGATCCGTGGGATCCCGCCGAGCCTTCCGCGGTTGTGCCGACGATGGGGCCGCCATGCCGCGCGAACGCGGCACTTTCCATCTTCCGGTGGACGAAAAGTCCCCGCAGGAATTGGCACCCTACGAGCGCTTGCGCGTTCGCGGGTTGCCCCGGCTTCCAAGGGCCTGTCCCTCAGCCGGTCTCGATGGGATTACGGGGCCTACTTTGCCGGGCGGTGGAGCGGGTGTCAATCGCTTTATGCGGATGGAGCGATGGATAGAACAGGGGTTAGGGGCGAGTGGCGAGGGCGTGCTTTTGAGACGCTTGGGTAGTTCGAGGCCTGGCGATCAGGGCGCCCTCACAACTCGTCCCTCGTCCCTTTGGAGCAGGGGTTAGGGGCGAGTGGCGAGGGCGTGCGCGCCATAACGTCCGAGCCATTCGCGCCGCTACAGCCGAAGCGCCCTCACTACTAATCCCTAACCCCTATCCCTCAAAACGCCACCCGCGCAATCAGCTGATAAACGGGCCCCGACTCCTCCGTCTCCACCTCGTACTCGTCGAAATCGCGGTCGATCTGGTCCTGCGCGTTGTCGAATTTGTTGAAGAGTTCGTCTTTCGACGCGTTCAGCAGGTTCGAGCCGGTGAGGCGCAGCGACATGCGGTCGCCGAAGCGTTTTTCGATGAAGACTTCGAGGTCGGCGCCGTAGCGCGTCGTCACTTCCTGCGCCAGCAGGCGCGAGAAGGCGGTGCCCTGGCGGCGGTAGCTGGCGCCGAAGGAAGCCGCCCAGTCGGGCAGATCCTGGATGAAGCCGACGTTGTAGACATAGTCGGCCTGGTCGTTGAAGGTGCGTTCGCCGAATTCGTCGTCGATCGAACTGTCGAGCCACGAGTAGTTCACGAATACGCCGGTATCGGGCAGACCCCACGCGGTGAGCGGCGTGGAGGCATCGAACTCGATGCCGTAGACCGAGCCGTCGCCGACATTGGCCGCGGTGTAGACGAAGCTGTCGGGGTCGAACTCCGGATAGTCCGGCGAATCGGGCGTGGCGCCGGGATTTTCGTCGAGGAATTCTTCGACCTCTTCCTCGAAGTCGTCGAGCGCGGTGGCGCTGGGCTCGCCGGTGTTGACGATTTCGATCAGGTCTTTCACGTCGCGATAAAACACATTCACGCCGACGATGCCCTGCCGGCCGAGGCGGCGTTCGAAGCCCAGGTCCACGCCCCAGGCGGTTTCGGGTTCCAGCAGCGGGTTGCCGGCGAAATCGTTGTCGCCGTATTCCTCTTCCAGCGTCAGCGGCAGCAGGAAGTTGAAGTTGGGACGGCGCACGCTGCGGCCGAGCGAGAACAGCAGGCGGTCGTCGTCGGTGAGATTCCAGCGCAGATGCGCCGACGGCAGCAGGATCGAATAATCGCTCGATGCCGTCTCACCATCGGCTTCGATATCCGAATCGGTGGTTTCGTAGCGCAGACCGGTTTCCCATTCGAGCGCGCCGGCGCCGCCGGTGAACATGACGTACGGGTCGAGCCGATTTTCCTCGATGCGGCTGGCCTGCACTTCGAAATCGCCGTACGACGGCAGCGGATCGCCTTCGTCGTCGGCTTCGACTTCGCTGACCTGCAGCTGGGTGTCGCGCTGCTTGTCGATGGCGTCGACGCCGAATTCCATCGTGACGGTGTCGGAAATTTCGCGCTCGTGCGCGAGTTTGAGCGAGAGTTCTTCGTCTTCGATGTCGGTGAGCGTGCGCTGGCCTTCGAGGCCGTCGAACGACGGCGGCGAGTCTTCGTCGTCGAAGCTCGCCTCTTCTTCGGTGCCGACGGTGTCTTCGTCGAACGCGGCGTAGTCCAGATCGATTTCGTTGCGGCCGCCGAAGGCGCCGAATTCGTAAGAACCGCCGAGCGTGTAGTTATGCTGTTCGATGTCCTCGAACTGGTTGTTTTCCGATAGCAGGTTGTCGCGCGAAACGCTGGCCGCATCGTTGTATTCGAGCGAATGCTCGGTTTCGTCGCGATCGGTCAGCACGGCCAGGCCGCGCAGCGACAGGCGGCTGTCGTCGAATTGCTGCGTGTAGGAGAGGTTGGCGGAATAGTCGGTGCCGTCGCGGGTGTCGTCCTGATCTTCGCGATCGACGAAATCGCCGCCCGGTTGCTCGAAGCGATCGCTGCGCTTTTCCTTCGGGTTGTAGCGGCCCTGCACGTTGAAGCCGGCCAGCAGCCGGCCCTCGCCCACCTGCCCGCTGGCCACGCCGCCGTAAGTCGGCTTGAATTCGCCGTCATCGAAATGCAGCGCGCCCACGCGCAGATATTTGCCGTCGAATTCGTAGGCATCGCGCAGCACGATATTGAGCGCGCCGGCCACCGCATCGCCCGAACGGTTGGCGCTGGTGTTGCGGATGATCTCGATGCGTTCGACCAGTTCGGCCGGAATGCGATCGACGAAGAAGGATCGATCGGCGCCGGCGCCCGGCACTTTCTTGCCGTTGATCAGGATCTGGGTGTAGCCCGGATCGAGCCCGCGCAGGCGCGCGCCGTCGTATTCGAGTACGTCCGACACGAAGGCCACGCTCGGCACGCGCTTGAGCATGTCGCCGACGGTCAGCGGCTCGAAGCGCTGGAAATATTCGAGGTCGTAGGACAGCGTCGGGGCGATGGCGTCGCTGCGGTCGCGGTAGGCGATTTCGCCCTGCACCACGATCGCGTCGAGCTTGCGCGAGGCACTTTCGCTGCCGTCGGGCAGCGGCGACCCAGACTGCGCGGTCGCCGCGCCCGCGGCGCCGGCAAGCAGGGCGAGGGAAAGGGCGCGGGCGAGTTTCGCGACCGGCGGCATCGTGGGCATCGGCGTTTCCTGGGCAGGTGAAGCCGACCTTTCTACGCATCCCACATGGCGGAATGATTACCGCGCGTTACACTGCGGCATGGGTCGCGCCACGGGCGCGATCGTCTCGCCGCCGGATTCGCGCATGCTTCGCCGCCTTGGTATCGCCCTAGCCGTTCCCGTTCTGCTCGCGGCCTGCGCCGCCCGTCCGGCCCGTCCCCCGGCGCTGCCGAAACCCGCCGGCGACGGCGTGGCGGCGACGGTGGTGGCGGAGACTTTCGTCACGGCGCTGAGCCCGGGCGACAACATCGATTCGATCGCCACCTGGACCACGCCCGAAGGCGGCACCTGGCTCATCGCCACCGCCAAGGACAGCGGCCAGCTGATCGTGTTCGACGGCGACAGCGGCGCCAAGCTGCGCACGGTAGGCGCGCAGGGCATGGCGCCGGGACAATTCCTGCGGCCCAACGGCATCGCCGTGTTCGGCGACCTCGTCTTCGTGGTCGAACGCGACAATCATCGCGTGCAGGTGATGGAACTGCCCGACTTCATCCCGCTCGATACCTTCGGCGAAGCCGAGCTGCTCAAGCCCTACGGCCTGTGGCTGTTCGAAACCGCGCCGCTCGAACTCGAAGTGCTGGTCACCGACAGTTACCAGACCGCCGACAACTCGGTGCCGCCGCTGGCGCAGCTCGATCGGCGCGTCAAGCGCTTCACCGTCAACATGGATGCCGAAGGCCGGCTGCACGCGACGCTGTCGCAGGCGTTCGGCGATACCAGCGCGGCCGGTTCGATCCGCTGGATCGAATCGATCGTCGGCGATCCGAGCCACGACCGGCTGCTGATCCCCGAGGAATACATCGAGGACGAACCGGGCGAGATCCGCTTGTACGACAGCGCCGGCCGCTACACCGGCAAGGATCTCGGCGCCGGCCTGTTCGGCGGCCAGCCCGAGGGCCTGGCGCTCTACGATTGCCCCGATGGCTCCGGTTACTGGATCGCCACCGACCAGCAACTGCACTCGAACCGCTTTCACGTGTTCGACCGCGCCTCGCTCGAACACCTGGGTACGTTCCGCGGCGAAACCGTGCAGTTCACCGACGGCGTGGCGCTGCATCCGCTGCCGACCGAGCGCTTCCCGGCCGGTGTGTTCTACGCCGTGCATCACGATCAGGGCGTGGTGGCGTTCGATTGGCGCGACGTCGCCACGGCGCTCGGCCTGCGCACGAGCTGCGAGCGGTAGGGCGATGCGCGCGCGTCGCGTTCTGCTTCTTGCAACGAGCGCACTGGCGTTCTCGGCGCCGCTGGCCGCCAAGAAGATCTACAAAGTGGTCGACGAAAACGGCATCACGCACTACACCGATCGCAAGCCGCAAGACGATGGCGCGACGGTGGAGCAGATTTCGGTGCGCGCCGAGCTCGAACAGATTGCGGTGCTGCGGCTCGCCGGCCGCGATGGCGAGAAGACCGCGTTCGCCGCGAATCGTCTGCACGGCCCGGTGGAAGTGGAACTGAGCTTCGCCGAGAACGCCAATATCAGCAGCGACCCGCCGCTGCCGTTGCGCGCGGTGGTGCCAGCGTCGAGCGAATCGGCGCTCAGCGTGATGCGCATCCTCGACGAGGGCCAGCCCGGCGCCTTCGCGGTCGAACTGCGTTCGGTGCCGGGCGATCCGGCCGCGATGCCCGATGGCACCGTCTATCGGCTGCCGCTCGATCTGTCCGGCTGGCGCATCGATCAGGGCTTCGGCGGCACCTTCAGCCATACCGACAAGCAATCGATGTACGCGATCGATTTCGCCGCGCCGGAAGGCACGCCGGTGCTGGCGGCGCGCGCCGGCGTAGTGATGCAGGTGCAGGACGATTTCGAAGGGGCCGGTCTCAATCGCGACAAGTTCGGTGCGCGCGCGAATCAGGTTCGCGTGGTGCACGAGGACGGCACGATGGCGGTGTACGCGCATCTGCAACCGGAAAGCGTGATCGTGGCGCCGGGGCAGCGCGTCAATGTCGGGCAGCGGCTCGGCGCGTCGGGCAATACCGGCTATTCCACCGGCCCGCATCTGCATTTCGCGGTGCAGGTGAATGCCGGCATGGAACTCGAGTCGATTCCGATCGATCTGGAAGGGCCGGGCGGCCCGATCAAGATTCCGGATACGCGGGCGCGCGGCGGCGAATGAGCCTGCGCGCACGGCGTTTCGTCGTTTGAAATTCGGCGACGTTTTTCAAACGGCCCGGGCGCAGCCCCGCGTCACGGATAGCTGAAACTCTTCACCAGCATCAGTTCTCCCGGCGCACGCATCGGCACCTGCACCGTTTCGCGTTTCTCGTTCGCCGTGCCTTCCTGGCCGATGACGGTGATGCTGGCGACGGTGAGCGGCTGCGCCATGTCGCCGCCTTCCGATTGCGCGTCGTAGCCGCCGCCGTAGTAATTCACGTAGACGTGATAAGTGCCGTGCAGCGGCGTCGGCGTGGCGAATATTTCCGGCCCATAGCCGGTGGTGACGTCGACATCGAGCGCGCCGCCGTTCGGCAGCGTGCGCGTGCCGTACCACGCGTGTCCGCCGTCGGGCGTGATCACGTGCAGATCCAGATCGGTGTTGTCGCTGTCCCAGGCCAGCAGCACGCGCAGGCGCGCCGGCACTTCGCCTTCGCTGCCGTTGTGGAACTGCACGCGGCGCACGGCGCCGCGATCGGCATCGCGCACTTCGACGCTGTTGCTGCCCGAGTTGAACACGTAGGGCCGGTCGAAACTGCCGTCCTCGGCGATTTTCAGCGGCATCGCGGCGCCGTTCACCACCAGCAGCGCCGGGTTCTTCGGTTCGGCCGCATCGATGCGGCCGCGCACGCGCGCCGTGTCGGCCTGGTCCTCGCCAACGTTGACGTTGGAGGCCGGATATTGCACGTCCTGCGAGTAGTTCGCGCCTTCGCCGCTGCCGGTGCGCCAGCCGCCGCGCGGCGCGTCGATCTGCACGGTCTGCGCCTGCGCGTTCGCGATTGTCAGCGAGACGAGCAAAGCGATGCAGCGGTGGCGCGACGTCATTCGATCACTCCAGCAACAGGCGGCGCGCGAGCGCCTCGATATAGGTTTCATCCTGGCCGTTCGGATGCGCGGCGAAGGCCAGGTGCAGATATTCGTGCGTCAGATCGAGCCGATCCTGCTGGCTCGATAAGGCACGGATGAAGATGCGGCGTTTGTCGCGGTCGACATGCGGGCGGCCGTTTGCGAGGCGGCAGACTTCGAACTCGCCGGTTTCGGCGTAGCCCGCTTCCAGATCGAGCAGCGGGCGCCAATTCGGCAACCGGCCGCGCAGCCATTCGGCGGCGCCGCTCACCGGTGCGCATTGTGCGAGCGGCCGATCCCAACGACTCAGATCGGCGCGCGCAAACGCGCCGGCCAGTATTTCGTCGTAGCGCAGACCGGCATCGGCCTGTTCGACCGCAAGCTTCCAGCTCAGCCGATCGGCTCCGGCGCGATCGACGTGATACATCACCGGCGCGCCCGTCAGCACCAGATCGGAAGTCCACGCAGCGATCGCGCGCGCCGCCGCGCTCGCCGGACGCGGCGCGACGCGCTGCTGCGCACTGCTGTCGGCGATCTGCAGGCAGGAACCGTTGCGCGTGGCGTTCTGTAGCAGATAGCTGCGGATAGCGATCGACAAGGCGCGCGCGGCGGCGGCCGGTGTGGCCGCGGCTTCGCGATCGAGCACGCGCGCAACGTATTCTTCGCGCGTCAGGCGCGCGACCAGGCTCGGTCCGGCCGCGGTGTTCGTCAGGATCAGTTCGCCGTCGCTGTGAATATCGAGCGCATTCGAATTCTCGAAGACGACGCGAAAATCGCCGCTCAATGCACCGGGTTCGACGGTTTTGCCATCGCGCTGCAGCGCGGCGATCGGATAGCGCGCGAACAGCGCGACATCGACGCATTCGCCGTGGTCGGTGGAAACCCGTGCCGCGGGAAGTTGCGCCAGCGCGCTGCGATACGTCGACAGCGCGCTTTGACTGGTGCCGCGCGCCATCGCCCAGACCGGCGTGCCGTCGACCCGCCAGCCGGCGAAACCGCCGATGCGAAGATCGGCGTTGCCATCGCGATGCCAGCTCCACGTCTTCACGCGCCACTGCGCGCCGAGCTCGCCGAGCACGCGCTTGTCGCGCGCTTCGATCGCGACATCGAGCAGCACGCGGCGGATTTCCTGCTGCGCCGGCAACCTTTCGAGCACGCGCAACAGCTCACCGACCGGCACGTCGGTTTGCGGCTGCAGCGCGGCAAGGTCGATCAGCCAGGCCGGCGCGTGGCGGGCTTGCCAGTAATCGCGCCATTGCGCCGCTTCGATCTGCAAACGCTGCGGTGCGTAGTACAGGCCGCAGGATTGCACCAGCGCACGATCGCGCCCGATGCGTTCACCGCGCTCGCAGCAATAGACTTCGTCGCGATCGCCACCGTTGCAGACGTAGCCCGTTTCCGGCAACCCGCGATCGACGAGATAGGCGTGCACGAACAGCTTCCACAGACTGCCGAGTGGCGTGCGCAGCTGCCGAGGCAGGTCGGTTTCGTGCTGGACTCCGCCGACATCGAGTTCGAAGAGTGTCGCGCGATCGGAACGCAACCACGCCAGCTGCATCGAGTCGCCTGCAATCGACACCGCACTGCAAAGCAGGCCGATCGCGAGCATCGCGAATCGGCCGAGCCTCGATGACGGTTCCGACCGCACGAACTATTCGACGACGATCTGCTGCAACGCCGGCGTGGCTTCGATCGCGCGCTCGTCGGGCGCGTACATGCGCTCGTATTTCGCCGGTGGCAGCGCGAACTCGCCGCGCTGCGAGAAACGCACCAGATGACGGAAGCTGACGACACCCGACAGCGTGTCCACCGACACCGCGTAGCTCAATTGGCCGGCTTCGAAGCGTGCGCGCTCGAGCTCGGCCGCGCCGTCGCCACCGAGGCCGCTGACCTGGATGCCCCAGGTCGTACGCTCGATTTCCGCGCCCGGCGGCAGCGGCACTTCGACCAGGCCATAGCGGAATGCGGCGTCGGCCGGCGCCGAAAGCTCGATTTCATCGAGATACAGGCTGGCGCTCGAGAGCGGGCCTGCAGTGACGGGCACCGCATCGAATGCGAACGCGCCTTCACCCGGCACGAGTTTCCAAAGTCGACGCGTGATCTGCACCGGCAATGTCGACGTCGGCGCTTGCGCGCTTTCGTAGCTGACGCGCGCGAACATCGGTGCGAGCGGTTCGCTGCGAAGATCGACGGCGGTCGGAAGCGCGGCGCCCTGCCACTGCCAGCGCGACTCGCCGCTCGGCTGCTCGACTTCGTTCCAGCCGTCGGCGAGCGGCACGTCGACGGCGGACATCGACGCTGCCGCTTCGTGCATCCACATCAGCACCAGCGCGCGTTCCAGCGTCGCCTGCTCCGGCCCCAGTTGCGCGAACAATTCGGCGATCTGCGCCGGATCGGATGCACCGCGGTACATCGACACTGCACGGACGAAGGGCAGCGTGCTCGCATCGACGCGCGATTGCGCAACGGCGAGCGACGCGGCGAACGCCGGCGACATCGCGACATCGAGATCGGTGGCCAGCCGCGACGCCAGCACGCGCGCCGCGGCCAGACCGAGCATCGAATCCGGCGCATTCAGCACCAGGCTGGCACGCGCCGATGCTTCATCGCCGGCGGTGCCCTCGCCCGCCGTTTCCAGGCCGGCGAGCACGCCCTGCAGCAGGCTTTGCACCGGCAACTCCATGCGCTGTGCGAAATCGAGGATCAGCACGCGCTGCAACAGCGGCGTGGTCGTTGCGCGTTCGGCGTAGAGCTCCAGCACGCGTTGCCAATGTTCGGGCGGTTGTTCGATGCCGAGGCTGCGGCTGGCGGTGAAGTCGGCGTAGTAGGCGTAGGCGGTGAGGAAGGCATCCTCGCCGGCGCTGTCGCCCCACCAGCTGAAACGCGCGTTGGGGCCGGCCATCTGCACCAGGCGCAGGCGGCTGTTCTGCATGATCAGCCGCAGACGATCGCCGATGCGCGCTTCGCCGGTCGCGAGCTTGGGATACGCAAGGCTCAGCGGCAGCAGCCGGCTGGCGGTCTGCTCGACGCAGCCCCACGGATATTCGAGCAGGTCGTCGAGCGCATTGCGGAACAAGGCATCGGCACCGGTGGCGATCTGCAGTTCGATGTTGCGCGCGTCGGCCGGCAAGGCGAGCGGCGTCGAAGCGGTGGCGAGGTCGACGCCGACGCTGTGCTGCGCCTGCCAGCCGGCACCCGCGGTGCGCAGCGTGACGGCGAGCGCATCGATCGCATTGCCGCCTTGCGACAGCGACGCCTGCAGCTCGCCATCGGCGACGGCCAGCGTCGGTAGCGGCAGCCAGGTGACGCCGGGGGTGAGCGACACCGGCGTGCGCGTGGTGTTGCCGTTCCACGTCGTGTTCAACTCGGCTTCCACGACCACATCGCCCTGATTGAAAGCGAGCATGCCGAGCGACGGTTTGTCGCCGCTGCGATAGCGCGCCGGACCGCTCCATTTCAGGTACAGCGGCTTCTCGGAACGTACGAATTCGCGGCGCTGCCCGACCACGCCCTGGGCGTCGATGGCGCGTGCGGTGATGCGCCAGCGCGTCAGCGAATCGGGCACGCGGAACGTGAAACTGGCCTTGCCGTTTGCATCGGTGAGCAGATCGGGCTGCCACGCGGCGGTATCGACTTCTTCGCGGCGCGGGCGTTCGAGCACTTTCACACCGCGCTCACTGCGATTGCTTGCCGTCGGCGCGGTCGGCGTGCCCGGCAGCGCGACGTCGTAACTGATGAAGGACAGACTGGCACTGGTGCGTACATTGTTGCGGCGCGGGTGATAGAAAAAATCACCGATCGCGGGTGCGATTTCCGGCTGCAACGCGTAGATCATTTCATCGACCACCGACACCGTTAGGCGCGCCGGCAGCGGCTTGCCTTCGAACTGCGTCGACAGCTCGATGGTGACGATCTCGCCCGGCCGATACACCTCGCGCTCGGTGGCGATCGCGACGTCGATCTGTGGCACGATCACCTTGATGCCGGCGTTCTGGAAACTGTAGTCGCCGCCCTTGGTGTAGAGCACCGAGAACGTCAGGTTCGGCGCGAAGGTTTTGCCGACCGCAACGCGCGCGCGATATTGCGTGTCGTTGAGTCTTGTCAGTTTCAGCCAGTCGCCGCCTTCGCTGAGCAGGGCCGTGGCTTCGACGCGGTCGCGTTCGAGCGTGAGCAGCGCTTCCTCGACTGGCTCCGGAAACGTGATCAGGGCTTCGGCGGTATCGCCGGCCGCGTATTCGGTGCGATCGAGCACCACTTCGATACTGCCGGGTGAGGCCTTCACGCCTTTGCCGCTGACGGTGTGGCCGGTGGCGCCGACGATCATCTCGTGCGCGTCGAGCAGCATCAGGTTGTAGCTGCCGGGCAGGTCGAAGCGCACGCTGAATTCGGTGGCGTCGGCCGGCAGCGTGGCACCGCCTTTCGATTGGTCTTCCAGGCGCACCCATTCGTAGCGCTGCGGCACGCGGCCTTCGCGGCCTTCGCGCGTGAGCGCGAATCGCACCGGTTCGCCGGCCGCACTGAAGCGCTTTTCGGTATCGACGCGATATTGCGCGGCGCCGCGCTCGATCAGGATTTCCTTGCTGGTCTTGACGCGATAGGCGGCCCCGTCGCTCGCGAACACCGTCAACAGATAGCGGCTCGGATGCTCGGCCGCCGGCAGCGCGAGCGGCGCCTTGCCCTGCGCATCGGTGGCCAAGGTCGTGCTTTGCAGTTCGACCGGGAACTGGCCGAGATACTGCAATTCGTTATCGACCATCGACAGTTGCTGCGCGCGCAAAGTCAGCTCGACTTTCGCGTCGGCGACGGGACGGCCATCCGGATACAACAAGGTGAGGCCACCGGTGACCGGCTCGCCGGAGCGGAAGTCCTGCTTGGCCAGATCGAGCACGATCTCGAAATGCGGCTTGACGTATTCGGCCACGCGGAACGCGCTGCTGTAGCGCTGCTCGCGATACTCGAAGCGCAGTTCGTAGCCGCCGGCGGTCGCATTGGCCGGCAACTGGAAACGGCTGGTGGCGCCGGCATCGGAATCGAAGTCGAGCGCGAGGGTTTGCAGCAGGGTGCCGTTGGCGTCGAGCACCGAGAGCGCGATCGGCGCCGACTCGGGCTTCACGGACGTGCGTGCGTCCTTGAACTCGCGACCGAGGATTTTCACCTCCACCCAATCGCCCGGCCGGTACAGCGGCCGATCGGTGAAGGCATAGAGTTTGGTGTCGTAGATTTCGCTGTCGTAGTAGAAATTCTCCGACACGAAGACGCCGCCTTCGGCATCCTGGCCCAGCACGTACGAGCGCTCGGGGCTCGCGTGCGACAGGCGCAGCAGTCCGTCGCCGTCGGTTTCGCCGCGGGTCAGCACGCCGATGCCGTCGGTCCACAACAGTGTGGTGTCGGCCACGGCAGTGCCTTCGTGTTTGCGCACCGTCCAGACCAGCAGTTCGTCGCCGGCGATCTTGGTGATCGCCACCGTGTTCGACACGAAAACGACGGTGGTGGCGCGATATTTTCCGATCAGCGCTTCGACCAGATACATGCCCGGCTCGAGTTTGCCGAGCGGGATGTAGACGTTGCCTTCGGCGACGCTGATGAATTCGCTCGACGAACCGTCGAGCTGCACGCCTTCCGGCGGCTGGATCGGCTTGGAATCCCACAGCGGATAGCGGAACTGCGCGACGAGCGGCAAGTTCTTTATCGGCGCGAACTGCGGCTGCGCATCGAAGCGGGTCGGCGCGTTGATGGCTTCGCCCATGCCCAGTTCCGGCGCGTGTTCCAGCACGGTCGTACGCGCCTTGGCGGAGAACGCGCGCTGCATCGCACGGCGCGATTCGCGATACCAGTGATCCCACAGATAGGCCAGCGTATTGGCCAGACCCTCGCCGCGGAAATCGCCTTCGGTCTGCACGCGATGCAGGTTCTTCTGCTTCTGCAGGAACGCCAGCGGATCGGTGAGGCGATACACGCGCATGTCGACGCCGCCGTAAGCCTCCATGTTGTAGCGGCGATAGTCGCGGCCGGGCGCTTCGAGACGCACGCGCGCTTGCTCGTCGCTGGCGAAGCTACTGTCGGCGAGCAGGAAGAACGGTTCGCCGGGTGTCGGCGAATAGCCGCTCGACGGAACGCTTTCGTCCTGCGCCTGCACCGGCAGCGCAAACGCAGCGAGCACCAGCGCGAACGACGCGGCGTGCAGCAGCCGGCGCATCATTGCGAGAGGAATCGCAAGCGGTACACGCCGACAAAGTTCGGGTTCGCGTCGTCCGGTATCCACCGTGTGTCCTTCCATTGCATGAGTTGCGGCAGCGTCACCGAGCGCAGGCCGTTGTCGCCTGCGTGCTGGCTGCCGGTGTGGTAAGCGAGGTAGCGGCCCATCCAGATCATCAGATGCTGGTCGTCGCCCTGGTCGAAGAAGATCAGGTCGCCGGGCCGCGCCTGATTGATGTCGCGGCCGACGGCATCGGCGTTGTGCTGGATCAGTTTGATCGCGTCGACATAGGCGCCGGTTTCGCCATTGCCCTGTTGCCAGGTTTGCGCGAGACGGCGCTCGCTGTCGTCGAGCGGCGACTCCGGCGGCAGGAAGGCGTTCGACATGCCCATGCTGCGCAGCCAGCCGGCATCGTGCGATTTCAGCGCTTCGTTGGCGGCGAAACGTACCAGGCCGGCGCAATCCTGCTGATGCCAGCGCGGACTCGGTCCCTGCCGCAGTTGTTCCTGCACGATGCGTACGAACCAGGCGCGGAACACCTGCGATTCGGCTGCATCGAGGCGAACCGCCGTCGCCTGCACTGCGCCACTGAGCGACAGCGCGAGCAGCCACGACATGCGGCGAAAGTGAGATATCACAGTGCCGTCCACGCCAGCGGCACCCAGGTCCAGTCGCCCTTGGCCGCCGGCTGCGGCGGCAAGGTCACGGCATACGAACCGTGCTTGCCCATTGCGCGCAGTTTCGGCAGCAGGTGCGTTTCGGCGGCGTTGCGGAACACGGCTTCGATATCGCGCGGCAGGCTTTGCAACGTTTCCTGTTCGAGCAACGTCGCAAGTGAGCCGGGCGCGAAATAGACCGGCACTTCGACGTCCTTCGGCAGCGTTTCGGCCAGCGGCGGGAAGCGATGGTCGAGCGTGGCGAGCGCCTTGCCGACCAGCGCGTCGTCGAGCGAGAACGCCAGCACGTCGCCGCGGCGCGCCAGGCTGACGCGGAAGAAATGCGTGCTCGACAACTGGGCCGGGTCGTCGAGTTCCTTCGCCGGGTGCAGGCCGAAATCCGAACCGACGACGCGTTGCCACTGACTGGATTTTCCGTCTGTCGTCGACTCGACGTCGAAAGCCCCAGCATCGAGATTGCGCTCCTCGGCGCCGATCATGCGCTCGAACACCTCGCCCAATTGCGCATCGACCGTGGCATCGTCGCCCGCGGCCAACCGCGTGACGAGCAGCGGCGTGTGCAAGCGCGAGGTGGCAAACCAGCACAGCGCCACGGGACCATCGAGGCGGGCGGCGAGCGCCTGCGGCAGCGCGAGCTTGTCGAACAACGGTTGCAGGGCGGCGGCAGAAACCGGCGCGGCGGCGCAGGCGCTGGCGCCCATCGGCATCGCCTGCCACAGCGGTGCGAACTTCATTTCGGCGCCCGCGCCGCCATCGAGCGCGAGCCAGCTTTGCCAACCGGCGTCGTCCATTTCCATGCGCACGCCGGCCAGGCCCGGCGCGAAGCGGCCGTAGCCCAGCGCGAGCACGTCGGCGCCGATCACGATGCGGTGGGTCGCGGTGCGTTTATCGAGTCCGAAAGTCTCCGATAACGCACGCGCGGAAGTTATCAATGCCGCTACCTGTTCGGCGGCGATGCGGCCGAACGCGCTCGCCGGATCATCCGACGATTGCAGCATCTGCGGCGACGAGAACACCAGCAGCTCGTCGGCGTGCGGAATCAATAGAAGGGTGCGGTCGTGGTTGTAGCGCAGCCGATACACCGGTGCACTGTCGCCATCGATATCGAGTTCACCGACGGCGGCCAGCTGTTTGTCGTCGGCCGCCACCTGCGCCAGCGGCTCGAGCAACTTCGCGACGGCGCCGCGCCGCAGGCGCAACAATGCATGTCCGAGCTTGCCGTCGGCGCTGCGCCACAAGGCGATTTCGGCGGGTTGATCGAGCAGTTCTTCGAGCAGGCTGTCGTGCAGCGCGAGGTCGTGCTCGTAGGCGATGCGGCGCAGGCTGCCGACGATGCCGAGGCGATCGGCATTGGTTTCGTAATAGAAGACGAAATCTTCCGTCAACGCATCGCGCAGCAGCGGGATGCGCAGCAGATCCTTCGGCAGGCTGGCGAGCGAGGCGCTCTCGATCAGCGCATCCGGGCGTGTCAGGTCCAGTTGCAGGCCGCTGTGTTCGGGCATCGGCGCCGGCGGTTCGGGTCGGACGAAACGCGCGGCGTAGACGATCAGCGCCACCAGCGCGATGAACGCGACGACGCCGAACAGTTTCGCGCGGACCGAGAGCGGCGCTTCGGGCGTGCTTGCCGGCGGGCCGGACGGACTGGAATGGTCGGACATGGAGACGGAGCCTTGGAGAGTTTCGACCGCGCCTTGCGCGCGGCGACGGATCAGTAGCGGAATGCCTTGATGAGTTGCAGGTCGCCGATCGCGCGCAGCGGCACGATGAAGGTTTCGCGGCGTTCGTCGACCGTGTTTTCGTTGAAGACCAGACTCACCTGCGTGGTGATCATGTCGTTTTCGTTGCTGGCCTCATCGAAGTTGTAGCCGGCGGCGCCGAGATTGCCCCAATAGTTGAGGTAGATGGCGTAGGTGCCGCGCAGCGGCGCGGTCATCGTGAAAACTTCGGGGCCCGGGCCGTCGACACTGTCGACATCGAGGCCGCCGCCGTTGCTCATCACCGGATCGGCCCAGTAAGCGTGCTGGCCATCGGGCGTGATCACGTGCAGATCGACTTCGGCGCCGGGATCGTCCCAGCCGAGCACGATGCGGATGCGTGCCGGCGTGCGCTGGGTGTTGGCTTCGTAGAACTGCACGCGACGCAAGGTTCGGCCCTGGGGATCGACGACAGCGACGCTGTTCGATCCAGCTCCGAACGCATAGGGACGCACGAAAAGGCCGTCGGTGTCGGTGTCGGTGTAGAGCGGCATCGGATTGCCATTGACGGCCAGCCGGTGCGCGCCGCGTGCGAGGCCAGCCTGGCGCAGGCGTCCTTCGATCAGGGTGCGGCCGCGCTGCGCGCCGCGGTCGATCGGCGGGGTCGGATAAGCGACGCGCGCTTCGTCGGCCCAGGTGCCCTGACCGTGGTAGCGCCAGCCGGCGGTCGGCGAGGAGAGATCGGCGCCGGGCGCATCGGAAGCATGTCGATCGGAAGCGGGTTGATCGGAGCTGGCTGGATCGGAAGCGGCCGCGCGGGAGATCGATGCCATCAGCAGAACAGTCAACGACAGCCACTTGCCCGACATGGAAAGACTCATCGCTTTAGGTACCACAGTGCGGTCCGAAACGGTCGGACGTTCGCCGGAGCATTGTGCTCGGTCAGGTTAACGAGCACATGACCCGAAGCCGGCCAAAAATGGCGAATCGACGATGCGCCGGTCAACTGCGCACCAGGCCCAGTCGCGCGGCTTCGAGCGTGGCTTCGGCGCGCGACGATACGCTGAGCTTGCGGTAGATGTCTTTCAGATAACCCGACACGGTGTGGCGCGAAAGGCCGAGGGCATCGGCCACTTCGCCCAGGGTGAGGCCTTTCGCGGTGAGCCGCAGTACTTCGGTTTCGCGCGGCGTCAGATGCGGCGCATCGGGTGGCGGCACGGCGACCGACAGCGGCTGGAAATGCCGCAGCAGCCGTCGCGCGATCGACGGCGACAGCGGCGGCTGGCCGTCGGCGATGCCGCGCAGCATGTCGGCGATCGCGGCCGGCGGCTGGTCTTTCAGCAGATAGCCCTGGGCACCGGCGCGCAAGGCCGGGAACAGATGGGCATCGTCGTCGAACACGGTGGCGACGATGCACAAGGTGTCGGCGCCGAGTTTCTGCAGTTTCTCGATCAGCTGCACACCCGACCCATCCGGCAACCCCAGATCGATCAGCGCCAGCGGCGGCGGCGGTTCGATAAGATGCTCGGCTTCGCGCAGGTTCGCGGCAAAATCGACTTCGATCGCCGGGAACGCGAGGCGCAGCGATTGCGCGAGCCAGTCGCGGCTGGCCGCCAGATCGTCGAGCACCAGCGCGCGCGTGAATCCGCTCACGGCGAAACCGGAGCAGACTCGCGCGGCAGCGGCATCGCCAACAGCACTTTGGTGCCGCCTTCGGTGCCGGGCGTCCAGTGGATGTCGCCCGCGAGTTCGGCGGCGCGCACGCGCATATTGCGCATGCCGCTGCCGTTGGCCGCCGCACCGACCGCGGCGCCGCTGCCATCGTCGGTGAGTTCGAGCCGCAACTGATCGCCCGCCACGCGCACCCGCACGCGCAGCCGATGCGCCTGTGCATGACGCACGACATTGCTGATCGCCTCGCGCACGATGCGATGCAGATGCAATGCGCGGCCGGTATCGAGCGCCGGATCGGGCAGATCGTCGGGCACGTCCCACACCAGGCCGATATCGACCGCGGCCAGCCGCTGCGCCGCTTCCGAACGCAGGTCGGCCAGCACGTCGGCGAGCGTGCCGGGCGTGCCGCGCGAGCGGGTGACCACATCGCGCAAATCCTGCAGGATCGAACGCGCGAGGTCCGCCTGCAACGGCGATTCGGATTGGTAGATCAGCGTGAGCAGCTTGGCGCCGAGGTCGTCGTGCAGGTCGCTGTAGATGCGCTCGCGTTCGGCGGCGGCGGCCTGTTCGCGGAATTCGGCGTCGTGCCGATCGGAACGGGTGTCGAGGCGTGCCGCGACGGCGGCGAGACGTTCGCGCGCAGTTCGCAGCCGCATCGACTGCATGATCGCGATCACGATCGCAACGATAGCGACTGCAGCAAGGATCATCGTCAGCAGGCTGGCCGGCATCGATCGATCAGCTCGCAGGCTTCGCCGTCGCGACGGCTCGCAATTGCGCGGCTTGCGCCGCGCGGCCTTGCTTTTCGTACACCTCCGCCAGACGTTCGCGCGCCGTGCGCGCACGCGCGTGATCGGCGCCGAAGCTCTGGTCGAGCAAGACGATGCTGTTTTCCAGCGTCGTCGCCGCCTCGTCGAGACGGCCGGCCTTGCCCAGCGCCATGCCGTAATTGCTGCTGAAAATCGCATAAAACGCGTGCTTCTCGCCCACCGCCGCCTTGGTGGCCGAAAGCAAGGTGGCGAACTGTTCGACCGCCTCGGGCACGCGACCCATCGCGGTGAGCAACATGGCGAGGTTGTTGCGCGGCACCAGCGTCGACGGATGTTCGGCGCCCTGCCGCGCCTGGATATCGAGGATGCGCCGATACACCGCTTCGGCCTCGGCGTACTGCTTGCGATCTTCGAGGATGAAGGCCAGCGCATTCATCGCCGCCTGCGACTGCGGATGCGCTTCGCCGACCAGCTTCTCGAAACCTTGCAGCGATTCGCGCGTCAGCGCTTCGCCTTCGTCGAGCTTGCCCTGCGCGATGAGTGCGTTGGCCAGCGTCTGGATCGTGGTGAGCGTGAAAGCATGGGTGTCGCCGAGTACGTCGCGCTGCAAGGCGAGCACCTCGCGCGATTCGGCTTCGGCTTTTGCGTTGTCGCCACGCGCGGCGTGGATCAGCGTGAGCTTGTGGCGCGCCGACAGCGTGCGCGGATCGCGTTCGCCGTATTTTTCTCGGCGTTCTTCGACCAGGGCCACGTTCAGCGCCTCGGCTTCGTCGAGCTGGCCGCTATCGCGCAGCAGGGCGGACAGATTGCTGCGCGTGGTTTGCAGCACTTCGTCGAAATCTTCGCGTTCGGCCACCGCGATGGCATCGGGCGACAGTTTCGACGCATCGTCGAGCAGCGCGCGATAGCCGGTGCGCGCGGCTTCGACCTGACCGGCTTCGTCTTCGAGACGCGCCGCCGTGAGGTCGAGGCCGAAACGTTGCGCGGTGGTCAGCGATTCGCCGAGCGCGCGAGCCGCCGCGATCGCCTCGCGTCCTTCGTCGAAGCGGCCGACTTCGGTGAGTTGGGTTGCGCGGCGGCGCTGGATCAGCGCGCGGCGGTCCGGCGCGACTTGCGCGGCGTCGGCGAGTTTCCAGGCACGGTCGTACAAGGCGAGCGCGTCGGCGTACTGACCGAGCGCATGCCGCGTGTCGGCCAAGGTAGTGATCACTTCGAACTGCACGCGCGGATTGGCGTCGAGCGCGTCCAGCTTGCCTGCGGCTTCGTCGATCACGTCGCCGACGGTGAGGTCGCGGCCTTGCGCAAATTCGGGATCGGCGGCGGTCAGCATCGTTTGCAGGAAGCCGTTGACCGCCTGCAGTTCCGCGGCGCGCGCTTCGGCGTCGTTGCGCGCGCGCAATTCCGACACGGCGTAGCGCGTCGATATCGCGGTGGCGGCGACGAGCGCGAGGAATACGATCGACGCCGCGATGCTCAACGCACGATGCCGGCGCACGAATCGCGTTGTCCGATAGTGCAGCGTCGGAGGACGCGCCAGCACCGGCCGATGCGCAAGCAGGCGATCGAGATCGTCGGCGAAGGCGCCGGCGCTGGCGTAACGCTGATCCGGTTCGCTGGCGAGCGCTTTCATCACGACGGTATCGAGATCGCCGCGCGCCTCGGCCGCCAGCGTGGCGAGGCGCGGCGGTTCTTCGCGCCGGACGATTTCGAGCGCTTCGAACAGGCTCGAGGTCGACAGCCGCGGATGCGGCAGGCGGCCGCTCACCAGTTCGTAGGCGATCACGCCGAGCGCGTAAACATCGCTGCGCGCATCGGCCTCGCGGCCGCGGCCGGCGAGTTGTTCGGGGCTCATGTAGGGCAGCGTGCCGAGCACCTGACCGGCCTGCGTCATGTCGCCGGCCGGTTCCGAATGCAGCCGCGCGATGCCGAAATCGAGCACGCGCGGTTGGCCGTGCGCATCGACCAGGATGTTGCCGGGCTTCAGATCGCGATGGATCACGCCGCGCTCGTGCGCGTAGTGCACCGCGCGGCAGACTTGCACCAGCAGGCGCAGGCGGGTGGCAAGGTCGGGACGTTCGCGTTCGAGATAGGCGCGCAAATCCGGGCCGCGCACGTATTCGAGCGCGAACCACGGCGCCGGCATATCGCCGAGCGTGTCTTCGCCGGCGGCGTACAACCGCACGATGCCCGGATGTTCGAGCTGGGCCAGCAGCGCGATTTCGCGCTGGAAGCGGGTCAGCGCGGCCGACGAAACGCCGCGCACCACTTTGAGCGCAACATCGCGCGGCGGATGTTCTTCGCGCGCCAGGTAGACGCGCCCCATGCCGCCTTCGCCGAGCAGCCCGAGGATGCGGTACGGCCCGATGCGCGACGGCAGCGACGCCACGGCCTGCGCTTCGTCGCTCAACGCCATGGTGGGTTCGTCGCCTGGCTGCACGCGGGCCGTCTCCGATTGCTCCGGGGCGAATGCTGCCACAGCCATGGGCGCGGCAATGCGAACTTGTGTACGGCCGGAGCCCGGGCACGGCAACGTCGGGCGCGCTGCTATAATCCGCGCCCTTGCAGCCCTGCCCACTTGGGTCCGCGGCGACCGTTCGCCGCGCCGGAACAACGAAACCCGACCATGTCCCAGCACCTCCAGGAAACCGCGAGGCGGCGTACCTTCGCCATCATTTCGCATCCCGACGCCGGCAAGACCACGCTGACCGAAAAGCTGTTGCTGTTCGGCGGTGCGATCCAGATGGCCGGCTCGGTGAAGGGCCGCAAGGCCGCGCGCCATGCGACGTCCGACTGGATGGCGCTGGAGAAGGAACGCGGCATTTCGGTGACGAGCTCGGTGATGCAGTTCCCGTACGAGGACTGCGTCGTCAACCTGCTCGACACCCCCGGCCATGCCGATTTCGGCGAAGACACCTATCGCGTGCTGACCGCGGTGGACTCGGCGCTGATGGTGATCGACGTCGCCAAGGGCGTGGAAGAACGCACCATCAAACTGATGGAAGTCTGCCGGCTGCGCGACACGCCGATCATGACCTTCATCAACAAGCTCGACCGCGAGGGCCGCGAGCCGATCGACCTGCTCGATGAAGTCGAGCGCGTGCTCGGCATCCAGTGCGCGCCGATCACCTGGCCGATCGGCATGGGCCAGCGCCTGAAGGGCGTGGTGCATCTGCTCAGCGGCGAAGTGCACCTGTACGAACAGGGCCGCAATTTCACGCGTCAGGATTCGACCATTTTCGCCTCGCTCGACGATCCCGCGCTCGCAGCGCGCATCGGCGCGCCGATGCTGGCCGAGCTGCGCGACGAACTCGAACTGGTGCAGGGCGCCTCGCATCCGTTCGACAAGGATGCCTATCTGGCCGGCAAGCAGACGCCGGTGTTCTTCGGCTCGGCAGTCAACAATTTCGGCGTGCAATTGCTGCTCGATTTCTTCGTCGAACACGCGCCTTCGCCGCGACCGCGCAGCACGACCACGCGGCTGGTGCAGCCGACCGAGGAAAAACTGTCGGGCTTCGTGTTCAAGATCCAGGCGAACATGGATCCGCAGCATCGCGATCGCGTCGCCTTCATGCGCATCTGCTCGGGCCGTTTCGAGGCCGGCATGAAGGCGCTGCATGTGCGCAGCGGCAAGGAATTGAAGCTGGCCAATGCGCTCACCTTCATGGCGAGCGACCGCGAAATCGTCGCCGAAGCCTGGCCGGGCGATGTGATCGGCATCCACAATCACGGCACGATCTCGATCGGCGATACCTTCACCGAAGGCGAATCGCTGGCTTTCACCGGCATCCCGAATTTCGCGCCGGAGCTGTTCCGCCGCGCGCGGCTGCGCGATCCGTTGAAGCTTAAACAACTGCAGAAAGGTCTGGCCCAGCTCAGCGAAGAAGGCGCCACCCAGTTCTTCCGACCGCTGATGTCGAACGACCTGATCCTGGGCGCGGTGGGCATGCTGCAGTTCGACGTGGTGGCCTACCGGTTGAAGGACGAGTACGGCGTCGATTCGGCGTTCGAACCGGTGACGGTTTCCACGGCACGCTGGATCCGCTGCAATGACGCGAAAAAGCTCGAGGAATTCCGCGAAAAAGCCGCCACCAATCTTTCGGTGGATGCGGCTGGCGAACTGGTTTATCTCGCGCCCACGCGGGTGAATCTGCAGCTGATGCAGGAGCGCTGGCCCGACATCACCTTCCTGGCCACGCGCGAACACGCGCACGCCAAAGCGGTCGACTGAGCAGCGCAAAGCGGTCGACCGACGCTATGCTTGCTGCACTGCGGCAAGGAGTTCGGATCGATGGGCACCGAAGCATCGCTGCGTGAAGAAATCGCCAATGCGCTCACCCACGGCGTCGGCGCCGTGGTCGCGCTCGGCGCCGGGGCGGTGCTGATCACCTTGACCGCGCTATGGGGCGATGGCTGGCAACTGGCCGGCGCCATCGTGTTTTCGGTGGCGCTGTTGCTGCTGTACGTGGCGTCGACGCTGTATCACGCGATCCAGCATCCGGGCGCCAAGGCGCGCCTGAAGGTGTTCGACCACTGCGCGATCTATCTGCTGATCGCCGGCACCTACACGCCTTTCACGTTGATCGGTTTGCGCGGCGCCTGGGGCTGGGGCCTGTTCGCGACGATCTGGACCCTGGCCTTCGCCGGCGTGATCTTCAAACTTTTCTACACCGGCCGTTTCAAGCTGGTGTCGACGCTGATCTACGTCGCGATGGGCTGGCTGGTGATCGTGGCGATCGGGCCGCTGCTCAAGGCGCTCGACATCTGGACATTAGGCTGGCTGTTCGCCGGCGGCGTTTCCTACACGGCCGGCACCGTTTTCTATATGACCGAACGCGTGCGCTATTCGCATGCGATCTGGCATGGCTTCGTGATCGGCGGCAGCGTTTGCCACTTCGTCGCGGTGGCGCTGCAGGTGCTCAGGGCGCCGGTGGCCTGAGCGCGGGATCCGGATCCGCCAATGAAAACGCCGGGCTTGCGGCCCGGCGTTCTGGAAGCGTGCCGATGCGGCAGCGCGTGTTCGCAAACGTACTCTCAGGAGTCGAAATCGGCGCGGAAGATCGGCGCGGCTTCGTCGATCTCCGCCGCCGTTTCGGCCGGCGCCGACTCGAACGAGGCCGACAGAATCGATTCCGACCCGGCCGGCAACACCGGCATCGACTCCTGGCCGTGCGGCGTGAACAGTCCGAGCATCAGCACGGCGGCGGCGCCCACACCGGCCGCCAGCGCCAGCCAGCCGCGCGCTGCCGACGGGCGCGCCTGGCGCACCGACGGACCACGCAGCGCGGCCACGTCGCGGCTCAGGGCCTGCGCTTCCGGGCCGAGTTCCATCACCAGGCGCAGCAGATCGGCGTGCAGCGCGGAATTGGCGATGCGGTCGATCGGCGTGCCTTCTTCGTCCGGCCAGCCGGAACGCTGCAGGGCCTGCATCAGCAGGTCGGCATCGATGTTGTCGTCGGTCGCCTGCGAGGTCGACTGGCGGTAGAGGGCTTTGAGGCGGTCGTCAGTGTTCATCGTCTTCGTACTCGCTCATCCCGAGCGCCGCGAGGCGCTGTTTCAGTTCTTCCAGACCCCGGTACACGAGCTTGCGCGCGGCATCGAGGGTCAATCCGTTGAGGTCGGCCAGTTCCTGCAGCGCATAGCCCTGCAGGTAGAGCTGCAGCGGTCGGCGGCGGCGCGGCGGCAAGGCTTCGAGACAGCGCCCCAGTTTGGCGATCTGCTCGGCATCCATCGCCACCCGCTCCGGCCGGGCGCCCGCATCGGGCAGCTCGGCTTCGCCTTCCTCGGGCTCCGGCAGGGCTTCCGCGGGCCGGACCTGACTCCGGCGCAACGCGTCCACCAACACCGTCGCCACGACCTTCTGGATATAAGACGCAGGGAACTCCGCGTTTGGGTCGCGCTCGAGCGCACGCCACAGCCGGATGCGCACCTCCTGCTCCACGTCGTCGGCGTCGATTCCCTGCTGCATCAATCGGTTGGACTCGATCTGCACGCGAACGCGGGCCGCAAAGCGCTGCAGCAACTGGTCGAGCCGGTGGGAAATCGAGGTCAAGCGCGGGTCCGGGTGCGGCGAGGCGCGCACTATTCACGATTCATGGCGTCGGGAACAAGTCCGCGACGCGGGCGACGGCTCAGCCGGCGGTGATGTACTGCTGCAATTGCGCGATTTCCTGCTGTTGCTCCTCGATCACGGCCTTCACCAGGTCGCCGATCGACAGCACGCCGACCACTTTTTTGTCGGCGACGACCGGTAGATGACGGATGCGCCGCTCGGTCATCAGCCGCATGCAGGTGTTCACGGTGTCGTCCGAACCCACCGTCAGCACCGGGCTCGACATGATTTCCCAGGCCGCGGTTTCGGCCGACGAGCGGCCTTTGAGGATCACTTTGCGCGCGTAATCGCGCTCGGAAAGGATGCCGACCAGTTCCTCGCCGCGCATCACCAGCACCGCGCCGATGTGATGGTCGGCCATCAGCTGGATGGCTTCGAGCACCGGTTCCTCCGGCGCGATGCTGATCGCGCGCGGGCCTTTGGCGTCGAGCAATTGCTTGACGGTGCGCATCGAGAATCTCCCTGTCGCGCCGTGCGGAACGAGGGCTTCGTCCGCTAGCCCGATGATAGACCTGCGGCCTGCGCGCGCAAGTCGCGATCGCGGGTTTCCGCCATCCGGTTCGCGCGCGCCGGATGCCACTGATCGATCAGATACAGCGGCCGTGCCTTGGATTCGCCGTACAGCCGGCCCAGGTATTCGCCGATCACGCCCAGCGCCATCAGCTGCATGCCGCCGAGGAACAGCATCACCACCATCAGCGACGGATAGCCGGCCACCGGATCGCCCCAGACCAATGTCTTGATCACGATCCAGACGCCGAAAGCGAAGGCGCACAGCGCGGTGACGAGTCCGACGTAGGTCGCCACGCGCAGCGGCGCGCTGGAGAACGAGGTGATGCCCTCGATCGCGAAATTCCACAACTTCCAGTAATTGAACTTGCTGGTGCCGGCGTGCCGCGCCTCGCGCTCGTACGGCAGCGCGACCTGGCGGAAACCGACCCAGCCGAACAGGCCTTTCATGAAACGGTGGCGTTCGCGCAGTGTGCGCAGCGCTTCGATCGCACGCCGCGACAGCAGGCGGAAATCGCCGGTATCGCGCGGCACGGGCGTCGCCGACAGACGCGCCATCACGCGATAGAACGCGGCGGCCGTGAAACGCTTGAGCCAGGTCTCGCCTTCGCGCGCGATGCGCGTGCCGAACACCGCGTCGTAGCCTTCGCGCCATTTGGCGATGAAGTGCGGGATCAGTTCGGGCGGATCCTGCAGATCGGCGTCGATCACCACGACGGCATCGGCGTCGGCCTGGTCGAGCCCCGCCGTCAGCGCCAGTTCCTTGCCGAAGTTGCGGCTCAGGCGCAGTGAGGCGACGCGCGGGTCGGCGGCGGCGAGCGATTCGATCACGGCCCAGGTGTCGTCGCGGCTGCCGTCGTCGACGTAGAGCACGCTGGGCTCGACATCGAGGCGATCGAATACCGCGGCCAGCCGCGCATGGAATTCGCGCAACCCGTCGCCTTCGTTGAAGGCCGGCACCACCACCATCAGCGTCTGCCGCTGCGTCATCGTTTGCGCTCTCCGCCCGGCCATCCCTGGGACCGGCGCATGCTAAACCACCGGCGGCCGGGCTTGACGGCCGGTCTCAATTCCATAATTCTGGAATTATGGAATTGAACGTCGCCCTAGGCGCGCTCGGCGCCCTCTCGCACGAATTCCGCTTGCGGACCTTCCGGCGGCTGGTCGAAGCCGGGCCGGCCGGTCTGTCGGTCGGCGAATTGCGCGAATTCCTCGAAATTCCGCCCGCGACGCTGTCGGCGCATCTGAATGTGATGCGCACGGCCGGCCTGCTGCGCGAGCGCCGCGAAGGCCGCGTGATCCGCCTGTTCGCCGACTTCGAGCGCATGAACGCGCTGATCGGCTACCTCACCGACAACTGCTGCGGGCGCGGCAAATCCGCCTCCGTTTGCGTTAGCCCTGCCATCGAAACCGGAGCCGGCCCTTGAAACGTGTGTTGTTCGTTTGCGTGGAAAATTCCAATCGCAGCCAGATGGCCGAGGCCTTCGCCCGCATCCACGGCGGCAGCGAGGTCGAGGCCTACAGCGCCGGCTCGAACCCGTCCGGCCAGATCAACCCGCGCGCCGTGCAGTTCATGCGCGAAGTCGGCTACGACCTGACGGCGCAGCGTTCGAAATCGCTCGACGATATCGCCGGCCTCGAATTCGACGCCGTCGTCACGATGGGCTGCGGCGATTCCTGCCCGTGGGTGCCGGCCAAGCGCCGCGAAGACTGGGCGCTCACCGATCCGAAGCATCTGGACGACGAAGGTTATCGCGCCATCCGCGACGAAATCTCGGCGCGCGTGCGCGCGCTGTTGCAGTCGATCGCATGAGCCTGCGCCGCTACGCGAGCGAGTTCCTGGGGACCGCCGCCCTTCTCGCCACGGTGGTGGGCTCGGGCATCATGGCCGAGCAACTGGCGCAGGGAAATCTGGCGGTGGCGCTGCTGGCCAACGCCGGCGCCACGGCCGGCATGCTGTACGTGCTGATCGTGACGCTCGGGCCGATCGGCGGCGCGCACTTCAATCCGGCGGTCACGCTGGTGATGCGGCTGCGCGGCGACATCGACAATGCGACGGCGGCGGGTTACGTGCTCGCGCAGGTCCTCGGCGCCATCGGCGGCACCGTGCTGGCGCACGGCATGTTCGAACTCGACCTGTTGCAGCCGGGCGATCACATCCGCAGCGGCGCGGCGCAATCGCTGAGCGAAGGCGTCGCGACGTTCGGACTGATCGCAACCATCCTGCTCGGCGCGAAATACCGCGCGGCGGCATTGCCGGCACTGGTGGCCAGTTACATCTTTGCGGCGTACTGGTTCACCGCTTCGACCTCGTTCGCCAACCCGGCGGTGACATTGGCCCGCGCGCTGACGCAGACCTTTTCCGGCATCCGTCCGCTCGACGCGCCCGCCTTCATCGCCGCGCAACTGGCCGGCGCCGTGCTCGCGCTGATGGCGATCACCGCGCTGACGCAGGAACCTGCGCCGCGCCCGGATCCGGCTCAGTCGAATCCGCCGAGATAACCGGGCCCGCCGAGCTGCCGCACCTGGCGCGCGATCCAGGCCTGGCGCCGCAGCACGTACGGCGACGGCGCATCGACGCGCAGCTGCACCGGATTGGGCAGCACGGCAGCCAGCAGCGCGCTCTGGTTCGCGGTCAATTGCGCCGCCGACTGCTGGAAATAATGTTGCGATGCGGCCTGAGCGCCGTAGATGCCGTCGCCGAATTCGGCCACGTTCACATACACCTCGATGATGCGCGACTTCGGCCACAGCGCCTCGATCAGCACGGTGTAATAGGCTTCCAGCCCCTTGCGCACCCAATTGCGGCCGCGCCACAGGAAGAGGTTCTTCGCCACCTGCTGGCTGATCGTGCTGGCGCCGCGCGAACGGTCGCCGGCTTCGCTTTCTTCCATCGCATCGCGGATGGCCTCGACGTCGAAGCCGTCGTGCGTCGGGAATTTCTGGTCTTCGGCGGCCACCACCGCGATTGGCAGCTCGCGCGAAATATCTTCCAGATCGGCCCACTCGTAGCGCAATTCGAAGCCGCTTTCGCCGAGCGCACGGATCTGACGGGCGAGCATGAACGCGCTCGTCGGCGGGTCGATCCAGCGCAGGCTCAGCACCTGCAACACGGTGAAACCGATCACGACCAGCGCGAACGCAATCAGGCGCCGGCCCCAGCGCCGGCGCGGACGTCGCTTGAAGATATTGCGGCGCATGGCCGGCTCAGGCGCCCGCCACGGCGCGGGGCGATGGCCGGGAGTGATGCTGATCGTCGCGCGATGCCGTCATGCGTGCGTCCTCGTTGTCTTGAACCCCGGCCGGGACGCCACCATAGTCGCAATCCGCCCTGCGCCCAAGCCCCGGATCACCCATGTCCATCGACTCCGAAGACGTGCTGCACCGCTTCATGCTCGAACGCTCCGGCGTGCGCGGCGTGCTGGTGCGCCTCGACGAAACCTGGTGCAGCATCCGCGAGCGCGCCGACTATCCCGAAGCGCTCGCCAGCATGCTCGGCGAGGCCGCGGCGGCGGCGGCGCTGTTCACCGGCCACGCCAAGATCGAAGGCCGCCTGAGCATCCAGATCAAGGGCACGCAGGCGCTGCGCACGCTGTTCACCGAGTGTACGCAGGCAGGCACCTTGCGCGGACTGGCGCACTGGCACGAACCGCTGCCGCTGGAGCTGACGCCGAGCGAATTGGGCGACGACGCGCGGCTGGCGATCACGATCGAATCACCGCCGGTCGGCGCGCGCGAGCCGATGCGCTACCAGGGCCTGGTCGATCTGCATTCGCCGACGCTGGGCGCCGCGTTCGAGCGCTATTTCGTGCAGTCCGAACAGCTGCCCACGCGGCTGCTGCTGGCGGCCGACGACGAGCGCGCGGCCGGGCTGATGCTGCAGCAATTGCCCGGTTCGGACGCCGATCCGGAAGACTGGCTGCGCGCGCAGGCCTTGTTCGACACGCTCGGCAGCGAAGAACTGCTCACCGTCGCGGCCGACACCCTGCTCTACCGCCTGTTCCACGAGGAAGGCGTGCGCCTGCTCGCGAGCCAACCGCTCGCATTCGGTTGCTCGTGTTCGCGCGAACGCGTCGGCACGATGCTGATCAATCTCGGCCGCGAAGAAGCCTTCGCCGCGATCCAGGGCGAACAGGCGGAAGTCATCTGCGAGTTCTGCAACCAGCGCTACCTGTTCGATCGCGTCGACATGGAGCAGCTGTTCGCCGGCGGCGGCGCCGAGCCGGGGCCCGCGACGCCGCAGTGATCGCTCAGTAGTCGGCGCGCCGCAGCGCCGAGGCCGGCTGCGGGCGGGCCAGCAGGAAACCCTGCCCGTACAGCGATCCGAGCCCGCCGAGCAGTTCCAGCTGCGCCGGCGTTTCGATGCCTTCGGCGATGATCTCCAGCCCGAGCGACGTGCCCAGCGCATGGATCGCGCGCAGCACGGTGAAAGCATTGCCGGGCGCTTCGGTGCCCAGCGGCGCGACGAAGGAGCGATCGATCTTGAGCGCGTGCAGCGGGAACTGGTGCAGGTAGCTCAGCGATGAGTAACCGGTGCCGAAGTCGTCGAGCGCCACTTTCACGCCGAGGCGGCCGAGTTCTTCCATCATCGCGCGCGCCTGCGCCGGATCTTCGAGCAGCGCGCGTTCGGTGATCTCGATGCGCAGCTGCGTCGGCGGCACTTCGTAGCGATGCAATTGCCGCATCAGATCGTCGACGAACATCGGCGAGCGCAGGTGCCGCGCACCGACGTTGATGCCGATGTAGGTATCCGGCCCGATCAGCCCGTGCGATTGCGCGAAAGCCAGCTCGTACACCTGCCAGTCGATCGCTTCCGACAAACCGGATTCTTCCGCCTGCGTCAGGAATTCCGCCGGCGCCACCAGGCCTTGCAGCGGATGCCGCCAGCGCAGCAGCGCTTCGTAGCCGACGATGCGGTGATCCCGCAGCGACAGGATCGGCTGGAACACCGGCTCGAACTCGCTGCGCGCCAGCGCCCGGCGCAGATTGCCTTCCAGTTCGAGCTGATGCAGCGCTTCGCGGCGCAGCGCTTCGTCGAAGATTTCGTAGCGGCGCCGGCCCTTGGCCTTGGCGCGGTACAGCGCGACGTCCGAATCGCGCAGCAGTTCTTCGGCGGTGCGGTAATGCGGCTGCGCGATCGCGATGCCGATGCTGGTGGAACTGTAGAGATCCTTGCCGCCGGCGCGGATCGGTTCGTCCATCGCCGCGATGATGCGCGCCGCCAGTTCGGTGGCTTCATCCGCCGAGTTGATCGGCTCCAGCAGCACGGCGAACTCGTCGCCGCCCAGCCGCGCCACCATATTGAGGCCGGACAATTGCGCCGCGATGCGCGCCCCGGCTTCCTTCAGCAATTCGTCGCCCACCAGATGGCCGACCGAATCGTTGACGACCTTGAAGCGATCCAGATCGAGGAACAGCACGGCGAAGCGGCGTTCGGGCTGGCGTGCGTAGCGATCGAGCGCCGCGCTCAGGCAACTGAGCAGATGCGTGCGATTCGGCAGGCCGGTGAGCGCGTCGTGCAGCGCGGCGTGGCGCAACTGGCGTTCGGCGCGTTCGCGTTCGGCGATCTGTTCGCGCAGGATCCGGTTGGCTTCGAACAAGGCCTCGGTGCGATCGACGACGCGCTTTTCCAGGTCGGCATTCGCGGTGCGCAGCGACTCCGCCGCGCGCTTGCGCTGCAGCGCGTTGGCGATGTGGTACGAGACGAAGATCAGCAGTTCCTGATCGCGTGCGGTGTAGCGATGCGCCGAGTCGTAGCTTTGCACCGCCAGCACGCCCACCGTGCGCTGATCGCAGATCAGCGGCACGCCGAGCCACACTGCGGCGCGCGCGCCGTGGCTGAGCACCTCGCCCGTGTCCTGCAGGCGGCTGATCGTGGAACGGTCGGCGAGCAGCGCGCGGCCGGTGCGCAGCACGTATTCGGTGAGGCCGCGACCGAGCAGGCGCGGGCTGCGGCTGAGGTCGTACTCGTCGACCGAATACGGGAAATTCAGCGTGCCGCCGTCTTCGGTCAGCAGCGCGATATAGAAATTGCGCGCGAACAACAGTTCGCCGACCACGGCGTGCACCGCGGCGTAGAACTCTTCCAGACTGCCGCTGGTGGAGCCCAGCTCGGCGATGCGGAACAGCGCTTCCTGCAGGCGTTCGGCGCGCTGGCGTTCTTCCACTTCGGCGCGCAACGCGCGATTGACTTCGCGCAGTTCGTCGGTGCGTTGTTCGACCCGGTGTTCGAGTTCGTCGTGCGCCTGTTTGCGTTCGAGCGCGGTGGCGATGTGCTGCGCCACGAAGGTCAGCAACGCGCGCTCTTTATCCGAGAAGCGCCGCTTGGCCTCGTAGCTCTGCACCACGACGGCGCCCATCACATCGGCGCCGCGCAGCAACGGCACACCGAGCCAGTCGGCGCTCTGCGGCCCGAAGCCGCCCATTTGCGAACCGATCGCCACCACCAGGCGCTCGGACGGACCCATCAGGGTCTGCCCGGTGCCGATCACGTGCGCGGTGAGCGAGCCTTGCTGGCCCGCCATCGGGTATTCGGCGTCGGGCGTCGGCGGGTCTTCGTCCGCCACGTCGCGGAAATAGGGGAATCGCAGCACGTCGCGGTTGCGGTCGTAGAGCGCGATATAGAAGTTTTCGGCGTACATCAGCCCGGCGACGATGCCGTGGATCGCCGACAGCACATCGTCCATGTCGCGTTCGCCGCTCGCCAGCTCGGCGATCGCATACAGCGCGCGCTGCAGGCGCTCGGCTTCGGCGAGCTGCGCCACGGCGCGGTGCAGGCGTTCGAGTTCGAGTGCGGCCGGCAGGCGCTGGGCGAGCAGGCGCGAGGCTTCGGCGAGCACGCCGGGGTCGTCGATCGCGGCCAGGCCGCTGATGGTCAGCACGCCGAGCATGCGTTGGTCGGCGAACAGCGGCCAGGCGCCGACCGGCAGTTCGACCTGTTCGGCGCCCGCGGCGAGGCAACGCCGCGCCAGCGCCTCGGCCGGCGCGACATCGGCGGGCCCATGCCGGGCCAGCAGCCGCAGGCGGGCGTTCTCGACCGCCCACAACGCGCAGCTGTCGGCACCCAGGCGCAACTGCGACCAGCCGCCCACGCAGTCGACCAGCGCCTGCGCGCTATTGCCCGTGAGCAGCAGGTCGGCACGGCTCACGCCGCCCGACGCGGCCTCGGCCGGCGCAGGCACGCTCGCGCGGCCGTGACCCGGCGCTTCGCTTTTCGGCATCGATGTCCCCATGACTGGCGCTAGTCTCAGGGCGAGCGGCGGGCAAAGTCCATCCGCAATTCCTATGGGCGCCGATCGAGGGGCGTCGGAGGAGCGGCCGCGACGGTTGGCCGCCGACCGGCGTCCGGCTGCTGAAGAAGCTCGAACAAAGGCTGACGCGGCACACAGTTTCGGGCCGGAAAATCCCTCCGGGAAATTGTTAAACGATCATAAAAGTGATAGATTCAACCTACGGAAAACCAAGGAACTCGCAAACCCGCCACGGGTCTTTCGAAGCCATGTCGCGGATCGCCCTTCCAGCTCAAGTCGCCCGCCGCCTCGCCGTCGCGATGGCCGGCCTGCTCGCCTGTTCGGGCACGATTTCCGCGCAAGCCCTGGATACCGCCCTGTTGCCGCTGTCGAGCAGCGCGATCGAAGCCGATGCCCGCGTGCTGCCGGTGTGGAGCAACGCCAGCGGCCGGGTCGAGGCGCTGTTGCTGCTCGATCCTTCCGAACCTTCCGTCTCGCCCAATGCGCTCGATCGCCTGCTGACGCCCTCGTCGCCGGCGCTGGGCCTGGGCGCGCGCGTTTCGCTCGACGATGGCAGCCGCCTGCGCACGTCGTTGCAGGTCGATGCCGATGCCGGCCTGGCCCTGCTTTGCAACGGCAGCGTCGGACTGTCCAGCACCATCGGCTCGCTGGCGCAGCATTGTCTGCTGGCGCAGCTGGGCACCGAAGATCCGCTGCTGTCGGGCATCGCGCGCGGCGCCAGCCTGCAGGCGGGTTGGGAATCGCCGTCGCGGCTGGTCGATCTGAGTTTCGGGCTGTCGTGGCTCGAATCCGATCCGCAACCGGCGGCGCTGTGGAGCGGTGCCAGCCTCGCCACGCCCGGCGTCGCGGACGATCTCGCACTCAACGGCTTCAATACGCTGGGCGCCTGGGCGCGCCAGTTCGACAGCCGGTCGCTGCAACTGGAAACCCTGGTCAGCCTGGGCCCGCAATCGCGCCTGTTGATCGGCGGCAATGTCGATCGCACCCGGCTCACTTCGACGCTCGGCATGCCGGTGCGTTTCGATTCGGCCTCGCTCAGTTTCGGCATGGGCTACGGCCCGTTCACCGGTCAGCTCACCGGCCGTTTGATCGAAGTGCCGGGCAGCAGCGCGAACTGGTCGGGCGTCGACATCGGTCTGTCGTGGCGTACGCCGTGGCGCGGCGAGTTGTCGGTCGGCGCGCGCAATGTGATCGGCAGTGGCGACAGCGCCAACTGGCCGCTCACCGAACTGCCGCCGCTGGAAGACCCGTCGGCGCGCGTGCCCTACGTGCGCTACCAGCAGGATCTGTAGCGCAGGTCCTGCGTCACCCGCGTGACGCGCGGCGCGGCCGCGTCGTAGCATCCGCGCGATGAGCCTCGAAATCACTCCGCTGTTCTCGGTGCCGTTCGCCACCATCACGCTGCCCGGTGCGCAGCCGCTGTGCGCGCAGCTGGCCGAACTTTTCATCGCCCGCGAAGCCGATGGCGCGCGTTATCGCAACCGCATCGAACGCGACGCGCAGCAAGGCGTTTTCGAAAGCCGGTTCGATCTGCACACCTGGCCGGACGCACCGGTGCAGCAGCTGTTCGGATTCCTGCACACCGCGCTGGCGGCCACCGTGCAGCAATTGAGCAACTTCACGCCGCAGGCCTATTCGCAGCTGACGTTCGACTATCACTCCTGGTTCCACATCACGCGCGCCGGCGGCCATCAGGGCGTGCACAACCATCCGATGGCCTCGTGGTCGGGCATCTTCTGCGTCGACCCGGGCGACTCGCCGGCCGACCGTCCCGACAGCGGTTCGGTGCGTTTTCTCGACACCCGCGTCGGCGCCGAAATGTACATCGACGCCGGCAACGAACACCTGCGCGGGCAGTTCCGTCAGGGCGGCTACCGCTATTCGCATGCGCCGGGCCGGTTGGTGATGTTTCCCTCGTACGTCTACCACGAGGTGTTTCCGTACTGGGGTACCCGGCCGCGCGTCGTGGTGGCGTTCAACGCGTGGATACGCGGTCCGGCCGCTGCCTGATCCGGCGATTCAATCGAGCGGCACGACGTCGAACGCCAGACTGATGCGCGGTTCGCGGCCGACATGAGGCACGGTGCGGTGATACAGGTACGACGGGAACGTGGTGAGTTCCCCCGCGCGCGGCAGCAGGCGCCGCACCGGCAGCGTTTCATCGATCGTCAACTCGGCCGGCGGGCGGCCGAATTCGAGCCAGCCCGCCTCGTTGCTTTCGCAAACATCCGGCACCGCGACGTAGTACACGCCGCTCAACCAGCCCGACGGATGCAGATGCGGCGCCTGCCGTCCCTGCTCCTTCAGCACCGTCGCCCACAGATTGATCTGCCAGCGCTGCGGCTGCGTGCGCGCCAGCGGATGCGCATCGCGCTCGAAGCGTTCGGCGGCGGCGGCGATGCGCGCAGCGGCTTCCTGCTGCAGGCGCGCGACGAACGCGGCGAGCGCCGGCGTGGCGGCTTCGACGAGGTTGCCGGTCTGGCCGCCGTCGCGCGTGGTTTTCTGGTTGCGGTCGTAACGCAGCGATGGCTGCGAGAAGATTTCCGCCGTTAGCGCTGCCGCGTCGACGCCGGATGAGAAAACGTCGGTGTGCACGACGCGATCGAAATCGAGCAGCTTGCCTGCGATGGCGTCGCCGCACTGGCTCGCGGCAACGGCCAGCGCGGCCAGTGCGGCCTGGTCGCGCGGTTCGTGCCTCAGGCCGCGGCGCAAGGCTTCGCTCGCGGGTCGCGGCTTGCCGCGCTGGATCTGCGCCAGACCCAGCAGACGCCAGGCTTCCGACAGACGCGGCGCCAGCGTCAACGCTTGCCGATACGCAGCTTCGGCGGTGTCGAGCGATTGCGCCGCGGCACGCGCATTGCCCAGACCGACCCAGCCGCGCGCATCGTTCGGCCGCGTCGCCAGCAGGCGCTCGAACTGCGTCGCGGCGGCCTGCGGATTGCCGGCGTCCATTTCGCTCACCGCGAGGTTGTAGGCGAGTGCGTAATCGTCGGGATATTTCTGCGCGCCCTTGCGGAACGCGGCGCGTGCGTCGAGCGCGCGATCCAGGTCGCGCAGCGCGACGCCGCGCAGCAGCCAGGCGTTCGCGCTCGACGCCAGTTCGAGCGCGGCGTCGCTGGCTTCCAGCGCGGCTTCGGCGCGGCCGATGCGAAGCGCGGCGCGCGCGACGTTGAGCTGGAACGGCGCCTGTTTCGGATCGCTCGCCACCGCGCGCCGGAACAGCGCGTAGGCTTCGTCCGGCCGGCCGCTTTGCATCAGCAGGATGCCGTAGCAGTTGAGCGTGTCGGCCTGCGCCGGATCGAGCGCCAGAATCTCGCCGTAGGCGCGCTCGGCCGCCGCGCGCTCACCGGCCTGATGCAGGCTCCATGCGCGGGCGAGCGCGTCGCTCATGCGTCACGCCGACCGGCGACTCAGGCCGGCCAGTCGCCGTCGCTTTCGAGCGTGATGCGGCGGAGGAATTCTTCCGACATGAAGCCGACCGTGCCCGGCACGCGCACGCCCGGCAGCACGCCGGTGTCGTACAACTCGCGGATGTCGCCGACGATGCGGATTTCGTGCTGCACATCGCCGCGCTGCAGATCGATGATCTGCAAGGCGCAGCGCGCCATCGCGCCCTTCTTCTCCAGCGCTTCCTGCAGCGGCAGACCGCCGAACGTATTCTCGCGGCCCATCGAAATGCCGGCCACCGCATAGCCGTTGATGAAGCTCAGGCCGCGCAGATACCCCGGACAGAACGCGATCGGCTCGAACCGCCCGTGTTCCAGATCGACATAGCCGAACTCGCCGGTGCCCGAATTGAGCATGTACAGCTTGCCGTCGTGCCAGCGCGGCGAATGCGGCATCGAGAGGCCCGACAACACCACTTCGTTGCTCGGGATATGCATCAGCAAGCCGCCGTTCGAGCGGAAATCGCGCCAGCCGCCGGCGGCATCGCTGCGGCTCACGCAGGTGGCGTAGGTCGGCACGCCATCGATCACGGCCATGCCGTTGAGATGGCAGCGATCCTCGGCGGCGAGCTTGCTGATGAAGGGCGGCTGCCAGATCGGCTTGAAGCTGAAACGCTCGTCGACGGTGGCGATGCAGCTGAAGGCGGTGTTGACGAAGGCGACGCTGCCGTCCTGCAGCACGCCGACGTCATGTACGTCGACATCGCCGGTGGTCCAGGCCACGCGCGGCACGTAATAGGCATCGTGGCCCTTGTAGTTCTGGCCCGGCAGCACGGTGTTCTGGAAACGCCAGATCTGGAACTGCGTGCCGACGATGATCGCCTCGGACGTCGCGCTCAGGCCCATGCAGCGGGCCACCGCGCGGCGTTCGTAGGAAATGCTGCCGTCAGGCTTCACCCCGATCATGAAAAGCAGCCCCGATTCATAGGTCGAGGCCAGCAGGCTGGCGCCTTGTTCGTGCAGCCAGCCGGCGGTATTGCGCGTGGCGCTGAATTCGATTCTTGTCGCGGGCGGCTGGGGCGTGGACACTTGGCAAACTCCTGACGCGCCAGATGGCGCGCGTTCCGGACGGAGGAAAGCCTTGAATTATGCCAGAGGGCCGCAGGTGCGGCCCGTTCCAGTCCTGCGCGTCGGCGCCGCTGCGCCGCTTGCGTGGGGGCGAATCCGATGAATGCGGTCCCGACCGAACTCGACCTGGCGCTCGCGGCCGAAGACTGGCCGCGCGTCGACGCGCTGTGCAGCGCGCGTCTGGCCGCGATGCCGGCCACGCCATGGGCCGTCGAAGCGCTGGTGCGGGCGAAGCAGGCGCAAGGCGACGAAGCGCGCGCCGAAGCCTTGCTGCTCAACGCGTTGCGCTGGTCGGGCCGCGAAGGTTTCGCGGCGGCGATGCTGCGCGAACGCTGGGTGGCCGACGATGCCTTCGATCGCCTCAGTGCCGCCTTGCCGGAACAGCCCTACGGCGAAGACGCGGTGGAAGACCGCCTGTTGGCCGCGGTGTACGCGCATAAACGCCGCGATTTCCCGCGCGCGATCGACCTGGCTCGGCAAGCGCTCGACCGCCGCCCGGACGAAGCCGCGGCGCTCGACCACATGGCGCGCGCGATGCACAACCTCGATCGCGCCAAGGAAGCGCTCGCCCTGTTCGAGCGTGCGGTCACACTGGCGCCGCGCTACGCCGAAGGCTGGAACAATCTCGCGCTGGCGCGGCGATCGGCCGGCCGCATGGATGATTCGGTGGTCGCCTATCGCCGCGCGCTCGCGCTGCGGCCGGGCTTTCGTTCGGCGGCGCTCAACCTCGGCAAGACGCTGCTGGCGTTCCAGCATCCGCACGAGGCCGTGATCGAGCTGCGCGCCTGGCTGGCGCGTGCGCCTAACGATGCGGAAGCCCGCCAGCACGAAGGCCTGGGCCTGCATCTGCTGCAGCGGCTCGACGAAGCGCTGGTCGCGTATCGGCAATCGGTCGAAGCCGATCCGAGCAACGGCGTAGCCTGGCTCTATCTCGGGGTGCTGCACAACCAGCGCACCGAGCGCGAAGCCGCCGGCGCGGCGTTCGCGAAAGCGGTCGAACTGATGCCGCAGGACGGCGAGGCCTGGGCCGAATTGGCAGCCTGGCACGAACTCGAAAACCGCGTCGACGAACTCGAGAAAGCCGTCAGTCAGGGCCTGCAGGTCGCTCCGCGGCATCCGCGCGTGCTGCTCGAATCGGCACGCCTGGAACGCCGGCGCGGGCGGCCGGAAATCGCGTTGCAGCGGCTGCAATCCTTCCAGCCCAATTCGCTGCCGATGCGGCAACGCGCGGGCTACTGGTTCGAAGCGGCGCGCAATCTGGATCGGATGCAGCGCGCGCCGCAGGCGATGGCTGCGTTCGGCCAGGCGAACCAGATCGCGCGGACATCGAGCGCGCCGCCGGCGGAGCAACTGGCCGACTTCGATCGGCTGCTCGATCGGCTCGACGCCTGGCCGCCCGATGTCGAAAGTGCGCCGTGGGTCGACGGACAGATCGGCGAGTCGCCGGTGTTCCTGCTGGGTTTCCCGCGCTCGGGCATCACCCTGCTCAACACCATGCTCGGCTGTCATCCGCATCTGGCTACGCTGGAAGAGAAACCCACGCTCGAAGCCTGTCTCGAACAGCTCGCGCGCCACCCGAACGGCTACCCGCTGTGCCTGGATGCGCTGACGCCGGGCCAGCTCGAACAACTGCGCACGATCTACTGGGAGCGCGTGGTTTTCTTCGGCGGCCCGCGCGACGGACGCATGGTGGTCGACATGTTCCCGCTGCGCACCTTGCACGTGGCGGCGATCGCGCGCCTGTTCCCGAACGCGCGCGTAGTGTTCGTGCAGCGGCATCCGGCCGATGTCGTGCTGAGCAACTACATGCAGGAATATTCGTTGAACCCGGCGAACGTGAAGTTCACCGACCTCGCCGCCGCGGCGGCGTTCTACGCGCGCACGATGCGGCTGTGGGAGCGCATCCGCCAGCGCCTGCCGCTGCGCGTGCACACGCTCAAGTACGAGGACCTCGTGCGCGAACCGCGTCCGGCCTTGAAGGGCGTGCTGGATTTCCTCGGCCGGCCATGGAACGAGGCCGTGCTGACCGGCCACACCGAGCGCGCCAAGCGCGTGCGCGTCAGCACGAGCAGTTACCACCAGGTGGCCGAACCGCTGTACGACCGTTCGATCGATCGCTGGAAGACCTACCGCGCGCAGTTGGAGCCGGTGATGCCGGTGCTGGCGGATGTGATCCGGCGGTTCGGGTACGAAGGTTGATGCGGTTAGTTGCTTTTGCGTAGGCCGGATGTAGCGAATCGGAACCCCGGGATAGCGTCGCGCGATTTTCAACTGCACTAACGAAAACGGCCCGCTTGCGCGGGCCGTTTTGTTCAAACTTGGAACGTGTTTCTTAAACCGTACTTCTTAAACCGTGTTTCTTAGAACTTCTGCTCGTAACGCACGTACGGGACGCGGCCGTACCAGTCGTACTGGCTGTTCACGTAGAACGGGCCAGACAGCAGCGTGTTGTCGAGCGGCGGATCGCGGTCGCCGATGTTGCGCACGCCGACCGTGACCTTGCCGTTCCACGGCGCAGCCCAGGAACCCTGGATGTCCCAGGTGGACCAGTTCGGGATACGCGTGCCGAGGGCACCGTTGCGGTCGGTCTTCTCTTCCGAGTCGCCGATCAGGTTGCCGATGACGGTGGCCGAGAAGTCGCCCTGCGCCCAACCGAGCGACAGCTGTGCGCGCATGTCGGGGGTGAAGGCTTCGTCGAGCTGCTCGACGAAGATGCCCAGACCCTCGTCCTGCTCGAACTTGCCGACGTACGACACGGTCAGGTTCTGGCTGAAGGTACCGACCGAGGTGTCGAAGCTGTAATCGGCTTCGAAATCCAGACCGTCGGTCTTCACACCGGCGATGTTCTGGATGCCGGCGTTGATCAGCACGATCGCGCCCGTGTTCGGGTTACGAATCACGTTCGGCGAACCGCCCGTGGCGGCTTCCAGGTTCAGGATGTCCTGCAGCGTCAGCGTACCGATCTGGTCTTCGAGCTCGATGTTGTAGTAATCGAGGCTCAAGGTCAGGCGGTCGAGCGGGCTGAGAACGACGCCCAGGCCCCAGCTTTCCGACTCTTCCGGTCCGAGGTTCGGGTTACCACCCGAGACGTTCTCGTACTGGCGCGAGTTACACGGATTGAACGGCGCGTTGAAGCCCGGCACGTTGCCGGCGCAGGCGCGCGTATCGATCGCGTTGTTGAACGACTGCAGCGCCGACTGGTACAGCGACGACAGGTCCGGCGCGCGGAAGCCCGTGCCCCACGAACCGCGCAGCAGCAGCGATTCGAACGGACGGAATTCGAGCGACACCTTCGGGTTCGTCGAGTTGCCGAAGTCGTTGTAGTGGTCGTAACGCGCGGCGATGTCGAGGTTCAGGGTCGGCAGCAGCGGGAACACGGCTTCTGCGAACACGGCGTAGGCCGCGCGCTCGCCCTGGGCGTTACCGCCCGCGGTACCGGCGACGTTGCCAGCAGCCGACTGTGCGTCGACGTTGTCGATGAAACGCTCGTCGCGGTAGTCGAAACCGGCCGCGAAGCCCACCGGACCGTTGGCCATTTCGAACAGATCGAAGTTGATCTGGCCGTCGAGGCCCGCGTAGCGGGTTTCCGAGTACTTCTGGATGGTGTGCTTGGCTTCGGCGATGGCCGCGGCGTTCTGCGGATCGTTCGGGTCGCCGAACGGGTTGTACTGGCCCGAGTCGATCAGCGGCTGGAACGAGCTGCGGATCAGGTAGCCATTGCCGACGGTGTCGATGTCATAGCGGTTGTGGTGAGCCGCGATTTCCCAGTCGGCGCCGCCGAACCAGTCGAGCTGGCCCTGGAAGCCGAACAGCACGTCGAACATGCGGTCACGGACCGTATCGTCGCGGTTGCCGCCCGGCACGAAGCGCAGCAGCAGCACGGCGTCGCCGCCGAACGGATTGTTCGGGTTGTCGCCGGCGATGGTCGGGAAGGGACCCGTGATCGGGGTCGGCGCATAACGGCCGAACGATTCCGACGAGGTCACCGTCACGCGCGAGAAGGCGCTGACGTTGTCGCTGATGTCGAAGTTGCCGTTCACCATCACCGAGTCGCGGCGCAGCGAGGCTTCGTTCGCGGCCACGGCCGAGAAGTTGAAGTAGCAGGCGGTGCCGTAACCGGTGACGCGCAGCACCGAGTTCGGGAACAGCGGATCGCTGCCGAGCGCGGTCGGGCAGCGCGGGTCCGCGAACGAGCCCAGGAAGTCGCCGCCCAGGCTGCCGTCGGTCGAGTCGTAGACGTACGCCGTGCCCGGGTAACCGAAGGCCGACAGGCCGACGCCCGGATCGATGCCCGGTCGGCCATTGGCGCGATCGGCGTTGAAGAAGATATCGCGTTCCTGGTGGTCGACCACGAACGTCATGTTGCCGCGGTCGCCGGTGACGCCACCGGTGATCGACGCCGAGTTGGCGTTCGGCTCGCCGCGCGTCGGACGCTCGACGGAACCCGAAATCTCGAGGCCTTCGTAATCCTTGCGCAGGATGATGTTGACCACGCCGCCGATCGCGTCCGAACCATAAATGGCCGACGCGCCGTCGCGCAGGATTTCGATGCGCTCAACGGCCGCGAACGGAATCGCGTTGAGGTTCTGCGAGGCGGCGCCGAGCACGGGCGAACCGGCGATGCGACGGCCGTCGAGCAGCAGCAGCGTGTACTGCGAACCCAGGCCGCGCAGGCTGACGGTCGCTTGCGACTGGGCCGTGCTGCCCGAAGACTGCTGGAACGAGCCGAACGTGTTGAAGGTTGCCGAACGCAGGGCGTCGGCCACCGACAGATCGCCCGACAGCTGCAGATCTTCGCGGCTGATCACGGTGATCGGGGTCGGACCTTCGATGTCGACGCGCTTGATGCGCGAGCCGGTGACTTCGATGCGGTCGAGCGAAGTCGCCTCATCGGTGTCGTCCTGCGCGAACGCAGGGGCCGACGCGAAGCCGAACAGTCCCACGGCGCCAGCCGCAAGACCGTATCGCACTGCTTCGCTAAGCAGGTTACGGTTGAAATTCATTACTCTCTCCAACGTCAGAGTGAACTTGGACAGTTCGGGACAAAGCCAAACAAGCTTCCGAGTGCCATGGAAGTGCCGGGGCGGGGGCCAGCCTTGACCCGCTCTAATCCCGACAACGCCGGATGTTAGCAACCTTTTAACGAATGCCACAATAGGCCGTGAATCGGCGAAACAGCGCGGTTTGACCGGCGGCCGCGGTTCATCGGCCCCTAAGGCGCGGGCTTGACGGCGAGGATTTCCGCCCATGCCGTCGCTGCCGCCCGCTCGATCGCCGCGGCACTGCGGCGGGGGTCGAAAAAGCGCTGGGCTTCAACGGCTTGAGCCTGTCGCAGGCGTACCGCACCGAGGCTCCGGAGGTCGCCCGCCAGCTGCACCGCGCGCTCCACATAGGCGGCGGTATCCGGGGCCACCAGTTCGTCGAGCCCGAGCCAGCGATTCACGCTCACACCCAGCCGTGCCAAGGGGCTGTCTCCCTCCCGGCAAAGCACCGGCAGGCCCGCTTCCAGCGCAGAAACGGCGGTCGCCCCGGCCTGATAGCGGAAGGCATCGAGCAACAGATCGCAGACCGCAGCCCGTGCCAGGTGCCGTGCCGGCTCGAGTTTCGGCACCAGGATCAAGGCCTTATCGGCCAGGCCGCGGCGGCGCCACTGATGCTGCAGGCCGGCGCGCGCGGCCTCGGGCACGTAGACCACGAAATGCGCGTCCGGCAGGCGCCGCGAGATGCCGGCCCAGGCATCGAGCAGCTCGGCATCCAACTTGTAACTATTGTTGAAACTGGCCAGCAGCGGCCCGCTCGCCGGCAGCCCGAAACTTTCGCGACTGGCGGCAACGAACGTGCTGCGCTGCGCGGCCGGCAGCAGGCAGCCATCGAGCCGCAGGATGGCGTTGACGAAGCCGGCATCGATATTGGACGGCGCAACATGCGCGTCGAGCAGCACGCGGTCGATCCACTCGGCACCATAGTCGTGGATGAAACCGAGGTAGCCCAGCTGCACCGGCGCCGGACGCAGCGCGAACAACGCCGGCCGCGCCGCCAGCGTGTAGCCGCCCAGATCGATCAGCACGTCGATGCCATCGGCCGCGATGCGTTCGGCGATGGCGCGCGTGGATTCGTTCTCGACCGACGCGAACGCGTCGAACCCGGCGCGGATCGCATCGGCCACCGCGCCCTGCTGGCGTCGCAACGAATAGCCATGCACCTGCACGCGCGAACGATCGTGCGCGGCGAACAGATCGCGCACCAGGCCGCCGACGGCGTGATCGCCGAAGTCCGGCGACACATAGCCCAGACGCAGCACGCCGGGCTGCGCGTCACGCGCGGGCCGCGCGATCGCGCCGCCCATCGATGCGGCTTCGCGCCGCACGCGGGCGACATAGCGCCGCAACGCCGTCTCCGCCGCTTGCCGCGACAACGGCAGAAAGGTGAGCACGAACGGCTCGCCGTGATCGTCGTCGGCGAGTTTTTCCGGCGCGGCGAGCAGCGTTTCGGCCGCCGCGACGCTGGCCGCTTCGCCGTCGAAATCGCATAGCAGCGCCTGCAGATTCGCCAGCCGCAGGCGCGCATCGAGCCGCGCCGGCCGCAGCCGCACCACGCGTTCGAGTTCGACGCGGGCGGCTTCCAGATCGCCGAGCGCTTCGAGACTCAGTGCGAGGTTGTAGCGCACGTTGGCGTCGTACGGCGTGGCATCGCGCACGCGCCGGTACAACTCGATGGCCGCTGCCCACCGTTGCTGCCGATGCAGCGCGATCGCCAGATGCGACGTGGCATCGAGATTGCGCGGATCGAGTTGCAGCGCGCGGCGCAAGGCCGCTTCGCCGCCGCTGAAATCGCCACTCATCACGCGCAGGCTGCCGGCGAGGGTCCAGGCCGCCGCATCGCCCGGATTGGCGGCGATCGCCGGCTCGATCGCGGACAGGCCTTCGATCAGACGACCGAGCGCGCGGTACGCCATCGCCAGCAACAGCGCGGTACCGGCGGGCGGCGCGGCGCTCGCGGCCAGCGTCTGCAAATGCTCGAGCGCCTCGCCTTCGCGACCGCGCTGCATCAATACAACGGCGAGCGCATGCCGCACCTGCGCATCGAGCGCATCGGCCGCGAGCAGATCGCGATAAGCGCGCTCGGCCTCGTCGAGGCGACCCGCGTGGTGGGCGTGGAACGCCGACTCGCGAGCGCCGGCCACGATCAGGCGACGACCAGCGTCCAGCCGAGCGGCATATCGGGCGCATGGTCGAGCCGATCGAGCCGGCTCTGCGCATACCCCGCCGCGACGAATCGCGCGCGCAACGCTTCGGCCTGCGCGGCATCGAGCGCGGCCTCGTCGAGATCGCAGAGGCGATCCCACTCGTCGCGCAACGCCTGTTCGTGCTGATTCAATTGCTCGACCACGCGTTCTTCGCCGAGGGTCGGCGCCGCCTGCAACGCGCTCGAAATCGCGGAAATCGCCGCCTGCAGCAGGCCGGGCGTGCGGGCTTGTTCGATGCGATCGACCACCAGGCCGGCGGCTTCGTTGAGTTCGTGCCGCAGCGCCTGCGCGCGCGGATCGTCGGCCAGCGCGCGGCGCTGTTCCGGCGTGGTCGCCGCCGCCAGCACCTGCGCCATCAGCCGCGCGCGCGCGAACACCACGCTGTCCTCGAACAACAGGCGACAGTGTTCGAGTTGTTCGGCGGTGGTTCGAAGCACGACCGAATCGCGCGCGTGCATCACGAAAGCGGCGTGTCCGTTCGGCCCGAGGACGCGCGCCACTTCGGCGATGGTGCGTTCGCGCGGCATGTACTCGAGCGCGTATTGGCCGCAGACGAAATCGACGCTGGCATCCGCAAATGGCAATGCCGTAGCGGAGACGCCGGAGTGGAAGCGGATGCCGTCGAAACGGCCGGCCGCATTGACCATCGTGGCGGGCGGATCGATGGCGGCGGCGTCGACGCCGTGGATTTCCCAGCGCCGGCCGAGCTGCGCGGCGATTTGCTTGGCCAGCAGCGGGATCGCGCCGTTACCGGTGCCCAGGTCGACGATCACGGCCGCATCGGCCAGCGCGGCAACCTGCCCGCGCCAGAAATCCGCCGTGGCTCCCTCATAATTGCCGCCGAACGCGCCGGTGCACGAATGCAGGGCTCCGGCGCGCCAGTAGCGGCTCCAGGCGTCGCGCGAAACGGACGGCAGGGGCTCGTGATTGCGTACACTTTCCATCCGCGCATTATCGCAGCCCACAGGGCCGTGATGCATGCCGTCGCGATGCATGCCGCCGTCCTTCCAGCCCGACACTCCATGACCGATACCGCCGCCCTCCTCGCCCAAGCGCAGTCCGCGCTGGCGCGCAACGACCCCGCCCGCGCCGCCGCCGCACTGCAGGAAGTGCTGCGCGCGCAGCCCGACCATCCGGCCGCCCTGCGCGGGCTGGCGGCCGTGGCGATGCGGCGCGGCGAGCATGCCGCGGCAGTCGAGGCATTGACCACGCTGGTGCGGCTCGACGAGCACAAACCCGAGGTGCGGCTGGCGCTGGCGATCGCGCTGGCGCAGACCGGGAAGCTCGACAAAGCCTGCGCCGAACTCGAAACCGCGCTGCAGCAGTCGCCGGATTTCCTGTCGGCGCGCCTGCACCTGGGCATGTACCTGGTCGACCGCGGCGAACTGGACGCCGCCTGCACCGCGTTCAGTGCCGCGCTGCAGACCGCTTCGCGCACCCCCGATGGCGACCGCGCGACGCCGCAGATCCAGCATCTGATCCAGCTCGCGCGCAGCACGATCCGCGACCGGCAACTCGCGGTGTACCGCAACGCCGTCGCCGACCTGCGCGCCGCGCACGGCGACGACGCCCTGGCGCGCATCGACGCCAGCGTCGACATTTATCTGCGGCGCCGCGCGCCGGACTACGCGCACCCGAAACAGCGTCCGGCCAGCATGTATATCCCCGGGCTCGAACCGCGGCCGTTCTTCGAGCGCGAAGAGTTTCCCTGGATCGGCGAACTGGAAGCCGCCACCGATATCGTGCGCGAAGAATTACTGGCACTGCTGCGCGACGACGCCGCCGGTTTCGAACCGTATGTGCAGTTGGCCGACGATCATCCGCAGGCCGAATCGTGGGCGGCGGTGAACAACGCGCGCGAATGGTCGGCGTTCCATCTTTACCGGCACGGCAAGCCGATCGCCGAGAATGCCGCGCGTTGTCCGCGCACGATGGAACTGCTGTCGCGCCTGCCGTTGATGCGGATTCCGAACCACGCGCCGGAAGTGGTGCTTTCGGTGCTGAAGGCCGGCGCGCACATCCCGCCGCATTTCGGCAGCGTCAACGGCCGCCTGATCGTGCATCTGCCGCTGATCGTGCCGCCCCATTGCGGCGCCCTGTGCGCGGCCGGCGAAAAGCGCGCGTGGCAGGAAGGCCGCTGCCTGATCTTCGACGATTCCTTCGTGCACGAAGCCTGGAACGACAGCGATCAGACCCGCGTGGTGATGCTGCTCGACATCTGGAATCCGCAGCTCACCACGGTCGAGCAGCAGGCGTTTTCAGCGGCGCTCGAGTCGATCGACAATTTCAACGTGAGCGTGTTGCGCCGCGCCGGCATGGGGTTTCAATAAAGGTTCGCGGCTGAAGCGCGGACTGCTTCTCCCGCGGCGCGGGAGAAGCGCGGCGATCGATCCGACGCCGATCAATCCGACTTGATGGTCAGATCGCCCGAGAAAGTTTCCAGGTCGATGCGGCCGTCGCCATTGCCGAGCTTCACTTCGAGGCTCGAACCGGGCCCGTGCTCTTCGGTGTCGACCTGGCCGGTGAAGCTGCTGATCGTGCCGGTGAAGCTCGAGGCGCTGATCTGCGCCGACGTGCTCGCCGGCAGGATCACTTCGAGATTGCCGCTGAGGCTTTCGGCCGACAGGCGGCCGCCCGGATGCAGGCCGGTGCGCAACTCCACATCGCCCGACACCACGCCGGCCGACAGCGATTTGGCCGCGCCGCTCGAATCCAGATGCAGCGAGCCCGACACCGCTTCCAGCTCGATGCGGCCGTCGACCGCGCCGCGGATTTCGACATCGCCGCTCACCGATTCGGCCGACAGATCGCCGGTGGTGAGGGTGAGATCCAGATCGCCGCTGACCGTGTTGAACTCGGCGGCGCCGGGCGCGGCGTCCACCGTCACATCGCCGCTCACATTATCGATTTCCAGCCGCGCTCCGCGCGCGCCGCGCACTTCCACCGAGGCCGACACCGCTTCGATGTCGAGCGCGACGGTGGCCGGCGCCGACACCAGCAGATCGCTGTCGGAAGAATTGCCGCGTCCGCCGAACCAGCTGTTGTTCTCCGGATATTTCACCGCGACGCGCAGATCGCCGGCATCGCCTTCGACCTGCAGACCTTCGGTGCCCTCGCCGAGGCTGCCGGTGATGTGCACTTCGGCACGATCCCACACCGTCACGACGATGCGGCCTTTGACGTTTTCGAGCGACAGTTTGCCGTCGGCGCGCAACGGACGGGTTTCGTCGATCGGCGTGGCGGCCGAGGCGGCGAAGGAAGCGAGGCACGACAGCAAAGCGGCGGCGAGCGTGGTGCGTTTCATGGGACTACTCCGGACAAGTCGATTTGGCAGATGACGATCGGCTGAGGGTCGATCAACCGACCAGCGCGCGCTGGGTGAGCTTGAGGCGCTGTTCGTAGGTGTGGCGCAGGCGATCGAGCAGATAGACCGCATCGGGTTCGGCCTTGAGCGCGCTGCGGATCTGTTGTGCGCTCGAATCGAGTTCGAGCGCGGCGTTTTCGAAATCGGGCGACATCGGAGCCGCGGGCAAGGATTCGAGCGCGAGCTGATATTCGATCGTGATGGCTTCGGCCTGGCGGCGGACGAATTCGTCGGCGGGCGCGGCTTGGTTTGCGATCGACGGTACTTCGATGCTGTCGTCGTTGATCGGCGGCAGCGCACGCTGCACCAGCACGACGGCGAGCAGCGTCGAGGCCGCCATCGCGAGGCCGATCAGGCCCCAGTGCCGCGGACGTTTTTTGATTGCGACCACGTTCGGCGCATCGATGCGGGCAGCGATGCCGGCCCACAGATCGTTCGCTGGTTCGCGCTCGCGCGGCAACTGGCGTAGTCGGCGCAGCAGGTCGAGGTCGTCGTTCGACGGGTTCATGGCGTTCCTCCGAGCAAAGCGCGCAGCAGGCCGCGCGCGCGGTGCAATTGAGCTTTCGAGCTGCCGACCGCCATGCCCAGTTCGTTGGCGATCTCTTCGTGTTTCCAGCCTTCGACGTCGTGCAGCACGAGCACGGCGCGGGCGCGCGGCGGCAATTTCGCGACGACCTTTTCCAGATCCATGCCCAGGTCGCGGCGCGTCGACGGCGCGGCTTGCAATTCGAGCGAACTGTCGTCGGTTTCCAGCGCTTCGGCGCCGGCGCGGCTGCGGATGTCCATCAGCGCGGTGTTGACCGCGAGCCGGTGCAGCCAGGTCGAGAAGGCGCTGTCCTGGCGGAACGTCGCCAGGGCCTGCCAGGCGCGCACGAAGGCGTCCTGCGTCAGTTCTTCGGCGCGCGCATCGACGCCGCCGACGAGCCGCCAGATCACCCCGTGGACGCGCCGCACGTGGCGGCGATAAAGCGCTTCGAACGCTCGCGTATCGCCCTCGGCGGCACGGCGCACCAGATCGGTGTCCGTTTCGGCGATGGGCATCGCTTCGAGCATGGGCGCGGCATTCGTGAGGGAGGCGGCGAGCAGCATATCCGCTTGGATGCGGGGTTCGGCGGGAGGGTTTAAGGCCTGGGCGTTATCGGTGTTTTCGGCCCTGGATGCAGCACCATCCTCTCCCCGCTTCCCCTCGCCGCCGTGCAGCACTTTATCCCTCGGTACGGCACTTCTCCCTCTCCTTCAAGGAGAGGGCCCGGGCGAGGATGGTTGAGGCTCCGCAAAAATCAGGAAGCAAGCGCGGCAGCGATGCGCTCACGCTCCGCCCGCAATGCCGCCGGCGTCCGCGACCCATACTCGTCGAGATACTCACCGATCGCCTCGAACTCGCGGCGCCAGCCGTCCCGGTCGACCGCCAGCAACTGCGAGACCGCAGCGTCGCTCATCGCCAGCCCATCGAGATTCAGATCCTCGCGCCGCGGAACGGCCCCGATCGGTGTCTGCTGCGCCTGCGCCGTGCCTTCGCAGCGGCCGAGGATCCATTCGAGCACGCGCATATTGTCGCCGAAGCCCGGCCACAGGAATTTGCCGTCGTCGCCCTTGCGGAACCAGTTGACGTGGAAAATCTTCGGCAGCTTCGATGCGCGCTGCGCGAACGACAGCCAGTGCGCGAAATAGTCGCCGAAGTTGTAGCCGGCGAACGGCTTCATCGCCATCGAATCGCGCCGCACCACGCCGACTGCGCCGGTCGCCGCCGCGGTGGTTTCCGACGCCATGCTCGCGCCCACGAGCACGCCGTGCGTCCAGTCGCGCGCTTCGAACACCAGCGGCACCAGCGACTCGCGCCGGCCGCCGAACACGATCGCCGAAATCGGCACGCCGCGCGGATTCTCCGCTTCGGCCGACCAGCTCGGACACTGCTTCGCGCTCACCGTGAAGCGCGAATTCGGATGCGCGGCCGGGCCGTTCTTCGGATCGTAGTCGCGCCCCTGCCAGTCCTTCGCCGGCGCGCCGTCGGGCAGGCCTTCCCACCACGGCTGGTTGTCGGCGGTCAACGCGACGTTGGTGAAGATCGCATCGCGTTGCAGCATCGCCAGCGCGTTCGGATTGGTTTTCGCACTGGTGCCGGGAGCCACGCCGAAGTAGCCGGCTTCCGGATTGATCGCATACAGCTGCCCATCCGCGCCCGGCTGCATCCAGCAGATATCGTCGCCGATGGTGAAGATTTTCCAGCCCTGCTGCCGATAACCCTCGGGCGGAATCAGCATCGCCAGGTTGGTCTTGCCGCAGGCGCTCGGAAACGCCGCCGCGATGTAGCGCGTTTCGCCCTGCGGGTTCTGCAGACCGACGATCAGCATGTGCTCGGCCAGCCAGCCTTCGTCGCGCGCCTGCCACGAGGCGATGCGCAGCGCATGGCATTTCTTGCCGAGCAACGCATTGCCGCCGTAGCCCGAGCCGTAGGACTTGATCGCCAGCTCTTCCGGAAAATGCATGATGAAGCGGCGTTCCGGATCGAGTTCGCCGGTCGAATGCAGGCCTTTGACGAAGCTGCCTTCACGTTCGATGCGCGCAAGCGCGGGCGCACCCATGCGCGTCATCAGCCGCATATTGGCAACGACGTAGGCGCTGTCGCTGATCTCCACGCCGCAGCGCGCGAGCGGCGAATCGATCGGGCCCATGCAATACGGAATCACATACATGACTCGTCCGCGCATGCAGCCGGCGAACAGCGCATCCATCTTCGCGTGGGCGCCGGCCGGCGCCATCCAGTGATTGTTCGGGCCGGCGGCGTCGCGCTCGCGCGTGCAGACGTAGGTCAGATGTTCGACGCGCGCGACATCGTTCGGGCTCGAACGATGCAGGTAGCAATCCGGATGCGTGGTTTCGTTGAGCGCGATCAGATCGCCGCTTTGCAGCATGCTGTCGCGCAGCGCGGCGTTTTCGGCATCGGAGCCGTCGCACCAGTGGATGCGGTCGGGCTGCGTCAGGCGGGCAACCTCATCGACCCATCGATTGAGGCTGGCGAGCTGGCTGGTCATGGCGGGATGGACTCCGGAAAGGGGCCGCAGGAAAGGCGTAGGTCGGATACCGCGGCGCGCGAGGCGCGGCGGAGGCGAGTGTCTCGATGGGACAATTCTAACCGGTCGACCCGCGCCGGCCGATCCTCAGCGGCTGCGGCGGAACGGCTCGAACATCGCCAGCGACCACGGCCGCTGAGCCAACACCAGGCTGACGCCGACGCGCTGTGCGGCAGGCAACACACCGTCCTGCACCATCAGCAGATCGAATTGTTCCGCCAATTCGTTAAGCCGGGCCTGCATGCGGTCGGCCGATTCGGGCGACACCATGCCGCTGAGCAGCACGATGCGTTCCTGCGGCTGCGCGAAGCTGGCGGCGAAATACGCCGGCAACAGGCGCTGCTGGAAAAAACGCTGCATCGGCCCGTCGATGCGCCAGCGGAAATTGCGCGCTGTCAGCAGCCGCACGCGATTGCCGGGCTGCAGCTCGATCACGCCGAGCCGATCGAGCCGGGTCAGCAGATGCGTCCACTCGACCTCGGTGAAGCGATAACGCGCCAGCACTTCGGCCTGCGTCCAGCGGCTGAGCACCAGATACAAGGCCAGCAGCAGGGCCGGATCGTCGACCAGCGCGCGCTCGACTTCGGCGTCGAGTTCGGCCAGCGCGGCGCGCTTCTGGCCGGCTTCGCGCGCCAGTTCGGCGAGCCCGATATCGAGCACCGCGCAGACCTGCTCGAGCCGTTCGAGCGTCATGTCGCGACGCGAAAACATGCGCTTGATGGTGGCTTCGCTCAGGCCCAGTTGCGGCGCCAGCGCGGCATAGGTGACGCCGCCCGCCTTGAGCAGGCGCTTGAGGCCGTCGACGAGTTCGATGCGCAGGGTCATGGTGGCTGATTGTGATACTTCACGGCGCGCACCGCGAGCCCCGGTAGAAAGATATTGACCGGCTCGCTGGGCAGGTGCCTGATGCCTCGGTCCCCATCGGAGGTGCGTCATGGTTCCCAAATGCATGCTGTTGATCGTGGCGACGCTGGCGTCGGGCGCGCACGCGCAATCGAACGACGCCAGCCAGGCTTCGGCGCTTTCGCTCACCGCGTCGGTGGAAGCCGCGGCGCTGAGTGCGGCGGCGATCGAAAGCGGCTCGCAACTGGTCGTGACGGCATTGCGTCCCGTCGGCGACGTGATCGAAGTCAGCGTCGCGGCCTCGGCCACCGGCGTATCGACGGTGCTGCGGGTCAGCGCGAAAACGGTGCAGGCGGCAGGACTGGTGGTCGGCGCCGCACTGGTGGTGACGGCATCGACGGCCGGCTATCTGATCCATCTGGGCGCCGAAGCGATCGCGTTCGTGCCGAACGAACTGGCGCACGCGCACATCCATCACCGGGAGTTGTGAGCATGCGTGCGCTGCTGCGAAGCCTGGCGTTCGCGATGGCGTTGCTCGTCGCCGGCTCGAGCCTGGCGGGCACGACGTGCCGCGAAGTCACGCCGACGCCGCAGCAACTGGCCGAATCGGCCGCGATGGCGCTGCGGGTGACGGCCGCCCTGGAGGCGCGCGACGCACCCGTCGCGCTGATTGCACGCGCCGGCACCGACCTGTCGAAATACGGCCTGCACTACAGCCACGCCGGTTTCGCGGTGCGCGATCACGCCGACGGCCGCTGGACCGTCGTGCATCTGCTCAATCGCTGCGGCACCGATCGATCGGGCGTCTACGCGCAGGGCCTGGTGAATTTCTTCGCCGACGATCTGGTGAGCCTCGATGCGCGCATCGTGTGGTTCGACGAGACCGACGCGCAAGCCTTGCTCGACTTGCTGCAAGGCCCCCGGACGAAGTCGATGCATCAGCCCAAGTACAACCTGATCGCACGCTACGACAGCCGAAGAACGCAAAATTCCACGGCCTGGGTGCTCGACATGCTCGGCGCCGCGCGCGGCGGCCAGACCCGCACGCAGGCGCAACATCGCGTGCTCGCGGAAGGTTTCGAGCCCGACGTGCTGAAGATTCCGTACAGCAAACGCATCGCCGGCGGCCTGTTCGGCGCCAATCTCGATTTCACCGACCATCCGGTCGCAACCCGGCTGCGCGGCGAGTATCCGGTGGTGACGGTGCGGTCGATCCTGCGCTATCTCGAGCGCATCGGAATCGTGGAATCGACACTCGAATGGCGCAGCGGCATCGAGTCGCGCACGCCGGGGTCAGCGTGAGACTCAGCCCGGAATCAGCGTCGCCATCACGTGGTCGACGTAGGCCTCGAACTCTTCATGGTTCAACCGCGGCTGGTGCAACTGCAGTGACAATTGCAGGAAGCCCAGATACGCGGCATAGGTAAGCCGCGCACGCTGCTGCGCCTCGACGCGAGCGAGCCCGGCCTGGCGGAAACTCGCGGTCAGATAATCGAGGCGCCGCTCGGAAACGCGCTGCATCACCGGCTGCACGACCGGATGATCGAGCGCCTTCAGCAGTTCGGCGTAGATGACGTGCGACTTCACTTCGTGCGCCACCAGATGGAACAGCTGGCGCAGGCGCTCGCGCGGGTCGGACACCGCTTCGAGCGTGCCGAACACGGTTTCCTGCTCCACCGCTTCCCAGCGTTCGAGCGCCGCCTTGAGCAGCGCTTCGCGCGACGGGAAGTGCCAGTAGAAGCTGCCCTTGGTGACACCGAGGCGGCGCGCCAGCGGCTCCACCGCGACGGCGGCGACGCCTTCTTCGGCGATCAGATCGAGGGCCGCCTGGGCCCAGTCTTCGGCCGACAGGCGCGGCGCGCGTTCGAGTTTTCCGGACGATCCCAGCATGCCCGCAGTCTAACCCTGCGCCGCCGTATTGCAAGCCTGTCGCGCTCGGCGACTCGTCAAAAAATTCCCGCTATTTCATCGACCTAGGACTTGTCACAATAATTCCATACGGAACCGTATTGACAGTTCGGAGCGGCAATACAATACTGGCCGGTATGGAAACGCTGCCACTGCGACCACTGCCGCCAACCTGTCTGCCGCAGCGCCACGAATGGCGCGCGCAGGACGGCGCGCGGCTGGTCTACGAGCGCTTGACCGGCGATGACGACACGCACGATCTGTTGTTCCTGCACGGCTTCGGCCAGACCCGCCAGGCCTGGACGCCGAGCGCCACGCGCCTGGCCGACGCCGGCTATTCGAGCATCGCGCTCGACGGCCGCGGCCACGGCGAAAGCGATTGGAATGCACCCGGGCGTGCCTATCGGATGGAGCAGTTCTCCGACGATCTGATCGCCTTCGCCAGTTCGCTCGATCGCCCGCCGGTGCTGGTCGGCGCCTCGATGGGCGGGCTGCTCGGACTGCTCGCGCAAGGCGAAGCCACGACGCATTTGTTCGAAGCGCTGGTGCTGGTCGATGTCACGCCGCGTTGGGAAGCCGAAGGCGTGGAGCGCATTCTCGGGTTCATGAGCGCGCACCCGGAAGGCTTCGCCGATCTGGAACATGCGGCCGATGAGATCGCGGCCTATCTTCCGCATCGGCGCCGGCGCAAGACGGCCGAAGAACTGTCCGCGCTGCTGGTGCGGCGCGACGACGGCCGCTGGCGCTGGCACTGGGACCCGCGCATGCTCGACGAAGTGGCGCGCGACGGCGAACGTTATCAACCGCGCCTGCTCGCTGCCGCCAAGCAGATAAAAGTGCCCACGCTGCTGGTCAGCGGCGGCTTGAGCGACCTGGTGTCCGATGCCACCGTCGACGAATTCCTGTCGCTGGTGCCGCACGCCGACCATGTGCAGATCCCCGACGCCACGCACATGGTGGCCGGCGATCGCAACGACGCCTTCACCGGCGCGATACTGCATTTCCTCACCACGCTGCCACCGCGAAGCGTGTCCGCCCCCGGAGTTGTCCCATGATGTACGTAGCGCCCTTCCTCGCCCTGTTGCTGGCCGGCGCCATCGCGGCGTATCACCGCGTGTCGCTCAAATCGTGGGCCGTGCTCAGCCTGTTCGCGTTGGTGATCGCGGCCCTGCTCGGCGCCAGCGTGGTCACCACCGTCATCGCCGGCCTGTTGTTCGCCGCCGTCTCGGTACCGCTGCTGCACACCGGCCTGCGCCGCAGCAAACTCACCGCGCCGCTGCTGCGCATCTACACCAAGATGCTGCCGCAGCTTTCCGACACCGAGAAAACTGCGCTGGAGGCCGGCACGGTCGGCTTCGAGGGCGAACTGTTTTCCGGCATGCCGAAGTGGAACGACCTGCTGTCGCAACCGAAGCCGGTACTGAGCCCGGCCGAGCAAGCCTTCCTCGATGGTCCGGTGGAAGAGGTCTGCAAGATGACCAACGACTGGGACATCACGCACGTGCGTGCCGACCTGCCGCCGGAAATCTGGGAGTACCTGAAGAAGAACAAATTCTTCGGCATGATCATTCCGAAGGAATACGGCGGCCTGGGCTTCTCGGCCACCGGCCATTCGCGCGTGATCGCCAAGCTCGCCTCGATTTCGAGCACGCTGTCGTCGACGGTGGGCGTGCCGAACTCGCTCGGCCCGGCGGAATTGCTGCTGCACTACGGCACCGACGAACAGAAGAATCATTACTTGCCGCGGCTGGCCGACGGCCGCGAAATTCCCTGCTTCGCGCTCACCGGTCCGAACGCCGGCTCGGATGCAACCTCGCTGCCGGACTACGGCATCGTCTGCGAAGGCGAATGGAACGGCGCGAAAGTCGTCGGTGTGCGGCTCACCTTCGACAAGCGCTACATCACCTTGGCGCCGGTGGCGACGGTGATCGGCCTGGCGTTCCGTCTCTACGATCCCGACGGCCTGCTCGGCCAGGAGAAAGATCGCGGCATCACGCTGGCATTGATGCCACATGACGCCGCCGGCCTGCAGGTCGGCCGCCGCCATTTCCCGCTCAACTGCGCTTTCATGAACGGGCCGGTGAGGGGCAAGGACGTGTTCCTGCCGCTGTCGCAACTGATCGGCGGCGAGGATTTCATCGGCCAGGGCTGGCGCATGCTGGTCGAATGCCTGTCGGTGGGACGCGCGATCACGCTGCCGTCCACCGCTACCGGCGCGATGAAGATCGGTGCGCTCGCCACCGGCGCGTACTCGCGCATCCGCAAGCAATTCGGCTTGTCGATCGGCCGCTTCGAAGGCGTCGAAGAAGCGCTCGCACGCATCGCCGGCTACACCTATGCGTGCAGCGCGCTGTCGCAGGCGACCGCGGCGGCGGTCGATCGCGGCGAGAAACCGGCGGTGCCGTCGGCGATCGCGAAATATCACTGCACGGAACTCGGCCGCGCGCTCGCGGCCGACGCGATGGACGTGCACGGTGGCAAAGGCGTGATCCTCGGCCCGAAGAATTATCTCGGCCGCGGCTGGCAGGCGGCGCCGATTTCGATCACGGTGGAAGGCGCCAACATCATGACGCGCTCGCTGATGATCTTCGGCCAGGGCGCGATCCGCTGCCATCCGTGGGTGCTCAAGGAAATGCAGGCGGCGCAGCATCCGGACCCGGAAACGCGCCTGAAGGAATTCGACCGCACGCTGTTCGGCCACATCGGCTTCGCGGTGTCGAACGCGGTGCGCAGCCTGTGGTTCGGCCTCACCGTGGCGAAACTCGGCCGGGCGCCGGGCGATGCCTACACGCGTCGCTTCTATCGCCAGCTCAATCGCTACTCGGCAAACCTGGCGCTGGTCGCCGACACCTCGATGCTCACGCTCGGCGGCAAGCTCAAGTTCAAGGAAAAACTGTCGGCGCGCCTGGGTGACGTGCTGAGCCAGCTCTACATCTCGAGCGCGATGTTGAAGCGCTTCGAAGATCAGGAGCGTCCGGCCGGCGACCAGGCCCTGCTGGCGTGGGCGTTCTACGACTCCGCGCACAAGATCGAACTGGCCTTGTCGACGGCGCTGCGCAACTTCCCGATCCGTCCGGTGGGCTGGCTGTTGTGGATGCTGGTGTTCCCGTGGGGCCGCCGCGCGCAAGCGCCGTCCGACCGCCTCGGCCACCGCGTCGCATCGCTGCTGATGACCCCCAGCGACACCCGCGACCGCCTCGGCGAAGGCAGCTTCCTGACGCCGTGCGCCAACAACCCGGCCGGCCGCGTGAACGCCTCGCTCGGCAAGGTGATCGCCGCCGAACCGGTGGAACGCAAGTTCCTCAAGGCGGTGAAATCCGGCGAAATCACCGGCCTGGACCTCGACGCGCAACTGCACGAAGCACAACTCAAGGGCCTGCTCAGCGCCGAGGAAGTCGCGCTGCTGCAGGACATGTACGTGCTGGTGAACGACGCCATCTCGGTGGACGACTTCGACCACTCCGAACTGGTCGCGGCGTCGCACGAGAAGCCGGCGGCGTTGGGGCGGGCGGCTTGATGCTTCGTTCGTAAGAATAAAAAGCGGGACGCAAAGGACGCAAAGGGAAGAGAAAGGACGCGAAGAAGAGCAAGTTCAATAGAGGCGCGAGGTCGCAATCTCGTGCAGATCTCCGCTCTTCTTCCCCTTTCTCTTCCTTGCTCCGCTTTTCTTTGCGTCCTTTCTCTTCCCTTTGCGTCCTTTGCGTCCCGCTCTCTACCTGCGCATAGCGACCCACGTCTAACGTGGCCATTAAGTTCGAGGATCAGATGTCGCAACCGTACGTCCTGCAGCAATATCGCAAGCTTCAGCGCTGGCCCGCCGGGGCGTGGTTGTTCAGTCGGGCGGTATGTTTCAAGGCGCCGTATTTCGCGACGATCCATCCGACGTTCACGCGCCTCGAACCCGGCCGTTGCGAGGCGACGATTCCCGATCGCCGCAGCATGCGCAACCACATCGGTACGGTGCATGCGATCGCGCTGTGCAATCTGGCGGAACTGTGCGCGGGCGTGATGACGGATGCCTCGCTGCCGGCCGATATGCGCTGGATTCCGAAGGGCATGACGGTGGCGTATCTGAAGAAGGCCAAGGGCCGGCTGCGTGGCGTCGCGACGCCCGAGATCGCGATCGTGAGTGCGTCCGAAGGCTACGATCTGCCCGTGAACGTCGATGTGCTCGATGCGGCGGGCGATAAGGTCTTCAACGCGCGCATCGCGATGTGGCTGTCGCCGAAACGCTGAAGATTTCGGGCAAAAGCTGCGCTTCTTTTTCAGGTAGCGCCAGGTTTCGCGGCCACGCGTTCGTCGGGCAGCTTCGCCTGCTCGCGGATCAGCCGCCACGCGCCGAAGGTCATGCCGCAGGCCACCAGCAGACCGGCGCCGAACACGACGTTCGAGCCGAACGCGGCGAGGAATTTGTGCACCCACACGAAGGTCAGGTCGCCGCCGCGATAGATCACGGTGTCGATCGCCGCCCCGGCCTTGTAGCGCCACTCGCGGCCGACGCGGGTGTAGATCGTCTCGCGGCCCGGCTTCGCCAGCGCGAACTCGCTCGAGCGCGTCACCACCTGCACGATCGCCACCAGGATCGGCAGCGGTGACGCCGTCAGCGCCGAGAATCCGATGATGATCGCCACGCCGGGAATCAGCAGCGCCGGCCCGATGCCGAAGCGCGACAGTACCGTGCGCGTCACGAACAACTGCACGATCAGGGTCAGCGTGTTTACCGCCAGATCGATGGTGGCGTAGTAGGCCGTGCCGGCGCGCGCGTCGGGATAGAACTGCAGCACGATGGCGCGCTGTTCGTTGTACAGCAAGGTGCCGACGCCGACGCCGAAGATCGTCAGCACCGCCATCCAGCGCAGCAACGGTTCGCGCACAATGAGCTTGAGGCCGGCCAGCACCTGCCCGCCCATCGGCACTTCGCCGCTCTGCAGGCCGCGCTCGCGTTCGCGCAGCACCGCCCACAGGCGCAGACGCAGCACGCACACGATGCAAAGCGCCAGCATCACGGCCGACACCAGCATCAGGTTCGCGATGCCCACGCGCTGCACCATCGTGGCGGTGAGCGCCGGTCCGCAGATCGCGCCGACGGTGCCGGCCGCGCCGATGTAGCCGTACACGCGGCGCGCTTCGGCGTTGTCGAACACATCGGCCATGAAGCTCCAGAACACGGCCACCGCGAACAGGTTGAACACCGTGATCCACAGGAAGAACGCCATGCCGCGGCCCGGCATTTCCAGCCGGAATGCGAGATAGAAACCGAGCAGCGTGACGATGAAAAAGCCGTACACCACGGGCAGGAACACGCGGCGAGGGAAACGGCTGACCAGCGCGCCGTACACCGGCTGCAGGAACAGCATGATGAAGAAGGTGCAGGTGAACAGCACCTGCAGCGTCAACTCGCCGAGCGACATGCCGCGGCTGGCGAAGACTTCGATCAGCCACGGCGGGAAGATCGCCTGCACGTCGCTCGAGGAACCCATCGCTTCGCGCACCGGCCGCAGCACGTAGTAGCCGCTGAGCAGGCAGAAGAAATACACGAACGCCCAGATCAGCGGCGGCGACTCGCGCAAAGCGGCGTTCAAGCGTCCGAGCCGGGCCGGCGGGGTCGCGCGCTGGTTCATCGAGGGTCCTCTGATACGCTCGCGTCGGCCGGCGCACGGTAACCGAGCACGGGCTGCGAGCGCCACCGCCGCGTCGCAGAGCAATTGCTCTAGGCCGGCGTCCTAGCCTCGGCAAGCGCAACCCAGCAGGACGATTCGTGTACGACTACATCATCATAGGCGCAGGCTCGGCCGGCTGCGTGCTGGCCAACCGGCTCAGCGCGCGCCCCGACATCCGCGTGCTGTTGCTCGAAGCCGGTGGGCGCGACTGGCATCCCTTCATCCATATGCCGGCCGGCATCTCGAAACTGGTCGGCAAGAAGGGCGTGAACTGGGACTACAGCACCGAACCCGAGCCGCATCTGGGCGGCCGGCGGCTGTGGTGGCCGCGCGGCAAAGTGCTCGGCGGGTCGAGTTCGATCAACGCGATGTGCTACATCCGCGGCAACGCCGCCGATTACGACGCCTGGGCCGAGGCCGGCGCCGACGGTTGGGACTGGAACAGCGTGCTGCCCTACTTCCGCCGCTCGGAAGGCAACGGCCGCGGCGCGGATTCGCTGCATGGCGCGCAGGGACCGCTGACGGTTTCCGACCTGCGCCACACCAATCCGCTGTCCGCCGCTTTCCTGCAGGCGACGCAACAGGCGGGACATCCGCAGAATCGCGATTTCAACGGCCAGGATCAGGAAGGCTTCGGCTACTACCAAGTGACGCAGCGAGATGGTGCGCGCTGTTCGACCTCGGTGGCCTATCTGACGCCGGCGAAGAAGCGCCCGAATCTCACCGTGATCACCGGCGCGCGCGTCAATCGCATCAAGATCGAGCACGGCCGCGCCACCGGCGTGATCTACACGGCCGCCGGCAAGGCCTTCTTCCAGCAGGCCGCGCGCGAAGTGCTGCTCAGCGGCGGCGCGCTCAATTCGCCGCAGTTGCTGATGTTGTCCGGCATCGGCCCGGCCGATCATCTGCGCGAACACGGTGTCGCGTTGCAGAAGGATCTGCCCGGCGTCGGCGCCAACCTGCAAGATCACCTCGACGTGTGCACCTTGCAGCGCAGCCTGCAGCGCGTCACCTACGACCGCCTGAGCGACTTCGCGGTGGCCTGGAATTACTACCTGCATCGCCGCGGCCCGGGCACCAGCAACATCGCCGAGAGCGGCGGCTTCCTGCGCAGCCGCCTGGCCACCGACGAGCGCCCCGACATCCAGTTCCACTTCGTGCCCGCGCTGCTCGACGACCACGGCCGCCACCGCCTGGACGGCGACGGCTACACCTTGCACGCGTGCGCGCTGCGACCGAAGAGCCGCGGTTTCCTGCGGCTGGCATCGGCCAATCCGGCCGACAAGGTGCGCATCCACGCGAATTATCTGAGCGACCCGGAAGGCTACGACCTGCGCATGCTGGTCGAGGCCGCGAAACTGTCGCGCGAGATCCTCTCGCAACCGGCCTTCGACGCCTTCCGCGGCGTGGAGATTTTCCCGGGCGTCGACGTGCAGAACGACGCGCAACTGATCGACTTCATCCGCCGCAAGGCCGAGACCATTTACCACCCGGTGGGCACCTGCCGCATGGGCCGCGACGCCGACGCGGTGGTCGACCCCGACCTGCGCGTACGCGGCATCGACGGCCTGCGCGTGGTGGACGCCTCGGTGATGCCGACCCTGATCGGCGGCAACACCAACGCGCCTACCGTGATGATCGCCGAACGCGCCGCCGACTTGATCCTCGATAACGAACGGCCTGCCGCCAACGCCGCTTGAGCGGTTAGAGCGGGACGCAGAGGACGCAGAGATTGAGAAGAGAGTTACGCAGAGAAAATCTCTATGAATGAGTCGAGGTGCACACGTACCTCGGTCCAATTCCAAGCTTCTCTCTGCGCCCTCTCTGCTTTTCCTCCGCGCCCTCTGCGTCCCGCCCTTGCTCTACTTCCCACCCTCAAGCATCGGCGGCAGCGGACAGTGCAGTGAGGCGCAGACGACGCGCAGGAGTTCGGCTTCGCCGACGGCGAGTTTGCCGTCCTGGCTGATGGCGGCGACGAGGCCTTCGACCAGGAGTTGCTTGCCGATCGGGTCGACCGCGTCGAGCGGTGCGAAGGCGCGGTCGAGGGCGCCGGTCCAGTTCTGCGGCGGGTTGTATTCGAACTTGATCGTCGGCAGTACGCGTTCGAGGCCGGCCTGGAAGGCGCGGCGGGCGGACGCGGTGTCGTCGTGTCCGTGTTGCGCGATCACCGCGAACAGGTCGGCCAGTTGTTCGCGGCAATGCGACAGCTTGCGGTTGCCGGCGGCTCGATAGCGCGACGGGTTCATCGATTCCACCAATTGCCGGCGCATCAATCGCGCCAGGCAGTATTCGAACAGGCCGGTCTTGCCGTCGACGTGGATCAACACGTCGCAGCAGTCGATGAAGTTGACCAGTTCGGTCGGCGGGCGGCGACGCAGCAGCGGGAACGCCAGTTCTGCCAGCGGCAGGCGCAGCATCGGATGCAGATCGCGCAGCGCCTCGAACTGGCGGGCGGCGTCGGCCGAGGCGGTCTGATCGAAACGCTGCGCGATCTCGCCGAGCTGTCGCGTACGGATCGCGGCATCGCCATCGAGCAGCAGCGCGAATACCACGCTCATCGCGTCCGTCGGGCTTTCGGCGGCATCGCGCAACGGCGGCGGGAAGGCGTGGCCGATCGCCATCGCGCGTGCGAAGTCGCCGTCGACCGGCATGCCGACCTGCGCCGCGACCTCGCCCGGATCGACCGCCAGTTCCGCCTTGCGCGGCGGCAACGGGGCATCGCGGCGGCCGTCTTCGCTGAAACCCAGCGCAATGTCTTCGTCGAGCCCGCGCGGCGCTTGTTTGCCCCACTGGCGAGCCAGCTCGCCGAGCATTTCCGGCCTGAACTGCGGATCGAGCGCGCGGATGCGTTCGATCAGCGGCGGGTGGGTGGCGAACAGCGACGAGTAGCCGATGCCGTCGCCGAACAGCATATGGCTGACTTCCTCGGCCTCGCCGGCGGCAAGTTTGGAACCGCTCGGCAGCCCGCCGATTTTCTTCAGCGCGCCGGCGATGCCGACGGTCTGCCGCGTGAACTGCACCGCCGATGCATCGGCCAGGTATTCGCGCGAGCGCGACACGCCGGCCTTGATCAGCCGCCCGAAGAACACGCCGACGTAGCCGATGATCATGATCGCCAGCGCGAACGCCATGATGGCCGCCACGCCCTTCGAATCGCGCGCGCCGCGCGAATGTTCCAGCACTTTGCGACCGGCGATGCCGAGTACCAGGATGCCGAACAGCACGCCCATCAGCCGGATGTTCAGGCGCATGTCGCCGTTGAGCACGTGGCTGAATTCGTGCGCGATCACGCCCTGCAGTTCATCGCGGTTGAGACGTTCGAGCGCGCCGCGCGTCACGGTGACGGCGGCGTCGCTCGGCGAGTAGCCGGCGGCGAAGGCGTTGATGCCGGCTTCCTTTTCCAGCACGAAGATCGCCGGCACCGGCACGCTGGAGGCGATCGCGATTTCCTCCACCACGTTGCGCAGGCGGCGCAGGTGCGGATCGCGCGTGGCTTCCGGCACCAGCGTGGCGCCGAGTTGCCGCGCGACGGCCTCGCCGCCGCTGCGCAGCGAAGCGATGCGGCCGAGCGTGGCGGCCAGGATCACCACCACGGTGCCGACCGCCGTCAGCAGCAGCGCGGTGCTGTCGAGGCGGGCGACGCCGGCGACGCCGAGCTGATCGCGCACCTGCGGTTCGGCCGCCCACCACAGCCCGATCAACACGGCGCCGACGATCGAGGCCACGATCGCGATCACGGCCACGCCGAACAACCACAGCAGGCGGCGCGTCGACTTGCGCGCCTGCTCCTGACGCTCGAAGAAATTCATCGCTGACCCTGCCCGCTGGACATGGACGAAAGGCGCGCCTGCAGCGGACCGGCGGGCCCGGTGCAGACGGCGGCGATCAGGAGAACGACACCTTCGGCGCTTCGCGTTTGTGGGCGTCGGCTTCGGTGATCTCGAGCAGCGCGGCCGGATGGAACTGGAAGGCGCCGGCCAGCAGGTTGTTCGGGAACACTTCGCGCTTGTTGTTGTAGCTCATCACCTGGTCGTTGTAAGCCTGGCGCGCGAAAGCCACCTTGTTCTCGGTGGAAGTGAGCTCTTCGGTGAGCTGCATCATGTTCTGGTTGGCTTTCAGATCCGGATACGCTTCGGCCACCATCATCAGGCGGCCGAGTGCACCGCTGAGTCCGGCATCGGCGCTGGCCAGCTGTTGCATCGCGGCCGGATCGCCCGGGCTGGCCTTCGCCGCGCCCAATCCGGAGACTGCGCGCGAACGCGCAGCGACCACCGCTTCGAGCGTTTCGCGCTCATGCGAAAGGTAGGCCTTGGCGGTTTCGACCAGGTTCGGGATCAGGTCGTAGCGCCGGCTGAGCTGCACGTCGATCTGTGCGAACGCATTCTTGTAGGCGTTGCGCGCCGTCACCAGGCCGTTGTAGATGCCGACCGCCCAGCCGCCGAGCACCACGACCACGACGATCAGCACGAGGAACGAAAACAGGACCGACATGTGCTTCTCCTATGCGAGGTAAACGTGCGAATCAACGCGAAGTGCAGCACGCCGCAGGCCGGCCGGGATCGCGCTAAGATGCGCAACGCGCAATCAAGCATACGCAGGCCGTGCGGCGTACGAAAGTCAGACTCATGAAGCGGCTCCTCGTGACCCTCGTCGCGCTCGCGTGGCAAGCCGCACCGGCGGTCGCGCTCGATGCGGCCAGCCTGCCCGATTACGTCGCCCCGCCGAGCCGTCCGCTGCTGTCGCCGCGCGACCAGGCCGCGCTCGCGCGCCAGATCGAAAATCTGGCCGAACGCATCGTCGCCGAGGCCAAGATCAGCGGCCTGGCCGTGACCATGGTGCAGGACGACAAGGTGCTGCTCGAACGCGGCTTCGGGGTGGTCGACACCGTCAGCCGCAAGCCGGTCGAAGTCGACACGGTGTTTCGCATCGCTTCGCTGTCGAAGGCCTTCGCCGGCACCCTCAGCGCGATGCTGGTGGAGGAAGGCGCGCTGCGCTGGGACACGCGGTTGGTCGATCACCTGCCCGCCTTCAAGCTGAAGAATCTGAACTCGGCGCAGACGCTGACGGTGAAGGACATCCTCAGCCACCAGGTCGGCCTGCCGCACAACACGCACGATCGCCTGCTCGAAGCCGACGAACCCTATCCGCTGCTGGTGGCCAAGCTCGAAAGCGTGCCGACCATCTGCGACGCCGGGCAGTGCTACAGCTACCAGAACATCGCCTTCAGCCTGATCGGCGACCTGGTGTTCGCCGCCACCGGCGATTTCTATTCGCACCAGGTCGAGAAGCGCATCTTCCATCCGCTCGGCATGTACAGCGCGACTTACGGACGCGACGCCCTCGAAGCCAGCAACAGCTGGGCGCGTCCGCACGTGCGGCAGAACGGCCGCTGGGTGCCGGTGCGGCCGAAGGAAACCTATTACCGGATTCCGCCCGCGGCCGGCGTCAACGCCAGCATCCACGATCTGGGTCTGTGGGTGCGCGCGCAGCTCGGCCAGCGGCCCGACGTGATCTCGCCGGACGTGCTGGCAAGCGTGCAGTCGGCGCTGGTCACCACGCCCGGCGAAGTCGGCGGTTCGCCGTGGCGGCGCGAGCGGCTCGACGATGCGCACTACGGGCTGGGCTGGCGCGTCTACGATTATTCCGGCACGCCGCTGATCTTCCACGCCGGCGCGGTGCAGGGTTATCGCGGCATCATCGGGCTGCTGCCCGAACACGGTTTCGGTTTCGCGATGGTGTGGAATTGCGAGAGCGGCGTGCCGACCGGATTGTTCCCGACGGCGCTCGATCGCTATCTCGGATTGCCGCAGCGCGACTGGCTGGAACTGCACAAGGTCAGCCCGCGGTCGCGCCGGCGCTGATCGTTTTGCGATCGCCGGTGGCGAGCGCCACGCTCCCTCCGATTGACGATCGGCTCAGCGAAGCAAAGGGCGGCGACCTGCGACAGCAGGCGCATGACGGCGGAAGTTGCGGAATTCGTGCGGCCCGCGATCGGCGACGGAAGACTCACGCCGGTCGATCGTGCCGCGGATCGCGTCGTCGTGACGCTTTTGAATTCGGCATCGAAGGCGTCGTCGTGACGCTTTCGAATCGCTGCGAGCGGACTCGCAACACCGGCGCCTGAATCTGCCGCCTGAAAATTCTCTCTCCCTGCCTGGGCAAACAGGGAGAGAGTTCGGACTACGACAATCGAGACGTCGTTACATCACCGGTGCGACAGGCGCCGCCGGCATCACCGACGCCGGCTTCTTGGAAGCGCGGCGGGCAGCAGGCTTTTTGGCGGCCTTCTTGGCAGCCTTCTTGGCTCCCTTCTTGGCCGCCGGCTTCTTGGCAGCGCGCTTCTTGGCGGCCGGTTTCTTGGCAGCCTTCTTCGCAGCCGGACGCTTCTTCGCCGCAGCCTTCTTGGCTGCCGGGCGCTTCTTCGCCGCAGCTTTACGGGTGGCCTTCTTGGCCGCCGGACGCTTCTTCGCGGCTGCCTTCTTGGCGGCCGGACGCTTCTTGGCAGCAGCCTTCTTGGCCGCCGGTTTCTTGGCCGCTTTCTTCGCGGCAGTTTTCTTCGTCGCTTTCTTCATAGCCATAGCAGTTAGCTCCTCGTCAGTTGGCTTTCAGCTTTTTGCAGCATGCCCAGTGGGCTATTCGCCCGGTATTCGCGGCGCAAACGCGCCGCATACGAAAACGCCCGCGTCACTCGGACACGGGCGTCGTATTCGTCGGATCGGTACTTCGGCGCAGAGTGCGCGCCCGGAAATTTGAGGGAGACGGGGCCTGGAACCACCGAGGTGGATTCTTGCGCGGCGTGTTCGCCGCGTGCACTCCAGAGTTTAATTCCGATCTCTATCACCGTCTCTCGCAGAAGCGTCTGCTGGGCGAAAACTAAACACGCGAAATCACACTGTCAACAACTGCGCGGATTTTTTTTCGCGCGCGGCGTCGCTGCGGCGCGCTCGACGCGCGCGCCGGACAGCGCGAAGGACGCCGATCCGGACGCATCGAAGGCGCGCGTCGACGCGCGTATCGCCGCTCGAACGCGCGCCAGAAAAAATACGGATTGCGCATTTTTCCCGTGCTGCAATGAAATCCGTTCGCGCGACGCGTGTTTTTCGCGGCGCATCCGACGCGCCGCGCGAGCGCCGGCGAGCGCGCATCTCTCGCGCGCGTCGGCGGCCTGAATTGACGACAACACGGCGCCGCGCGCGAGCGCGCCGACGACGCCGATTTCCTGCGCCGCACAATCGAAAATGCGCGAACTGCGCGAAAACTGCGACGACGAATGCACGCATCGGACGGAAAATTTCCGTCGCGAGCGATCGTTCGAGGGGATTTTTTTCGTCGCTGCACCGGATGCGGCGCCGAGCGTCGCGCCGATCGACACGGCACCCGGCGCGCGCTTCGCGCCGGAAGATTTCGCCGGCAACCGATCGCGATGCGAGTCGGCGGACGCGGCATCGAGCGGCGCCGAAAAGTAAAAGACGCAGGCCGGAAAGCATTCCGGCCGCGAAAGCGGCCGGAAGGTGCAGCACGAGGTCGAGCCAGACCTCAGTCGGCTTCTTCCTCGATCATCGCGGCGTAGTCGTCCGGCGTGAGCAGCTCTTCGAGCTGGCCGAGGTCTTCCGGTTCGACGGTGAAGATCCAGCCCTCGCCGTAGGCATCTTCGTTGATGGTCTCGGGCTTGTCGGCCAGCGCCTGATTGACCGCGACGATCTTGCCCGCCACCGGGCTATAGATGTCGGATGCGGCTTTCACCGACTCGACCACGGCGCACGAACCGTTCTGATCGACATGGTCGCCGACGTTCGGCAGCTCGACATAGACGAGGTCGCCGAGCTGCGCCTGGGCATGCTCGGAAATGCCGATCGTCACGCGGCCGTTGTCGTCGACGCGCGCCCACTCGTGCGAGCGCAGGAATTTCAGGTCGCCGGGGATCTCGTTCATCGCATTGCTCCGGAGTGGGGATGGCCAAACGCGGCGGAATTGTACACGAGGGGTTGCGCGCGCCGTTTCGCGCAACTCGTCCGGGCTATACGCCCTCGCAAGCCTTGCCGTCGCGCACGAACGGATACTTCACCACGCGCACCGGCACTTCGCGGCCGCGGATCTCGACGCGCACCGCGCCCAGTTCGCCGGCCGGCACGCGCGCGAACGCGATCGATTTGCCGAGCGTCGGCGAAAAGGAACCGGACAGGATTTCGCCGTTGCCGGCCGCGGTGAGCACCGTCTGGCCGTGACGCAGCACACCTTTTTCGTCCATCACCAGGCCGATCAGACGACGCGGCGCGCCGCTTTTCTTTTGCTTTTCGAGCACGTCGCGGCCGATGAACGGGCGCGCTTCGTCGAGGGCGATGGTCCAGGCCAGGCCGGCCTCGTACGGCGACACGCTTTCGTCCATGTCCTGGCCGTAGAGATTCATGCCCGCTTCCAGGCGCAAGGTATCGCGTGCACCCAGGCCCGCCGGTTTGACGCCGGCGTCGAGCAGACGATTCCAGAACGCGACCGCCTGTTCGTGCGGCAGCACGATCTCGAAACCGTCCTCGCCGGTGTAGCCGGTGCGTGCGATGAAGAGCGATTCGCCGCCGCTGCCGTCGGCCTGCACCGCCGCGAACTTGCCGAGCGCTTCCACTTTCGCGCGGCTTTCCGGCGCCAGCAGGGCGATGGTTCTGGCGCGCGCGTTCGGCCCCTGCACCGCGATCATCGACAGCTCCGAGCGCTCGATGACGGTGACGTCGAAGGCCTTGGCCTGGCGCCGGATCCAGGCCAGGTCTTTCTCGCGCGTGGCCGCGTTCACCACCAGACGGAAGAAATCGTCCTGCAGGAAATAGACGATGAGGTCGTCGATCACGCCGCCCTTCTCGTCGAGCATGCAGGTGTAGAGCGCCTTGCCCGGCGACTTGAGCTTGTCGACGCTGTTGGCGAGCAGGTGGCGCAGGAATTCGCGCGTGCGCGGGCCGGACAGATCGACCACGGTCATGTGCGAGACGTCGAACATGCCGGCGTCGCGCCGCACCTGATGGTGTTCGTCGATCTGCGAGCCGTAGCTGATCGGCATGTCCCAGCCGCCGAAGTCGACCATCTTGGCGCCGAGCGCGCGATGGGTGTCGTTGAGGATGGTCTTCTGGGGCATGGCGCGATCCGGCGGAAACGGAGGAGATCGCAATTATCGCAGACCGCATGCGGGCGGAGCGGGAGCGCCGCGCGTCGATCTCAACTTTGCGCGCGCACCAGCCAGCGCACCGGCAGCAGGCCGACGACGACCAGCAGCAACGCCGGCCAGGCCGCTTCGTGCCATAGACCTTCGCTGGTGTAGCCGTAGATCTTCACCGCCAGCGTGTCCCAGCCGAACGGACGCAGCATCAGCGTGGCCGGCATTTCCTTCATCGTCTCCACGCCGGCCAGCAGCAGCGCCGCGAGCAGGCTGGGCCGCAGCAGCGGCAGCGTCACGCGCCGCAGTCGCTGCCACGGACCGACGCCGAGCACGCGCGCCGACTCGATCAGTTCGACCCGTACGCCGCGCAAGCCGGCATCGAGCGCACCGTGGCCGACGCGCAGGAAGCGCGTGGCGAGCGCCGCGACCACCGCGAACGCACTCGACGACAACGCGATCGACCAGCCCCACTGCGCGGCTCGATGTTCGAGCCCGAGCAGCAGCAACATCATCGCCACGGCCAGCACCGTGCCCGGAATCGCGTAGCCGAGATTGGCGAGGAAGGCCGGCGTGCGAATCCAGCGATCCTGCGGTGCGCGGCGTTCGATCAATGCCAGCGCAAGGCCGAGCGCGGCGACGACCAGCGCCACGGAAACTCCGAGCACGACCGTGTTGCCGGCGACTTCGAGCAACGGCATCACCGGCACGCGCGTCTGCATCGCCCAAGCCAGCAGGCGCAGCGCGGGCACGCCGAAACCGAGCGCGAAAATCGCGAACGCGAACGCAAACGCCGCGAAGGCGGCAAAACCACGCAGACGGATGCGCGGCATCGGCCGCGTCGCACGCTCGGTTTCGCGGCCGCGGCCGCGTAGCAAGGATTCGATGACGAGCGCGACGATCACCAGCACCAGCAGCAGGCACGACAGCTGCGCTGCGGCCGGCAGCGAATACAAGCCGTACCAGGTCTTGTAAATGGCGGTGGTGAACGTATCGACGCCGAGAATCGACACCGTGCCGAAATCGGCCAGAGTTTCGAGCAGCGCGAGCACGAGGCCGGCGATCCAGGCCGGACGCGCAAGCGGCAAGGCGACGCGCACGAACGCGGCGAGCGGACGATGGCCGAGGCTGCGCGCCGCGTCGAAGGCGGCGGCGCCCTGTCGCAGGAAAGCGGCGCGCGCCAATAGATAGATGTAGGGATACAGCACCAGCGACAGCACCAGCGCCGCGCCGAACAGGCTGCGCACATCGGGCAGTGCGGCGCGCGAGCCGCTGATCGAACGCAAGGTCGATTGCAGCGGGCCGGCGTAATCGAGCAATCCGACATAGGCGAACGCTGCGACATAACCGGGCATCGCCAGCGGCAACACCAGCGCCCAATCGAGCCAGCGGCGACCCGGATAATCGCAACGCGCCGACAGCCAGGCCAGGCCGATGCCGATCGCACTGGTCAGCAGCGCCAGCCAGCCCGTCAGCCACAAGGTGTTGCTCAGCACGTCGCCGAGCACGTAGTCGCGCAGGTGGAGCCAGATCTCCGGCTGCGGCGTCGCCCAACTGGCGAACAACAAGGCGAGCGGCGCCAGCAGCGGCAACGCGAGCAGCCACGCGATCGCCCGCGGCGGCCAGCGCGATGCCGCGGTGGCGGCGCTCATCGCACGCGGCGCGCTTGCGAGCGGTGCGCTGGCAAAAGGAGTGACGGCGAGCGCGCGCGGATCAACTCACTTCCAGCCGGCGCGATCCATCAGACGCACCGCGTCGGCCTGGCGCCGGCCCGCTTCCACGACGTTGATCGGATCGGCCTTGAACTCGCCCCAGGCGGCGACGACGGGGTCGAGCGCGATGCCGGGTTTGGCCGGGTACTCGAAATTCAGTCGCGCGAACTCTTCCTGCGCTTTGTCCGACGCCAGCCACTCGAGGAATTTCTGCGCCGCAGCCTTGTGCTTGGAATGCTTCACCACGCCCGCGCCGGAGATATTGACGTGTACGCCGGCGTCGGCCTGGTTCGGCCAGAACACGGTGACGGGCAAGGCGGGATCGTCTTTCAGTAGCCGGCCGAGATAATAGGTGTTGACGATGCCGACATCGCACTGCCCCGCCGCGATCGCCTGCACCAGCAGGGTGTCGTCGGCGAACGCGGGCGCCGCGAGATTCGCGACCCAGCCGGCGACCACCGCTTCGGTCTGCTCGGCGCCGCTGCGCGCGAGCAAGGTCGCGGTGAGCGATTGGTTGTAGACCTTTTTCGACGAACGCAGGCAGAGCCGGCCTTTCCATTGCGGATCGGCGAGCGCTTCATAGGTGGACAGTTCTTCGGGCTTCACGCGCTCGGTCGAATAGACGATGGTGCGTGCGCGCTGCGACAGCGCGTACCACTGGCCGTCCGGATCGCGCAGGTTGGCGGGAATCGCGGCGTCGAGCACCGGCGACTGGATTTTCTCCAGCACGCCACGCTGCGCCGCCTGCCACAGGCTGCCGGCATCGACTGCCATGAACAGATCGGCACGCGTCGCGTCAGCTTCGGCGGCGAGGCGTTCGATCAACACGGGGGCCGCATCCGTCAGCCACTTCACCGGCACGCCGGTTTCGCGCGTGTAGGTTTCGAAGATCGGCTGGATCAGCGGTTCCTTGCGCTCGGAATAGACGACGAGTTCGTCCGCACCTTGCACACGCAGCGGCGCGACGCAGGCGATCGCCAGGGACAACAGCAGGACAACACGCATTCGCGCTACTCGCATCGAGGGGATGCGAGATGATAGTAATTCTCGTTTGCCGGGGCAAACGGACGCCGCGACGGCAACGTCGCCGCCGCCTTGCGGACTACTCCGCGCGCTCGATGCGCAACAGCATCCCGTCGACCTGCGCCACCCGCACCCGCGTGCCTTGCGGCAAGTCCTGACCTGCGACTTGCCAGAAGGCATCGTCCACCTTGATGCGGCCGCGACCGTCGATCACCGGCGTATCGAGCGCGAACACGCGGCCGACCAGTTGATCGGCACGCCGGTTCAGCAGCGGCTGGTCGGTAGCCTTGGGCGGATTGCGCCGGCGCCAGTTCCAACCGATGCCGACCGCCACCAGCGACAGCAGCGCGAACAAAATCCACTGCGACGTCACCGACAGCGGCACCGCCAGCAGCACGATGCCGGTGGCGGCCGCGGCGAAACCGAGCCACAGCATGAAAGTGCCCGGCAACAGCGCCTCGAGCCCGAACAGCGCGAGTGCCACGGCCCACCAGAACCAGTCGGAATTCATCCAGTCCACAACGCCTCCGGGGCGACTCGCGCGGAAACCATCAACCTTGCTGCGGTTGGAACGACTGCTGCTTGGGCGCGACTTTCGGCGCCGCCGGCGGACGGTTGTCGCCGGCGAAGCGCGACAGTTCCATGATGCCGGCGAGCGAGCCGAGGATGCCGGTGGTCTCCATCGGCAGCAGCAGCGTCTTCTGATTCGGCGAGGTGGCGAATTCCTTCAGCGCCTCGACGTATTTTTGCGCGACGAAGTAATTGATCGCCTGCACATCGCCCTCGGCGATCGCCTGCGACACCAGCGTCGTCGCCTTGGCCTCGGCTTCGGCCAGCCGCTCGCGCGCTTCGGCATCGCGGAACGCCGATTCGCGGCGGCCTTCGGCTTCCAGCACGGCGGCCTGCTTCTCGCCGTCGGCTTTCAGGATCGCGGCCTGGCGGAAACCTTCGGCTTCGAGGATGTTGGCGCGCTTTTCGCGCTCGGCCTTCATCTGGCGCGCCATCGAATCGACCAGGTCGCGCGGCGGCTGGATGTCCTTGATCTCGATGCGGTTGACCTTCAGGCCCCACGGATGCGTCGCCTGATCGACGACGGCGAGCAGTCGCGCATTGATTTCGTCGCGCTTGGACAGCGATTCGTCGAGATCCATCGCGCCGAGCACGGTGCGGATGTTGGTCATCACCAGGTTGAGGATGGCGATTTCGAGCTGCGCCACTTCGTACGCCGCCTTGGCCGCGTCGAGCACCTGGAAGAACACGACGCCGTCGACCTTCACCACCGCGTTGTCCTTGGTGATGACTTCCTGCGACGGCACGTCGAGCACCTGCTCCATCATGTTCATCTTGCGGCCGATGCCGTCGACCCACGGAATGATGAAGCCCAGGCCGGGCGACAAGGTGCGGATGTAGCGGCCGAAGCGCTCGACCGTGTACTCGTAGCCCTGCGGCACCGAGCGCACGCCCTTGAGAATGGTGATGACCACGAAGGCCAGCAGGATCCACACGAAGATCGTCATTGCATTTCCCCAAGGCAACGGTGCGCCACGGCTGCGGCGCCTGCGGCATGCTGCCCTGACGCGCTGCCCGGTGCAACGTGACGGCCGCGCCCGGGCGATTGACCGGATTTTCGTTTGCACTGCGTTGACGGGCGGTCCGGCGCTGCGCGCCGCACCGGCGCCAAGCGCTTTGATCTATCCTAATGACGCTCGGACCGCGTCGTCCTATCGGGGGAAAACCACTATGAAACGCAGCCATCTGTCTCGCGCCGTTGCCGTCGCCCTGCTCGGACTGGCCGGTTCGGCCTCGGCGATCACCAACGTCGAGAACAACTCCAGCATTCCTTTCAGCTTCTCCAATCCGGGCGCGCGCAGCCTCGGCATGGGCGGCGCCTTTCTCGGCGCGGCCGACGATGCCACCGCGGCCTACACCAATCCGGCCGGCCTCACGGGCCTTGGCCTGGAACAGCAGGTCGGCGTCGAAATCCGCCGCACCAGCTACGACGCGCAGTTCGCCAGCGGCGGCGAGGCCGGCGTCGATCCGTTCGATCCGACCGGCATCAACTACGGCAGTGCCTCGAGCGATACCAACAGCCTGTCGTTCCTGAGCTGGGTGCTGCCGCGCGAGAACTGGGCGCTGGCGCTGTATCGCCACGAGTTGCTCAACTACGAAAGCGCCTACGTGTCGGAGCCGACCGTGTTCGGCGATTTCTTCACCAATCCATACCGCGCGCGCACCGATATCGAAATCATCAGCTACGGCGCGAGCTTCGCCTACAACCTCAACGAGTTCATCTCGCTCGGTGCCGGCCTGTCGTGGTACGACTTCGAAATCGACACCTCGGCCGCGCGTTTCGATGCTTTCCGCGGCGATACCAGCGTGTCGAGCGCGCTGGTGTCGACCCAGCAGCAGCGCGGCGACGACGACGACATCGGCTACAACCTGGGCCTGATCTTCCGCGGCTCGGACAACTTCAATATCGGTGTGGCGTATCGCAGCGCGCCGGAATTCGATTACCGCGCTACCAACGTCGCCGGTCCGGCCTTCCTCGCCGATGCGCTCACGCCGGGCATCTTCGAGGGCGAACTGCTGGCCGATCAATCGGTGGATTTCCAGGCGCCCGACACCTTCGGCATCGGTTTCAGCTGGCGTCCGTCGGACAATCTGACGATCAATCTCGACGTCAACAAGATCAACTATTCGAACCTCACCGAGAACAACGTTTCACCGTTCCTCAACGGCCCCGACAATCCGTTGACCATCGTCACGCAGGTGCCGCTGACGATCGACGGCGTCACCCTGCCCGCCGGCACGCCGATCAACGACATCTTCGCCTCACCCGGCGAAATCGCCTCCGCACGCCTGATCGGCATCGACGATGTGATCGAGCCGCGCTTGGGGATGGAATATATCTTCGCCGACATGGCGCATCCGCTCGCGTTGCGTCTTGGCATGTGGCACGAAGAACGGCACACGCTGCGCTTCCAGGGCGATGTGGACAGCATCGGCGCCGACGGCGAACTGAACGACGACCGCCTCAACGCGCAGTTGAACGCGGTGATCTTCTCGACCGGCAGCGACGAGATGCATTACTCGGCAGGCCTGGGCTTCTCGTTCTCGACCTTCCAGGTCGACTTCGCGATCGATACGTCGGACCGGCAGGATACGTTGTCGCTATCGGGCGTCTGGCGGTTCTGATCGGCAGCGCCGAAAAATAGCCCGGTACATCCCGGACGTCCGGTAGATCCGTCGATCTTGCGGCGATGAAGCAGTAGCGGCCCTCGGAGAAATCCGAGGGCTTTCTTTTTGTCTTCGACGCCTGCGATGATCCTGGCCCGCGCGCGCCTCTTTCGCACGGCTACGTGGTGATACGAACCGCCGCCGGACGACGTTAGTGCTCCGAAGCCACCCCGGGTGGCGATCGCATCCGGGTTGCGCTATGGACGAATCCTTCCCCACCACGCCTTTGCGGATCGCCCTGCTCGCAGGCGCCGCCCTCGGGCTGCCGCTCACGGCGCTGGCCGCCACCGACCACGCCCGCTTCGGCGAACGCGTGGCGTTGCAGGCGAATACGCTGCTGGTAGGCGCGCCCGAGCAAGACGGCAGCGGCCGTGTCTACGTGCTTGCCTACGATCCGGGCGGCTCGCGGTTGCAACAGCGCATCGACCCCGACATGCCTTGCGCCGGTTGCGGTTTCGGCAGCAGCGTCGCCATCGATGGTACGCGCATGGCGGTCGGCGAGCCGGGCAGCGGCAGCGTGTTCGTTTACCGATACGAGCAAGGAATCTGGTTGCGCGAGGCCCGATTGCGCGATGCGCAGAATCCGGCGCTGGGCGCGGCGGTCGCGATTTCCGGCGAAAGCGTGGTCGCTGCCAGCGCCGACGGCCGGCCGACGACGATCTTCGTGCGCGACGCGCTGGAGCCTGAGCACCCGTGGCTGACGCAGGCGCGATTGGTGCCCGATGGCGAGCATGCGCACTTCGGCACGGCGGTCGCGATCGATGGCGATCTGGTTGCGGTGGGCGACCCCGAGCCGAACGTCGGCGGCGGCGGACGCGGCACGATCCACGTCTTCGAACGCGATGTCGACCGCTGGAGCGACGCGACCCTGCTGGCGCGCGGCGATGTCGCGGGAAATGGTTTCGGGCGGGCGTTCGCGCTGCTCGGCGATACGCTGGTCGCCGGCGTGCCGGGGGCGCAGCGTGCTCACGTCTTCACGCAGGAGGGCACGCGCTGGCTGCGGTCGGCGACGCTGCTGCCGGCGCAGTCCGGCGACGGCCAGTTCGGCGCGTCGGTGGCGCTGTCGACGGGCCCGAGTTCCGGACAATTGCTGGCCGTCGTCGGTGCGCCGCTGGCCGCGAACGCAACGCGGCGCGAAACCGGGCTCGCGCAGATTCACCGCGGCCACGGCGACAGCTGGAGCGTGGGCCGGGTACTGCTGCCGACCCAGGAGCGCGAAGCGCATGCCGGCTGGGACGTGGCCGCGACGGCAAGCCTGGCCGCAATCGGCATGCCGGATCTCGATCTGGACGGCGTCGATCGCGGCGCCGTGGCCGTTTACGCAGCGGACAACGAAGGCTCCCTGCCGGTCACGGTCGACGCCGATGCCGAGGTCAGCGACGACGCGCCCGTCATCGACGAAATTGCGCCCCTGGCATTCGACGAAGGCGCGAATGCGACGCTGCGCCTGCGGCTCGACGATCCGGACACCGCGCTCGACGCGCTGTCCGTGGCGGTGCAGTCGACCGATCCTGGCGTGCTCGACGACAGCGAAATCCTGGTGCGCGATGCGCTCGGCGGCCGCCGCGTCGACCTCGCGCCGGACGCCGACGCGCACGGCGAGTTCGCGCTCGTGGTGCTGGCCGGCGACGGACGCTCGGTGACAACGCAGCGCGTGCCGGTTCAGATCCGCGCGGTCAACGACGCGCCCACGTTCGGGCTCGCTCCGAACCCCGTCTTCGGCCCGCGGCCCGGCACCGCGCCGCGGATGCTGTCGGACTTCGTGCGCAACTTCGACTCCGGTCCGCGCGAAGCCGGCCAGGTCCTGGTCGCGGGCCTGCTGGTGAAAACGTCCGATCCGGACGGTGTGGTCAACGATGCCGCGTTGATTCCCTCGGTGGACGGCACGGCGGCGCATCTGGCGCTGTCGCTCAGCGGCCGCGCGGGCAGCGCGCACTTCGACCTGCGCATCCGCGACTCGGGCGGTACGGCGAACGGCGGCGAGGACCTGTCCGCCGTGCGGCGCTTCACGGTCACCGTCCAGGCGGACCCGATGGCGCTGTTCTTCGACGGATTCGAGTAGTACGGCGGGCTTCGCGGCGCGGCCGTCAGGCCACGCTTGCGCCCCGCCACGCCGCTGTCAGCGCGTTGCTTTCCAGAAGGCGCGGAAGCGTGGCGAGAAGACGGCGTCGTCGGGGCTCAGCGACGCATTCGCGGCGCGCGCGGCGCGCACATCCTGGCGGGCCTGATCGAGTTGCCGTGCATCGTTGCCGGCGAGTTCGGCCAGCGTGTGGCGCGAAGCCGCACGCAATAGAAAACCCTGCGCCTTCGAACGCGCATCGCCGAGCGAGGACGGATCGAGTTGCAGCACGGCCGGGTAGCGACCAGCGAGGAAACTTTCGACGCTTTGCGCCAGCGCCGCCGGCGCCGGAACCGCCGACGGTGCGACCACCGGTTTCGGCGTTTCGACCGCTGGCTTCGGCGTGACAACGGGCGGTTTCGGCGGGGTCGACACCACCGGTTCGGCCGGCTTCGTCACCAGCGGTTTCGGTGGCGTCGCCACCGGTGGCGTGGCGACAACCGGCACGGGCGGCTTCGTGGAAGTCGCGAGTTTCTGCTGGCAATCCGCGATGCCGCGGCTCTGCGCGGCATTCAACGCCGCGATGCCCGACACCACGCCGGCGTTCGCCGAATTGCTCCAGTATTGCATCGCGCGCGCGCAATCGCCCTGCCGATAAGCGGCGAGGCCGGCGTAGTGATGCGGCACGTAGACCTTGTACACCACGCCCTGGAAGCGCTTGCGCGCCTCGGGTTTCGATTCTTCCGTGAGCGCCGCGCGCATGGCCGATTCGGCTTCGGCCCAGTTGCCGGACTCGGCGGCTTTCACGCCGCGGTCGTAGTCGCGCTTCCAATCGGCATGCGCCGGCGCCGACGCCGCGAGCGCAAAACCGATCGCAACCGCCAGCGCGAACTTACTGCGCATATCCGGCCCGTTTCAGATAATCGCGCGCGGTCAGTGTCGGGAACGACGCGTTCGCGACCTGCTCCTTCTTCGCTTCCACGCCGGCCACCAGCACCACCGGCTTGCCGACGCGCGGATGCTTGAACGTCACGCGGTAGGTGCCGGCCGGAATCACCAGTCGCAGCGGCGTCGAGCGATCCTTCGGCAACGCGACCGGCTTGCCGCTGGCCTGATCGACCACCGAGTCGACATCGCCCCACGGATACGCGTTCAACATCAGCGTGCCGCTGAGTGCGGCGATGCGTTCGCGCTCCTTCGCTTCGAGCGCGGCGGCGGCGCTGGCGAGGTTGCTTTGCAAGGTGGCGATGTCTTCGGCACCGGTGCCGAGCTGACGCTTCAGTTCGGCCAGCGCCGGCGTGAAAGCGGCGAGACGTTCGGACGAATCGGCGGTCGCGATGGCGCGGGCGAAATCCGCCACGAACGCTTGCCGCAGGCGCAAAGCTTCGGCGTCACTGGTATCGAGCTTTTCCAGCGCCGCGAACGCCGCACCGATCGATTTGGCGCGTTCGGCCGTGAACTGCCGGCCGGCCAGCAATTCCTGCAACTCCGACAAGCGCTGCTGACGCTGCGCGGCACGCTGTACGCCTTCGCGTTCGGATTTCAGCGATAGCGACAGCGCCGCCAATTGCGTATCGCTCGGGTACTGCTTCATCGCATCGGCGAGCAGCGCCAGCGCGTCGTCGTAGCGCGCTTCCTTGCCCAGTTCCGCCGCCGCTTCGCGCACCAGGCCGGGCAGATCGGCGAGCAGACGCCTGGCGTCGGCGTTCGAGGCGTCGAGCTTGAGCGCAGCGTCGAGATATTCGCGCGCGTTGTTGCCGGCGGGCATGAGATAACGCCGCGCGTTGATCGCGTTGCGCGCGTTGCTCAGCGCGGCCGCCAGCTCGGTGGCGCGCGCGCCGACCTGTTGCTCGAGTGCCTGCTTGGCTTTCGTGTAGTCGGCATTGCCCGGCTGCGCGAGCAGCGCCTGGTCGTAACGCGCCAGCGCCACGCCGAATTGTCCGGCCTTCTCGGCTTGCGCCGCCTGCTTCGCGAGCGCGACGCCGATTTCGCGACGCAAGGCGGCGGACGCGATGTTGTTCGGATCGAATTCGGCGACGCGCGCCAGGCTGTCGAGCGCGTTGTCGCCGGCCGGTTCGGCATAGCGGCCGGCCGCGACGTGCGCGCGCGCCTGGTCGAGCAAGTCCGCGATGCGCTCCTGCTGCTGCGCCACCTTGCGCGCCGATTCGAGCGTGGTGTTGAGCTCGCGCCAGGCCGGCTCGCTGGCGAAATACGCGCCGGAGATTTGCAGTGCGGCCTGCGCGTCGTCGAGCTTGCCGGCAGCGATCGCGGCGCGCGCGTCGGCCAGCGCAGCGTCGGTGAGCGCGGTCAGTTGCGTGCGCGCCGCGGCATTCTGCGGATCGATTTCCAATGCCTGCCGCACCAGGCCGAGCGCGGTCTCGTTGCCTTCGCCGAATACGCGGCCGGCCTGGCGCGCCGCCTCGGCCTGCTGCAGCAAAACGCCGATGCTGGCATCGCGCTCGGCGTTGCGCTTGCCGGCCGCGATGCGCGTCTGCAATTGCAGCAGCTCGGCGTTCTGCGGCGACACCGCCAGCGCCTCGCCGATGCGCGCTTCGGCCACGGCGAACTTTTTGTCGGCGAGTGCCTGTTCGGCCTGCGCCTTGAGTTCGTTCGCGACGCGTTCGACGCGTTCGAGCACTTCCGGCAGGTCGGGCGCGAGTTGCAGCGCGGCCTGCAAACGCTCCTGCGCATTGTTGCCGGGCGGCGAAATCAGTTTGCGTTCCGCGATCAGGCGGTCGGCGTCCTGGATCAGCGAATTGACCGCGGTGCGCAGCGCCGGCGTCAACTCGTCGCGACGTCCGAGGAAGGCCCACAGCGCGATCGCAATCACCAGCGCCGCGACAGCGGCGATGAGCGGCATCAGCCAGCGCGGCCGCGCCGGACGGCGCGGCTCCATCGGTTCCATCCGCACGCCCGGACCGGTCTGGCGCGGGCTCGGCCGCTCGCCCGAACGGCGCGTCTCGGCGGCGCGGCGGGTGCCGGTGTTGATCTGGCTTTCGGAGAAACCCAGCGCGCGCAGCTGTTCCGAGGCACTTTGGTTCGGATCGATCTGCAGCCGCGCCAGCAGCGTGTCGCTGTGGGTCAGCATCGCCTTCAGTTCGCGCACGAAGGTCGTCAGATCCGGATAGCGGCTGTCGCGATCCTTCGCCAGCATGCGATCGAGCACCGGCTGGAAATGGGCGAACACACCGGGCAACTCGGGCGGCGGCTGGTTGATGTGCGCCAGCACCACGTTGAGCGGCGTCTCGCCGCCGAACGGCGGCGCGCCGGTCAGCATCTCGTAGAACAGCACGCCCAGGCTGTATTGATCCGATCGGCCGTCGACCTCGGTGCCCATGGCCTGTTCGGGGCTCATGTAGGTCGGCGTGCCGATCATCATTCCGGTCTGCGTCAGCCGGGTGGCGGCGGCGTCCTTCTGGCGCGCGATGCCGAAGTCGGTGAGCACCGGCGTGTGGGCGTCGCGGAACATGATGTTGGCGGGCTTGAGGTCGCGATGCACGATGCCGGCCTCATGCGCGAACTGCAGCGCGCCGCCGATCTGCACCACCACCGAAATGGCCTCGGCCAGCGACAGGCCCACGCGCATGCGATCGCTGAGCGTGCCGCCGCCCAGATATTCCATCGCGATGTAATTGATCGTCTCGTTCTGGACGATGTCGTAGACGCCGACGATATTGCGATGCGGCAGCTTCGCCATCGTGCGGCCTTCGAGCAGGAAGCGCTTCTCGAAGTTTTCGTCCGCGCCCGCCCGGCGCATGACCTTGATGGCCACGCTGCGCTCGAGCGAGCGCTGGATGGCGAGATAGACCGTGGCCATGCCGCCGACGCCCAGTTCGCGGACGTACTCATAGCCCGGGATGTCGTACACCGGCGAGGTCATTCGCGACGCGGGGTCCCCTGATTGGGCCGGATCATAACATCGGCGTCCGCGCCTTCGCGTGAGCTGAAGGCCAGGCTGCGACCATTGCGCTTGCGGGCGCATCCTTAGCTCCGTGAACCCCGGATCCGCCTTCGCCATCGACATCCCCGACGCCCTGCTGCAGCGGGCGCGGCGTGGCGACCTGCCCGCCTTCGAACAGTTGTACCGGCTGTTCGAGCGGCCGGTCTACACCCTGGCCACGCGCATGCTGGGCGATCCGGACGAGGCGATGGAAGTGCTGCACGACGCCATGCTGCGGGTGTTCCAGCGGTTGGCGGATTTTCGCGGCGAGTCGCCGTTCTGGGGCTGGCTGCGGCAGATCGCGGTGAACGAGGCGCTGATGAAGCTGCGCCGGCGCCAGCGCATCGATTACGTCGAAGAAATTCCCGAGCCGGAAACCGACGCCATGCACGCGATGCTGCCGCCGGTGGCGGCCGAGTCCGGCGCACTCAACCGTGCGCTCGAGCAATTGTCCACCACCACGCGCAGCGTGCTGTGGCTGTATCACGCCGAAGGCTATACGCACGAAGAAATCGCGTCCCTGATGGGGCGCACCACGAGCTTCTCGAAGACGCAGCTGTCGCGCGGCACCAAACGCCTGCGCGAATTGCTGAAGGTCGACCAGGAGGCGACCGCCGATGTCTGATTCCACTGACTTCCGTAGCGATTCCCGCCCGAACGTCCCATTGGGGCAAGCCTTGCAGGCGCTGCCGCTGCTGACGCCCGCGCGCAGTGCATGGCCGGCGTTGCAGGCCGGGTTGGCGCGCCGGCAGAAACCGCCGCGCTCGCGCTGGCCGTTCGTGTTCGCCGCGGCCGCCGTGCTGGCCTTGGCCGCCGTGCTGCCGCGCTGGATGGCGGAGCCGGCCGATAGCATCGTCGTGCCGGTTGCCAGCGTGCCGTCGACGCCGGCGCCGGCGCCGAGCGAACAGGATCAGTTGCGCGCGCTGATGGACGAATCCGCGCAACTCGAAGCCTTGATCGAATGGAGCCGCACCGAGCGCGTCGAAAGCGCCTCGATGGAAAGCCTGGCGGTCGGCGTGCAGTCGCGCGTCTCGCAGATCGATGCGCTGCTGGCACGCACCGATGCCGATCCGAAGGCCACCTTGCCGCTGTGGCAGGAGCGCGTGCTGCGCCTGCGCCAGCTGGTCGATCTGGAAAACACCCAACAGCTGCTGGCCGCCAACGGAGATGTCGATCCGGGCGTGCCGATGCTGGCGTTTTGAACTGTCAGGAGGACTCTTCATGAAATTGCGATTGCTTTCCCTGGTGATCTGCGCCGCGTTGCTGCCGAGCGCAGCAATGGCCCAGACACCCGCTGCACAAGCCGAGGCCGCCGCGCAGGCCGAAGCGGCCGCGCACGCGGCGGCCATCGCGCAGGCCGAAGCGAGCACGCACGTGGCGGCCGCCGCACAAGCCGAGGTTTCGGCGCAGGCCGCCACGGCCGCAAGCGCTCAGGCCCGCGAAGCCGCCGCTGCGACGCGCGCGGCCAATGCGGAAGTCGAACGCGAGTTCGAGCGCGCCAAACGCGACCTCGAACGCGCGTCGAGCCGCTATGCCGAGCTCACCCAGCGTCTGGCGCGCGAAGACATCGAATTCGCGCTGACGCGTCCGGCGTTTTCGCGCCCCGCGATCGGCATCGTGATGGCGATCGACGACAAGGACGGCGTGCGGCTGGCCGGCATCACGCCCGACAGTCCGGCGGCGAAGGCCGGCCTGCGCAGCGGCGATCGACTGGTACGCATCGATGGGCAATCGCTCGGCGGCGGCGATGTCGATGGCGAACAGCGGCTGGGCCGGGCGCGCGGGTTGCTCGACGATCTGCAGGAAGGCCAGGAAGTGCGACTGGCTTATCTGCGCGACGGCCAGGTGCGCGAGGTGACGGTGAAGGCCTTCGCGTTGCCCTCGCTCGCATGGTGGCGCGCAGACGGCCCTGATGTGAAGTTCGTGCGCGCGCCGATCGAGGCCCGCATCGCGCGCCATTTCCCGATGGATGTCGGCGCGATCACGCCGTTCGCCGGCTGCGGGCCCGACGGCGAAGACTGCCTGATGGCGCCGCTCGCCGAAGCCTATCGCTGGCGCGGACTGCGACTGGCCGCGCTCGAACCGAAACTCGGCCGCTACTTCGGCACCGATCGCGGCGTGCTCGTGCTCACCGCGCCGAAGGAAGTGTTCGGTGAGCTGCAACCGGGCGATGTGATCCTGTCGATCGACAAGACGCCGGTGGTCGAGATGCAGGACGCGATGCGCCTGATGCGCGGCAAGCAGCCCGGCGCGAAGATCGAGCTCGAATTCCTGCGCGATCGCAAGAAGCAGCGGCTCGCCATCGATGCACCGCAACTGGCGCGCTTCCCGCCCTTGCCGCCGCTGCCTCCGATGGCGCCGGCGCCGCCTGCTCCGCCGCATCCGGCACGGCCGCCGGCACCGCCGCACGCGCCGCAAATGTCGGCGCCGACGCCACCGGCACCGCCCGAACCGCCAACCCCGCCGGAACCGCCCGAGCACGAGGGCGTACTGGCCCGCGTGCTGGCGTACTGAGATCGCGAATCAGTTTTCCCAGGCGGCGCGGCACAGCTGCGCCGCTTCGATGCGCAGGATCTCGCGCGTCACGTCCCAACCGATCGGGCTCAGGCGCGACACGCATTGCCAGCGCTGCGCGGCGACGCGCGCCAGGCTGGCGCGACCGGGTTCGCGCTTGCGGATTTCCGGTGCGGCGTCGCTGCATCGGCACAAGCCGGCCAGTCGATCCCAGCCGAGATAGTCGCTGTCGGGCAATCGATACAGACGCCACGGGCCGGCCTGCACGAACTCGCGCACACCGTGCGCATCGACGGCGCTGCACAGCGTCCAGGCCGCCTCCGGCTCGGTTCGCAGGCGTTGCACCAGCAGCACCGGCCCGAGGTTTTCCAACGCTCGCGCGAGCCGCGCGACACATGGCACGCCATCGCGCGACGACGACGCTTCGTACAGCGGGTTCGTGCGTTCGAAGGCGGCGCCGGCGCTATCGAAACTCATCGCACCGGCTCCGCCGCCGCATCACTTCGTCAGGATCAGCTTGTCGTTCTGCGTATGCCGCAGCCGATATTCCTGATCGCCGTGACGGATGATCAGCTCGCGCGCACCCTGCAGCAGGTCGCGGCTGTCGATCCGCAAGCGCGATTCGATCGCAGGTTCAGCCCGGGCCAGGCCGGTTTGCGAAGGCAGGACGAGGACGTTGGGCATGGCGATCTTTTCCGAGGGCCTGCCGCGATGATAATCATTCGCATTTGAGAGTCAAGCGCGATTTGGGCGCCGGACGCGGCCGAATTCAGGCAAATGCCGCCTCGATCCGATCGAGCGTCGCCGCATCGAGCTTCGCCAGCGCGTCGAGCGCGGTCAGATTGCTGCGCAATTGCGCCGGCGTCGAAGCACCGAGAATCACCGTGCTTACATGCGGATTCTTCAGGCACCACGCGATCGCCAGCGGCGCCGGTTCCACATCGACATCGCGCGCGATCTCGAGATAGCGTTTGACGCGCGCCACCCGCGCCGCGCGCTCGCCGCCGAACACCGAACGTTCCAGCCATTCGTAGCCCGGCGTCTGCAAGCGCGAATCGCCCGGTACGCCATCGACATATTTGCCGGTGAGCAGACCGGAGGCCAACGGCGACCAGATCGTCGTGCCGATGCCCAGTTCCGAATACAGCGGCGCATATTCGAACTCGACGCGCTCTCGATGCAGCAGGTTGTATTGAGGTTGTTCGACGCTCGGCCCGTGCAGTCCTTGCTGCTTCGCGAACTTCGCGGCTTCACGGATCGTCGCGGCCGGCCACTCGGAGGTGCCCCAGTACAACACCTTGCCTTGCCGGATCAGCGCATCCATCGCCAGCACGGTTTCTTCCACCGGCGTGTCGACATCGGGGCGATGGCAGAAATACAGATCGAGATAGTCGACGCGCAGTCGTTTCAAGGCCTGATGACAGGCCTCGACGACATGCTTGCGCGACAGCCCGCGCTGCGTCGGCCGCGGCGAATCCACCGCACCGAAATACACCTTGCTGGACACGCACCAGGCGTCGCGCGGCAGGCGCAGATCGGCGAGCGCGTCGCCCATGATGCGTTCGGCCTCGCCGTTCGCATAGGTTTCCGCGTTGTCGAAGAAATTCACGCCGGCGTCGAAGGCCTGCGAAATCAATTCGCGCGCCTCGCCGCGGCCGATCTTGCTGCCGAACGTCACCCACGCGCCGAAAGAAAGCGCCGAAAGCTGCAAGCCCGATTGACCCATGCGGCGGTATTGCATCGTCGATTCCCGAGCGCGCTGAACGATGATCGAAGTGTAGCGCCGCGACGCAGTTCTCTCGCCATGCCTGTGCGTCGCCACTACAATGGCGGCACTTCCAACGGGGAGTAGCCCCGGCTGCCTAGCCGCGCTTGCGTCAACACACTTGGCCGGCAGGCCATGGCGCAACGGATCGCACCCGCGATCGGACCAGACCGCTGGTTGACGTGTTGCCGCCCGGCCGGGCCGGCGACGCGTCGGCCATCGCGTCCGCATCGCCCGGCCCCGTATCGAGTCCTCCCATGGAAGCGTTATTCGTCTCCACCCTCGCCGTCGCAATCGCGGAAATCGGCGACAAAACGCAACTGCTCTCGTTGCTGCTCGCCGCGCGCTACCGCCGCTTCTGGCCGTTGGCCTGGGGCATCTTCGTCGCGACCGTCCTCAATCACGCGCTGGCCGGCTGGTTCGGCGCGCTGGTGGCCGAATGGCTGCCGGCGGGCGTGTTGCGCTGGGGCATCGCGCTGTCGTTCCTGGCGGTCGCATCGTGGACGCTCAAGCCCGACCAACTCGACGAAAGTGAAGTGAAACCGCCGCGTTACGGCGCCTTCGTCGCCACACTGATCGCGTTCTTCCTTGCCGAGATCGGCGACAAGACGCAGATCGCCACCGTCGTTCTCGCCGCCAAATATTCGCCGCTGTGGATCGTCGTTGCCGGCAGCACGCTCGGCATGCTGCTGGCCAATCTGCCGGTGGTAGCGCTGGGCGCACGCCTCGCACATCGCCTGCCGCTGCGTGCGGCGCGCTACACCGCGGCGGCTTTGTTCGCGGCGCTGGCCGTGGCGGTTTTGCTGCGAAGCTGAACATCGGTGACTTGGCCGGCGGCGCGCTTGCGCGTCCGTAGCCCCTGCCCTACGCTGCGGCGGCGCCCTGGGGAGGGGCTGAACCGGGGACTGGTTAAATCTGATGATCCATATTCTGTTCGGTGTGTTCGGCCTGGCGACGCTCATCGCCATCGCCTGGGCGTTTTCCAACAACAAGCGCGTGGTGAACTGGCAACTGGTGCTGACCGGCATCGGCTTGCAAGTCGGCTTCGCCACCTGCGTGCTGCTCGGCGATGCCTTCATCCGCTGGGTGGTCGGGCCCGGATCGATCAACGCCGCCGGCGAAGTCGACCCGGAAGTACTGAAAACCTGGCTCTGGCTGGTCGCGGTCGCCGCCCTGATCGCATTGCTGCTGTGGGTCGCGCCACTGCTGCGGCCCCTGGCCGCGCAGCGGCGAACCTTCGCGCGCATCAGCCTCGCCTTCGCGGCGATCGCCACGCTGCTGGCGCTGCCGTTCTCCAGCCGCATCTTCGATGCGCTCGGCAACGGCTTCGTGAAAATCCTCAGCTTCGTCGGCGCCGGTTCGAGTTTCATCTTCGGCAGCCTGATGGACACCTCGACGGTCGGCTTCATCTTCGCCTTCCAGGTGCTGCCGACGATCATCTTCTTCGCCGCCCTGATGGGTGTGCTGTATCACCTGGGCGTGATGCAGGCGATCGTGCGCGTGATGGCGCTGGCGATCACCAAGGTGATGCGCGTCTCCGGTGCCGAAACCACCAGCGTCTGCGCCAGCGTCTTCATCGGACAGACCGAAGCGCCGCTCACGGTACGTCCGTACATTTCGAAAATGACCGAGTCCGAGCTGATCACGATGATGATCGGCGGCATGGCGCATATCGCCGGCGGCGTGCTGGCGGCCTACGTCGGCATGCTCGGCGGCGGCGATCCGGTGCAGCAGGCGTTCTACGCCAAGCACCTGCTGGCGGCCTCGATCATGGCCGCGCCGGCCACGCTCGTCATCGCCAAGATCCTGATTCCCGAAACCGGCGAACCGCTGACACGCGGCACGGTGAAGATGGAAGTCGAAAAGACCGCCAGCAACATCATCGACGCGGCGGCGGCCGGCGCCGCCGATGGCTTGCGGCTGGCGCTGAACATCGGCGCGATGCTGCTGGCCTTCATCGCCTTGATCGCGATGCTGAACTCACCGCTCACCTGGTTCGGCGACATCACCGGCCTGGCCGAGTGGCTGGGCCGGCCCACGGACATCGCCAACCTGCTCGGCCTGCTGCTCGCGCCGCTGGCCTGGGTGATCGGCGTGCCGTGGAGCGATGCCACCGTGGTCGGCGGCCTGATCGGCCAGAAAGTGGTGATCAACGAATTCGTCGCGTATCTGCAGCTGGCCGATATCGTCAACTGCAAGACCGAGGGCGTGGCGCTCACCAATCAGGGTGCGCTGATCGCTACCTATGCCTTGTGCGGCTTTGCGAACTTCAGTTCGATCGCGATCCAGATCGGCGGCATCGGTGGCCTCGCGCCCGAACGGCGCAGCGATCTGGCGCGTTTCGGCCTGCGCGCGGTGCTCGGTGGTTCGATCGCGACCTTCATGACGGCGACCATCGCCGGTGTGATCTACATGCTGCAGTCGAGCAGCGAATCGGCGGCCGCCGTGGCCTGCGCCGTGACACCCTGATCCGCCATGGTCGATGTCGTCGTCGTCGGTTCCTACAACCAGGATCATGTGTGGCGCACGCCGCGCTTCCCGGTGCCCGGCGAAACGCGTCTCGGCGCGTTCGCGTCCGGGCCCGGCGGCAAGGGCTTCAACCAGGCCGTAGCCGCGGCACGACAGGGCGCGCGCACAGCCTTCATCGGCGCGCTCGGTGACGATCCGATCGCGCGTTTCGCGCTGGCCCTGGCCGAGCGCGAAGGCATCGATGCGCAATGCGAAATGCGCACCGATGCGGCGAGCGGCACCGCGGCGATCCTGGTCGAGGATTCCGGCCAGAACCTGATTGTCGTCGGGCCCGGCGCCAACGCGCTGTTGTCGGTCGAGCATGTCGATGCGCAGGCCAACCTGATCGGCACGGCGCGCGTGCTGCTCACCCAGCATGAAATCAATCCGGCGGCGACGCAGCGCGCGCTCGACATCGCGCGCACCTCCGGCACGCTGACCGTGCACAACCCCGCGCCGCCGCTGGCCGGCGAGAGCGGCGAACTGTTCGACCGCATCGACGTCATCACGCCGAACGAAACCGAGTTCGCGCATCTGCTCGCGCACGTGGCCGATACGCGCGTCGACGCGCGCGCGCTGACCGCGCTGGACGACGGCGCGTTGCACGAGTTGTGTCGCCGACTGCGCGTGCCGACGGTGGTGCTGACGCTCGGCGCGCGCGGCGCGTTCGTGTCGCACGATGCGGACGATCTGCGCGGCGATGATGTGGCCTGCTATCGCGTCGCTGCCGAAACCGTGGCGCCGATCGACACCACCGGCGCCGGCGACGCCTTCAACGGCGCACTGGCCGCGGCGCTTTGCCTGCAGGCCGGGCCATTCCGTGTCGCGGTGCGGCGGGCGAACTGTGTCGCCGGACTTTCCACCGAATCGCATGGCGCAGCGTCGGCGATGCCGTCGCAGGATCAGGTCAGCGCGCGCTTCGGCCTCATCGTCGCCTGACCGAGGCGATCCGGCCGATCATTTCTTCGCTGCGGCGGGCTTGTCTTCGCGCGCGAAGCCTTTCAGCAGTTTCGACCAGCTGCGATCGAGCCGCTGGTACTCGTCGGCGCACGTGGCCGCGCGCGTATCGGGCAATCCGGCCTCATGCGCGAGCCCGGCATGCGCCTGCGGATCGCTGCCGATCACCCAGCAAACCATGTTGTAGTAGCGCTGGCGATCGAGCGAGTGCAGGTCGGCGAAGTCGTTCTCGGCCAGATCGTAGCGTTCGCTCGCCAGCGAAAAACTCACCGCCGCATCGAGCACCGCGGCATTGCCGCGTTCTTCACCGATCAGCAGCCAGGCCGACAACTGATCGACGGCATCTTCTTCGCGGCCGGTGATCGGCAGTTCGAGCACATCGACCAGCGCGTGGCCGACTTCGTGCAGCGTGATGAAGATGTGCGCGCCGGTGACGGCTTCGGCGAGATCGGCGTCGTCGTCGAGTTGCGGCGCGAAATCGTCGGCCAGTTTCTCGATCAGCTCGAAACACAAGAGCACTTCGCGGTTGTCGCGATCGTAATAGGCGTTGGGTTCACCGCATTCGGCATAGCGCAAGCCGAGCGTCGTCGGCAGCCGCAGCGACTGGTTCAACCGTGCCACCAACTCGTGCAGCGGATCGTCTGTCTGGAACGCACGCGCCAGCTCGGCGTAGCGATCGGTTTTCAGCCGCGGCTCGCGCACTTCGAAGCGCGCCGTCGGCAGGTCCGTCGCCGCGTCGGCCTGGGCTGGCGCCGCGCTGAAAAGCAGCGCCGCGAAGAGGGTCGAAAACATCCGGTTGCCTGATATGAATCGGCCGAAAGCGGCCGCTTGCTACAATTCTGGCATGCAGATCGGCCCATATCGCATCGACACGCCGCTGGTGCTGGCCCCGATGGCCGGCGTCACCGACAAACCGTTCCGGATGCTGTGCAAGCGCCTGGGTGCGGGACTGTGCGTGTCGGAAATGACGACCAGCGATCCGCGCTTCTGGGGCACCGCCAAATCGGTGCACCGCATGGACCACGGCGGCGAACCTGCGCCAATAAGCGTTCAGATCGCCGGCACGGTGCCGGAAATCATGGCCGAGGCCGCTCGCTACAACGTCGACCACGGCGCGCAGATCATCGACATCAACATGGGCTGCCCGGCCAAGAAAGTCTGCAACGCCTGGGCCGGCTCGGCATTGATGCGCGACGAAGCGCTCGTCGCGCGCATCGTGTCGGCGGTGGTGCAGGCGGTCGATGTGCCGGTCACCTTGAAGATCCGCACCGGCTGGGATGCCGCACATCGCAACGCGCTGTCGATCGCGCACATCGCCGAAGACAGCGGCATCGCCGCGCTGGCGGTGCACGGCCGCACGCGCGATCAGCAATACACCGGTGTCGCCGAGTACGACACGATCGCCGCGGTGAAAGCGGCGCTGAAGATTCCGGTGTTCGCGAACGGCGATATCGATTCGCCTGCGAAAGCCGCCGAAGTGCTGCGCTACACCGGTTGCGATGCGGTGTTGATCGGTCGCGCGGCGCAGGGACGGCCGTGGATTTTCCGCGAAATCGCTCACTATCTCGCAACCGGCGAAACACTCGCACCGCCGCCTATCGAGGAAATTCGCGACATCCTGCTCGGCCACCTCGAACACCTGCACGAGTTCTACGGCGAGCTGTCAGGCGTGCGCATCGCGCGCAAGCATCTGGGCTGGTATGCGAAGGATCGCCCGGAAAACGCGGCGTTCCGCGTCGTCGTCAATCGCGCCGAGACGCCGGCAGAGCAACTGCGTCTGACGCGGGAGTATTTCGAGGAGTTGCGCGGCGGCTGCGGGTTGGAGGATCGCGCCGCTGCGTAGCACGGGGGAATCGGGAGCCGCGAAAAGAGCGAAGCCCGCGCTTTTGACCTTCTCCCGATTCCCGACTCACGATTCCCGCCATACCGCGACGCTGCGCGCCTGCACCCAAGGTACGCAGCGCGCGTGACGAAGCATCAATCGTCCTTCACCGCGGAGTTGTCGTCCTCGCCGGCGCGATCTTCGGCAGCCGGTTGATCCGCATCCTTTTCGACGGTCTTTTCGTCGACCGAATCGGCCATGCCTTCACCGATGCCGGGCAGTTTCGCCGGATCGCCGAGCAACGCCGCCGCATCGATGCGCTGCGTTTGCCAGCGCGTGCCGAAATGCAGGTGCGGGCCGGTGGTGCGGCCGGATTCGCCGACCGTGCCGATCTTCTCGCCGCGTTTGACCTGGTCGCCGTTCTCGACCGCGACCTCGTCGAGATGGAACATCATCGACACCAGCCCGTTGCCGTGGTCGACCAGTACGGTCTTGCCCGAGTAGAACTGATCCTCGGCCAGCACGACGGTGCCGTCGGCCGGTGAGCTCACCGTGGTGCCGGTGCCGATCTGATAATCCAGACCGGTGTGGCGGCTGCGGACCTTGCCGTTGTAGAGGCGGCGTTCGCAGAAATCGCTGCGGTCTTTGGTGCCGGCGCCCTTCGCCGGCGGAGCGAGCGGCAGATCGAAGCGCGGATACACGGCGTCGGCGCCGTTGACGGCTTTCACGATGGCCTCGCGTTCCTTCGCGGCGCGCGTGCGGTCTTCCGCCGACACCTCGATGTACTCGGTCTTGTCGAGCGTGATCTCGGTTTCGGTGCACTCGCGTTCTTCGACGATCAGCGAACCGACTTTCTGTTCGCCCGCCGCATTCCACAGCGCCACTTCGTGCGTGCCGGGTTTGGTGGTCATGTCGACCGGGTAGTAGCACACGCCCTGCAGCGCGGTGTAGCGCTTGCCGTAGATGCCGCACTCGCGCGCATCCGCGCCGCTCCAGCGCGCTACGCCGCCCTGCAGCACGGTGGCGGTGGGCGTTTGCGCGTGGGAGAGCGTCGGCGCGAGGGCCAGGAAAATCAGTCCGCCGAAGAACAGCGGCGGAAACACGATCAGAGATTTGCGCATCGATTCGATCTCCGCAATGAAGTGTGGAAACTTCTCGCGGTGCCTTCCCCGGCCGAACTCAGGCTAGCACACGATGCCGGTGGCGCTCGCTGCGCCGCTACCGCCGATTCAGCGCGGATCGGGGTTGCCGCGGCCGATCAACCGGATCAACCGGCAACCGCGTACCGCCACAGCGCGCGCATCGCGGCGATGCCTTGCGCGCCGTGCGCGCGTGCCATGTCGAAATCCGCGTTGCCGAGTCCGCCGAGCGCATAGATCGGCAGGGCGACGGTTTCGCGCAGGCCGGCGAAGGTTTCCCAGCCCAAACCTGCCGCACCCGGATGTGTCGCGGTTTCGTGCACCGGACCCAGCACCGCGAAGTGACAACCGAGCGACTCGGCGTGCGCGAGTTCCGCCGCGTTGTGGCACGACGCGGCGACGAGCGAAACCTGCGGCAATTCGCTGGTGGCGAGCAGATGCGATGCGGTGAGATGCAGGCCGGCATCCAGTTCCTTCGCCAGCACCAGCGCATCGGGATTCGCGCTGTTGAGCAGCAGTTGCGCGCCGTGCGTATGGGCCAAATCGCGTGCGACCGATGCCAGCGAACGCGATCGCGCGGGCGACACGTTCTTCAAGCGCAACTGCACGCGCTTCACACCGGCATCGAGCGCGGCTGCGAGCGCGCGCAGAAATGTTTCGTCGTCGTCGCCCGGTTCGGGCGTGATCAGATAGCGGTCCGGCTGTTGCAGCGCCGCCACGACGGGCCGATCGGCCGCCGGCATCGGATAGCTCGACAGTTTTTCCGGCGCGACCCAGGCCAGCGCCTGCGATTCGAGTCCGCGTGCGCGGCCGGTGAACGCCGCGGCGCGGCGCACGTCGAGCAGGATGCGTTTGTGCCCGTACGCATGCGGCACCGCGATCACCGGTTCGCTCGCACCGATCTCGATGCCGAGTTCCTCGCGCAGTTCGCGGCTCAACGCGGCTTCGGGGCTTTCGCCGGGTTCAACCTTGCCGCCGGGGAATTCCCACAGGCCGGCGAGATCGCGGCCATCGGTGCGGCGCGCGAGCAGGATGCGGCCGCGCGCGTCGCCCAGGATCGCGGCGACGACGTGGATGCGCGGACTTCGCTCCTGGCTCATTCGCGAAGACGGCGCCCTGCGGCGCCGTCGTTTCGTATCGCTTACGCGAGCTGCCCGTGGCAGTGCTTGAACTTCTTACCGCTGCCGCACGGACACGGATCGTTGCGGCCCACTTTCGGGCCGTCGTTCACCACCGGCTGCGCGCCGGCGTGGCCTGCGCCGATGGCTTCGGCGGCTTCGTCATCGGCGCCCAGGCCGCCGCTTTCCGGATGCTGGAACTGCATGCGGCGCGCCATCGCTTCCTGGCGCTGGCGTTCGGCGGCTTCGAGCTGCGCGGCTTCGTCTTCGGTGCGGATGCGCACGCGCGCGAGCAAGGTCACCATGTCGCGCTTGACCTTGTCGAGCATGTCGGAGAACAGCTCGAAGGCTTCGCGCTTGTATTCCTGCTTGGGCTGCTTTTGCGCATAGCCGCGCAGGTGGATGCCCTGGCGCAGGTAGTCCATGCGCGCCAGGTGTTCCTTCCAGTTCGAGTCGAGCACGTTGAGCATCACGTGCTTTTCCAGCGCGCGCATCATTTCGCTGCCGACCAGCGCTTCCTTTTCGCGGAAGAAACGATCGACCGTTTCCTGCACCTTGGCCTCGATTTCCTCGGCCGTGATTTCTTCCTTCTCGCGCAACAGGCGCTGCAGATCGATCTGGATGCCGAAATCGTTCTCCAGCGTCTTTTCCAGTTCCGCCAGATTCCACTGTTCGTCGACCGAATTCGGCGGCACCAAGCCGTGCACCACGCCGCGGATCACGTCTTCGCGCACGCCGGCGACGGTTTCGTTGATCGCATCGGTTTCCAGCAACTCGTTGCGCTGCTGGTAGATCACCTTGCGCTGGTCGTTGGCGACGTCGTCGTATTCGAGCAGCTGTTTGCGGATATCGAAGTTGTGACCTTCGACCTTGCGCTGGGCTTTTTCGATCTGGCGGCTGACGAGACGATCTTCGATGCGATCGTCCTCCTTCATGCCGAGCAGCTTCATCGCGCGCTGCACCCAGTCGGCCGCGAAGATGCGCATCAGATTGTCTTCGAGCGACAGGTAGAAGCGCGAAGAACCGGCGTCGCCCTGGCGGCCCGAACGGCCGCGCAACTGATTGTCGATGCGGCGCGATTCGTGGCGTTCGGTGCCGATGATGTGCAGGCCGCCGGCGGCCAGCACCTGGTCGTGGCGCTGCTGCCACTGTTCCTTCACGCGGGCGCGGTCGATTTCGCTGGCGTCTTCGCCCAGCGCATGCAATTCGGCTTCGAGACTGCCGCCGAGCACGATGTCGGTACCGCGGCCGGCCATGTTGGTGGCGATGGTCACCGCATGCGGGCGGCCGGCCTGCGCCACGATCTGCGCTTCGCGCTCATGCTGTTTGGCATTGAGCACTTCGTGCGGGATCTTTTCCTTCTTCAGCAGGCCTGAAAGCAGTTCGGAGGTTTCGATCGAGGTGGTGCCGACCAGCACCGGCTGGCCGCGTTCGTGGCAGTCGCGGATGTCTTCGATGATGGCCTGGTATTTCGCCGGGCGCTTGAGAAAAACCAGATCCGCCGCGTCCTTGCGCACCATCGGACGATGGGTCGGGATCACCGTCACTTCCAGGCCGTAGATGCTCTGGAATTCGTAGGCTTCCGTATCGGCCGTACCGGTCATGCCGGCCAGCTTGTTGTACATGCGGAAGAAGTTCTGGAACGTGATGCTGGCCAGCGTCTGGTTCTCGCGCTGGATCGGCACGCCTTCCTTGGCTTCCACAGCTTGATGCAAACCGTCCGACCAGCGCCGGCCGGTCAGCGTACGGCCGGTGAATTCGTCGACGATGATCACTTCGCCGTCGCGCACGATGTATTCGACATCGCGCTGGTACAGCACATGCGCGCGCAGCGCCGCATTGAGGTGATGCACGACGGCGAGATTCGAACCGGAGTACAGGCCGTCGCCTTCCTTGATGATGCCGGCCTCCATCAGCAGGCGCTCGGCATTCTCCATGCCGGTTTCCGACAGATGCACCTGCTTGGATTTTTCGTCGGCGAAGTAGTCGCCTTCGCCTTCTTCGCTGCCCTGGCGGGTCAGCAGCGGCACGATGCGGTTGACCTTGATGTAGAGCTCGGGCGATTCGTCGGCCGGGCCGGAGATGATCAGCGGTGTGCGCGCTTCGTCGATCAGGATCGAGTCGACTTCGTCGACGATGGCGAAATTCAGGCCGCGCTGGAAGCGATCCTCGACCGACACCGCCATGTTGTCGCGCAGGTAGTCGAAGCCGTATTCGTTGTTGGTGCCGTAGGTGATGTCGGAGGCGTAGGCGCCCTTCTTGTCCGAGTGCGGCATGCCCGGATACACCACGCCGACCGACAGGCCGAGCCAGTTGTAGACCTTGCCCATCCACGCGGCGTCGCGGCGTGCGAGGTAGTCGTTCACCGTCACCACGTGCACGCCCTTGCCTTCGAGCGCATTCAAGTACACCGGCAGCGTGGCGACCAGGGTCTTGCCTTCGCCGGTGCGCATTTCGGCGATCTTGCCCATGTGCAGCACCATGCCGCCGATCAGCTGCACGTCGTAGTGGCGCATGCCGAGCACGCGGCGCGCGGCTTCGCGCATCGTGGCGAAGGCTTCGGGGAGCAGTTTGTCGAGTGCCTCGCCGGCCGCGATGCGCTGTTTGAATTCGGCGGTCTTGCCCTGCAGTGCGGCGTCGTCGAGCTTCTGGAATTCAGGCTCGAGCGCGTTGATGCGCACGACGTTCTTCTGCAACTGGGACAGCAGGCGCTCGTTGCGGCTGCCGAAAATGCGGGTCAGGACCTTGTTGAACATGCTCGATTCCGAAAGACGGTTGCCGGTGCGACGCGCCGCACAAGCGAAAAAAGGCCGCCCGAGGCGGCCCTAAAATTTTATCGACCCGGCCACCGGAGCGGCCGATGCAAGCTGATCCGGCCACCAAGGTGGCCTTGGCAAATTCGCTCCGGCCGCAGACGCGGCCGGAGCAGGACATTGTAACGTTGGGAGCGCGGGCAGGCGAATTCAAGCGGCGCGCAGGCGCCGCCGGGGCGGTTTTTCTCTAACCGCGGGCGCTGCGCAGGTACTGGCTGGGATTGACCGGGCGCTCGTCCTTCCAGACTTCGAAATGGACATGGTTGCCGGTGGCGCGGCCGGTCGCGCCCATCTTCGCGATCACCTGACCCACGCGCACGCGCTGGCCGGGCTTGACGAGATTTTCGGAGTTGTGCGCGTAGCGCGTCATGTAGCCGTTGCCGTGGTCGATATCGACCAGGTTGCCGTAGCCGGCGCGATGACCGGCGAACGAAACCACGCCTTCGGCGACCGCGAGGATGTCCGAACCGCGCGCGCCGGTGAAATCGACGCCGCTGTGGAAATCGCCCATGCCGCTGAACGGATCGGCCCGGTGGCCGAAGCCCGACGAGGCGTAGCCCGCGCGCACCGGCAGGCCGGTCGGCAGCAGGTTGGCGTCGACGTCGCGGTCGAGCAAGAGGCTTTCGAGCAACTCGAGCTGGCGCGACTGCTGGGTGAGCCGTTCGCCGAGCGCATCGAGCGTGGATTGCAGTTCGACGCTGGTGGACGCGACCACCATCGATTCGTCGCCGGACGGACCGCCGACGGCCGGCGGCTCGCTGAAATCGAATTCGCCGTCGTCGAGACGGCCGATCTGGGTCAGGCGTTCGCCGAGCGCGTTCAGGCGGTTCGACTGGGCCTGCAGTTCGGCCAGCTTCACGCCCATGGCGTTGAGCTCGCGCTGCGAGGCGCCGCGGGCGGCGTCCAGATCGTCGCGCTGATCTTCGACCTGCGTGCGCAGGGTTTCGATCTCGGCCAGCGCAGCCGCATCGGCGCCGCGCATCAGATAACCGACCCCGCCGCCGAGCGCGAGCAAACTCGCCAGGGCAACGCTGCACAGCGCCTGGGTGCGCGGATCGCGCAAGCAGAACTTCTTAGGGGTCTTGAGGAATTTCGCTACGATGATGACGTTCAAACTCGAATCCCGGTCGTCAATCGTTTGCCCATGCAGCCCCCGCCGAAATCCCCATTCCACGCGGCCTTGAAAACCGCGCAATCCGGCGACCTCGGCAGCGTGATCGAACGCGCCCGAATGCTCGATGCGCTCGACCGGCAGCTGCGCCAGTCTCTGCCCCCCGCGCTCGCCTCCCATGTCAGATTGGGCAACGTTCGCGACGGCAGACTTGTCTTTCTCGTCACTTCGCCCGTCTGGAAGGCCAAGCTGCGACTGCACGCGGACGCCTTGAGAGACGCCGCTGCCGCCGCCGGCCTTCAGGCAAGCGGAATGACCGTGAAAGTGGCAACGATGCAGCCCGTTCCCCCGGATGCAGCACCGCGTTCACCCCTTTCGCCGTCGGCACGCGAAAACCTGCGTGCGGCGGCTGCTTCAGTAGCCGATCCCGAACTCCGGGAGCAGCTGCTGCGTATGGCCTCCCTGGCCTGATTTGTTTGTCCCTGCGGGAGCGAATCCTCCCGGACCGGCCAACCGCTGGTCAAGTGCCTCGTGACGAAACCGTGAACTTGGGCCCGACTTCCTTTTAGACCGCGGCCTGGGCCGGGTGCGAGTAGGAAATCGGCGCCGCGGCCGGATCTTGGAAGGTGACTTCTTCCCAGGCCGACTGGTCGGCGATGAGCGCGCGCAGCAGCTGATTGTTCAACTGGTGCCCGGACTTATGGCCGTAGAACGCACCCACCAGGCTGTGGCCCAGCAGGTAGAGATCACCGATCGCGTCGAGGATCTTGTGCTTGACGAACTCGTCCTCGTAGCGCAGGCCGTCGTCGTTGAGCACGCGGTAATCGTCGAGCACGATCGCGTTGTCCATCGAGCCGCCCAGCGCCAGGTTGCGCTCGCGCAGCATCTCGATGTCCTTCATGAAACCGAAGGTGCGTGCGCGGCTGACTTCCTTCACGAACGAGGTCGTGGAGAAATCGATTTCGGCGCGCGAGGTGGATTTGGTGAAGATCGGATGGTTGAAGTCGATCGAGAAGCCGACCTTGAAACCGTCGAAGGGCTCGAAGCGGGCCCATTTGTCGCCGTCTTTGAGCGTGATCGTCTTCTTGATGCGGACGAAACGCTTGGCCTTGTTCTGCTCTTCGATGCCGGCGGACTGGATCAGGAAGACGAACGGGCCGGCCGAGCCATCCATGATCGGCACTTCGGGCGCGGACAGATCGACATAGGCATTGTCGATCCCCAGGCCCGCCATCGCCGACAGCAGATGTTCGACCGTGGAGATGCGCACGTCGCCCTGCACCAGCGTGGTGGACAGGCTGGTCTCGCCCACATTGGTAGCGGTGGCGCGGATTTCGACGGGCTCGGCGAAGTCCACGCGCCGGAACACGATGCCCGTGTCCACGGCGGCGGGCCGCAAGGTCATATAGACCTTGTCGCCGGAGTGCAGACCCACGCCGGTGGCGCGGATCACGTTTTTGAGGGTTCGTTGTTTGATCATAAGATTCGTGCGTTCTCCGGGGCAGGAGCGCGACAAAAGCCGGGCGAGAATAGCACGCGTCTTTTCGCCGGGGAAAGTAACTTTTGGCGAAATGACCACGTTTTGTCGCTTTTCCGCAACATCGCGCGGCTAGTCTGACGGGTCTCGCGGTGATTTGCAGCCGTCGCTCTTGCGACGCTCGAGGGCCGGCAGCGCCCCAATGGTTGGATTCGCAGCGGCCCTATTCAAGAGGCCGGTCGTATCGAAGGCGCCGAAGCGAAAGCCGCGCGCGCCGACGCCCTCCCTGCCGGAAGAGCGGTTCGGCCCCGAACGAAAGCAGGGCAAGGCCGAACCGCCATCCGAACCCTCTCCCGACGCGGGAGAGGGTCGAAACGATGCAGCGACGAGGTCGATCGCGTGCTGTCAGTCCGCCTGGCGGCGCAGGAACGCCGGGATATCCAGGTAGTCCATCGCCATCTCGCCACCGGCCGGGGTTTCGGCGCGGGTGCGCGACGGCGCCGACGGCATCGTCGCCGCCGCCGCAGCGGCGTTCGACATCGCGCTGTAGTCGACCAGTCCGGTCGTCGCGTTGCGCACCAGCTTCACCGGCCGCTGCGCGGTTTCCTTCTCCGGCGCGCGGATCGGCTGGCGCGCGGCGGCGCGGTTGAGGCCCGTCGCCACCACGGTGACGCGCACTTCGTCCTGCATGTCGTGGTCGAGCACCGTGCCGATGACGACGGTGGCGTCTTCCGAGGCAAACTCCTCGATGGTGCGGCCGACTTCGTCGAACTCGCGCATCGTGAAATCCGGCCCGGCCGTGATGTTGACCAGGATGCCGTTGGCGCCGGCCAGGTTGACGTCGTCGAGCAGCGGGTTGCTGATCGCCGCCTCGGCCGCCGCCATCGCGCGATCGTCGCCGCGGGCCACGCCCGAACCCATCATCGCCATGCCCATTTCGGACATCACGGTGCGCACGTCGGCGAAGTCGACGTTGATCAGGCCGGGACGCACGATCAGATCGGCGATGCCCTGCACCGCACCGAGCAGCACGTCATTCGCCGCACGGAAAGCCTGGATCATGGTGGCCTCGCGGCCGAGCACCGTGATCAGCTTTTCGTTCGGGATCGTGATCAGCGAATCGCAGTGATGCGACAGCTCCTCGATGCCCTTCAACGCCACCTGCATGCGGCGGCGGCCCTCGAACGGGAACGGCTTGGTGACGACGGCCACCGTCAGGATGCCCATCTCCTTCGCCAGCTGCGCCACCACGGGCGCCGCACCGGTGCCGGTGCCGCCACCCATGCCGGCAGTGATGAACACCATGTCGGCGCCTTCGAGCGCCTCGACGATGCGTTCGCGATCTTCCAGCGCGGCCTGCCGGCCGACCTCCGGATTCGCGCCCGCGCCCAGCCCCTTGGTGACGTTGCCGCCAAGTTGCAGGATCGATTTCGCGCCGACGCCCTTGATCGCCTGGGCATCGGTATTGGCGCAGACGAACTCCACACCTTCGACATTGGAATTGACCATGTGCGCGACCGCGTTGCCACCGCCGCCGCCCACTCCGATCACCTTGATCACCGCATTGGGTGCCATTTTCTCGACCAGCTCGAACATGTCCTTGCCCTCGTCCTCGTCAGTGCCCCATCCAGTTGCAAGAGAACGCCCCTGTCGCGTTCCCGGTCCTTTTGCTCCATTCGCCACGGTTCCGCACTTCACCGCACCGCTGCTTTTTCAAAACTCTCCGCGATACCAGTTCTTCACCCGCGACCACAGCGTCCCGACCCGACCGGGCGCGGCCGCCGGACGGCGCGGGTTTTCGATCTGACTGCCCCACAGCAACAGGCCGACGCCCGTTGCATGCACGGGATTTCCGACCACTTCGCCCAGCCCGGTGACGTACTGCGGAATGCCGATTCGCACCGGCATGTGCAGCATTTCCTCGGCCAGTTCGGTGACGCCTTCCATCTTTGCCGCGCCACCGGTCAGCACGAGACCGGCGCGCACCAGTTCTTCGAAACCGGAGCGGCGCAGTTCGGCCTGCACCATTTCGAAAATTTCTTCGTAGCGGTTCTGCACCGCTTCGGCCAGGGCCTGTCGAGCCAGACGCCGCGGCGGGCGATCGCCGACGCTCGGCACCTGGATGCTTTCCTCGGCAGTCGCCAGCTGCGCCAGCGCGCAGGCATAACGAACCTTGATTTCCTCGGCATGCGGCGTCGGCGTGCGCAGCAGATGCGCGATGTCGTTGGTCACCTGATCGCCGGCGATCGGCAGCGAAGCGCTGTGGCGGATCGCGCCCTGCGCGAACACCGCGATGTCGGTGGTGCCGGCGCCGATGTCGACCAGCGCGACGCCGAGCTCTTTCTCATCGGCCGTCAACACCGCCTGGCTCGACGCCAGCGAACCCAGGATCAGATCGTCGACCTGCAGCCCGCAGCGATTGACGCACTTACTGATGTTCTGCGCCGCCGACAACGCGCCGACGACCAGATGCGCGCGCACTTCGAGACGCACGCCCGACATGCCGACCGGATGCCGGATGCCTTCCTGCGAGTTGTCGACGATGTATTCCTGCGGGATCGCATGCAGGATGCGCTGGTCGGACGGAATCGCCACCGCCTTCGCCGCTTCGAGCACGCGCTCCATGTCGGCGTAGGTGACCTCGCCGTCCTTGATCGGCACGATGCCCGGCGAGTTCTTGCACTGCGTGTGCGAGCCGCTGATCGAGGCGTACACCGAACGGATTTCGCAGCCGGCCATCAGTTCGGCTTCTTCGATCGCGCGCTGGATCGAGTTGACCGTCGATTCGATATCGACCACCACGCCGCGCTTGAGCCCGTGCGCTGCGTGCGAGCCGATGCCGATCACCTCGATCGGTTCGCCCGGCGTGTATTCGCCGACCAGCGCCACCACTTTCGAGGTGCCGATGTCGAGCCCGACGATCAGCGATTTGTCGCCCTTGCGGTTCATGCGTCTGCCCGATTCCGGTTCGCGTCGTGCACGGCTTGCGGCGGTTGCGCCGCAGGATTGCCGGGGTGGATGGATTCTTCGGCGGCGGGCAGCCAGCGCACCGCGAAGCCGTTCGTGTAGCGCAGATCGATGCGATCGAACGCGCGCACCTCGCCGGCCAGCAACTGCGGCAGATAGCGCACCAGCCGCTGCAACCGCGGCGCCGGATCGGCGCGCCCGATCACCACGCGCGCACCATCGGCCAAGGTCAGGCTCCAGCTGCCGCGCGCCGACAACCGCACGCCCTGGATCGCCAGCGTGGTGCCCGCGAACATGCGCTGCGCTTCGCCGTACAACGCCACCACGTCGCTCACGCTCGCATCGGGGCCGTCGAGCAGTGGCAAGCCCTGCACCTGTTCCAGGCCGGGCGCGGTGAACAACTCGCCTTCATCCGACAACAGGCGATCGCTGCCCCAGCGCGCGAAAGCGCGATGCTCATGCACCGTGATTTCGATCAGGTCGGGCCAGCGCTTGCGCACTTCGACGCGATCGACCCACGGCAGCGCCGCCACCGAACGCTGCACTTCGGCCAGGTTGATCGCGAAGAATCCGCGCCCCAGTTGCGAAGCCACCGCCGTGCGCACCTGCTCGCCCGACACGCGCTCGTACTCCGCCGTCAGCCGCAGCCGTTCGATCGGCCAGCGATCCGATGCCAGCCAGCCGTTGAGGATCGCCACCAGCGGCAGCGCCACCAGCAGCAAAGCCAACGACCAGGCGAACAGGCGGATGAAGCTGTTCATCGCGCCGCGTCTCCGTCGTCGATCGAAAACGGCGAATCGGCAGCGATGGAATCGTCTTCGCCGGCGCTGCCCGCCAACGTCAATTCGAGAATCTTCCAGCACAGCGTTTCGAAATCGATGCCGACCGCGCGCGCGGCCTTCGGCACCAGCGAATGACTAGTCATGCCCGGCGCCGTATTCACTTCGAGCAGCCAGTCGCGGCCTTCGCCGTCGCGCATCAGGTCGACGCGGCCCCAGCCGCGGCAACCGACCGCGCGAAAAGCCTCGAGGGCGAGCGCACGCATCCGGGCTTCGGCTGCGCCCTCGAGGCCGGGGCAAACGTATTGCGTGTCTTCCGCAACGTATTTCGCGTGATAGTCGTAGTACTCGCCGGCCGGCACGATGCGGATGCTCGGCAGCGCCTGGTTGTCGAGGATGCCGACCGTGTATTCGCCGGCGCCGTTGTCGTGGCCGTGGATCAGCTGTTCCATCAGCATTTCGTTGCCGGCGCCGGCCTGCGTATAGCGCGAGGCGAGCGACACGGCGGCATCGAGATCCTGTTCGTCGAACACGCGGCTCACACCGACACTCGACCCTTCGCAGGCCGGCTTCACGATCACCGGCAGGCCGAGATCGCGCGCCGCTTCGTGCACATCGGCGCCGCGCGCCAGGCGTGCGTAGCGCGGCGTCGGCAACCCAAGCGCGAGCCACACCTGCTTGGTGCGGATCTTGTCCATCGCCAACGCCGAGCCGAGCACATCCGAGCCGGTGTACGGGATCCGGAACGATTCCAGCAGGCCTTGCAGCACGCCATCTTCACCGCCGCCGCGATTGCCGTGCAGCACGTTGAAAACGCGATCGAAACGTTTCGCGACCAGCGCATCGACCAGCGCCGGAATGCCATCGACCGGATGCGCGTCGACGCCGCGCGCCCGCAGCGCGTCGAGCACATTGCGGCCCGAATCGAGCGAAACTTCGCGCTCGCTCGAGGTGCCGCCCATCAGCACGGCGACGCGGCCGAAAGCGCGCGGATCGTTATTGGCGGTCATGCGGTGTTCGCTCCTTCGAATCCATTCGTGGCGATGTCCTGCGCGGCGGCGCCGATATCGCCGGCGCCCATCAGGATCAGCAGATCGCCGTCCTGCAACACGTCGGGCAGCACGCCGCGCAGTGCCTTGGCGTTCGGCACCACGACCGGGGCGATGCGGCCGCGCGCGCGGATCGCACGCGCCAGCGATTTGGCATCGGCGCCGGTGATCGACGCTTCACCGGCGGCATAGACTTCGGTGAGCACGACGGCGTCGACATCCGACAGCACGGCCGCGAAGTCGTCGAGCAGATCGCGCGTGCGCGTGTAGCGATGCGGCTGGAATGCGACGACGAGTCGGCGCTGCGGCCAGCCGGCGCGCGCGGCTTCGAACACCGCAGCCAGTTCGCGCGGATGATGGCCGTAGTCGTCGACTAGCAGCACTTTGCCGTTCGCGATCGGCTTTTCGCCGTGCTGGTTGAAGCGGCGGCCGATGCCCTGGAATTTTTCCAGTGCGCGCGCAATCGCTGTCGGTTCGGCGCCCAGTTGCCAGCCGATCGCTGCGGCCGCGAGCGAGTTCTGCACGTTGTGGCGGCCCGGCAGATTCAAGGTCACCGGCAGCGGCTCGCTCTGCGGCAGGCGCAGCACGAAGGTCGTGCGGCCGGCTTGCTGGCGCACGTCGTCGGCGCGCACTTCAGCGGACGCATCGAAGCCGTAGGTCAGCACATGACGCGGCATTTCGTGCGCGAGCGCGCGCACTTCGGCATCGTCGATGCACAGCACCGCCAGGCCGTAAAACGGTAGGCGATGCAGGAATTCGGAGAATGCCGCCTGCACATTGGCAAAATCGCCGCCGTAGTTTTCCAGGTGATCGGCATCGATGTTGGTAACGACGGCGATGAGAGGCGTGAGGCGCAGGAAGCTGCCGTCGCTTTCGTCGGCTTCGGCCACCAGCCACTCGCCGCCGCCGAGGCGCGCGTTGGCGCCGGCCGACAGCAATTGCCCGCCGATCACGAAGGTCGGATCCATGCCGGCTTCCGACAACACGCTGGCGACGAGGCTCGTCGTCGTCGTCTTGCCGTGCGTACCGGCCACCGCGATGCCGCGGCGGAAACGCATCAGTTCGGCCAGCATTTCCGCGCGCGGCACGATCGGCACGCGCTGCGCGCGCGCCGCCACCAATTCGGGATTGTCGGGTTTGATCGCGCTCGATACGACGACGACGTCGACGCCTTCGATCTGCTCGGCCGCATGGCCGCGATAGACGCGCGCCCCCATACCGGCGAGCCGCCGCGTGGCGGCCGAATCGCCTTGGTCCGATCCCGAAACGGTGTAGCCGAGCGTGCACAACACCTCGGCGATGCCGCTCATGCCGACGCCGCCGATGCCGACGAAATGCACGCGGCGGAAGCTGCTCGCCAGATCGCCGCCGGCCTGCAGACGCTTCATACGCGGGCCTCCGACAGACAAAGGTCGGCGACGCGTTCGGCCGCATCGATGCGCGCCTGCGCACGCGCGGCCTGCGCCATCTGCATCAGCCGCAGACGCGACGGCAGCAGGTCGGTCAGCGCGCGCGCCAGATGCGCGGCGAGGTCGTCGTTTTCCGGCACCAGGATCGCCGCTCCGTTGGCTACGAGGAATTCCGCATTGCGCGTCTGGTGATCGTCGACCGCGTGCGGGAACGGCACGAGGATCGCGCCGACGCCGACCGCTGCGAGCTCGGCCAGCGTCAACGCACCGGCACGACAGATCACGAGGTCGGCCCAGGCGTAGGCTTCGGCCATGTCGCCGATGAAGGCATCGACCTGCGCCGCGACACCCGCCTGCGCGTAGGCCTGCTGCGCCTGTTGCAGGTGGCGCTCACCGCATTGGTGGCGCACTTCGATCGGCTGCTCGATCCGCAACGACTGCAACGCCTGCGGCACCGCGCTATTGAGTGCGCGCGCGCCCTGGCTGCCGCCGAGCACGAGCACGCGGCGCGTGCCGTTGCGACCGGCGAAGCGCAGGTTCGGCGGCGGCACCGCGGCGATCGACGGACGCACCGGATTGCCCACCGCATCGGCGCCGAGCGCGCGCGGAAAAACATCGGGAAACCCGGTGAGAACCGCGCGTGCCAGCTTCGCCAGCGCGCGGTTGGTGAAACCGGGCACGCGATTTTGTTCGTGCACCAGCAGCGGACGACGCAGCAGCCACGCAGCCACGCCGCCCGGCCCCGCGGCGAATCCACCGAGGCTCAACACACTGCGCGGCTTGCGCCGGCGCAACACGCCAAGCGCTTGCCACAATGAGCGCGCCAGGCGCAGCGGCGCGAGCAACAACGACAACGGGCCGCGACCGCGCAATGCCGTCACCGCGATCGTATCGAGCGTGATACCGGCCGCCGGCACCAGCTTGTTTTCCAGGCCATGGCTCGACCCCAGCCACACCACCGGCACGCCGCGATCGCGCAACACCTGCGCCACCGCAAGGCCGGGGAAAATATGTCCGCCGGTGCCGCCGGCCATGATCATCACGGGTGCCTGCGCATTCATGCGACGGCTCCGAAAGTCGGCTCGACGCGACGCCACGGACTCGGCCGCACCTCAACGACGGGCGGGATCGGATCGATCGCCGCGGCGGTTTCGGCATCGAGCGTCGCCGCGTTCACGCCGCTGCGCACGCGTGCGACCTGGCGCTGCGCGCGATCGAGTTCGTAGCTCACACGCAGCAGCAGACCCACGGCGGCGCACGTCATCAGCACGCTTGAACCGCCGGACGAAATCAGCGGCAGCGTCAGGCCTTTGGTCGGCAGCACACCGAGGTTCACGCCAATCGACACCAGCGCCTGCAATCCGATCCACAGCGCGACGCCGAACGCACAGTAGCCAGCGAAGTGGCGGCCGAGTTCGACCGCGCGCAAACCGAGCACGAAGGCGCGCCCCACCAGCAACGCGAACAACGCGAGCACGCACAGGATGCCGAGGAAACCGAGTTCTTCGGCGATCACCGCGAAGATGAAATCGGTATGCGCCTCGGGCAGGTAGAACAGTTTCTGGATGCTCGCGCCGAGCCCGACGCCGAACCATTCGCCACGTCCGATCGCGATCAGCGCCTGCGTCAGCTGGAATCCATCGTTGAACGGATCGGCCCAGGGATCGAGGAACGAGGTCAATCGCTTCACGCGATACGACTCCGACATCGCCGCCCAGCCGAGCACCGGCACCACGAACAGGGTAGGCGCCAACAGATTGCGGATGCGAACGCCGCCCAGCCACACCATGCCGCCGGTGATCGCGACGATCAGCACTGCGGAACCGAAATCCGGCTGCACCAGCAATGCCGCCACCAAGGCACCCGCCACACCGACCGGCTTGAGCAGACCGAGCCATTCCTGCTGCACCTGCTCACGGAAGCGCACGAGATAACTCGCCAGCCACACGATCAGCATCAGTTTCACGGCCTCCACGGCCTGGAAACTGGAAATGCCCATATTGAGCCAGCGCCGCGCGCCGTTGACGCTCTTGCCGATCCCGGGCAGGAACACGGCGAGCAACAGGATGAAGCACAGCAGCAACAACAGATGACTGCTCTTCTCGACGTGTTTGAGTTCGATGCGGGCAATCGCGAACCCGAGCACGATGCCGCCGCCGAGGAAGATCACATGCCGCGTCAGGAAATAGAACGGGCCCACGTCGAGCCCTTCGCCCACCGCGATCGAACTCGACGCCACCATCACCAGGCCGAGCGCGGCCAGCGCCACCGCCGTCGAGAACAGCACGCGGTCGTAGCGGCCCTCGATCTCGGCGAGGCGGAAGGCCTGGCGCAGGCGGGCGGCGATCATCAGCGCACCTTCAACGTGGCCAGGCCAATCAGCACCAGCACCACCGAGATGATCCAGAAGCGCACGATCACGCGCGGTTCCGGCCAGCCCTTCAACTCGAAGTGGTGATGGATCGGCGCCATGCGGAAAACGCGCCGGCCGGTGAGCTTGAACGAAGCGACCTGGATCATCACCGACAAGGTTTCGATGACGAAGATGCCGCCCATCACGACCAGCACCAACTCCTGCCGCACGATCACCGCGATCGCCCCGAGCGCCGCGCCGAGTGCGAGCGCGCCGATGTCGCCCATGAAAACCTGCGCGGGATAGGTATTGAACCAGAGGAACCCGAGGCCCGCGCCGCAAATCCCGGCGCAGATGATCGCCAGTTCGCCCGCGCCGGGAATCTTCGGAATCTGCAGATACTCCGAAAACACCGCGTGGCCGGACAGATACGCGAATACACCCAGACCGCCGGCGACCAGCACCGACGGCATGATCGCCAGCCCGTCGAGGCCGTCGGTGAGGTTGACCGCGTTCGAGAATCCAACGATCCACAGATAGGCGATGACGACGAACACGATGCCCAATGGCAGTGCGATCGCCTTGAAGAACGGCACGTAGAATTCGGTCGCCGCCGGTACGTCGGCGCTCACGTACAGCGCGATCGCCGCGATCAATCCGAACAGCGATTGCAGCGCGTATTTCGAGCGCGCCGGCAGGCCTTTCGGATCGCGCCGCACCACTTTGCGGTAGTCGTCGATCCAGCCGATCACGCCGAACGACACCAGCACGCCGAGCACGATCCAGATATAGCGATTCGAAAGATTGCCCCACAGCAAGGTGGCGATCGCCACCGCCGCCAGGATCAGCACGCCGCCCATCGTCGGCGTTCCGGCCTTCGAGAAATGCGATTGCGGCCCGTCGCTGCGGATCGGCTGGCCGCCCTTGTAGCCGGCGAGTTTGCGGATCACCGCCGGGCCCATCAGCAGCGACACGGCGAGCGCCGTCAGCGCGCTGAGAATCGCGCGCAGCGTGATGTAGTTGAACACGTCGAAGAAGCCGTGGAGCCGTTCGAGCCACTGCGCCAACTCAAGCAGCATGGCCGACCTCCTTGTCGCCGGCACCGCCGAGCAGCGCGGTGACGATGCGATCCATGCGGCTGCCGCGCGAACCTTTGATCAGGCAACGCACGTTCGACGCATCGGCCGGTTGCAGCAAGTCGCGGCGCAAGGCTTCGATCAACTCGGCCTGCGAATCGTAGTGCCGCGCACCGGGACCGAAGGCTCGGCTGGCGGCTTCGCTCAGCGGGCCGACGGTGAACAAGCGGCGGATACCGCCGTCGCGCGCCGCGTCGCCGATTTCGGCATGCAGATGGCGTTCGCCGTGGCCCAGTTCGCGCATGTCGCCGAGCACCAGCCAAGCTTCGCCGCCACCCTGCGCCAGTGTCGCGATGGCGGCGCCGACGGAACCGGGATTGGCGTTGTAGCTGTCGTCGATCAGCAGCGCGCCGTTCGGCAATCGATGCGGCGTCTGGCGGCCCGGCACCCGATCGGCATTCGCAAGACCCTCGGCAATCGCGTCGAGCGGCGCATCGGCGGCGAACGCGAGCGAGGCCGCGGCGAGCGCATTCAACAGATTGTGGCGGCCGGCGATCGCGATCGAGGCCGGTACTTCGCCGGTCGGCGTGCGCAAACGGAAGCGCGTGCCATCGGCGTTCGCGGCGATATCGACCGCACGGATATCGGCGCTGCCTTCGAGGCCGAAACGAACCACGCGGCGCGCGCCGGCACGCTGCGCGAACAGCGGCGCGAACGCATCGTCGGCATTGATCACCGCCACGCCATCGGCCGGCAAGGCTTCGTAGATCGCGCCCTTGGTTTCGGCCACGCCGAGCAGCGATCCCATGCGCTCCAGATGGGCCGCAGCGACATTGTTGACCAGGCCGATCGACGGCCTGGCGATGGCGGCCAGATACGCGATATCGCCCGGTTGCCCCGCACCCATTTCGTAGATTCCGTATTGCGCGTCTTCGGGTTGATCGAGCAGCGCCAGCGGCAGGCCGATCTCGTTGTTGCGATTGCCCGGATTGGCGTAGGCGTGGCCGACGCGCGCCAGGATCGAGTGCGTGAGCGTCTTCACCGTCGTCTTGCCGTTGCTGCCGGTGAGCCCGAGCACGCGCGTGCGGCGCGACGCGGCGATGCCCGCGGCGATGTCGCCGAGCGCGGTTTGCGTGTCGCCGCAGATCAGCTGCGGCAATGGGCTGTCGACCGGACGCGACACGAGCAGCGCCAACGCGCCTTGCTCGGCGGCCTGGCCCACGAATTCGTGACCATCGAAATTTTCGCCGCGCAGCGCGACGAACAAGGCGCCGCGCATTTCCTTGCGCGAATCGATCGCCACCGAGCCGATTTCGGCATCGGCGCCGACCAGGCGGCCTTCGCACCAGGCGGCAGCGTCGGATAGCACGATCGGCCTCATGCGCGGTGCTCCAGTGCGGCGCGAGCGACATCGAGATCGTCGAACGCATGCTTGACGCCGGCGATTTCCTGATACGGCTCGTGGCCTTTGCCGGCGATCAGCACGGTGTCGGCGGGTGTCGCTTCGCGCACCGCGAGGTCGATCGCCAAAGCGCGGTCGCGCTGCACGCGAACGCTGTTGCGATCGGCGAAACCACCGAGGATGTCGGCGACGATGAGATCGCCGTCTTCACCGCGCGGATTGTCGTCGGTGACGATCACGACATCGGACGAACGCTCGGCGATCGCCGCCATCTGCGGGCGCTTGCCGCGATCGCGCTCGCCGCCGCAACCGAAGACGCAGATCAATCGGCCCGCGGTATGCGCGCGCAGACTCGCCAGCGTCTGTTCGAGCGCGTCGGGCGTGTGGGCATAGTCGACCACGACCAGCGGACGCCCGCCGTCGCCGCCGAGGCGGCTCATGCGACCGGGCACCGGATCGAGTTCTTCCAGCGCATCGGCCACCTGCTTGAGCGGCCAGCCGATTGCGCGCAACACACCGGCCACCGCCAGCAGATTGTCGATATTGAAGCGGCCGAGCAGCGGACTGCGTACGGATTCGCGTTCGTTGCCTTCGACCAGTGCGAAGCTCAGTCCGGAGGCATCGAGCACGAGATCGTCGGCGCGCAGGCGCGCGTCGAGTGCGCCGCGCGAACTCACGCCGATGCTGCGCAGACGCGATGGCAGGCTGGCGAATAGTTCGCGGCCGAACGCATCGTCGAGATTGATCACCGCCGCTTCGAGGCTCGGCACGGCGAACAGGCGCGCTTTCGCCGCGCCGTAGGTCGCCATGTCGCCGTGATAGTCGAGATGATCGCGGGTGAGATTGGTGAACACGCCGATGTCGAACGCCACCGCATCGACGCGGCCCTGGTCGAGCGCGTGCGACGACACTTCCATCGCGACGTGGCGGGCACCGGCATCGAGCATCGCGGCCATCAGCGCGTGCACGCGGATCACGTCGGGCGTGGTGCGCTCGCCGGCGGCAATCTGGCCGTAGAGACCGGCGCCGAGCGTGCCGATGCTGCCCGCGACGATGCCCGCACGGCTCAGGGCCTGCGTGATCAGTTGCACGGTGGAGGTCTTGCCGTTGGTGCCGGTGACGCCGACGACGCCGAGCCGGCGCGACGGTTGTGCGTAGAAGCGATCGGCCATCGCGCCGAGTCTGGCGCGCAGTTCGGGCACTGCGGTGGCGTTGTCCGGCAGCGCGATGTCGGCCGGCACGGGCGGCTCGAACAACACCGCGGCGGCGCCGCGCTGCACCGCTTGTTTGGCGTGTAGCAAGCCATGCGTCGCCGCCCCGGCGAGCGCGACGAAGGCGGTGCCCGGATGCACCTCGCGACTGTCGAGCGTGAGGCCCGCGATCGGCGTCGACGGCGCGTCGGCCCAGCCTTCGAGCAGGCGATCGAGCGCCATCACTGCACCGCTCCGGCAGGTTGCAGATCGGGCACGTATTCGGTTTCTTCGGTCACCGTGGCCGGTGCCGGTTCTTCCATCGGCGCGTCGAGGCGCGCGGGCTCGGCGGCGGCGTAGTACTGCTGCACGGCGTCGGGCATCACGTCCATCAGGCGCAGCGCGCCGTCCATCACGCGGCGGAACACCGGCGCCGACACCGCGCCGCCGCCGTAGACGAGCTGGCCGGCCGCATCGTGCGATTGCGGGTCGTTGATCACCACGGCCATCGCGAATTTCGGCGCCGAAATCGGCACCAGGCCGACGAATACCGCGGTGTAGCGCTTGTCGGCGTAGCCGCCGCCGCTGGCCTTGCGCGAGGTGCCGGTCTTGCCGCCGACGCGATAGCCCTGCACGTTGGCGCGCGTCGCGGTGCCGCCGACGCCGGTGACGCTTTCGAGCATGCCGACCAGTTGATCGGCGAGCGCCGGATCGATCACCTGCTCGCTCGGGTTATTCGCGCCTTTGACGAAGGTCGGCTCGATCATGCGGCCGTGATTGCCGATCGCGGCGTACGCGCGCGCAAGTTGCAGCGCGGTGGTCGACAGCCCGTAGCCGTACGAAATCGTCGCCTTTTCCGTCGGCCCCCACTGATCCGGACCCGGCAGCACGCCGGCCGATTCGCCCGGGAATCCGCTGCCGGTCGCTTCGCCCAGACCGAAGCGGCGATACATATCGTGCTGATGCTCGTTGGCCAGCGTCATCGCGATCTTGGTGGCGCCGACGTTGGAACTCTTGGTCAGCACGCCGGTGACGGTGAGCGTGCCGTAGTTCTTGAAATCGTGGATCGTATAGCCCGGAATCGGCATCGTGCCCGGCGCGGTTTCGATCGGCGTTTCCGGCGTGAATTTGCCGCTCTCGATCGCCGCGGCGATGGTGAAGGTCTTCATCACCGAGCCCGGCTCGAACACGTCCGTCACCGCACGGTTGCGATGCGACGACGGTTCGCTGCCTTCGCGCGAATTCGGGTTGTACGACGGCTGATTCACCATCGCGAGAATTTCGCCGGTGGCCACGTCGAGCACGACGATCGAGCCCGACGAGGCCTGGTTTTCCAGCAGCGCGTTCTTCAGTTCGCGATAGGCCAGATACTGGATGCGGCGATCGATGGTGAGCCCGAGATCGCGCCCCGGCTGCGCCGCGCGCAACAGGTCGACGTTCTCGACGATGCGGCCGCGGCGATCGCGGATCACGCGCTTGGCACCCGGCTTGCCGGTCAGCCATTCGTCGAACGCCAGTTCCAGACCTTCCTGTCCGCGGTCGTCGATGTTGGTGAAGCCCAGCACATGGGCCATCACTTCGCCCACCGGATAAAAGCGGCGGAATTCGCGCTGCGAATAGACGCCCGGAATCTCGCGCGCGAGGATCAGCTCGGCCTCGTCGGGATTCATGTGGCGCCGCAGATAAATGAATTCCTTGTCGGCGCGTTGCGCCAGGCGCTCGGTGAGCGGCTCGAGCGGCATCGACAGGGCTTCGGCCAGCGCCGGCAGTCTGTCGGCGTGCTGCAGCAGTTCCTTCGGGTTGGCCCAGATCGATTCGACCGGCGTCGACACCGCGAGCGGCTCGCCGTTGCGATCGGTGATCATGCCGCGCGACGTCGGGATCGGGATCTCGCGCAGGAAACGCGCGTCGCCCTGCTGCTGGTAGAACTCGTTGTGCAACAGTTGCAGATCGACCGCGCGCACGATCAGCGAGGTCGCGCCGAGCGCGAGCACCGACATCACGACATAGAGCCGCACGCGCGTGTTGATCGGCTGGTTGCGCGCTCTCATGGCTGCACCCCATCGGGCTGCACCACATCAGGCTTCACCACCACGATGTCGGCGCCTTCCGGGAATTTCATGCCGAGCTGGTCGCGCGCGACCTGTTCGATGCGGCCGGTTTCGGCCCAGGTGGCCTGTTCGAGCTGCAGGCGGCCGAATTCGATATTCAGTTCGTCGCGCTCGCGTTCGAGCGAGGCAAACTCGATGAAGGCCTGGCGATGGCGATGGCGTGCATAGACCACGCCGACCGCGCTGGCCATCGCGGCCAGCAGCAGCACGGCGAACACGAGTGCGCGCGCGCTCATGCCAGTTTCTCCGCCACGCGCAGCACGGCGCTGCGGGCGCGCGGGTTGCGTGCGAGTTCGGCGTCGCCGGGCACGATCGCATCGACCGCGCGCAGCGTGGGTTTGAAATCGTCGATCTGCGGCAGGCGGCGGTTTCCCGCCGGCGGCTTCGCATGCGAGGCGACGAAACGCTTCACCGCGCGATCTTCCAGCGAATGGAAGCTGATCACCGCCAGCCGGCCGCCTTCCTTCAAACGCGCGTGCGCAGCGGCCAGACCGGTATCGAGATCGTCGAGCTCGCGGTTGATGAAGATGCGCAGCGCCTGGAAGGTGCGCGTGGCGGGGTGCTTGTGCGGATCGCGGCGGCCGATCGCGCCGGCCACCAGATCGGCCAGCTGCGCCGTGGTTTCGAGCGGCGACTCCGCACGCCGCGCCACGATGGCGCGCGCGATGCGTCGGCTCATGCGCTCTTCGCCATAGGCCCACAGCACGTCGGCGATCTCCCTTTCCTGCGCGTGCGCCAGCCACTGCGCCACGCTTTCTCCGGTGTCCGGGTCCATCCGCATATCCAGCGGTCCATCGTTCTGGAAGCTGAAACCCCGGCGCGCTTCATCGAGCTGCGGTGAAGACACGCCCAGATCGAACAGCACTCCGTCCAGGCCGGCTTCCGTTTCGGCCCAATCGCCCAGCGCGGCAAAACTGCCGCGCCGGATCGCCACCCGCGGGTCGCCGCCGAACAGCGCGTGCGCCATGGCGATGGCCTCGGGATCCTTGTCCATCACGAGCAAGCGGCCTTGCGGCCCCAGCTGCCCGAGCACGCCGGCCGCATGCCCGCCGCGGCCGAAGGTTCCATCCAGGTAGATCCCGTCCGGTTTCACCGCGAGTCCCTCCAGGACTTCGGCGTACAGCACCGGCAGGTGGGCGGCGGTGGAAGCCGCGCCACCTCCGCTCACAGTTGCAGGTCGAGCAGTTCCTCGCCCAGATCCTCGTCGGCGATGACCTGCCGGATCTGCGCGTGGTGGGCCTGCTCGCTCCACAACTCGAATTTGTCGCCCATGCCCAACAGCACGGCGCGTTTCTCGATCCCCACCGCATTGCGATGGCTGGCCGGCACCGAAATACGACCGGCACCGTCGGGTTCGACGATCGCGGCCGCGCCGATCAGCTTGAGCTGCAGCGCGCGGTTGGTTTTCTTGGTCTTGGGCAGCGCATTGACCTGATCGCGCAGGCGTTCCCAGACCGGGAACGGATACAGATAGAGCGACCCGGATTCGAAGGGGTTGTAGGTGATGACCAGCCGATTGCCGCAATCGCGCGCGACAAGGTCCCGGTAGCCGGTCGGAATCGCCAGCCGCCCCTTGTCGTCGAGCGTAATTGCCGTTTCGCCCTGGAACATCCCGCCCTTGACTCCCCAATTCCAACCCAATCCCACAAAAAACCACAATTTCCCGCAGGCACCCACATTAGTCTCAGGGTCTGCGACTGTCAACAACAAATCAGGGGGAAATCCGCTGGGGGATCAAAGAGTTGCACAACTCTTGAGACTCTCGTTTAAGAGTCGTTGGGCAAGCGTTGATTTGTCACAGATTGCGAACAAGCGCACACAGCTGTAGATCGGAAGTCATGGGCGGTTTGCGTCGGAGCGCAACTTGCGCGCCGTGACGCGCGGATCTCGGTCGCGGAATTGACCGCGGGCGAAGTGGCGCGACGCCGCGCCACCCGCGGCATCAACGAGGAATCTCCCGACGAGATTTATCGGTCTTGACGCCGCCCGACCACGGCCCGCAGGCTAGCTCCATGAGCGCGAACATCCCTTCCCGCCGACGCAGCGCGAGCGCCCCGTTCGTTCCGCAAAACAATCCCGCCTCTGCCCGAGAGCGGGTTCTGTTCGCGCTCGAACTCGGCCGTCGCGGACAGCTGCTGCGCAAGATGGGCCAGGATGCTAAATCCTGACGCGACCTTCGCACTCGCTGAGCGAGTCGCCGAGGAGGCCGGACGGCTCGGTTTCGAGTGCGCGATGATCGGCGCCGCAGCGCTTGCGGTGCACGGCTACGCACGCGGCACCGAGGACATCGACCTTGCGGTTGCTGTCAACCCGCGCACGCAATTGAAGGCATTGCAGTCCGCGCTGGAAGCGAGTGGCTTTGAAACCGACCTGCGGTTGCCCGAGGACGATGATCCGATCGGCGGACTCCTCACGGTCCGCGCGCCACACGCCGAAGCGCCCGAGTCGATCGATGTCGTCGAAGTGGTGAACTTCCGAAATCCTCATCGTTTCGTGGCGACGCCCGCACCGGTCGCGATCGCCCGCGCCGAAGCAATGGCCGGGAGTTCCTTGCGTTGCGTGACCATCGAAGATCTCGTGGCGCTCAAACTTATGCGGGCGGACTTTCCGATCTCGCGGACATCCAGCAACTTCTTGCACAAAATCCCGACGCGGACCTGCAGGCCATCCGCGCGGCGGCGGCCGAGTTCGACAGCAAGGGGCAACTCGAGGCGCTGATTGCATCGGCGCGCGCGCTGAATCCAGGCACGTAACCCAACCTGGCCACGGCCCAACGCTCGAGTTCTCAAGTTTGCGCGTCAAAGCTTCCGGGTCTTGTCGATCGCCGTGTCTTTTGGCCCCGGACTGCAGCGCGCGAAAGCCACCCATTTCGTAACCATCGAGGCACGGTTCATCCGAACACGAGTCTGGCCATGCGCGATTTCCGATGTGGTTACCATCGTATTTTTACCGATTGGGAAGGTGGCGCGATGAGCGGATTCCTGGCGTCGCGTGCCGGCGCGAGCTTGACGCTCGTCACCGTGATGGTGGTCTGGGGCGCGAGCGTGCCGGTCTCGAAGGCGGCCGTGTCGGAAGTACCACCGTTGCTGCTGGCGTGGCTTCGCTTCGCGATCGCGGCGTTGTTGCTGTGGCCTGTGTACCGGGCGCGCCGTCGCGCTGGTGCGTCAGCGATTGCGTTGGGCCCGGCGTTTGGTCTCGGGCTCACCGGCATCGCTTTGTATTACCTCGGATACAACGTCGGGCTGTTGTATACCTCGGCGACGCATGCGGCGTTGATCATGAGTGCGACACCCGCGCTGACGCTGGTGTTGGCGGCGGTGTGGTTGCGTGAGCGGTTCACGCCGGCGGCCATCGCGGGCGTCGTGCTTTCGGTCGCGGGCGTGTTGCTGATCGTGTCGGGCCGGACCGCTGGCGCGCATGCGCCCGATCCGATGTTGGGCAACGCGCTGATCGTGGCCGCCGTCGCTGCGTGGGCGGTGTATACGATCCTTGCCAAGCGCTGCGCGCATCTGGATCCGCTGGTGGTCACCGTGGCGACTTCGGTGGCCGGCGTGGTGTTGCTGACGCCCGCGGTCGTCGTCGAATTCGCGCTCGGCGCGCGGATGTCGCTCACGGCGACAGGTTTCGCGGCCGTCGTGTATCTGGGCGTGGTGGCGAGCGCGCTCGGCTACTTGATGTACAGCGCGTCGCTGCGCGTGCTCGGCGCCGCGCAGGCTTCGACTTATCTCAATCTGCTGCCGGTGGTCGGTGTCGCTGCCGCGATGGTGATGCTCGGCGAGAGAATCGACGCGCGCACGCTCGTGGGCGGCGTCGCGGTACTGGCGGGCGTGGCGCTTGCGACTATGGCGGCGCCTGCTCGCGAGTCGTAGTTTTCCAGCACATCGTGGATCGACTTGCGCGTCTTGAGCGCCACTCACCGTCGGCGATGTAGTCGATGGCTTGCGAGCGTGCGGCTTCGTCAGTTCAACACTTGGAGACTTTCGAAGAGTTCGGCGCGCGAGTGATATCCGCAGTTCAGTTCGCCAAGGGTTCGAACCTCCAAGAAAATTGAAGAGTTCGAATCCAGTGGAGTTGCCAAGCGAAGAAAAAAGAAGCGGAGCCGGCCGATAAGCCGGGTTCTGTCGTGGACAGTCATTCCTCTGGACGACGCATCACTGCGCGCCTCAAGCAACCTACCCGGACCCGACGCGGGCCGCGCCATGAGGTCCCTATTTGGTCTTGCTCCCGGTGGGGTTTGCCGTGCCGGTCCGTTACCGGACTCGCGGTGCGCTCTTACCGCACCATTTCACCCTTGCCTGATCCCTTGCGGGCCATCGGCGGTATCTTTCTGTTGCACTTTCCGTCGGCTCGCGCCGCCCAGGCGTTATCTGGCACCGTGCCCTATGGAGCCCGGACTTTCCTCGGCACTCTTGCGAGCGACGCGACTGTCTGGCCGACTCCGCAGCCCGGCATTCTACGGGATTGCGGGGAATCGGGCCTGAGCGGGCGCTTGCTTCGAAGCGTCGCGGGAATCGGGAGGCGGGAATCGGGAGAAAATCCGGCGAACTGCGACGCTTTTTCTGGATAGCGATGCGGGAATCGGGAATGGGGAGGCGGGAGAAACGCCGGCAAGCTGCGAGCCCTGCTCTTCTCCCGATTCCCGATTCCCGACTCCCCGCGCGTCGCGATCCCGCCCCGCCGCGCGAAGCGATCCCTCCCCGCAACGCCTCACCCTCCGTAAAGCGCCTTCCGCGAAGCCCCCGTGAATTCCGCCGCCACCCGCGCCGCCTGCGACGGCGGCAAATGCGCGGCCAACAGCGCATACAACCGCCGCCCTTCGCTCAACGCCACATCGGCGTCTTCGGGCGCGCCTTCGACGATCACCACGAATTCCCCGCGTCGCTGGTCGGCATCGTTCGCCACGCGATCGCGCAGTGTCGCCAGCGTGCCGTCGAGCACGGTCTCGAAGCGCTTGGTCAGTTCGCGCGCCACGGCGGCGCGCCGTTCGTCGCCGAGCACCGCGGCGAGGTCGGCCAGCGCTTCGTCGATGCGGTGCGACGATTCGTAGAACACCAGCGTGCGCGACTCGTTCGACAGTGCTTGCAGCCGTTCGCGCCGCGCCGATGATTTCGGCGGCAGGAAGCCTTCGAAGGCGAAACGGTCGCTCGCGATGCCGGCCACCGACAGCGCCGCGATCGCGGCGCACGCGCCGGGCACCGGGCTCACGTCGATGCCGGCTTCGCGCACCGCGCGCACCAGCCGATAGCCGGGATCGCTGATCAACGGCGTGCCCGCATCCGACACCAGCGCCACGTCCTCGCCGGCGCGCAAACGCTGCAGCAGGGTGTCGATCTGCTGCGATTCGTTGTGATCGTGCAGCGACAGCATCGCGGTGCGCACGCCGTTGGCGGCGAGCAGTTGCTGCGTGTGGCGCGTGTCTTCGGCGGCGATCAACGCGACTTCGCGCAACGTGCGCAAGGCGCGCGGCGAGAGGTCTTCGAGGTTGCCGATCGGGGTGGCGACGACGTGCAGGCGGCCGGTGCGGGCTGGGGGCATGGCGGGAAAGGGATCAGGAGTGAGTAGTGAGGGCGCGCTGGATCGGGCGTCATGCGAAAGTCGAACACGCACAGGTTCATGCCGGAATTTCATCGCCATGCGCGGCGGTCGACCCCGCACCCGGCGCTCCCCAAGTATGATCGCAGGCATCCATCCTGGTGCGTCGAATCATGTTGCGAACCCTGCTGTTGGCCCTGTGGCTGTCTTTCCTGCTCGCCGGCTGCGGCTCGATGCCCACGCGCGACCGTCCGTCGGCCTCGGCCACGCTGGCCGAACAGCAGTTCGCGCAAGGCGAATTCCAGGCCGCTGCGCAAAGTTTCACGCAGGCCGCCACCGAGCAGCGATCGGCGCGCGATTACTACCGCCTGCGGGCCGCCGAAGCCTGGCGCGAAGAAGGCGACCTGGCGCAGGCGCGCATGGCGCTCGAGGGCGTGAACGCACGCTATTTCAGCGCCGACGAGCAATTGCGCATGAGTCTGCTGCAGGCCGAACTGGCGCTCGATGCCGACGATGCCGGCAGCGCGCTCGCCATCCTCACCCTGCCGTCCGACAGCGTGCCGGACGCGTATCGCGAGCGCTTCCATTACCTGCGCGCGCGCGGCTTCGAAAAAACCGGCGACGCCTTCTCGGCCGCCACCGAACGCACCGCGCTCGATCCGTGGCTGGCGCCGGTCGATCAGGCCGAGAACCAGCGCCGCGTGCAACAACTGCTCAAGCGCGTCGACGACGACACGCTGTATCAGCGCAGCGCGCAATTGCCGGTCGGCCATCCCTTGTATGTGCATGCCGGGCGGCTGCTGTCGTCGCGCGGCCTGTCGCTGCCGCGGCCGTACGATCGCACCACCACGATCGGTGCCGGCGATGCCAACCGTCCGCCGATGGACGCGACGGGCTACCGGCCGTTCCGCCAGATCGCGCTGCTGCTGCCGGTGGAAGGCAGTTTCGCGGCGGCCGGATCGGCGGTGCGCGATGGATTCTTCAGCGCCTACTACGCCGAATCACGCGTGCGGCCGGCGGTGAAACTCTACGACAGCGGCGGGGATGCCGACGCCGCGGTGGCCGCCTATCATCAAGCCGTCGCGGAGGGCGCCGATCTCGTCATCGGCCCGCTGGCGCGCGACAGCGTCGCCGCGCTGTTCGAACGCGGCGCAATCAGCACGCCGCTGCTGGCGCTCAATCGCGGCGGCGAAGCGCCGCCGCCGCCGGGCAGCGTCAGCTTCGCGCTGGCGCCGGAAGACGAAGGCATCGCGGCCGCCGAACGCATGCTGCGGCGCGGCTGGAAGCGCGTGATCGCGGCCGCCGGCGACGACGAAAGCGCGCAGCGCACGCTCGCCGCCTTCCGCGAACATTTCACCGCGCGCGACGGCGTGGTGGTGGCCGAAGTGCGGTTGCCGGAAAGCGCGCCCGACTACGCCCCACTGATCCGCCAGGCGCTCAACGCCGCCGGCACGCGCAGCACGTCGGAAACCAGCGACGGCAGCGAAATCGCCGCCCCGTCCACCGCGGCCGACGCCGACGCGATCTTCCTGGCGGCGCGCTCGGCGCAGGCGCGTTTGTTCGCGCCGCAGCTGCGCGTCGCCGGCGTCTACGATCTGCCGATCGTCGCTACTTCGATGATCGCCGCGGGCGGCAGCAACGCGCGGCTGGATCGCGAACTCGACGGCATCGAATTCACCGAACTGCCGTGGCTGATTTCCGATCGTCCGGGCCTGCCCGAGCGGCAGCCGCTGGCGGAGAATCTCGACACCGCGCGCGGCGCCGGCGCCCGTCTGTTCGCCTTCGGCATGGATGCGTTCCAGCTCGCCGGCCGGCTCGATCAACTCGCCGCCGATCCCAACGCGCGCATCCCCGGCGCCACCGGCGAACTGCGCCTCGACGGCTTCGGCCAGGTGCAGCGCGCACCGGCCTGGGCGCGCTACAGCAACGGCTACGTGCAACCGGCGCCGGATGGCGGCCTGACCAGCGATGGCGTCGAATATCGCCAGCCCTGACGGAGCCTTCTGGGAACGCGCCGCCCAGCGCGAACTCGAGCGCGCCGGCCTGCGTTTGCGCGCGGCGAATGTGCGCTATCGCATCGGCGAACTCGATCTGGTGATGGATGACGCCGACGTGCTCGTGTTCGTCGAAGTGCGCTACCGGCGCGGCCGCAGCCACGGCGACGGCGCCGCCTCGGTCGACGCGCGCAAACGCGCACGCATGGCGAATGCGGCGGCGGCTTATCTCGCCACCTCGCCCGCGCTGGCGCGACGCACCTGCCGCTTCGATGTGGTTGCGGTGACGGGCGCCGCGGAAGCGCCGAGCTTCGATTGGATACGCAACGCTTTCACTCTCGACGAGGTTCGCTCCGCATGATTCGCCTGTTCGCTGTCGCCGTACTGCTCGCCACCTTGCTGCTCGGCGGATGCGCCGCCGTGCTGGTCGGCGGCGCCGCCACCGCCGGCGCCGCGCACGATCGCCGCAGCATGGGCACGGTGCTCGACGACCAGACGCTGGAAGTCGCGGTGATCGATCGCATCTATCAGGAACGCGACAAATTCAAGGGCACGCGCATCAAGGCGGTCACTCATAACGGGGTCGTGCTGCTGATCGGCGAGGTGTTCACCGAACAGCAGAAACAACGCGCGGCCGAACGGGTGATGGAATTGCAGGGCGCGCGCCGCGTCGTCAACGAACTGGCGATCGGCGAACCACCGGGCATGTGGCGACGCAGCGCCGATTCCACCCTCACCAGCCGCGTCAAGGCCGCGCTGATCGGCATCGATCTGCCCGACTTCGATGCCTCGCGCATCAATGTCACCTCGGTGCGCAGCGAGGTTTACCTGATGGGCCTCGTCAGTCGCGCCGAAGCCGCTGCGGCGGTCGACGCCGTGAGCAGGATGCGCGGCGTTGCGCGCGTCGTGAAAGTGTTCGAATACCTCGACTGAACGCATGACGCTGCCGTTGTCGCCGGCCTTGCTGACGCGACTGCGCGACGCGGTCGGCGCCGACGCGCTGCTCACCGATGCCGGCGATCGCCTCGCCTACGGTTACGACAATTCGAAGCGACAGGGCGATGCCGGCGCCGTCGCGTTGCCGCGCACGCACGACCAGGTCGAAGCGCTGGCGCGCGTCTGCTTCGACGCGAAACTGCCGATCGTCGCGCGCGGCCGCGGCACCAACACCACCGGCGCGAGCGTGCCGGCCGCCGGCGCGCTCGTGGTTTCGTTCGAGCGCATGGATCGCATCGTGCGCATCGATGCCGCCAATCGTCTCGCCATCGTCGAACCCGGCGTCCTCAACGGCACGCTGCAGCAGGCGCTCGCGCCGCACGGATTCTTCTGGGCGCCCGATCCCACCAGCGCGCCGTACAGCACGATCGCCGGCAATCTGGCGTGCAACGCCGGCGGCCCGCGCGCGGTGAAATATGGCGCCTGCCGCGACAACATCCTCGCCTTGCGCGCCGTCGACGGCACCGGCCGCAGTTTCCGCTGCGGCAGTGCGACAACGAAAGGTGCAACCGGTTACGACCTCACACGTCTGCTGGTCGGCTCCGAAGGCACGCTCGCACTGATCACCGAGGCCACGCTCAAGCTCACGCCGCTGGCGCAGGCGCGGCGCAGTCTGCGCGGGCTCTACGTCGATGTGCGCAGCGCGGCCGAAGCGGTGGCGCGCATCATGGCGCAGCCGGTGGCGCCGTGCGCGCTGGAATTCATGGACGCCGCCGCCGTGCGCTTGGTGCGCGAACGCGGCGCGATGCTGCCCGATGCGGGTGCCTTGCTGCTGATCGATGTCGACGCCCGCGCGCATGCACTCGACGACGCCTGCAACGCCGTCGCCACCGCCGCGCGCGGTGCAGGCCTGATCGAATTCGCCGAAGCCCGCAACGCCGCCGAAACCGAACGGCTGTGGGCCGCGCGCAAGGCGTTGTCGCCGGCGTTGCGCTCGATCGCACCGAACAAGATCAACGAAGACGTCGTGGTGCCGGTGTCGCGCGTGCCCGAACTCATCGCCGGTGTCGAAGCGTTGTCAGCCGTGCATTCGATTCCGATCGTCTGCTTCGGCCACGCCGGCAACGGCAACATCCACGTCAATCTGCTGTATGACGCGAACGACGCGATGCAGGCCGCGTCGGCACCCCGCTGCCTCGACGCGGTGTTCGATCTGGTGCTGTCGCTCGACGGCACGCTGTCGGGCGAGCACGGCATCGGCCTGGCCAAGCGCGACTGGATGCCGCGCGCGATCGACCCGGTCACGCTCGACCTGATGCGCGCGATCAAATCGCGCTTCGATCCGGCCGGCATCCTCAATCCGGGCAAGCTGCTGCCCGATTAGCGATCCGGCCGCAAACCGCGTGAAAACGCGGTTCCGCTCGCAAATTGCGCGATCCGCCCACGCCGCACTTCTCGCACGATGGCGGGCTTGTGCCACCATTCGCGCATGGCCGCCCATCCTGCCACTTCACCCGTGCTCGACGCCCTGCTCGGCCGCATCCGCGCCTGCCGCCTGTGCGAAGCGCATCTGCCGGCCGGCGTGAATCCGGTACTGCGCGCACGCACCTCGGCGCGCTTGCTGATCGTCGGCCAGGCGCCCGGCACGCGCGTGCACGCGTCCGGCATTCCGTTCAACGATGCCAGCGGCATCCGGCTGCGCAACTGGCTCGGCCTGGAGCGCGAAGCGTTCTACGACGAGGCCGACATCGCCATCGTGCCGATGGGTTTCTGTTATCCGGGCAAGGCCGAATCGGGCGACCTGCCGCCGCGGCCGGAATGTTCGGCGACGTGGCATCCGCAGCTGTTCCCGCTGCTGCCCAACGTGCGCCTGAAACTGCTGATCGGCCACTACGCGCAACTGCATTTCCTCGGCAAAAACCGCGGAAAAACGCTGACCGACACGGTGCGCGCGTTCCGCGATCACTTGCCCGACACGATCCCGCTGCCGCACCCGAGCCCGCGCAATCAGCTGTGGCTGAAAGTGAATCCGTGGTTCGAGGAAGAACTGGTACCGGTACTGCGCGAACACGTCGCCGACGCACTCGGCCGACCGCGCTGAGTCGGCAGACCAGGTCATCGAATCAACGGCGGCACACCGACCGCCCACGCCGTCAACTGCAGCGCGATCAAGGCGTACAGTCCGGCGAGCGCATCGTCGAGCATCGCGCCGAAGCCGCCTTCGACCTGATTGTCGGCCCAGCTCACCGGCCACGGTTTCACGATGTCGAAGAAGCGGAACAGCGCGAAGCCGCCGAGCATCCACATCCAGCCGGCCGGCGCGGCGGCGAGTGCGATCCACAGGCCGACGAATTCGTCCCACACCACGACCGATGGATCCTGTATTTCGATCGTGTCGATGACGCGTTGCGCCGCCCACACGCCGAGCGCGAACGCTACGACGACAACGACCGCGTATTGCCACAACGGCAATTGCCGCCACGCGAGCCACGGCAACAGAGCGGCCAGCGTTCCGACGGTGCCGGACGCATACGGCGCGAAGCCCGTGCCGAAACCCGACGCGATCCATCCCGCCGGCTGCCGCAGCAAGGCACGCGCGAATTCAGCCGATGGCATTCTCATACTCATGGGTGGCCGCCGGCGAAATGATCCCAACCGGCGCGGCGCGATGTCCACGGCGCGCCGCTCTCGTCGAGCACGCGCAGGCCGGTGGAGGATTCGATGCGGCCGATCACGGTAGCCGGCACATCGACGCGAGCCAGCGTCTCATCGATGGTTTCGCGATGCGACGGCGGCGCGGTGAAGCACAGTTCGTAGTCGTCGCCGCCGTTCAATTGCAGATCGCGCGCGATGCGCGGATCGAAGGCCGATTGCAGGGCCGGCGATATCGGCAGCGATGCGGCTTCGACGGTCGCGCCGACTTCGCTCGCGCGCAGCATATGCGACAGATCGGCGAGCAGCCCATCGCTGACATCGATGCACGACGAAGCCAGATCGCGCAGTGCGAGTCCGGCATCGATCCGCGGCGTCGGACGATCGAGCCGCGCGCGCAAAGCCGCATCGATGGCGACATTCGAACGCCACTGTGACAACGCGCCGGCCGCATCGCCGAGCGATCCGGTGATCCAGATATCGTCGCCGGCGCGCGCCCCGGTGCGTCGCAGCGCGCGACCCGGCGGCACCAGCCCATGCGCCGTGACGGCCACCGACAAGGGCCCGCGTGTCGTATCGCCACCGATCAGCGCGCAACCGTGTTGCGCGGCGAGCCCGAGAAATCCATCGAGATACGCATCGAGCCAGGCCTCGCTGGCCTCCGGCATCGACAGCGACATCGTGCACCAGGCCGGCGCCGCGCCCATTGCGGCCAGATCGCTCAGATTCACCGCCAGCGCCTTCCAGCCGATATCGAACGGCGCGGTCGTGTCGGGAAAATGCACACCGACATTCACGGTATCGGCGACGACGACGAGATCGCAATCGCTGGGCACCCGCACCACCGCCCCATCGTCGCCGATGCCGACCAGCACGTCATCGCGCGCGGCGGCGCGGCGGCGGATGCGGGCGATGAGGGCGAATTCCATTGGAGGGGTTAGGGATTAGTAGTTAGGGCGCTATGAACCTGGGTGTTGGCGAATACAAACGTGGCGTGCGAAGCACCCTCGCTACTCGCCCCTAACCCCTGCTCTTCCGCGCTTCCGCCACTTCCGCAGCGCGCCACGTCCCCGCGGCCTTATCCAGCACGCCGTTGATGTAAGTGTGCCCGTGATCGGCGCCGAAACGTTTCGTGGTTTCGATCGCTTCGTTGATCACCACGCGATACGGGATGTCGGGGCGGTGCAGCATTTCGTAGGCCGCGATGCGCAGCACGCCGCGCTCGATCGGATCGACCTGGGCGATTTCGCGGTCGAGGAATTTGCGCAGTTCGGTGTCGAGTTGCTCGCGGTGCTGGTCGATGCCGCGCACCAGGTCTTCGAAATAGGTGAGGTCGGCGATTTCCATGTCCTGCTCGTCGCGGAACTGCTCGATCACTTTCGCGATCGGCTGGCCGGACAGTTGCCAGGCGTAGATCGCCTGCAGCGCACGGCGGCGGGCGCGCGAGCGGGCGGCGGGGTCGATGCCATCGGGTCGTTGCGGTTTCATGCGAAAGCTACTCGAAAGACCGCGACGGCGGCCGGGCTGCGAAATCGTTTCATCGCGCGAGCGACGGGATGGCGGCGGGAAGGCTTCGCATCAGGTCGACCATCTCGATGGCCGCCAGCGCCGCTTCCTCGCCCTTGTTGCCGAGCGCGCCGTCGGCGCGCGCCTGCGCGTCCTCGTGCCGCTCCACCGCCAGCACGCCGTTGCATACCGGCAGCGTGAAATCGAGCGACACGCGCATCAACGCCTGCGCGCACGAATCGGCCACATGCTCGTAATGCCGCGTGTCGCCGCGCACCACGCAACCGAGCGCGACGATCGCCGCATGGCCACCGGCCGCCGCCAGCCGCGCCGCGGCGACCGGAATCTCCCACGCGCCCGGCACGCGCACCACGTCGATCACCGCGGCGCTCACGCCGTTGGCGATCAGGGTGCGGCGCGCACCGTCGACGAGGGCATCGACGATGCGCGGATTCCAGCGGCTGGCGACGATCGCGTAGCGCGCATCCGGGGGGACGCGCATTTCGCCTTCGAAAAGGGTCATGGCAGAAACGGCAGGGATTGAGGCGTCAGTTTACGGGCGGCACGGGCACGGCGCACGCGCGGCGGGCTCAGCCTGGGCTACCGACGCAATCGACGCCGACGTAGTCCACCACTTCCAGGCCGAAGCCGCGGAGCGCCACATGACGCCGCGGCGTGCCCAGCACGCGCAGCCGGGTGGCGCCCAGATCGGCCAGGATCTGCGCGCCGGCGCCGTTGCGCCGCCACTCGGCCACGCCCGCCTGCGGCAACGGTTCGCGGCGCAGGCGCGCCAGGATGGTGTCCGGATCGTCCGGTTCGGCCAGGATCACCACCACGCCGCAATCGGCGCGCGCGATTTCCGCCAGCGCCTGCGACAGCGACAATCCCAGGTCCGCGCGTTCCAGATGCAGCAGGTCGGACAGCTGGTTCTTCACATGCACGCGCACCAGCGTGCTGTCGCTCGCTTCGGGACGGCCGCGCACCAGCGCGTAATGCAGTTCGCGCGCGATCCGATCGCGATAAGTGACGAGTCGAAACTGGCCGTGATCGGTGCCGACATCGCGCTCGTCGACGCGCTCGATGGTGTGCTCGGTCTGCAAGCGATATTGGATCAGATCGGCGATCGTGCCGATCTTCAGGCCGTGCTCGCGCGCGAACACTTCGAGTTCCGGCCGGCGCGCCATACTGCCGTCTTCGTGCAGGATTTCGACCAGCACGCCGGCCGGTTCGAGCCCGGCGAGCAGCGCCAGATCGCAGGCCGCTTCGGTGTGTCCGGCGCGCGTGAGCACGCCGCCCGGCTGCGCCTGCAGCGGAAAAATATGGCCGGGCTGGGTCAGATCCTGCGGCGCTGCATCGGGCCGCACCGCCGTGCGGATCGTATGCGCACGATCGTAGGCCGAGATGCCGGTGGTGACGCCCTGCGCGGCTTCGATCGACACCGTGAAATTGGTGCGATACGGCGAGGTGTTGTCGCTCACCATCGGCGGCAGCCGCAGCTGCGCGCAGCGTTCGCGCGTCAGCGACAGACAGATCAGGCCGCGCGCGTGGCGTGCCATGAAATTGATGTCTTCCGGCCGCACCAGGCTGGCGGCCATGATCAGATCGCCTTCGTTTTCGCGATCTTCGTCGTCGACGACGACCACCATGCGGCCGGCGCGGATTTCTTCGAGCAGTTCGGGGATGGGAGCGAAAGACATCTTTCTTCTGGGTGTTTTTTGCAGATCAGCGCGTGGCGAGCAGGCGCTCGACATAGCGGGCGATGAGATCGACTTCGAGGTTGACGGCGGTGCCGGCGCTGCTCGCCGAAAACGCCGTGTGTTCGATCGTGTGCGGCACCAGATTCACTTCGAAGCCGGCGTCGTCGACGGCATTGACGGTGAGCGAGACACCATCGACACAGATGCTGCCCTTCTCGGCGACATAGCGCAGCACGTTCGCCGGCGCGGCGAACCGCCAACGCTGCGAGCGGCCGTCGTCGCGGATAGATGCGACTTCGCCCAGGGCATCGACATGGCCGGCGACGACGTGGCCGCCGAAGCGTGTCGTCGGCAGCATCGCGCGTTCCAGATTCACCGGCGCGCCTTCGCGCAGGTTGCCGAGCGTCGTGCGCGATAGCGTTTCGTTGGACACATCGGCGGCGAAAGTTTTCGCGTCGAATTCGACCACCGTCAGGCACACGCCCGACACCGCGATGCTTTCGCCGAGCGCGACCTCGGCGAACGGCAGCGAACCGACGTCGATCAGCAGTCGAAGGTCGCCGCCGCGCGGTTCCACCCGCGCGATGCGTCCGACGGCTTCGATGATGCCGGTGAACATCAACGCGGTTCCGGATGCAATAGCAGGCGCCAGTCGCGGCCGATCGCGCGCGTTTCCACGCAGGTGAAACCGATGCGCTCGGCCATGCTCATCGGTTCGACGCCGGCGAACAGCGGCAGGCCCTGCTCGCCGAGCAGCACCGGCGCGACGTAGAGCAGCAGCTCGTCGACCAGGCCTTGGCGCAGCAGCGCACCGGCGAGGGTCGCGCCGGCTTCGACCTGCACTTCGTTGATGCCGCGCCGCGCGAGTTCGCCGAGCACGGCGGGCAGATCGAGACGGCCGGCTGTTTCCGGCACCGCGACGCGATCGCGGCCGCGGAATGCGGCGGACATCTTCACATCGGGCGCGTGGAAGAACACCGTCGGGGCTTCGGCGTCCAGCACGTGACTCTGCGCGGGAATCGCAAGGCCGACATCGAGCACGACGCGCAAAGGCGCGACGAACGGCGTGTCGTCATCGAGCCGCACGGTGAGATTCGGGTTGTCGGCCAGCACGGTGCCGCTCGCGGTGAGCAACGCACCGGCACGGGCGCGCCAGCGATGCACATCGCGTCGCGCCGGCTCGCCGGTGATCCATTTCGAATCGCCGCCCGGCAGCGCGGTGCGACCGTCCAGGCTCATCGCGAGCTTGACGCGCATCCACGGCCGGCCGCGTTCGATACGCGAGAAAAAGCCGCGATTCAGGGCACGCGCGGGGATTTCCAGCAAACCCGTTTCGACCGAAATTCCGGCGGCGCGCAGGCGTTCGAGCCCTTGTCCGTTGACCTGCGTGAACGGATCTTTCACCGCGGCCACGACGCGCGCCACGCCGGCGGCAATCAGCGCATCGGCGCATGGCGGCGTGCTGCCGGTGTGCGCGCACGGCTCGAGCGTCACGTACACGGTGGCGCCTTTGGCGCGTTCGCCGGCCACGCGCAATGCGTTGGTTTCTGCGTGCGCTTGGCCCTTGCGTTCGTGATAACCCTCGCCGACGACCTGCTCGCCGTGCGCGATCACGCAGCCCACCATCGGATTGGGCTTGGTGGTGTAGGCGCCGCGTGCCGCCAGGCGCAGCGCATGCGCCATGTGGGCGTGGTCGGTGGCGGTGAAAAGGCTGCTCATGGCCGGAATTCCCGTGATTTCAGCATCGGAGTGCGACAGGTCGCGGCGCGCGGCACCGCATGCTCAGCGTTTGCCGCGCGGCGGCTCTTCGAGCAGCGGCAGTTGCATGCCGTCGAGGCCCGGCAGTTCGCGTTCGAGTTTTTCGATCTCTTCGCGGAAGGCCTGCACATCCTCGAAGCGCCGATAGACCGACGCGAAACGCACGTAGGCCACCTGGTCGAGTTTGCGCAGTTCATCCATCACGAACTCGCCGACGCGCAGGCTCGGCAATTCGCGTTCGGCGGTGATGCGCGCGGTGTGGATCACCGCGCGCACCGCATCGTCGATCTGCTCTTCCGACACCGGCCGCTTCTGCAGCGCCTTGTGGAAACTGCTGCGCAGCTTGCGTTCGTCGAAGGGCTCGCGGCGGCCATCGCTCTTCACCACCGCCGGCAATTTGATCTCGGCGGTTTCGAAGGTGTTGAAGCGTTCGCTGCAATTCGGACATTCGCGACGGCGGCGGATCGTGGTGCCGTCGTCGCTGACGCGCGAGTCGATCACGCGGGTGTCGTCGTGCTGGCAGAAGGGGCAATGCATTGCGAGCGGACAGGGGCTAGCAGCGAGGGCGCATTGGCGAGGCGCACCGAGCGGACATCGCCGTTCGCTGCATCGTCGTCATCCGTAGACCTTGAAGGCGCGGCATTGTGCGGTGACGGCGTCGCGCACCCGGGCGATCACGGCGTCGTCGGCCGGGGCGTCTAGTACGTCGGCCATCCAGTTGGCCAGCGCGATGCATTCGGTTTCGCCGTAGCCGCGCGTCGTCACGGCCGGCGTGCCGATGCGCAGGCCCGAGGTGACGAACGGCGAGCGCGGATCGTTCGGCACGGCGTTCTTGTTGACGGTGATGTGCGCCTTGCCGAGGGCGGCTTCGGCGTCTTTGCCGGTGACGTCGCGGCCGATCAGATCAATCAGCATCAGATGGTTTTCGGTGCCGCCCGAGACGATCTTGTAGCCGCGCGACGTGAGCGTTTTCGCCATCGCCTGCGCGTTCTTCACGACCTGCTGCTGATACGTCTTGAATTCGGGCTCGAGCGCTTCCTTGAATGCGACGGCCTTGGCCGCGATCACATGCATCAGTGGGCCGCCCTGCGTGCCGGGGAACACCATCGACTGGAATTTCTTCTCCAGTTCTTCGTTCGATTTGGCCAGGATGATGCCGCCGCGCGGGCCGCGCAGCGTCTTGTGCGTAGTCGAAGTGACCACGTCGGCATGCGGCACCGGATTAGGATAGACGCCGGCCGCGACCAGGCCCGCGACGTGCGCCATGTCGACGAAGAAATAGGCGCCGATCGACTTGGCGATCGCTGCCATGCGTTCCCAATCGATTTTCTGCGAGTAGGCGCTGAAGCCACCGACCAGCATCTTCGGTTTGTGTTCCTGCGCCAGGCGTTCGATTTCAGCGTAATCGAGCAGGCCGTTTTCATCGACGCCGTACTGCACGGCCTTGAAGAGTTTTCCGCTGAAATTCACTTTCGCGCCGTGCGTGAGGTGGCCGCCGTGCGCCAGGCTCATGCCCAGGATGGTGTCGCCCGGCTGCAGCAGTGCGAGATACACCGCAGCGTTGGCCTGCGAACCCGAATGCGGTTGCACGTTGGCGTAGTCGGCGCCGAACAGTTGCTTGACGCGTTCGATCGCCAGGCGCTCGGCCACGTCGACGAATTCGCAGCCGCCGTAGTAGCGCTTGCCCGGATACCCTTCCGCATATTTGTTCGTCAGCACCGACCCCTGCGCTTCGAGCACGCGCGGGCTGGCGTAGTTTTCCGAAGCGATGAGCTCGACGTGATCCTCCTGGCGCTGGAGTTCGTCGGCGATGCACTGGGCCAGATCCGGGTCGTAATCGGCGATCGTCTGCGTCTTCGGGAACATGCGGGCCTCGGGGAGGTGGCGTAGCCCGCAATTGTAGTGCAGTCGGTGGTTGCGGCTGTTGGCTTTGTCCGTGCTGGCTCGGGGAATCGGGAGAAGAGCGTGGGCTCGGGGAGGCCCGGCCCTTGCCGACCCTCCCCGATCACCATTCCCTTCACTGAGCCAGCTTCGCTTTCTCCCGACGCCCAAGTCCCGATTCCCGGCACGCCCCTCGAAAAACGCGGCGCCTCACCCGGCGGCCGACACCGGAGGCTGTCGACCCAACCGATACCAATCCAGCCGGCGCGTCATCAACATGGCGGTGGCCAGCAGGCCGAACAGCGCCAGGGCGCCCATCAGCAACGCGTAGTCTTCCGATTGCAGCAGGCCGTAAAGCAACCCGTACAAGCCCGCGAGCAAGGCCGCGAAGCCGAAACTGCGGCCGCGGCTGCCGAGCGGGGCGGCCATATAGGTGGCGATCAGACCTACGCAAGCGGTCGCCGCAATCAAATAGGCGGCGGCGAAGCCGATGTGCTCCGACAGCGAGAGCAGCAACAGGAAGAAGATTGCCAGCGCCAGCCCGGTCAACCCGTATTGCAGCGGGTGCAGGCTCACGCCCGGGCGCAGCAATTCAAGGAAGAACAGCGCGCCGAACACCAGCACGATGAACAGCCACGCGTATTTGATCGCGCGGTCGGTTTTCAGGTAGCGGTCGACCGGGTCGATCAGATGCACACCGAAGCCGGCCTGGCTCATCGCCGCGCACGAATCGGCTCGCGCGCCGCAATCGCGCACCGCTTGCTGCGCCTGCGCGGCCAGCCGTGACACGCGCCAATCGGCTGCGAATCCGGCTTCGGAAACCTGCGGGGCATCCGGCAGGAACTGGCCCGTGAAGCTCGGGTGGGCCCATGGGCTGCGCAGCGTGACGTGGGTTTCATCGCCGGTCGGCAGCCAGTGCAGCGCTTCGGTGCCGGCCAGGTCGAGCTGGATCGACAGCGTGGTGGGCAAGGCCAGACGCTTGGCATCGACCGGCAGATGCAGCCCCGCCGGCAGCCAGGTGATGCCGGTGCCCGGCTCGGCCGATAGCTTGTCGCGGCCGAGTCCGGCGTCGATCGCGCGCACACCGCGCGCGTCGCCCAGGCCGAGCACCCAGGCCGCCGAGACGACGCGCAGGTCGATCACGTCGCCTTCCGGCGCTTCGAGCGCAACGGCCGCGAAATCGGCACCGATCCTGAGCTTGGCCAGATACACCAACGCCTCGAAAATGCCGCGTTTGCGCACTTCGGTCTGCAGGTCGCCGTCGACGCGCAGCGAGGTGGGCGTGAACAACCGCGTCTCGGTTTCGCGCACCACTTCTTCCTCGCTGCGCGTGGTGCCCGCTTCGGCGAACATCCGCACCTTGCGTACGCGCCGCTCGACCTCCACCTTGAGCAGCGGGCCGACGATTTCCTGCGACCGGCTACTGGAACTGGCGATGTCTTGCGCCACCTCATACCCGCGCTGCTGGCGTTCGTAGACCAGGCCTTGCAACATCATTACGGGCACGCCGAGCACGATCAGCAGCAGGCCGATCAGGAAAAGTTTGAAAGTCGGTTTCATGAGTCGCGCTTTTCGTCGATAGGCGCCAGTCGCGCCGCATCGACAGTTGACCCGCCCGAGCCGGCATCCAGGGGCCCGGAATGCGCGTTTTTCCGGGCACGACGTGGCAGCGGCGGGCCGCATCGGCGATAATCGCCGTCCTCCCGGAAAGCCGCGCCCGCAAGGCGCCTTTCCAGCCGACAACCCTATCCTTTTATCCGAGCCGCCCGCCTAGCGCGGAACTGCGGCCGGGTCTCCTGCGGAGCATTGCATGCAGTACATCTACACCATGATCGGCGTGAGCAAGACGGTGCCGCCCAAGCGCCAGATCATCAAGGACATCTCGCTGTCGTTCTTCCCCGGCGCCAAGATCGGCCTGCTCGGCCTCAACGGCGCGGGCAAGTCCACGGTGCTTCGCATCATGGCGGGCGTCGACAAGGACTTCACCGGCGAAGCGCGTCCGCAGCCCGGCATCAAGGTCGGCTTCCTCGAACAGGAACCCAAGCTCAATCCCGAACATACCGTGCGCGAAGCGGTGGAGGAAGGCGTGGGCGACCTGCTGCACGCGCAGGCTGCATTGGACGCGGTCTACGCGGCCTATGCCGAACCCGACGCCGATTTCGACAAGCTCGCCGCCGAACAGCAGCGCCTCGAAGCCATCCTCGCCACCGGCGACGCCGACACGCTGAATCTGCAGCTCGAAATCGCCGCCGACGCGCTGCGCCTGCCGCCGTGGGATGCGATCGTCGGCAAGCTCTCGGGCGGTGAAAAGCGCCGCGTCGCGCTGTGTCGTTTGCTGCTGTCGAAACCCGACATGCTGCTGCTCGACGAGCCGACCAACCATCTGGACGCCGAATCGGTCGAGTGGCTGGAGCAATTCCTCACGCGCTTCCCGGGCACCGTCGTCGCGGTGACGCATGATCGCTACTTCCTCGACAACGCCGCCGAGTGGATTCTCGAACTCGATCGCGGCCGCGGCATTCCCTGGAAGGGCAATTATTCCGATTGGCTGGAACAAAAGAGCGAACGCCTCAAGCAGGAAGAAGCCGGCGAAAAGTCGCGCCAGAAGGCGCTCGCACGCGAACTCGAATGGGTGCGCAGTAACGCCAAGGGCGGCCGCACCAAGGGCAAGGCGCGCATGCAGCGCTTCGAGGAACTGCAGTCGGTCGAATACCAGCGCCGCAACGAAACCAATGAAATCTTCATTCCGCCCGGCGAGCGCCTGGGCAACAACATCATCGAATTCAAGAACGTCTCGAAGAGCTTCGGCGATCGCCTGCTGATCGACGACCTGAGCTTCAACGTGCCGCCGGGCGCCATCATCGGCATCATCGGCCCGAACGGCGCCGGCAAGTCGACGCTGTTCAAGATGATCACGGGTGCGGAAAAACCCGACAAGGGCGAGGTCAACATCGGCCACACCGTCAAGGTGGCCTACGTCGACCAGAGCCGCGAAAAACTCGAAGGCGACAAGAACGTCTGGCAGGAAGTGTCGGGCGGTTCGGACATCCTGAAGATCGGCAACGTCGAGATCCAGTCGCGCGCCTACATCGGCCGCTTCAACTTCAAGGGCCAGGATCAGCAGAAGCTGGTCGGCACCTTGTCGGGCGGTGAGCGTGGCCGTCTGCACCTCGCCAAGACGCTGCTGCAGGGCGGCAACATGCTGCTGCTCGACGAACCGTCGAACGATCTCGACGTCGAAACGCTGCGCGCACTGGAAGATGCGCTGCTCGAATTCCCCGGTTGCGCGATGGTGATTTCGCATGACCGCTGGTTCCTCGACCGCATCGCCACGCACATCCTGGCGTTCGAAGGCGACTCGCACGTCGAGTTCTTCCAGGGCAACTACCGCGAATACGAAGACGACAAGAAGCGTCGTCTCGGCGAAGAAGGCGCACAGCCGCATCGCCTGCGTTTCAAGGCGCTCAAGTAATGAGCTTCCTGCAGCAGCTCCGCGCGCGCTGGTCGCAGGCGGAGTCGCTGCTTTGCGTCGGACTCGACCCGGAACCGGCGAAGTTTCCGGGCGAGTTGCGCAACGATCCGGACGCGACCTTCGAGTTCTGCCGCGCCATCGTCGACGCCACGGCGGAGTTCGTGTGCGCCTTCAAGCCGCAGATCGCGCACTTCTCGGCGCTCGGATGCGAAGCCGATCTCGAACAACTGATCGACTACATCCACAGCACCCATCCCGGCATTCCGGTGATTCTCGATTCGAAGCGCGGCGACATCGGCAGCACCGCCGCGCGCTACGCCGTCGAAGCCTTCGGTCGCTACGGCGCCGATGCGGTCACCGTGAATCCCTATCTCGGCCGTGACTCGGCGCAGCCCTTCCTCGATCGCGCCGACAAGGGCGTGGTGGTGTTGTGCCGCACGTCGAATCCCGGCTCGGGCGAATTCCAGGATCTCGTCGTCGATGGCCGCCCGCTTTATCAGCACGTCGCGGCGCGCGTGGCGAACGAATGGAACGCCAACGGCAATTGCATGCTCGTCGTCGGCGCTACCTGGCCCAGAGAACTGGGCGAAGTTCGCGCGCTGGTCGGCGATATGCCGTTCCTCGTGCCCGGCATCGGCGCACAAGGCGGCGATGTTGCCGCGGTGATCGAACAAGGCGCGTCGCGCGATCGCACCGGACTGGTGATCAGTTCTTCGCGCGCGATTCTCTATGCTTCCGGCGATGCCGATTTTGCGGATGCCGCGCGCGCCGCCGCACGGGCGCAGCGCGACGAGATCAACCGCTACCGCTGAGCCGCACGCATCGCGCGAATCGCCGCGATGGGAAACCGCAGCCACACGCCGAACGCCACTGCCAGCCGCAGCCACCACGGCGAGGCGGCGGCGTCGAATTTGCGGAAATAGCGCAGCATGCCGCGATGTTTCTGCCATTCGACCCACACCGGCCGGGCCCGGCTCGACGTGCCTTTGTGATGCACGACGCGGATTTCGTTGGCGATCGCAACGCGCTGGCCTGCAAGCAATGCGCGCCGGCACAGGTCCAGATCTTCGCAATGCAGCACGTAACCTTCGTCGAAACCGCGCAGCGATTCGAACGTGGCGCGGCGCATCAGCATCAACGCGCCGGACACCGCATCGACGGTGGACACCGCGGCCTTGTCGTCAGCCGGCACCGCAAGTTCCAAGGTGTCGCCGCTCATGCCGAGCGCGCGCTTGATGGCGATCAGCGGGGTCGGCGTGCGGCGCCGCGCGGCCGGTTGCGGGCTGCCGTCGGAGTTGACCAGTTGCGCGCCGAGGACCGCGAGCGAAGCATCCGCGTCGAGCGATTCGTTCAAGCGGCGCAGCGCGCCGCGCGGAAGCTCGCAATCGGGATTGAGGAACAACAGTCGCGGCGCCCGCGTGACGGCAGCGCCTTGATTGCAGGCGACGGAAAAACCGGCATTCGTCGCATTGCGCACGAGTTTTAGGCGCGGATCGTTCGCGAACTTCTCGACGCTGCCATCGCGCGACGCGTTGTCGACGATGACGATTTCGACCGGCACATCCTGCGCCAGCACGGCATCGACGCAGCGCCCGAGCCAGTCGCCGCTATCGTGGCTGACGATGACGACGGCGGTGCTTTCGATGGGCGTTGTCTCGATGGCGTTCAACGCCGGATCAGACGCGGCCGCGCTGCTCGGCGGCGGCTTGCCACAGCGCGGGCCACGCATCGAGCGCCTGCGCGAATTGCGACAGGTCCTCGCGATAGCGGCGTGCCACCGCATCGGCATCGAGTGCCTCCCAGTCCGCCAGGCGCGGCGCGCCGCCGGCGATCAGCGCTTTGCCGTTGGCTTCGATCAGCTGACGCAAATCGGCCTGCCAGTAGACCGGTGCGCCTTTCGCACTCTGCAATACGCTGTGCAGCGTATGCACCAGCGCCGCGCGCGCCTGCGCCAGGTGCTCGCGCAATTCGCCGACGATGCTGCGATCGCTGGCGGCAGCAAGATCACGTAGGCGGCCGGCAAGTCCCTGCAATCGCGTCGCCGGATCGGCGGCGTGGTAATCGCCGGCGGCATGCGCGGCCAGGTCGCACAGATAGTCGTTGAGCGACGGCGTGAAGGCGGCTTTCAGCGAGGCTGAGCGTGGACGTTCGGCTTCCTGCCGGTGGCCGATCGATGTCGGCAGATGCGCGGTCAGCGAATCGGGCGACAGATAGCGGCTGAGCGCGCCGAACAGACGATCCTCGCCGCGGCCGACAGGACTGGTGAACGGCACCATCGCACTGGCATCGACCGTGAACGGCGTGTAGTTGCCCTGCGCCTGCAGGCGCGTGCGCGACGGGCCGTACCAAAGCGACGGCGAGTCGATATGGCGCAGATAGTCTTCGCGATTGCTCCACAAGCTTTCGCGCGATTGCGCGTCGAGCGCGAACAGCCAACCGGTCGATGAGGCGCCCGAATGACCGCGATGACCATTGACCGTAGCAATGACGCGACGGCCGCGATCCAGATGCGGCAACAGACTGGGCGCGGTGCCGGCCAGTTCTGCGCGACCGATCTGCAATTGCGGGTGCCGGTTGAGCAGCGCGCCGAGCGGCGCCCCGCAGGCGTCCAGATGCACCTGCAACGGATCGCGATCGAACTCACCGCCCGCCTGCAACGCGGTGTCGACATTGCCGAAGAAGCGCACCGGCAGCGATGCGCTCGCCGCGAGATCGACGCCGGTTTTCGCCTCCGGATGCAGCCGCAACGGGAACAGGAAATCGTCGTCAAGCAAGGCGTAACGACGGCCGGCCGCGAGCAGCGCGATGAGATTCATCGCCAGGCCGCCGCTGTGCCGGCGGTTCGCGTCGCGCCGGAGCAGCCAATCGGCCGCGGCCTTCGGCGCGGCATTGCGCGTCACGCGATCGACATAGCGCGACCATTCGTCGACGCCGATGTAGCGCGTTTCCACGCCCGCTTCGGCAGCGAACTTCGCCAGCAGGTCGGCATGTTCGCGCGCGTTGGCGGTGTCGCGCGAATCATCGACCAGCCAGTAGCGATGGCGCGGTGTGTATTGCTTTTCGTAGTCGACCAGGCTCGCCAGCAGGCGCTTGACCTGTTGCGGCCGATCGCAGGCGCGGATGAACAGACCGGCGAATTCCGCCTGTTGCGCGGCGGAGTCTTCCGCCAGGCGCGCGAGATAGTCGGTGCCGGAAATCAGCAGGCCGCGCGAAATCAGGTTTTCGAGCACGCGCTTGACGGCATCGCCCTGCGCCGGCAGTTTCGGCATCGCGCGACGCACGGCAGCAACGTGCTCGTCGAGGGTGCGGAATGGGCGGCACACATCCATCGCGCCGAGCACCTGCTCGGTCATGACGTGCAGTTGCTCGGTGGCAAGGTCGAAGAACACGACCTCGCCGTTGGCGAGCGAACTGACGCGACCGTTCACCGAAGCGAACAGCGGGCCGCTCGGCGGCGCGGGTTTTTTCGTCAGCGCGACGGCGCCGTAGTCGATCTGGAAATCCATGGATTTTCTTGCAATGAAGTCAGGAGGATTCGCCGGCGCGACGCAGCGCTTCCTGCGCGTCGGCGAGTTGGCGTTCGAGTTCGAGGATGCGATGGCCGGCCGCGATGTTCTTGCGGACTTCGCCGTTGTAGTGGTGATAGACGCTTTCTTCGGCGTCGCCGAACAGCGACAGCGCCGGCAGCAAGCCCAGCGCGGATTTTTCGCGCGCGCAGACAGCGAGGTAGTAAAGCGGCGGCAACGCCAGCGTCGGTTGCAGCGCGCCGTCGGCCGACATCGTCGTGGCGGCGTAATCGCCCGGCGCGTCGAGCGCCCACAGCGCGGACTGGAAGATCAGTTTCTGGCCGTACAGTTTCACCGCCGGGAAACGCGCGCCGAGCAACGCTTCGAACTCCGGCCGATAAAGTTCGCGCACGTGATGCTCGTTGTCGAAGCCGGGCACATCGCTGTAGTTGTGGCGATCGGGCGTGGAAATCAACAGCAGGCCGCCGGGCGCAAGCAGGCGCGCGAAACCATCGAGCATGCGTTCCTGCGCCTGCAGATGCTCGAGCGTTTCGAAGCTGACGATCAGATCGAAACTCGCGACAGGCAGGGCATCGAGCTGTGTGCAGTCGCCGGTTTCGAAGCGCAGGTTCGTGGCGGCGCCGTAACGTTTGCGGGCGTGTTCGACGGCGTGCAAGGACAGATCGACGCCGAGCACGCTGCGCGCGCGGCGCGCCAGCAACGCGCTGCCGTAACCTTCGCCGCAGGCCGCGTCCAGCACGCGGCGGTCGTGGGCCAAACCTTGCGCGAAGGCATAACGATGCCAGTGCTCGTACCAGATTTCGCGCACGCATTCGGGCGTGAAGCGTTCACCGGTGAATTCGAGGGCGGGGTCGCTCATGAGTCAATCGAACAGGTCGTGCTGGCGCGTCTGGGCGCGGGCGGGCTGCAGGCGGCGGGCGAGGCGCTCGCGCAGCGGTTTGAGCGGGTCGCGCAGGATGAATCCGGCGATCAGTGCATTGTAGCCGGGATAGCGTGCGTTGAGCCGGGCCAGGTTTTCGCCGCCCGGCGCGTGGCCTTCGGGCGCGAACGAAGCGCCGCCGCGGTGCGCGACGAAGGCGTCGTCGCACAGCACATTGCGCCAGCCATGCGCGGCCGCCCGAAGGCAGAAGTCGTTCTCCTCGCCGTAGCCGCGGCCGAAGGTAGCCCGGTCGAAGTCGCCGATGGCATCGAGCGTGGCGCGGCGCACGAACATGCAGAAGCCGACGGCGGTCGGCAGGTCGGGATACCCCGGGTCGCCGGAAGTCGCTGCGGCGTAGGCGAGTTCATCGAGGTTTTCCGGCGTCGGCGCGGCGCGGCAGAAATCCGGGAAGGAGCAGATTTCGGCGTTGTTCGACCACGGCGTGGCGGTGGCGATGCGCAGATCGCTGGCGGCACAGGCGGTCAATCGCGCCAACCAGCCCGGTGTGGTGATGGTGTCGGAATTCAGCAGGATGACGTCATCGGGCGCGGTTTCGCGAAACCCTGCGTTGACGTTGCCGATGAAGCCCAGATTGCGTTCGCGGCGCACCGCGCGTGCATCCAGTTCGCCGCGCGCGGTGTAGTGCTCGATGATTTCGCGAACATTCGGATCGGGCGAAGCATCGTCGGCGAGCAGCACCGGCGTATCGCGCCCGACGGTGCGTTCGAGGCTCGCCAGGCACGCATCGAGGTCCGCGGGCGCGTTGTACACGGGCACCAGAATCTGCACGGCCACGCCCTACTCCTCGCCGTCGCGCCAGCGGTGCGCCAGGCGCACGAGTCCGAATTCGCGCGCGGCGCCGCGCACCACGAAGCCGCGCTCGACGGTATCGAACAACCGCACGCCTTCGGGATCGAGCGCATGCAGTTTCAGGTTGTAGCCGCCCGGCAGCAACGGCAACGCATCGAAGGCACAGGCGAAACGCCAGTGCTGCTCGTCGAGGCGTTGCGCTTTGGCGCCGTCGATTTCCGTCGTGGTGCCGTAGACCGGCGTACCGTCGGCACGCAACACGCCGATGCCCAGTTGCGGGCAACGGCCATCCGGCGCGTAGATGCGCACTTCGACGTCGATCGGCTCGCCTTCGCGCAGCACGCGCGCCGCAGCTTCGTCGCCGCCGTTGAGGGTGACGCCGGTGATGCGATACTCGCCGCCGGAATAGCCGCTTTCGAATTCCGGCCCGCTGTCGCGCAGTGATTTTCGTTCGTGGTAGGCGAGATAGTCCTGCGTCACGTCGAACACATCGCCGTAGCCTTCGACGCGGCCGTCCTTCAGCCACAGCGCGTGCTTGCAGAGTTTCTGCACGTGGTACATCGAATGCGACACCAGCAGCAGCGTGCCGCCGCCGTCGAGATAATCCTCCATCCAGCGGATGCATTTTTTCTGGAACGATTCATCGCCGACGGCGAGCACTTCGTCGGTGATCAGCAAGTCCGGGCGCACGGCGGCGATCACCGCGAAACCGAGACGCACGACCATGCCGGACGAGTAGTGTTTGACCGGCTCGTCGAGATAGCGGCCGATGTCGGCGAAGGCGACGATTTCATCGAAGCGCGCGGCGATCTGAGCGGAGTTCCAGCCCATCAAACCGGCTGCCACGCTGATGTTTTCGCGGCCGGTGCGCTCGGCATCGAAGCCCGCGCCGAGTTCGAGCAATGCGCCGAGTGTGCCGCTACGCGCGAGCGTGCCGGCGGTAGGCGTGAGCACGCCGGACAACAGCTTGAGCAGCGTCGATTTTCCCGCACCGTTCTCGCCGATGATGCCGAGCGATTCGCCGCGCTTGATCTCGATGTCGACGTTCTGCAGGACGGGCACGCGCTCGATCGGTGCGCCGGCAAGCAGTCGCGCCCAGGCGCCGAGACGGCGGCGCGGATCGCTGTCGCGCGGATAGGATTTCGTCAGGCCGACGGTGCGCAGCAAGGCGTCGGTCACAGGAAGTCTTCCACGTGCGGGCGCAGGCGGCGATAGAGGAATGCCGCGAGCAGCGCCAGCACGGCAGTTGCGATCGCCGAGGTCAACGCGGAATCGGGAGCGAGCCTGCCGAACAACAGCGGGTCGCGAACGTTCTCGACCCAGCCTGCGATCGGGTTGATCGCGAACCAGCCCGACATCGCTGCGGGCGCCATGTCGCGCGGATAGAGGATCGGCGAAAGGAACAGCCACGCCGAAAGCAGGTAGCCGATCAATTGTCCGAGATCGCGCACGAAGACCTGCGTCATGGCAGCGATCGTTCCGACGCCGAGCGCCAATCCATACATCGGCAGCCAGGCGAGCAAGGCCAGCGGCAGAAACCGCCATTCGAGCGCCACGCCCATCAGCGGCAGTGCACACAGCACGAGGACGAAGCCCGACAGGTGCAACAGAAAAGGCGTCGTCGCACGCGCGGCGATCAGTGTGAAAGGCGGTACCGCGACCTTTCCCAGCAGTCCGGCCTGATCGACGAGCGTCGGCGAAGCGCGGCCGACCGACTCGGCGAAAGCGAACCACGGCCACATGCCGAGCGCCAGGAAAGCGACATAGCCGTTGCCTTCAAGGCCCGGGACGCGGGCCTTGAAGATGTGCACGAACACGAGCGCGAACAAGGCCAGTTGCAACATCGGCCCGAGCGCGGCCCAGGCCAGTCCGATGACGTTGCCGGCGTAGCGTTGCGCCAGGTCCTGCCGGACGAAAAGGACGAACAGGCGCCACACGCCGATGCGCGATCAGTTGTCTGGCTGCGAATCGGTTTCCACTGCGTTTGCAGGGGTTTCCGACGGTTGCGGCGCGGGCGCGGCGGCATCGAGCGGCGATGGCGCCGACACTGGGGTATCGTCCTTGCGTGCGGCATCGCCGATGTCGGCCAGTTGTTCGCGCGAGCTGTACATGCGAGCGATGGCCTTGGTGCCTTCGCCATCGGGCAGGTAGCGCAGACGCAGCGACTGCACTTTGTCGGGGTCAGCTTCGAGTTTCGCGCTCTGGGTGCGGTCGATGTAGTCGGCGCGCGCGCGCGATACGAACTCGGCTTCCAGACGCGCGAGGATTTCGTCCTTCACCGATTCATACGGAACGCGAGCACCCGGCGTGCGCGAAACCAACTGGATGATGTGGTAGCCGAACCGCGTTCGCACCACGTCGGAGATATCGCCCGGATTCTTCAGGGCGAAGGCGGCATCTTCGAAATCGGCAACGGTGTCGCCGCGCGACATGCGCGGTATCAAGCCGCCCTGTTCGGCGGACTTCAATTCTTCCGAGTGCTGCTTGGCAAAGGCCGCGAAATCGAGTTTCGGATTGGCCTTCACTTCGGCATAGAGTTTGTCGGCGAGGGCCTTGGCACCCGCTTCGCCGTGGTTGTCGCGCAGGATCAACACGTGACGCACGCTCAGGGTTTCGGGCGTGGTGTAGAGCGCCGGGCTGGTCTGGTAGCGCTCGCGCGCCACGGCTTCGAGATTGGGAACTTCGAGGTCGGCGACCACTTTCGCTACGCGACGCTTCGCCAGGATTTCGTCGCGCGCCAGTTCGATATCGGCCTGCACCACCGGATCCTTGTCCATCCCGAGGTCGCGCGCTTCATTGGCGAGCTGGCGGATCAGCAACAGGCTGCGCAGCGTGGTTTCGATGCGGTCCGGGTCGTTCATGAAGCCGGCACGCTTGTCGGCGGGAATGCGGGCGATGCGGCCGTCGATATCGGTGAAATCGATGGCGGCGCTGCCTTGACCGACGACGTGATCGGCAGCTGCTTGCGCGGCAACCGAATAAGAGGCGGTGCTCAGCAGGCTGGCCACGATGATTGCAAAACCCGCGCGAACGGATTGGTTCGACATCCTTTTCTCACTCCTGATGATTTTTCGCGGGGCCCAAAAAGATCAAACCCCTCACGTGGAGGGGTTTGATTGTAGCGAGGTTTGAAAGTTTCGCTTAGTTGGACGTCGACGTCGCCGTGGTGCGAGCCTGGACGTCGCAACCCTGCGACGAGGACGACGTATCGGAGCAACTATGCTCTCCGTTCGTCAGACCGCCTTCCGGATTCGCCGGCAGCACATTGATGTAGTAGACCTTGCCGGCTTCGAGCTTGCACGCCGACACCGTCGACGACGGCAGGCTGGCGGAAGTCGACCAGATCAGCGAACCGCTGTTGCCGTACTTGCGGCAGCCGCTCATCAGGAAGCCACCCGAATTGTCGGCCGGACGCAAATCGCCGGGGCACGGGCTGATCGAGATGAACATGCCCATCGCAGGCCGCGCCGTGGTGTAGCCTTCGGCCGGTTTCGCCTGTGCCGGGTCCCAGAACATCGAGACCGACTGCTTGGCGACTGCCGTGAACGAGGCTGCCACGTAGGTGCCCTTGTTCGAACCGACAGGAACCGGGAAGCCGTTGCTGGTCGGATACGTCGGAATCGGCGAACCATCCCACGGCGTGAAGAGCTGAGCCCAGGTGCGATCGACCTTGGTCCAGCCGGACGGCTGGTAGAGGGGGGTGCCGGCAGTCAGGTCGCAGCCCGCGGGCGGATCGACAGGACCACCGCCGGTGGCCAATGCCACAACTACGCTTTGCTGGCTGACGGTTGAGGCGCCGGCCGCGTTATAGCAAACCATCGAGAACACGTAGGTGCCGACAGCGCTTACCGCCACGGTTTCGCCAGCAGTGTTGGATGTCGTGCGTGCGCCGGTCCAGGTCGTGCCGGACGGACCCGTCGACGTGGCTTTGCAGACTTCTGCCAGCGTGGTCGACCAAGTGAGCCTTACGGTCTCATTGGTACGCACGTCGGAATCGCCATCGTTGCGGGCGAACGTAACCGTCGGCACGCCGGTCGGCGGGTTGTTTCCGCTCGACAACGCCGCGCAGACGTTGCTCGAGTTGAGCGCGCACTCGGCGAGCAGGTTGCCAGTGCTGTCGATCTGCACACTGGAACCGGCTTTAAGAGGAATCTCGTGATTATTGGCGTTGGTGATTCGAATCACCTGGGCAGACGCCTGTCCGCCGATAGCAAGGCTGGCGACCGCTGCGGTCGCGAGAAGAAAGTTCCGGTTATTTCGCTGCATGTGTCCTTACCTCGTCGGCCAGTTCAACATTGTGGGCGTCTGTTCATCCCACGGTCAAAGCGTTGGCTTAATGGACGTTGAACAAAAAACAGAGCCCCCTTTCGGGGGCTCTGAGATACAACTTTAACGCATGGCGCAATTACGAAGCAGCGAAGCCCGTCGGGGTGATGATGCCACCCGCGTCGACCGTCACAGTTTCGGTATCGCGGCTGGCGCGGTGACGCGACAGCAGCGAGTAGTTGGCCAGCTGGCCCGGAGCAGCGTTGGTGTTCACGAAGTTCGCAGCCCAGAAGCCGGTGACCGGCAGACCGAACAGGCGATTACGCGGGGTACCAGCAACCGCACCCGGGTTGTCGAGCAGGAAGTTGTCGGCGTCGCCGAGGGACATCCGGACCCAACCAGCGGTCACTTCGGTGCCCGAAGCGGTCAGCAGGTCGATGTTACGAGCAGTGCGGGTCGCGCCCAGGACTGCCGTCGCACCAGCCGTGACTTCTTCTTCCTGGTTGAACGAAACGACGTTGGCTTCGTAGCACAACTGCAGGATCTGCTCTTCGCCTTCAACCGGCGGCGAGAAGTCGAGAATCGGGGCCGGAGCTTCCGGACCTTCTTCGCGATCGAAGTATTCGACCTGAATCGGTTCGCACGAACCGTTGGTGTCGAACACGAAGCCTTCGTTGGCGTTGCCCGGGTTCGAGTTCGGATCCGTGTCGTCGGTGTTGTCCGTGAACGGACGACGCTCGGCGGCGGTGGCCGACTCGATGTGCAGACGCTTGGTCGGGAACGTGACAACCCACTCCGACTGAGCCAGCGTCGTTGCCGACGTGTTGAACTCGTTGAAGATCTGGTCGTGCATGTAGACCGACGACACGGCATCCGGGAAACCGGTGACGAAGTCGAGCGTGATCAGGGCGCCGTTGTCGAAGATGATCGAATCGGCGTCGCCGAGCGTGCTCGTACGAGCCTGCGACAAGGACGGGAAGGTGCTGCCCGGATCCGAGTGCAGTTCGGCGTCGTTGGCGATGCTGCGGAAGCCGTCGATCGCGTCAGCGTTGTACGACAGGTTGGTGCCGTTGGCCACGTCCACGATCGAGCCTGCGCCGAACAGGCCGCCGGTCGGTTCGTCGATGTCGGTCTGCGGAGCGGTGTCCCAGATGCCGCCGGCCCATGCAGCGCGCAGCGAGTTGCAGTCGTCCGGCACGCCATCGACGTGGGTGGCGTCGGAAGCGAACGTACGCTCCGAATCCGTCACGTTGTTGTCGACGCCCGACAGGTTCAGCGGATCTTCCGGGGTCGGGTACGGGCTGCCGTCGATGTCGCCATCGTCGACCACCACGCCCATTTCGATCATTTCGATGTGACCCGAACGGGTACGAGCGAGATCGTTCGGACCGTCGTCGTCCTGGCTGCCGATGTAGAAATTGTTACGGAACGGCTCGCCGGCGGCCGGAATGGCCGGGGCGGTGCACGACGTGTCGGCGGTGATGACGCGGGCCGGGCCAGCATCGCCATCCGGAACGACAGCCGCGGTCCAGACGTCGAACGGCGACAGGTACAGGTTGAAGTCGAGGACTTCGCGGCTGTTCAGGGCTTCGAGGAAGCGAACCTTGACGGCCTTGACTTCGTTGGTCGTGTTCACGACGGACAGCAGGGTGCTGTTGCCGGCGTTGACCGTGTAGTACGGGTAGATCAGCACCTGACCCAGGCCATCCGGGTTCAGGTTGACAGCATTCGAAACATTCGCGAGACCAGCGACGCCGGCGATACCGGCGACGACAGCCGTCGTCAAAGAGTTCTTCTTCATCACAACACTCCTAATCAACCACAGGGCTTTTTTCGCTAAGACCAACCCCACTCCCCGCGCCGGTTTTGACCCGACTTTAATGGGCAAGGTTAGACAACAGCATTCCTAGCTTACGACACAGCAAAAGTCACCGCAAGCCCCGACCATTGCGGGCGACTTCCTTGGGGACAAAATACCAGCTTCCGTCCGATTCTATCCAGCGCTCGACGATCGGACTGAACGACTCGAGCTTTCCGACACCCGGCAAGGTGGACTGCATTTCGAAATGCACCTCGACGGTGACGTCGCAATAACCCGCCTCGGGCGGGCATTCGCTGCCTTTGACTTCGGCCCGCGTCCAGCGCACCGGGCGGCCGGACATGTCGGCAGCGTACACCTCCCGGGTCTTGAGCGTGCGATAGCCGGGCGAAAGATAGTCGTAGGCCTGGTCGGCCTTGCCGGCGATGAGCAGATCCCAGCGCAGCTTGGCGCGAGCTTCGACGCCGGCGGGCGCGGCCGCCGCCGGCACGTCGGCCGCGGGGGCATCCGGCCTGGTGCCGCCGGGCGCGGCCGCGCAGCCGGCCAGCAGCAGCGCGAACATCGCGGTCGTCCACCACTTGTACGAGTTCATCGTGCGATTCCTTGATATTGAGGTGCTCATTTCTCGACCCGCACCCGCAGCGGCTCCATGCCACGGAAGCGGTTGCTGTATTCCTCGGTCAGGCGGCGCGATTCGTTCACATCGCGGATCACGCGCGGGGTGATCAGCACCAGCAGCTCTTCGCGCGCGTTCTCTTTCTTCTGCTTGCCAAACAGCGCGCCCAGGATCGGAATGCGGCTCAGGCCCGGCACGCCGGATTTGGAGTGTCCTTCGGTGGTCTTGATCAGCCCGCCCAGCACCAGGGTCTCGCCGCTTTGCACCGCGACTTCGGTTTCGATCGAGCGGTTGTCGACCGGCTGATTGCCGCCGACCGGATCGCTGCCGGCCACCGGCGCGCTTTCTTCCTGGCTGACTTCCATGAACACCAGGCCGCCCGGATTGACGCGCGGCGTCACCGTGAGCGTGATGCCGGTCTGGCGGAACTGCACGTAGCTTTGCTGGTTGGTGTTGTTGTTATTGTTGTTGTTGTCGTTGAAAAAACTGCTAACGACGGGAATCTGCGTACCGACGTTGATGTTGGCCGACTTGTTGTTGAGCACCACCAGCGACGGTGCCGACAGCACGGTGGCGTCGGAAATCGAATCCAGCGCCGTGATCACGGTGTAGGCATCCGGCCCGATGAAGCTCCAGTTGATGCCGGTGCCCGGCAGCGAACCCAGATGATCGCCCCAGCCGTTGCGCGCACGCGAGGCGGCACGGATCGGAGCGTCGGCGATGCCGTTCTCGAAGTACCACTGCACGCCGTAGTCGAGCGCGTCGTTCAAGGTGACGCGCACGATCTGCGCTTCGATGTGGACCTGCAGCGGAATCGTGTCGAGGCGTTCGATGACGCGACGGATCGACTCCCACTGTCCGGCCGTGGCTTTCACCAGCAGCGCATTGCTCTCTTCGACCGCGGAGACACGCACCTCGTCGCTGGCGCCCAGCGCGATGCCGCCGGAACTGTCGACCACCGGACCGCCGTCGCCGCTGGCGCCGCCGTCACCGCGCGAACCATCGGCATTGCGTGCATTGCCGCCGGCGTCGGTCTGCTTCTGTTCCGTGCCGGATGACGGCGATGCATTGCCGCTGGTACCCAGCGTGCGGATCTCGACCGGCTCCAGGCCCGGCATCAGGTTGTCGCCGGACGGGTTGTCCGCGCGCGCGCCGCCGCTGCCGCTGCCGCCACCGAAAATATCGCCGAGCGTTGCCGCCAGATCCGAGGCCTTGACGTTCTTGACGTCGTAAACGTACAGACGCTGCCCGGCTTCGCCGCCGCCGATATCCAGGCGCGTGAGCCACTCTTCGACCTGCGCCAGATACTTCGGCTGCGGCGTGATCACCAGCACGGCATTGATGCCTTCGAGCGGCATGAAACGGAACATGCCGGCCAGCGGTGTATTGCTGCCGTCGCCGAAGATCTTCTCGAGTTCCGTCACCGTCTTGGCGGCTTCGGCCTGCTGCAGCGGGAACACGCCGACCGACATGCCGGCCAGCCAGTCGACGTCGAACACCGAGATCGTCTGCATGTAGTTCTCGAGCTCGGCGCGGGTGCCGGCGAGCACGATCATGTTGCGCGCGGCATCGATATTGACGATGCCTTCGGGCTTGGCGTACGGCTTGATCAGCTTCTCCATCTCCAGCGCGGAGATGTACTGCAGCGGCACCGCGCGCACTTCGTAGCCGCGCGCATTGGCGGCCGGCCCGGTGCGCGGCGTGAGGTTGCCCGGCAGGGCCTGCGCCACCGGCAACACCGTGTAGCGGCCGTCCTGCCAGACCAGCGTGGCGTTGTTCCAGCGCAGCATCATTTCCAGGATCGACAGCGCCTGGTCGCCGCGCAGCGGCTTGGCGGTCGAGAACGTCACCGTGCCCTGCACGCCTGGCGCGATCACGTAGTTCTGCTGCAGGAAATCGCCGAGGATGGCCTTGACCACCGCATGCAGCGACTCGCCTTCGAAATTGAATGTCACCTCGCCGGTTTCGCCGGCGCCGGGCGGCGCTTTGCGGGCAACTTCGGTGTCGATGAACTCGCCGGTGCCCGGCTTCACCGAGCGCAGCGGATCGGGCGCGGGCGCTTCGTCGCCCAGGGCGGCTGGATCCTTCGGCGGCACGTCGGTATCGGGATAAGAGGCCTGGTACGGCGGCTCGTATTCGGCCCGCGGCTGCGGCGGGGCGAAGGGGCTTTCCTTCACGCCACTGCTGCCGCTGCATCCGCCGAGCGCGACCAGCGCGGCGAGCGCCAGGATCAGAATCGGACGATTGGTCACTCGTTTGCTCCTAAGACGACGGCTAGCCATCGTTCTGCTTGTTGGCGCGTTCTGCTTCTTCGCGCATCTGGCGACGTCGCTCCTCGATGCGCTTGCGGATCAATTCCGCGCGCGCTTCGGGGGTCTGCGGGTTCGGGTTTTCCCCGGCCGCGGCCGGCGCGGCGGCCGCGGCTGCGGGTTCCGACGGCACGGCTTCGGCCGATGCGATCGGAGTGGGGGCCTCGCCGCCGCTGCCGTCGAATACCCGCAATTCGACTTCGCTGCGACCGGTGGGGCCTTCAAAGACCGCTTTGCGCGGACCGAGTTCGGTCAATTTCCAGCCGGCGAGATCTCCCTGCAGCGAACCGCCCTCGCGGACCGACTGCGACTTGTTGGATTTCTTGTCCTGCACGATGGCGATCTTGACGTCGCCGGTCATCACCACGCTGGTGAGCACGACATCGAGCGGCGCCGGCGGCGGCGGCGCTTCGCCGCCGGCATCGGGCGTTTCGGGCGGCGGCAGCGGACGGCGATCGGCGTTGAACAGCGGGCGCTCGCCGACCACGGCGTAGTCGGCCAGGCCCTTCAACGGATTCTGCGCACGCGACAGATCCACCTTCGGCAGTTCGGGCACCAGCGAGGCATCGTCCGGATGCAGGCTGTAACGCGAGCCCAGGCCGACGTACACGCAAACCAGCACCAGCAGGCTCCAGCCGGCGACCGCAGCGAGCAACAAAGTCGGCAGGCGTTGCTGCAAGGCGGCCATTATTTGGCCTCCTTGGTGCGCAGGTAGCCGTACAGATCGAACGCGATGTCGAGATAACCGGCTGGCGCCGGCTGGCCGCGCGCGGCGATGCCGCGCCGCCCGGTGATGCCCAGTTCGCCGACGAACAGCTGCGGGCTGCCGCTTTCGAGCCCGTGCATCACGGCGATGAAATGCTCCATTTCGCAGCGCATGCGCACTTTCACGGTGACGCGTTCGAACGGTTCTTCATCGCGGTTGCGGAACGGCGTGCGGCTCACCACCAGGCAGCGCTCGCCGGCACCGAGCAGGTTCACTTGTTCCTGCAGGCGCTGGATCAGGGCCGACGCGGCGAGATCGAAATTGGCCTCGGTGAGGAAGCCCGGATTGCCGGCTTCGAAGGCGCGCACCTCGGCCAGGCGGGCATCGATCGCCTCGCGCTGCTGCGCCGTGGCGCGATAGCGCGCCTCTTCGTCGCGCAGTTCGATCAATTCGCTGCGCGATTCGAGCAGCGGCGCGACGAACCACCAGTGCACGAACAACAGATATGCCAGCAGCAGCGTGATCAGCAACAGCAACACCGCGAGCAGGCGGCCGCGTTTGGCGTCGGGAATAAGATGCCTGGCCACCTTATTCCTCCACGTCTGGCGCCGGGCCGTAGCCGGCGGTGATGTTGAAACGATCTTTCTGGGTGCGCGCGTCGGGCTGGATCGGACCGCTCAGCGCCACATCGCGCAGCAACTGGCTGCCCTGCAGGATCTCCACCAGTTTCGCGGCCTGCCCGCTCTGGCCATTGAGCGACAGTTCGCCGCGGCTGAAATTCAGGCGTTCCAGATAGGTGTCGTCGGGCAGCAGGCGGGTGAGTTCATCGAGCAGCAGCACCATCGAAGGCTGGCGGGCCTTTTCGATCGCCAGGAAGTTCGCGGCGAGCGCGGCCTCTTCGAGGTTGTCGCGCAGGCGGGCGGCGGCGCGCGCCTGATCGTGCTGTTCTTCCGACTCGGCGCTCAGCGCCTCGACCGCCGCGGCGCGATTGTCGAGCAACTGGCTCATCGCCATCAGCAGGAACAACACCGTCGCCGCGATCAAGCCGGCATGGATCCACAGCCGCGTGTTCTGCTGGCTGCGGCGTTGTTCGGGTGGCAGGAAGTTGTAGCCCAGGCCATGGCCATCCGGCCCGCGCACATCGACGCCGCCGAGCGTGGCGGCCACGCCGCCCAGTTCGGCCAGCGCATGCTGCAGTCGTTCGCGCGGGATCAGCGCCAGTTCGACGGTGACCTGCTTGGCGCCCGGCTCGTGGCGCAGCACGCGGCTGTCGTACACCACCTGCTCGGGCTTGAACGGCGTCTGGCGATCGAGCTCGAAGCCGAGCACCGTGCGCAGGTTGTCGAGCGCCGCCACCGGCAACTGGATCGGGCGGCGCAGCACCATCGCCGCCGGCAACAGCAGGATGCGGCGCAGATTGCGGGTGTCGTCGTCCAGCGCCTGTTCGAGCGCACCGGCCAGCGCATCGCGCTCGGCCAGCGGCAGGCGCACGATTTCGCGCGAGCCTTCTTCCGGCACGGTGCGCGCCACGCGCAATTCGCCGTCGGACGAATCGAGCATCAGCTGCGCATGCTCCACCGCCAGCAATCGGCGCCAGCGCTCGGGCAGACAGGCGCGCAACTCGCCGCCCCACCAGCGCAGGAAGCGCGGCAGCGGACTTTGTGCGTAGCGCGCCCTCAGGCGACTCAGCGGTTGTGAGAGGAGATTGGCGGCGGGCATGTGATTAGAGGGAGTTTCCGTCCTGCCAGCGCAGTACGGTATAGGCGAGCCCGGATACCCCGGCTCCGCCCAGCCGGACCGTCGCGTCGAGCTCGGTCCACGCCCCATTGGGCAGGGCGGCGCGGGCGGCAATACTATACGTTCCGGTGCCACCCGATGCCATGAGCGGGGTACCGTCGGGCAGGATCGGCGGCGGCGCGCCCGAAGCCGGGTCGTAGGCGTGGCGCATTTCGATGATCTGGCGGGCCAGTTCGTCGGTCATGCCTATGCGCGCGCGCAGCACCTCGTACGGCGCGAACGCCGGATTCGGCTGCGACTGGCCGGAGTAGATCGTCAGCGCCGGCGCGATGCGCCCGTAAAGCTCGTAGGTCATGCCCATCACCTGCTGCACCTCCGAGACGGTATCGAACGGCGCGTCCTTGGCGCCATAGGTATAGCCTTCGGCCTCGTAGTCGGGGTCCTCGGCGCCGTTCGGCGACACCAGATCGTCGGTATCGCGCCAATCGAGAATCGCATCGGCCAGCCGGTCGGCCTGGTCCTGTTCCACCCCATGCGCCACCAGCAGACTGCTCAGGGTGAGCGTGTCGGAGGCATTCAGATCGATCAGGCCCGATTCGTCGGTGATCTCGATCTTCAGCTTGGCTTCCTCGAATTCGATCTCGTAGGCCCGCCCGTCCGGCACCCAGCGCAGCAGCGGATCGGCGATCGACAGGTGGTAGACGGCGCGATTGACGCCGGCTTCGGCGGCATAGCGCGCCGCCGTCGTGTCGAACAGATGCTTGGCCTGCAAGGCCTCGGTGCGCGCGATCAACGCGAAACTGCCGAGCAGGATCGTCAACAGCGCCAGCAGCCAGATCACCAGCACGAAGGCCACGCCGCGCTGCCGCCTCATGGCTGGCCTCCGTCCGGCGGCACCGGCTCGGGGCCGGGACCGAAATCGACGCTTTGACCCGGCAGGCGATTGCCGAACATGCCCGGCGTGGCGGTGGCGGCCAGCAGCGGGATTTCCAGATCCGGCCAGCGTTTCTGCGAGTCGCGGTCGTACTCCACCACCAGGCGCACCATCAGCGGCAGGCGCTGCGGATCTTCCCAGTCCGATTCCCACTCGCCCAATTCGCCCTGCTCGTCGAGTTCGCGGAATTCGAAATGCGCGCTCTCGATGCCATCGAGCAGCACCACCGGCTCGCGCTTGTTGCTGGCTTTCGGATTGTCCGGGTCGTAGCCGTTGAGCTGGGCGTGATCGAACTCCAGCCGCATGCCGTCGTTGCCGTTGGTGAAGGTCAGCCATTGCACATGCGGACCACCGCGCGCCAGGTGGCCCGGCATCGGAGCGACGAAACGCAGCGTGTCGCGATCGGCGATGAAGATGCGGTTCTCGCCGGTGTCTTCCATCCGCTCGAACGGCAGCGGCATCGCATGCGACAACTGCCGGCGCATGAATTCCTGCGCCACGCGCATGCGATCGGTGCGTTCGATCAAGGCCTCGCCGCTGCGCATGGCGCGGATCGCGGTGCGCAAGGTGCCGTAGGCCATCGCCACCAGCAGCGCCAGCAGCGTCACCGCGATCAGGATTTCGAGCAGCGTGAAGCCGCGCGCCTGCGCCGAGCGATTGGTTTGCCGATGGCGTGCGATGCGCAGCATCAGTTGCCCATCTCCGGCGTCAGCGCGCGCAGCGTGACGAAGCGCGCTTCCTGCTCTCTGCGGCCGACGTCCCAGGTCACCACCAGTTCGAGGCGATACAACTGCACCGGCGCCAGCGCCGCTTCGATCGGCGTGTCGGTCTCGATTTCGTAGGCTTCGGCGCGCAGGGTCCAGCGGAAATCTTCGTTGAAGTCGCCGCTGGTTTCGCCTTCTTCCAGGCGCTCGCCGACGCCGACGGTATCGAGCAGCGACTGCGCGTACAGCGCCGCATCGGTGCGCACCGCGGCCTGCCGCGTATTGCGCATCGCGCCGCTGGCGATCTGCATCGAGATGCCCAGGCCGATCGCCAGAATTGCGAAGGCGATGACGATCTCGATCAAGGTGAAACCACGCGCCGACTTCGCACCGCGATAGTTGCGGCGCGCGCGTTGCATGGTCTTCGAATGAAAGACCGTCGTCGAATGAAAGGCTGTGTTCGGCACGGCGGGTCTGACCGCACGATCGGCGCCGTAGTTCACGACCATTTCGCTCACGACAATATCTTTCACGACGATGTCGCTCACGGTGCGTCGCCGCCTTCGCGCACGCTCACTTCACCGGTCAGCCACAGCACTTCGACACGCCAGACGGCGTCCTTGTGGACCAGATCGATATGACCGCCGGTCGACGAACCGTCCGGAAAGAAACGGATGCGGCCGACGCCTTCTTCTTCGAGTTCCGAGCGCGCGGTGAAGAGCTTCATCGACATGTCCTTCGGAAGCTCGATCCACTTCTTGTTGGGCGCGCGGAAGCGGCGCTGCTCGACGTCGACCGTGAGCGTTTGTTCTTCGCGTTTGACGATCGCCTGGCCGCGCGTATAGCGCAGCGATGCGACGAGATCGCGGCTGGCGCCCTTGACCCGCGCCCCCGACAATCCGCCGCCGACCGATACCGCCACTACCGTCATCGTGAGCGCGATCAGCGCCACCACGGCGAGCATTTCGATCAGGGTGAAGCCGCGCGTGCGGCGCAGCGCGAACGTGCGTACGCGCGCCGCTGAAAGCTCCGGAGCGCCCGCGCTGCAGCCTGGGGTTAGCCGCATGGCGCGGGCTCCGTTCGAGGGTCGCGTCAGTCGGCGCTCGAAAGATCCTTGTCGACGCCGGTGCCGCCGGGCTTCTTGTCGTCGCCGTAGCTGATCAGCGTGAACGGTGCGCCTTCGCCGGGCACCCGGTATTCGTACGGCGTATTCCACGGATCCTTCAGCGCGCTTTCCTTCGCGTACGGGCCGAGCCAGCCCTTGGCATTGCCCGGCTCCTTGACCAGATCTTCGAGACGTTCCGGCAGCACGCCGGTATCCATCTCGTAGTTCTCGATCTTGCCGGCGAGATCCGCCAGGCCGCTCTGTGCCAGCTTGACGTTGGCGCGCGCGCGGCCGCCGAACACCTGGTTGGCCACCATGCCCGCGATCAGCGCGATCAGCGCCACCACGATCAGGATTTCGATCAGGCTGAAACCGCCCTGGCGCGCGAGTTTCAATTCGCGGCGTTGCATGTTCGTTTGCATCGGATCACCCCACTGCATTGGTCAGACTGAAGATCGGAATCAAAATGGCCATCATGATGAGCGCCACCACGACCGCCATGAAAATGGTCACCGCCGGCACCAGTGCCGCGAGCAGGCGTTCGACCGTGTTCTTGACTTCCACATCGAAGGTGTCGGCCACCTTCGTGAGCATGCCGTCGAGCTCACCGGATTCCTCGCCGACCGCCACCATCTGCAGGGCCAGGCGCGGAAACAGTTTGCTCTTCGCCAGCGACGGCGCCAGGCCGCCACCGGTTTTCACATCCTTCGCCGCTTCGTCGACGGCATCGGCGAGCGCGGTGTTGGCCATCACATTGCGCGCGATCGACAACGCGGTGAGCAATGGAACACCGTTGTGCACCAAAGTTCCCAGGGTGCGCGCCAGGCGCGCGGTTTCCAGGCGCGCGACGAGGCCGCCGACGAGGCCGCGGCGCAGCACCCAGGCATCGAATTTCAGGCGTTTTTCCGGCTCGCGCAGCTGCCGCCAGATCAACACGACACCGCCGACCAGCAGCGCGATCAACAGCCACCAGTAACCGCTCACGACGTTGCCCAGCGACAGCACGATCTGGGTCAGCACCGGCAGATCGACTTCCATGTCCTCGAACAGCGGCAGGAACTGCGGCACCACGTAGCCCAGCAGCAACAGCAGCGCGCCGAACACCATCAACACCAGGATCGACGGATAGATCAGCGCATTGATCACGCTTTCGCGCAGCGCCTTGCTGCGTTCGAGATAATCGGCGAGCCGCTTCAGGGTGTCGTGCAGCGAGCCGCCGACTTCGCCGGCGCGCACCATGTTGATGTACAGCCGCGTGAACACCCCGTGTTGCTGTTCGAGCGCCTGCGAAAGCGGCGCGCCGCCGCGCACGGTTTCGCGCACGCGTTCGATCACGCGCCGCGCCTGTTGCGATTCGGGCAGATCGAGCAGGATCTGCAAGCCGCGATCGAGCGGCTGTCCGGCGCCGAGCAGCGTCGCCAGTTGCTGCGTGAATTGCAGCACCTGCGCGCCGCTCATTTCCGAACGCTTGAACAAGCCGGTGAGGCCGCCGCCACCGGCTTCGTCGGCCGGCTTGGCTTCGACCGGAATATTGCCGGCGTCCTGCAGCTTCGAAATGACTTCCGCGGCCGATGCGGCTTCCATCTGGCCGTCGAGCGTTTCGCCGGCCGGGCTTAGTGCCTTGTAGCGGAAAAGTGCCATTTAGTGGCTGGCCCGGCGGGAATCGGGAATCGGGAATCGGGAAAAGAGCGAAGAGCCGTGCGTCGTGGCTTGCGGGACGGCACACAACTCGCGCGCTGCGATTCCCGATTCCCGACTCCCGATTCCCGTCGCCATCAGCGCCGCGCTCACCTCACGTCTCCTGAGTAACACGCAGCACTTCCTCGATCGTCGTGACGCCTTCGAGCGCCTTCACCAGGCCATCCTCGTACATCGTGCGCATGCCTTCCTTGCGCGCCTGTTCCTCGATGTCGCCCATGCCCGCGCGCTGCATGATCAGGCGGCGCAGCGAGTCGGTGACGACGAGGAATTCCATGATCGTGGTGCGGCCGAGATAACCGGTCGACGTCAGCGCGGAAGGCTTCGGACGATAGAGATAGATCGGGCCTTCCAGCTGGAAACGCCGCAGGCCGAATTCTTCGATCACTTCCGGCAGCGCTTCGTATTTCTCGCGGTGCGTCGGCTCCAGGCGGCGCACCAGGCGCTGCGCCAGGATGCCGTTGACCGTCGAGGTGAGCAGATAGTCTTCGACGCCCATGTCGAGCAGTCGCGTCACGCCGCCGGCCGCATTGTTCGTATGCAGCGTCGACAGCACCAAGTGGCCGGTGAGCGCGGACTGGATCGCGATTTTCGCGGTTTCCAGGTCGCGCATTTCGCCGATCATGATGATGTCCGGATCCTGCCGCACGATCGAGCGCAACGCGTGCGAGAAATCGAGCCCGATCGCCGGTTTTGCCTGGATCTGGTTGACGCCTTCGAGCTGGTACTCGACCGGATCTTCGACCGTGATGATCTTCACGTCCGGCGTGTTGAGCTGCGACAGCGCGGTGTACAGCGTGGTGGTCTTGCCCGAACCGGTGGGGCCGGTGACGAGCAGGATGCCGTGCGGCTGGTCGAGCACGTGCAGGAACTGGGCGAGGAAGGAATCGGTGAAACCCAGCGATTTGAAATCGAAAACGATGTTTTCGCGATCGAGGATACGCATCACCACCGATTCGCCGTGCGCGGTCGGCACCGTGCTCACGCGCAGGTCGAGCTCCTTGCCCTGCACACGCAGCATGATGCGGCCGTCCTGCGGCAGGCGGCGCTCGGCGATGTTGAGCTTGGCCATGATCTTGACGCGGCTGATCACCGCCGCGGTGGAACTGGCCGGCGGCGATTCGACTTCCTGCAGCACGCCGTCGATGCGATAGCGCACCTTCAAACGGTTCTCGAACGGTTCGATATGGATATCCGACGCGCGCGCTTCGACCGCGCGCTGGATCACCAGATTCACCAGCCGGATGACCGGCGCTTCGGAAGCCAGATCGCGCAGATGTTCGACATCGTCTTCGCTGCGCGAATCGCCTTCGGAAAGATTCTCGACGATGCTGCCCATCGCCGAACGACCGGCGCCGTAGAAGCGTTCGATCAGATCGTCGATCTCCGAACGCACCGCCACCTTCACCGTCACCGCGCGCGCAATCGCCATCTGCACGGCATCGACCGCATACGGGTCCCACGGCTCGGCGACCAGCATTTCCACCGAGTTTTCGGTTTCGGCGATCGGGCACACGTGGTGCTGCTTCATGAAGCGGCTCGACAGCGCCACGTTCGGCGGCGGCGCTTCGGGGAAATCCTTCGACGAAACCAGCGGCAGGTTCAGCACTTCGGACGTGGCCTCGGCCACGTCGCGCTCGGACACCAGACCGATGCGCGTCATCAGCGCGATCAGGCTGCCGCCGGATTCCTCCTGCAGACGCTTGGCGCGGCCGAAATCGGCCTCCTTCAGGCGGCCGCGCGCCAGCAGCTGCTGGCTGATGCGATCCTCGAGCGCCTCGGGGCTCGGGATCTCTACGGCGATCTGTGCATTCAAGCGTTGCTTCCTTGGTTGTCCGCGCCCGGGCTGGGACCGGCGGGCACCGCTTCGGGTTCCCGCCAGCCGACCAGCACTTCGAGGAAGCGCGAATTCATCACGATCCACAAGGCCACCGGCGTCACCGCCGGCAACACCAGATAGCCGAACTGATAGAACAGGATGATCCCATCCGGGGTCAGCCCGTGCAGCGCCAGCGCGGCGTGCATGTGTGCGGTGGCGGCCGCGCCGGCGGCCGGCGCGACGGCGGCGAATTGCATCGAAGTGAGGGCCGATTCGACGCCCGGACCGACGCCCAGCGCCATCGTCTTGAGCACGTCGCCGGTGAGCCCGAAAGTCTGCACCAGCGCCAGCGCCACGAAACCCACCCCCAACTGCAGAAAGGTGCGGCGCCAATTGAGCGGCGTGGCCATCACCAGCCCGTAGAACAGGGGCAGACCATAACAGTAGATCAGCACATTGGTGCGTTGTTCTTCCACCGCCAGCTTACCCGTCGGCAACCCCGCCACGCCGCTGACATCGGCGATGTAGGAGAACACGGCGTAGTTGAAGTTCTGCTGCATGGAAGTGAACAGGTCCGGCATCCAGTAGGAAAGCCAGGCGCCGCTGAGCCGGATCGGCAGGTACACCACCGGACTCTGCAACACGAACCACAGAAAGAACATCGCCGGCAGCCACAATGCCGCGGCGAGCATGAACTGGCGCACCGGCGACATGCTCATCCGCCCACCCACTGGCGCGCGTTGCGGAACATCCGCAGCCACGGCGAGGCTTCCGGCCAGTCGGACGGATGCCAGCTCATCTGCACGCTGCGGAACACGCGCTCGGGATGCGGCATCAGCAAGGTGGCGCGGCCGTCGCTGCTCGTCAGGCCGGTGATGGCGTCGGGCGAACCGTTCGGATTGGCCGGATAACGGCTCGCCACACGTCCCTCGCCGTCGACGTAACGCAACGCGATTTTCGCCGCCGCCTGCTGTGCGCTCGAATCGAACTGCGCGCGGCCTTCGCCGTGGGCGACCGCCACCGGCAGCCGCGATCCCACCATGCCCCGCAGGAACAACGACGGCGACTCGAGCACTTCGAGCAGGCCCACGCGCGCCTCGAATTGCTCGCTGCGATTGCGCAGGAAACGCGGCCAGTTCTCCGCGCCAGGGATCAACGCCTTGAGCTGGCTCAACATCTGGCAGCCGTTGCACACGCCGAGGCTGAAACTGTCGTCGCGCGCGAAGAATTCGGCGAACTGATCGCGCAGCACGTTGCGTTCGAGGATCGACGTGGCCCAGCCGCGACCGGCGCCGAGCACGTCGCCATAACTGAAACCGCCGCACGCGGCCAGGCCGACGAACTGCGCCAGCGACTGCCGGCCCGCGATCAGATCCGACATATGCACGTCGACCGCGGTGAAACCGGCGCGATCGAACGCCGCCGCCATTTCGATCTGCCCGTTGACGCCCTGCTCGCGCAGGATCGCCACGCGCGGCCGCGCGCCGGTGGCGATGAACGGTGCCGCGACGTCATCGGCGGGATCGAAGCTCAGCTTCGTCGACAGCGGCGGCGCGTCGAAATCGCGGCGCGCCAGACGTTCTTCTTCGACGCAGGCCGGCTCGTCGCGCAGCGCTTGCATCGCATGCGTCACGCTCCACCAGGCATCGAACAACTCGCTCCACGACCACTCGGCCAGCGTGCGGCGCGATTCGGTGACGCGGATGCGCGGTGCCGGCACCGGCTTGCCGATGCGCTGCGCGCAATGGGTGAGGCCGTGGCGATCGACCAGATCGGCGAACGCAGCGCGATCGTCGACGGCCACCTGCACGATGGCGCCGAGCTCCTCGTTGAACAAGGTGCGGAAGGCGTCGTCGCCCCACTCGTCGAGATTCAGGTCCAGGCCCAGATGCGATGCGAACGCCATCTCGCACAGCGCCGCGAAGGCGCCGCCGTCGCTGCGATCGTGATACGCGAGCAGCAACTCGTCGGCGCGCGCTTCCTGCACCAGGTCGAAGAACGCGCGCAGCATCTGCGGATCGTCGAGATCGGGCGAGGCACCGCCGAACTGGTTGTAGCACTGCGCCAGGATCGAACCGCCCATGCGGCGGCGGCCGGCACCCAGGCCGATCAGCCACAGCTCCGATTCGGTGTCGCGATCGAGCACCGGCGTCAATTGCCCGCGCACGTCTTCGACGCGCGCGAACGCCGACACGATCAGCGACACCGGCGACACCGATTTCTGCGCGCCATCGTCGGCTTGCCACTGCGCCTGCATCGACAACGAATCCTTGCCGACCGGAATGCCGATATCGAGCGCCGGGCAAAGCTCCATGCCGACCGCGCGCACCGCGTCGAACAGCAAGGCGTCTTCGCCGTCGTGGCCGGCCGCGGCCATCCAGTTGGCGGAAAGTTTCACTTCCTCCAGGCCCGACACCGGCGCGGCGGCGAGATTCGTGATCGCCTCGCCCACCGCCATGCGCGCCGACGCCGCGGCATCGATCAAGGCCAGCGGCGTGCGTTCGCCGATCGCCATCGCCTCGCCCGCGAAGCCTTCGAAATCGGCCAGCGTGATTGCGCAATCGGCGAGCGGCAGTTGCCACGGTCCGACCATCTGATCGCGTGCCACCAGGCCGCCAACGGTGCGATCGCCGATCGTGACGAGGAAATTCTTCGCCGCCACCGTCGGATGCGCGAGCACGCGCAGGCCGGCTTCGTGCAGCTTGCGGCCTGGCGCGTCGGCGGCTTCGAGCGCTTCGGTGTCGAGTCGCGGCCAGCGCGGCGTGTCGGGACGCTGCGTGTCGCGCAGCATTTTCGGCGCCTTGCCGAACAGCAGATCCATCGGGATATCGATGGCATGCGGTACGTCGGTTTTCGCGAGATTGCCGACGATCAAGCGCTGCTCAGCGGTTGCGGTGCCGACGACGGCATACGGACAACGTTCGCGCGCGCAGATCGCCTCGAATTCCTGCAGACGCTCGGCGGCGACGCCGAGCACGTAGCGTTCCTGCGATTCGTTGCACCACAGCTGCATCGGCGACAGCGACGGATCGTCGCTCGGAATCTTCGCCAGGTCGATGCGGCCGCCGACCGACGAATCGTGCAGCAGTTCCGGAATCGCATTCGACAAACCGCCCGCACCGACATCGTGCGCGGTGAGGATCGGATTGCGTTCGCCGAGCGCCACGCAGCGATCGAGCACTTCCTGGCAGCGGCGTTCCATTTCCGGGTTGTCGCGCTGCACCGAGGCGAAATCGAGCGCTTCCGAACTCTGGCCTGCAGCGAGCGACGAAGCCGCGCCGCCGCCCAGGCCGATCAACATCGCCGGCCCGCCGAGCACCACCACCGCGTCGTCGGGACGCAGATCGAGCTTCTTCACTTGCCCGCGATCGATCGCGCCCAAACCACCGGCGAGCATGATCGGTTTGTCGTAGGCGCGAACGAGGCCGGCATCGGCCGTGGCTTGTTCGAAACTGCGGAAATAGCCGGTGAGCGCCGGCCGGCCGAATTCGTTGTTGAACGCGGCCGCGCCGATCGGGCCGTCGAGCATGATTTCGAGCGCGCTGGCCATGCGCGGATTGAGCGCACGCGGCGCTTCCCATGGCTGCGGCAATTGCGGGATGCGCAGATGCGATACCGAAAATCCGGTGAGTCCGGCTTTCGGCTTGCCACCGCGGCCGGTGGCGCCTTCATCGCGGATTTCGCCGCCCGAACCGGTGCTCGCGCCGGCGAACGGCGAGATCGCGGTCGGATGATTATGCGTTTCGACCTTGATCGCGAACGCGCCCGGCTGCGACGGCTCGGCGCGGTATTCGTTGCTGGCCGCGTCAGGCCGGAAGCGGCGCGCGGCGAAGCCTTCGATCACCGCCGCATTGTCCTTGTAGGCGGTGAGCGTGAGCTGCGGCGCCTGCGCGTGAGTGTTCTTGATCATGCGGAACAGCGTCGTCGGCTGGGTTTCGCCGTCGATGCGCCAGTCGGCGTTGAAAATCTTGTGCCGGCAATGCTCGGAATTGGCCTGCGCGAACATCATCAGTTCGGCATCGGACGGACCGCGACCGAGCTCGCCGTAGCGCTGCTCCAGGTAGTCGATTTCGTCTTCCGACAAGGCCAGGCCGAGTCGCGCATTGGCTTCGAGCAAGCGGTCGATGCCGATGCGCTCGATGGCGCCGGCCGGCGGCGATTCGAACAATTTCTGCGCCGCATCGATGTCGCGCAGCAGCGACTGAGTCATCGGATCGTGCAGCACGCGCGCCAGCGCCGGCCACGACGGATGATCGGCCGCCGGCAGGCCGTGCAGCGTCAGTTCGCGGCCGCGCTCGGCGCGGTGCACCGGCAAGCCCGCGCCCTGCAGGATTTCGGTCGCCTTGCTGGCCCACGGCGAGATCGTGCCCAGGCGCGGCACGACGAAAACCGCATCCGGCGCCGCCGCCGCGCGCGGCGAGCCTTCGAGAATGCGCGCCAGGGTGGCCGCCTCCGGCACGGCGCCGGCCATCGGATCGACGAAAAACAGCTGCCGCGACCCGCGCACACGCAGCGGATCGTGGATCTGGCGCAAACGACTTTCGAGGCGATCGCGTTGGTACGGCGACAGGGCCGGCGGGCCCTCGAGCACGATCATGTCCGGGCGCGTTCCGGGAGGGTCGGGGGCGGCATTTTAGCGGAATCGCCGCGCCGTTTAACGCACGAGGCCCGCCGGGGTGGCCGGCGGGCCTCGCGGGGAAGCGGTTGGCGCAGGCTTATTTCGGTGCCTTGGCCGCCAGCTGGTCGAGACGCTGCAGCAGCTGGTCGGGCGGCAGGTAGCCGCCGAGCTGGGTGCCGTCGGCCGCGATCACGGCCGGCGTGCCGCTCACGCCGATCTTGTTGCCCAGCGCATATTCCTCTTCGATCGGGTTGGCGCATTCCTTCTTGTCGAGCGCCACGCCGGCCTTGGCATCGCTCAGCGCCTTGTTGCGATCGGCGGCGCACCACACCGACACGGCCTTGTCGAACGATTCCGAACCCACGCCCGCACGCGGGAAGAACAGGTATTCCACCGCGATGCCGAGCTTGTTGTAGTCGGCCATCTGCTGGTGCATGCGGCGGCAGTAGCCGCAGTCGATGTCGGTGAAGACGGTGACGGTGTGCTTGGTCTGCGCCGGCGCGAACGAGATGCGCTTGTCGGCGCCGAGTGTCTTGAGCGCGGCACGGCGCTGGGTGGCGCGGCTGGCTTCGGTGACGTCGGTCTTATTGGCGATATCGAAGATCGAGCCCTGGATCAGATAGCGGCCGTCGTGGCTCACGTAGACGATCTGGCCCTGCAGCATGACTTCGTAGAAGCCCGGCATCGCGGCCTCGGCGATGCTGTCGATCGACGCCCCCGGCACCAGCGACTGGATGGCGGCGCGGACTTTGGCATCGCCTTCGTCGGCGGCCGCGGCGGTGAACGATAGAGCGCCGAGCACGACGGCGGCCAACAGACGGATCATGGGAAGTCCTTGTGGAATGCAGGGGAACGCGGGTGGGACAGCGGCTGCGGCCGAAAGTTCATGGGCGGCGCTTGGGCGCCGCGCCGACCAGAAGCCCGGCGGCCGCAGAGAATACCGCAACGCCCCGCGCACGAAAGCGCCGAGCGCCGCCCGCTAGCCCCTGGGATGATGCGCCGCATGCAGCCGCTTCAGCCCTTCGCGTGCTACCAACGTATAAATCTGCGTCGTCGACAGGCTGCTGTGACCGAGCAGCATCTGCAGCGCGCGCAGGTCGGCGCCGTGGTTCAGCAGATGGGTGGCGAAGCTGTGGCGCAGGCCGTGCGGAGTGACCTTGCGCGGGTCGATGCCGGCCAGCGCGGCGTAGCGTTTCACCAGCGCCCAGAACTGCTGGCGGGTGAGGGCTTCGCCGCGGGCATCGATGAACAACGGCGCCACCGAGCGTTTGGCCGCCAGTTTCGGGCGGGCGTCCGCCAGATAGCGTTCGAGCCAGTGGCGCGACTCTTCGCCGAGCGGCACCAGCCGCTCTTTGCCGCCCTTGCCGGCGACGCGCAGCGCACCCTGCCGCAGGTTGAGCTGGATCGTCTCGAGCATCACCAGCTCGCTCACGCGCAGGCCCGAGCCATACATCAACTCGAGCATGGCGCGATCGCGCTGGCCGAGGCTGGTTTCCACATCCGGCGCGCGCAACAAGCCCTCGATCTGGCTTTCGCCGAGCGCCTTCGGCAGCGGCCGGCCGATCGTCGGACTCGCCAGCAAGGCGGTCGGATCCTCGCTCGTGCGGCCGAGCCGCAGCATCTGCGCATAGAACTGCCGCAGGCTCGACAGCAGGCGCGCATTGCTGCGTGCGCTGTAGCCCTGTTCGGCGCGTTCGGCGAGGTAATCGTGCAGCCGCGCGCGATCGGCGCCGAGCAGATGCGACCCGCGCGGCGCCAGCCAGCGTGCGTAGCCGTCGAGATCGCGCCGATAGCTTTCCTGCGAGGCGCGCGCCAGGCCGGATTCGGCCCAGGCGCGCTCGATGAATTCGGCGATCAAGGCCAGTTCGGTGGCCGGCGCCTCGGGTACCGCGGCCGCGCGCAGCCGGCGCTCGGTCGGATTGGAAGCGGGCTTGCTCATGCGGCGAGCATAGCCGCTGCTATCCTGCGCGCCGCATGACGACCGCCCCGCTCCCCGCCACTCCCGCCGCCCTGCCCTGGCGCCTGCTCGCCGGCCTCTACGACGCCCTGCCCGTGCTGGCCCTGTGGATGGCCGCGAGCGCCCTCGTGCTGGTGTTGCGCGGCAATCAACCGTTCGCGCCTTTCAGCCTCGGCCAGTGGTTGCTGTGGTTCGGTTGCTGGGCGATCGCGGGGTTCTACGCGGTGCTGTCGTGGCGACGCGGCGGGCAGACGCTCGGCATGCGGCCGTGGCGTTTGAAAGTCGTGGCCGACGATGGCGGCGTTCCTTCGCTTGCCGCGCTGTGGCTGCGCTACGCCGTCGCCACCTTGTCGCTCGCCGCTTTCGGTCTGGGGTTTTTCTGGTCGCTGTTCGAGCGCGAACGTCGCACCTGGCACGACCTGGCCTCGCATACGAAACTCGTCCGCCAAGCGCGCCGCTAGCGCACCGCCGGCCGGCGGAACCACAGCCAGCTCAGAAGCAGGATCGTCAGCGGCGGCAAGGCATTTCCAAGCCGCAGATCGAAGCGATAAACCTCGGCCATGCGCACGGCGAGCGTCTGTAGCGTGAAGAAGCCGACGCCGAACACGATGCCCAGGAACAACCGCTTGCCCAGGCCACCGGAACGCAAGGTGCCGAACGCCAACGGCATCGCGCACAGGCACAGCGCGAGCACATTGATCGGATAAAACCAGCGCGCCCAGTACGCACTGGCGAATTCGCCGGTGTCCAGGCCGTTGCGTTCCTGATATTCGAGCGTGGCGCTCAGATCGCGCGTCGCCAGATTGCGCGGCCGCGTCACGCCCAGGCTGAGGATTTCGGGATTCAGGCCCGAATCCCAGCGCTCCTGCGCCACCGTCTGGCTTTCCACACTGCGCTCGAGAAAAATCGAGCGGCGCACGTCGAACAACGTCCACTTGCCGTCGCGATGTTCGGCGCGCTTGGCCAGCGCGATCGATTTCAGGCGGCCGTCGCTGCCGAATTCGTACAGCCGCACGCCATCGAGTTGCACGAACGATTGCAGTCCCGTGCCTTGCACGCGGCCATGCTGCGCATTGAGGAAGGTGTCGCCTTCGCGCGCCCACAGGCCCGACCATTTCGCGACGGTCAGTTCCTTCGATTTCGCCGATACCGCCAGCGCCTGCGCGCGCAGTTCGCTGGCCGGCCCGATCGTTTCGGCCGTGATCACCATCGCCAGCGTCAGCAAGGCCACCGCAGCGAGCGCGCCGAGGCAGATCCGCACTTTCGACAGACCCGCCGCGCGCAACGCCGTCAATTCGGACGTCGCGGACAACGCGCCCAACCCGAGCAGGCAACCGATCACCGCCGCCGTCGGAAACAGCGTGTAGGCGCGCATCGGCAAGGTGTACAACGTGTACAACGCCGCCGTCGCCGTGCCGTAGTTGCCTTCGCCGATTTCATCGATCTCGCGCGCGAACGCGCTGAGCATGTCGAAGCCCACCAGCACCAGCCACACCAGCCCGAGGGCACCGAGCACGGTGACGCCGACCAGGCGATCGCTCTTGCGCAGGATCATGCGCTGGCCTTCGCGCGCGGCAGGCGCTCGTCGCGCCACAGCATCCACAGCGCGATCGCCAGCGCCGGCCCGTGCACCCACCACAAGCCCATCCACGCCGGCACCTGCCCGTCGGCGATCCATGCCCGTCCAAGCGCGAGCACATTGAGATAGACGATGTAGCCGAGCAAGGCCACGAGGATGCGGCCGTAACGCGCCGAGCGCGGCGGCGCGCGCGCCAGCGGCAAGGCCAGCAGCGCAAGCACGAACACCGCCAGCGGCGAGCCCATGCGCCAATGCAACTCGGCGCGATCGGCGTTGCCGTCGCTGGCCAGCAACGCCAGCGTGCTGTTGCGTTCCTCCGAGCGGCCGCCTTCGCTGGGCTCGCTGTCGGGCACGCGGATGTCGTTGCGCTTGAAGCGCATCAAACGGAATTCGTCCTTGCCCAATTCGCCTTCGACGCGAAACCCGTCGGTGAGGCTCAGATAGCGTTCCTCGCCCTGGCTCTCCTGATAAAGCTCGCCGCTGACGGCGGTCACCACATCGATGCGTCCGTCGCGTTCGGAATGCACGAACAGACGGCGGAACTTGCTGCCGTCGGGCGCCATGTCGGCCAGATAGACCACACTTTGACGCCCCGGAATTTCGACGAAGCGCCCCGGTTCCAGGCCGGCCACCAGCAGCGAGCGGTTCGCCGCATCGATCATGTCCTTCGAGGTGCGCATCGCAGCGGGCGCCAGCCATAGCGATGTCAGCCCGACCAGCAAGGCCACCGGCAGCACGATCCACAACAACGGCCGCGCCAGCCGCCGCGTGCCGAGCCCGACCGACGCCAGCACCGCCATCTCGCTGTCGCGATACAGACGGCCATAAGCCAGCAACACGCCGAGGAACAACGCCAGCGGCAACAGCAGCGGCAGGATGTCGAGCCCGCGCAGACCGAGCTGCGATAAAAGCAACGCCGCCGGCACCTTGCCGCGCACGATCTTGTTCATGATGTCGGCCGCGATGCCCGACAGGCTCACCATCACCAACACCACCACGCAGGCGGCGAACGTGCCCGCCAGCTCGCGCAGGATGTAGCGGTCGATGCGCGGCAGGAAGCGAAACGAGGTTTGCACTAGGATTGCACTAGAATTGAGCCATTGAGTTGCGCCGCCGCGCACGACGGGGGCCGCAACCGGGCCCCGCGGAGCGCGCGGCCGGCAGCGCAGTATCGCCCGTCCCCCTTCTCTCAGGAAAGCCATGAGTCTGAATTTCACCCTGCTGCGCGCCCATCCGGCCGAAATCGACGTCGATGCGGTGATCGTGGCGGTCTCCGACGACGCCGGCCTCACGCCGGCGGCCGCGGCGCTCGACGAACGCAGCGGCGGACGCATCGCCGCACTGCTCGCCGCCGGCGATGCCAGTGGCAAGCCCGGTCGCAGCCTGCTGGTGCACGGCCTGCCGGGCGTGCGCGCGCCGCGCGTGCTGCTGATGGGCGTGGGTGAACTGGCCCGCATGGACACCGCGCGCTATTCGAAACTCGCGCTCGACGCGATGCGCGCGCTCAAGGGCACGCCGGTCAAGCGCGCCTGCTCGTATCTGCCGGACATCGAAGTGATCGGCCGCAACAGCGCGTGGAAACTGCGCCAGGCCGCACTCGCCGCCGATCACGTCGGCTACAACTACGTCACCACGCGCAAGGCCAGCAACAACGGCGGCCTCGAACAATTGATCCTCGCCGGCGACCCGGCCGACGAAGGCGCACTGCGCGAAGCCGAAGGCATCGCCGCCGGCGTGCGCTATGCGCGCGAACTGGGCAACCTGCCGCCGAACATCTGCAACCCGGCCTACCTCGCCGAGCAGGCGCGCGGCTTCGCCAAGGATTCGACCAAGGTCACCTGCGAAGTGCTCGACCGCGATGCCATGCAGCAACTCGGCATGGGCTCGCTGCTGGGCGTGGCGCAAGGCAGCTCGAATCCGCCGCAACTCATCGTGCTGCGCTACAACGGCGCGGCGGCGGCCGCGAAACCGCAGGTGCTGGTCGGCAAGGGCATCACCTTCGACAGCGGCGGCGTCTCGCTCAAGCCCGGCGCGGGCATGGAAGAAATGAAGTTCGACATGTGCGGCGCCGCCAGCGTGCTCGGCGTGTTCCTCACCGCGGTGAAGCTGGCGCTGCCGATCAATCTCATCGTCATCGTGCCCGCCGTCGAAAACATGCCCGACGGCAACGCCTACCGCCCGAGCGACATCCTCACCTCGATGTCGGGCCAGACCATCGAAGTGCTCAACACCGATGCCGAAGGCCGCCTGATCCTGTGCGACGCGCTCACCTACGCGCAGCGCTTCGAACCGGCCGACCTCATCGACGTCGCCACGCTCACCGGCGCCTGCGTCGTCGCGCTCGGCAAACACGCGCACGGCCTGATGACGCGCAACGACGAACTGGCCGACGAACTGCTCGCCGCCGGCGACGCCACCCACGACCGCGCCTGGCGCCTGCCGCTGTGGGAAGACTACGCCAGCCAACTCGAATCGGGCTTCGCCGACGTCGCCAACATCGGCGGCAAATACGCCGGCGCGATCACCGCCGGCTGCTTCCTCGCCCGCTTCACCGAAGGCCAGCGCTGGGCGCATCTGGATATCGCGGGCACCGCGTGGGACGAAGGCCGCAAAGGATTGTCGACCGGCCGCCCGGTGACCTTGCTGGCCCAGTGGCTGATCTGGAAAGCAGAACGGCGCGCCTGATGCGTGCCGATTTCTACCTCATCGGGAAAGACCGATTCCGCGCGCAGCCGCTGCTGCTCGTGTGCGAACTCGCGCGCAAGGCGCACGACAGCGGCCAGCCGCTGCTGATCCTCGCGCGCGACGAGCAACAGGCCGAAGAACTCGACGAATTGCTCTGGGAGTTCGACGAAAACGCCTACCTGCCACACCAGATCGTCGGCCAGGGCGAAGACGACGACATCACGCCAATCCTGATCGTCGCGCCGGGCTTTGAAACACCCGATCGCCCGTTGGTCGTCAACCTGCGCGACGAAGTGGCGCCCGGCAGCTACGAACGCGTGCTCGAAGTGGTGCCCGCCGATGAATCCGCGCGCGGACCGCTGCGTGAGCGCTGGCGACAGTATCAGGCGCGTGGGGCGCTGGTGCACAAGCACGACATGTAGAACCTCATGATCCCCGAAGACGTCAGGACGGAAATCCTCCGGCGGCTGCACAACGCGCAGTCGGAACACAACGTACGGATTCTGTTCGCTATCGAATCCGGCAGCCGGGCGTGGGGCTTCGCATCGCCGAACAGCGACTACGATGTCCGCTTCATCTACATGCGCGCGCCGGAGTGGTACCAGGCCGTCGACCTGGAAGAGCGCCGCGACGTGATCGAGTACCCGATCGTGGATGACATCGATCTGAACGGCTGGGACGTCAGGAAGGCGCTTCGGCTGTTCTGGAAATCCAACCCGGCGTTCGTGGAGTGGATTCAATCTCCGATCGCCTACCTCGATCAGAGCGTCTTTCGCGAACGCGCGCTCGCCGTTCTGCCGGAGGTGTACTCGCCGGTGAAGGGCGTTTATCACTATCGCAGCATGGCCAGAACCAATTACCGGGGCTACCTCCGGGATTCGATGGTCCGGCTCAAGAAGTATTTCTATGTTCTCAGACCGCTGTTGGCGGCCCGCTGGATCGAGAAAACCGGCAACGCGGCGCCGATCGAATTCGAAACGCTCCTCTCGCTTCTACAGGACGAACCGGCCGTTCTCACCGAAGTCCACCGGCTGCTCGAGCAAAAGAGAAACGCCCCGGAACTAGGACTTGCCTCGGCCGTTCCGACCCTCAATGCCTTCATCGAGTTCGAGCTCGAATCGCGCACCTCGGACGTACCCCAGAAGTCCAAAGCTCCGCGGGTAGTCGATCGACTCAACGAGCTGTTTCACCGTGTACTGGAAGAGCACAGGACCAGCACCTTGTAGAAACTCCTGGTTCAGGCGCTGCATGTTTCCGATATGGCAACCACGCACGCGGACGAAGATGCACCCTCGCCCACCGCGAACTGCGTGGACAACGCGACCTCGAACATCGACGGATCGGAATCAATGACGGCCAGTTCCAGGCCGTGGCCTGCAAGCAAAGGATGCGCAGCCAACAGCCAGTTGTAGAGCTGCGTGCTCCACAAAGGCAGCGGCCCGCGAATACAGGGTCAAGCCAGGCATCGAGTTCGCCCTCGATGAGGTACTTCGCGCAGAAGAACATTCCGCCGAGAAATCGCCCAGGCCACGGTCCACTCGACGCGCACCGCCGCCAGATCGCGCGCGGCCGCCACCGGCATTCTCGCTCCCCATCACAGCACGGGCGCTCGATGGACGCGGGCTCGACGGCCCGCTACCCTACGCGCCCCAAAACGCCTCCAGAAGTCAGCCAGCTTGCGCACTCCGAAACGTTTCGCCTTGGTCGCCCTATCAGTGCTGGTTGTGGCGTTGGGCCACGCGAACACCGCCGCCGCGGAGCTGGAATGCCCGGGAGTGCAGGCCAGCACCCTCGCGACCATCAATACCGGCGGCGAGACCTACCCAACAGCGCTCGTCGAGATGCGCATACGTCCCGACGGACGCCCGGTCATCCTTTACTCCGGCGGACCAAGGAACGCGCAAACGGCACGCGTGATCAATTGTCACGATTCGCGCTGTCACTCGTTCGACGACACCCTCCTTTCGAGTGCGTTCAACTATCCTGATGCGTTCGGCCTGGCGGTCAGCGCGGACGGCAGGCCGCTGATTCTGTCCAACCATTACGGCCGCCTGACCTACTTCGAATGCGCCAACGAGCAGTGCTCTCTATCGCGTTCGGTCCAGATCGACCCGGTGTCCCCCGGGTTCTTGCGAACGCTGCTGGTCCGACCCGATGGACGACCACAGTTGATCTATTCGAAGGGCGGAAGGGCGGAAGTCCCCTACGACATCGTCAGCTACACCTGCACCGATTCGCGCTGTGCGTCGGGCGTGTGGAAAACACTCGTCGACATCCTTCCCGAGCGCGACATAACGATGGGCGCGACCTCCACGTTTGACAGCCAAGGTCGGCTGGTTATGTCTTACCTTCAAAGTGGCGGCGACTACAGCGACACCGATTTCCAGGTGCTGCGGTGCGACGACCCGCAGTGCGCCACGTTGCCGACTCGGACTGTGTCTTCCGAGCCCGGTTACCGCAATGCGCTGTTCGCCTGGATGCACCTGCTCAGCGACGATCGCCCGCTCCTGATGGACGACCTGACGCCCTCTCTGTCTGCGCGGACGCTGATGATCGAATGCGCCGATGGTGGCTGCGAAGAAGCGATCACTACCGATCTGCCTTCGAGTCCCGACCGCCGACTGCTGGGGATCAATGTTCACGGTATCAATCTGCCGCTGATGGGAACACTGTCGGAAACCACCGCAGGTTTCTACGTCTGTCAGGACGCCGACTGCGTCGACGCGCAACTGCTGGAAACCGGAGCGAGCCAACCATTCTTCAATGCCGCCTCCCTGCAGATGGGACCACGAACGAGCCCGCTGCTGGCCTACTTCGACGAGGCAGGCACTAAACTGCGGCTGTTGCAGTGCAACTCGCTGAGCGTGTTCGCCGACGGTTTCGATTAAACCGGTTACATCGCAGATCGGGTGGGCGTACGGCGGCATGACGTCGGCACCGGCGCGCAGGAAGCGACGCACGAGAGGTTCGGACAGCTCGACGAATTGCTGGTTGCAGTCGCCAGGGGGCAAGTCACGCAAGGTTGCTCTGACCGCGTCGGCAGGAAGGCGGTCTCGACTCTCAGGACTCGCGTTCCAAGGGATTCTCGCGTGAGCCCTGCCGCCCAAGCTGCTGCGCGAGCCCAATAAGAATCCCCCCAGGACTACGGATGTAGCAAAGCCGATAGATGTCCTGATAATCGACAACCTCATCGACCACCGTCGCACCAATCTTGCCGAGCCGCGCAAGCGTGTCGTCGATATCGTCGACGGTGAACATCACGCGCAGGTATCCCAACGAATTGACGGGCGCCCTGCGATGATCGGATGCGATAGCGGGCGCATCGAAACGCGACAGTTCGAGGCGACTGTGCCCATCGGGCGTGCGCATCATCGCGATCTCGACACGCTGGTCGCGCACGCCGGTCACACGGCCGGCCCATTCGCCTTCTATGGGCATCCGGCCTTCCAGGATCAGGCCCAGTTCGGTGAAGAAAGCTATGGCGGCATCGAGGTCTTCCACCACGATGCCGACGTTGTCCATGCGGCTGACGGCCATGATGTCTCCCTGGACCTCTTGCGTTGCAAATCCAACCCATCAAGCATAGTCGCAACATGACCTCACTCCACCGCAACTCACGCCTCGGCCTGCTCGCAATCCTCGCGCAGGTGGCGATCGCCATCGCCGGCGGCTGGTGGGCGGCGTCCTCGTTGCTGCCGGCCGGCAGCGAGTGGCAGCTCGTCGGTCCGATCGGCGGCTTCGTTTCGCTGGTTTTGGGTTATCTGGCGGCGACGGGCATCGGCCTGGTGTTCGGTACGCTGCTGCTGGCCCGTTCCGCCGCGCGCTACGTACAAGACCGGGATGCGGCGAGCGCAGCCGGGCGCGGCGACCGCGTGCTGAACACCGTGGCGGCCGTGGCGGCGATGAGTCTGATCGTCGTCGGTTGCCTCGCGACCGCCGTGGTGCTGTGGCTGGCCGGCGATGCCCCGGTCATCGGCGCCGCGATGCGCTTCGCGGTGCTGGGCGTCCTTCTTGCCGCCCTGGTGCCGCGCGGGCTGCACGCCCTGGGCTGAGCCGACGGGCGCCGGCCGGCGCGGTACAATCGCGCCCTTTTCCGCGATATTCCGCCCCGCAATGGACAAGAGTTACGAGCCCGCCGCCTTCGAAACCAAGTGGTACGCCTTCTGGGAGAACGGCGGCTTGTTCAAGCCGTCCGGCCAGGGCCAGCCCTACACCATCATGCTGCCGCCGCCGAACGTCACCGGCACGCTGCACATGGGCCACGCGTTCCAGCACACGCTGATGGATACGCTGGTGCGCTACCACCGCATGCGCGGCTTCGACACCTTGTGGCAGATGGGCACCGACCACGCCGGCATCGCGACGGAAATGGTCGTCAGCCGCAACCTCGCGCGCGACAACCTCACCCGCGATGGCCTCGGCCGCGACGCCTTCATCGAAAAAGTCTGGGAGTGGAAGCAGGAATCGGGCAACACGATCTCGCGCCAGATGCGTCGCCTCGGCACCTCGGGCGATTGGTCGCGCGAGCGCTTCACGATGGACGAAGGCCTCTCGCTCGCCGTCACCGAAACCTTCGTGCGCCTGTTCGAGGAAGGCCTGATCTACCGCGGCCAGCGCCTGGTGAACTGGGATCCGGTGCTGAAGACCGCGATCTCCGATCTGGAAGTCGTCAGCGAAGAAGAAGACGGCAAACTGTGGTCGATCGCCTACCCGCTCGCCGACGGCAGCGGCCAACTCGTCGTCGCCACCACGCGCCCGGAAACCATGCTTGGCGACGTCGCCGTGATGGTGCATCCGGAAGACGAACGCTACGCCACGCTCATCGGTAAATCGGTGCGCCTGCCGCTCAGCGAGCGCGACATCCCGATCATCGCCGACGATTACGTCGACCGCGAATTCGGCACCGGCGTCGTCAAGGTGACGCCCGCGCACGATTTCAACGACTACGCCGTCGGCCAGCGCCACAACCTGCCGCTGATCAACATCTTCACGCCCGACGCTGCAATCAACGCGAACGCGCCGGAAAAATATCGCGGCCTCGATCGCTTCGCCGCGCGCAAAGCCGTGCTCGCCGATCTCGAAGCCGCCGGCCTGCTGGTCGAAGAGAAAAAACACAAACTGCAGGTGCCGCGCGGCGATCGCACCAACCAGGTGATCGAGCCCTATCTCACCGACCAGTGGTTCGTGAAGATGGAAACGCTGGCCGCGCGCGGGCTGGAACTCGTCGAAAACGGCAGTGTGCGTTTCGTGCCGCCGAACTGGATCAGCACTTATCGCCACTGGATGGGCAACATCCAGGATTGGTGCATTTCGCGCCAGTTGTGGTGGGGCCATCGCATCCCGGCGTGGTACGACGACGCGGGCAACGTCTACGTCGCGCGCGGCGAAGACGAAGCCATGAAGCTGGCGTCGAACAAGTCGCTGCGCCGCGACAACGACGTTCTCGAAACTTGGTTCTCGTCGGCGCTGTGGTCGCATTCCACGCTCGGCTGGCCGAACCCGGAAGCGATGCAGCAATACGGCTTCGACAAATACCTGCCGACCTCGGTGCTCGTCACCGGTTTCGACATCATCTTCTTCTGGGTCGCCCGGATGATCATGATGACCGACCACTTCACCGGCGAAGTGCCGTTCCGCGACGTCTACATCACAGGCCTGGTGCGCGACAAGGATGGACAGAAAATGTCCAAGTCCAAAGGCAACGTGCTCGACCCGATTGACCTTATCGACGGCATCACCGCCGACGAACTCGTCGCCAAGCGCACCTTCGGCCTGATGCAGCCGCAAATGGCCGAGAAAATCGAAAAGGCCACGCGCAAGGAATTCCCGAACGGCATCCCGGCGTTCGGCGCCGACGCGCTGCGCTTCACCTTCACCTCGCTCGCCACGCACGGGCGCGACATCAAGTTCGACTTGAATCGCTGCGAGGGTTACAAGAATTTCTGCAACAAACTCTGGAACGCCACGCGCTTCGCGTTGATGAATTGCGAAGGCTTCGAGGCCAGCGGCAAGCCCGATCCGCAGACCGATGCCGAGCGCTGGATTCTCGCGCGCCTCGATCATCTGCTGCGCACGGTGGCCGAGCAGTTCACCGCCTATCGCTTCGATCTCGCCGCGCAGGCGATGTACGAATTCGCCTGGAACGAATTCTGCGACTGGTTCCTCGAACTCGCCAAACCCGCCCTCAACGGCGACGACGCGAAAGCCGCAGCCAGCACGCGCCACACGCTGCTCTACACGCTCGAAGCGCTATTGCGCACGCTACACCCGGTGATTCCGTTCGTCACCGAAGAAATCTGGCAAGCGGTGGCGCCGAAACTCGGCATCGCCGGCGACAGCATCAGCACCCAGCCGTATCCGGAACCCGGCGCGCTCGCGCCGGACTATGCCGCCGCCGAAGCCGACATCGAGTGGCTGAAAGAAGCCACCACGCAGCTGCGCCGCATCCGCAGCGAAATGTACATCGCCCCGAGCAAAACGGTGCCGCTGCTACTGGTGAACGGCAACGACGCCGACCGCGCCCGCGTCGCGCGCTTCGATGCGCAACTCAAATTCCTCGCCCGCCTCGAATCGATCGCCTGGCTCACCGGCGAAGCCCCCGCCTCCGCCGCCGCCGTCCTCGGCGACCTGCGTCTGCTGATCCCGCTCGCCGGCCTGATCGACCTCTCCGCCGAACGCACGCGCCTGGAAAAAGAGATCAAACGCATCGAAACCGAAATCGCAAAATGCAACGGCAAACTGGCGAGCGACACCTTCGTCGCCAACGCGCCGCCCGCCGTCGTCACGCAAGAGCGCCAACGCCTCGCCGACTGGACAGCGCAACTGGCTGCGCTGCGCGAACAGCTCGATAAGCTCGCGCGGGGCTGACGTTACGGTTTTTCAGGTCGACGATGGCGTGACGAACGGGATTTTCTAGCCGCACGGGCAGCCGTCGTTGATCGATGCCAGCCGTGTGATGCAACTTCGTGCGGTGCTCTGGTCGATGCGCAAGGTGATTGCGGCGGCGCAGCACGATGCTGGCGGGGCGCGATCGCTGTTGTTCGAGTTGCAGGCACTGGCGGAAGCCGGGTTGTCTCGCCGATTGCGCGATCGACGAAGCGGTTCACTAGCCCTCGCGGGCCGCACCCTCCCATCTGGACCCTTCCTTTCGAACCGGGGAAGTAGCCGAAGCGTCGACATCTCTTTCGACCTTCGCGGCGGCGCGGATCACGTCATCGTCGATCCAGGGCGCTAAGCACGATCAAAGTTACCGCCGGTCGGCGAGACACGGTATCTCGCACACGCCGAACCGCGCGTCGGACAGCGCCAACGCCCCGCCTTCCATCGCGAACGTCCACTTTTCCCTACCGCTGCGAATGCCTGTCTTAGTTCCGGTAATCCGCGAAGGAGCCCGCAACGGGCATGGGCGACAACCTCCGGCAAAGACTCGGCCTGCTGCTGGCGTTGCTGCTGCCTGCCTTCGAGGCCGGCGCGTATGTCGACCCGCCGACTTTCTCTCCCGCGCAGCCGACATCGAACGATGTCGTGGTGATGACCACGCGGGCCGGTTACTGCCACATCTTCGCTGTCGAGGAAGCATGGCCGGCCATTGTCACCGTCGACGGCAGTTCGATAGACGTGATCGTTCATGGCACCGAAGAGACAGGTGCTTGGTGCATATTTCCGCCCGTCCTCGAAACTCCATACGTTCTCGGAAAATTCCCCGCCGGCACTTACACGGTGAGGTTCTTCCTGGCGCACATCCAGGGCCCGCCCCCAATTCCCGGCGCGGTCGAGAGCAGCCCTCGCTACACCGCGCCACTGGTGGTCCACGAAAGCCCTCCCGCCACCATCCCCGCAAGTAACACGCTTACTCAATTCCTGCTCGCCGCAGGATTCATAGCGGCGGCCTTACTGACGTGTCGCGGCTCGCCATCGTCGTTTAGGTGCGCGCAGAGGCCGACAGGAAACCGTGTAAAAACCGCAACTCTCTGGCAAGCCTGTTTGCTGCTTGCGCTGGCATCGCCCAACGAAAGCCGTGCGTACGTCGATTCGCCAACCTTCTCACCTGAGCGCGCGACATCGAACGATGTCGTGGTGATGAATTTTCGCAGCGGCGATTGCCACATCTTCGCAACCGAAGACTATCGGCCTGCTGACGTAACCATCGACGGAACGTTCATCGACGTCATCATCGATGGCGACGCAGTGACCGACGTGCACTGCGTCTTTCCTCCCGTCACCGAGAACACCTTCGCGATCGGCCGCTTTCCCGCCGGCATCTTCATCGTACGGTTGTTCCGCCGGTCCTTCAGTCCGCCGTTCTCAGTCAACACGGTTCCGTACTTCTCGGCGCGGCTCGTGGTTGCGGCTCTCGAACCTGCGCCAGTTCCCGCGACCCACCTGCTCGCCCGGTCTTTCTCCGCGATCGGGATCGTGATTGTCGCACTCGTTTTTCAGCGACGAGTAAACCGCAAGCACCCACAGAGCACACGACCATCAAGGACGTTTCGTGAATAGCATCCTTTCCCGCATGTTCATTTTCTTGATTGCGCTGGCTCCGGCTCACAAGAGCCTTGCCTATATCGATCCACCAACTTTCTCTCCCGCAAAACCGACGTCCGAACACACAGTCGTCATGACTTTTCAGACGGGCTACTGCCACGCATTCGCAGACGAGAACTACCAACCCCCTGACATTCTGGTGAAAGACGGTTTCATCGACATTATTGTCTTTGGCCTGGTTGAGTCAGGAGTTCATTGCAATTTTCCCCCGGTGATGAAGAGCTCGTACACGATCGGCCGCTTTCCAGCAGGAAGCTACAGCGTCAGATTGTTTCGCAGACACTTTGGCCCGCCTTCATACAATCCCGTCGATCCATTCCCGTACTTCGTCGCGCCGCTAGTTGTTGCACAAGCGCCGCCGAAGTCCATATCAACGATCGACTCGCGAACCGGACTGTTGCTGATCTTGGCGATCACGGCCGTCGCGATCTTTACATCAAGAACAAGGACACTCTCACCCCTTTCGGTAACTGTGATTCTTGGGGCCACGCTGGTTTGTCAAAATAGGGCAATCGCGTTGGAAGCTACCGTCCCGCGAATTTCCATATTGTTGTCGAGTGCGAACGGCGCTCCTTCGGCGGAGGATGTCGTGGCGCACAATTACGGTGGTGGCGGCGAACCGCCGCTTACTGGGCTAGCAGTCGAGAATCCTGGCGGCGCTGCGTTCCTCATGCTGCCCAGGGCCGCGGGCGAATTCGCGAGCTACCTGCGTGAAAAGCCTGATCTACCGCGCGCAAAGCTTGAACGCTATGTAGTCGTCACTTATCCGGTCGAAAGCGACCTCGATAGCGCGCTGGCAGCATTGGCGTCGGATCCGTTCGTCGTCCACGCGCATATCTCTACGCTCGAACCGCAAGCCGTGGGACTGACCAGTATCGCGACGAAACCTGCGTGGCCAGGGACGAAGGCCGTATCGCAGAGTTGGCGTTCGCATGTTTCTCTGTCGGAAACATGGAACTTCGCCGGAGGTTGGAGTTTGGTGAGCGTGCTCGACCAAGGGATTGAGACTTCTCATCCCGACCTTATAGCCTTCGACGGAGTGAACAATCTGACTGGGGGAAATGTCCTTGCGGACTACGCGATTGATATAGGTCGGGCGGGCTTCCCTGGGGCGATTCCCGATTTCAATGTCGATGAGCTGCAGCCCGAGCCGCTGGCAAATTGGTCTCCCTTATGCGACCCCGACCAAGATGGCTCGATGTCCGCAAAGTTCGCAGGGCATGGAACCCATGTAGCGGGCTTGGTGAGTGCGAACTCTTATGACGCCAACGCGGTGGCCGGGGCATGCCGGAACTGTGGACTGTCGCTGATGCGAATTACTTATCTCGTCTGTCCTAGCCCGCTCTTCGTTCCCTCGCACAGTCGCAATCCGGCCGCCACTTCAAGCGGCATAGCACTACAAACGGACTTAGGAGTTCAAGCCATTGGCATGAGTTTCGGGTCTCCCGAGAACAGCGCGAACACTCCAAACTGCAACGCAGAGACAAACGATGAATTCTGCTTGGCACTGGCTTATGCGGCGTCCAGAGAAGTAGTTGTGGCTGCAGCGTCTGGCAACAGTAGAGAGCATCTTGATTTCCCCGCTTCACAGTCTTCCGTTGTCGCAGTCGGCGGCACCGGCGACGGCTTGGAGGCTTGGGACGAAGACTTCATCGGCCCCGATTTCCTCGACACCTGCCCCTTTCCCGGCACGAACTCGGAATGCGGCACCAACTGGACGGTGATCAGCAACGGGCCGCGGCAGGAAGTCGCATTGCCTGCGCGCAAAGTGCTCTCCACCGTCTACACCGGCAAGAACTACAACAACGACATCGAATGCGGTGATTCCTACGGCACCCCACTCGGCGACGGCATCGGCACCTGCACCGGAACATCGATGTCGACGCCGATCTACGTCGGCATCGTCGGGTTGGTGCGATCGGTGAATCCGCTGGTGGGAGCGGGCGATCCGGACGAATGGGTTTCGGCGTGGGGCGTGCGCGATGTGGTGGCGTATTCCGGGGTGTTGCCGGGTAAAAGCCAAGGATGGACGCAGAAGCTCGGCTACGGACGGCCGCAGGCGGATAGCGCGGTGGCCGCGATGCTCGGCAAGTCGAACGGGGTGCAGGTCAAGAATCGGTTGACGCCGTTGTTCGCGCTGTACAGCGTCACCGCGAGCGATTGGGCGTATGTGGCCACGCCGCAGTCGGCGGTCGGATTGATCCACTATTCGGCCGCGGCGTATCAGCCGCAACGTCCGCTCGTGCGGGGCTATCCGCAGTTTCCCGGCGCCGAGGTCGATGTTTCGCCGCGCGCGAATGCTCTGGTGTTCACCACCGAATACAAGACCAGCGCGACCCATCCCGACCTCACGCCGCTGTACTGGATGAGCCGCAAGCGCGACTGGCCGCTGGGCTGTTCGGGTGCGGGCTGCAACGCGGTCAACACCGATCACCTGCTGGCGACTTCTGCGCTCGACGTCAAAACGCTGCGCACCGATGGATTCGCATACCGCGGCCTGCAAGGCTACGTTTACAAGTCTTGCGCGCCAGAGCCGGCTTGCATTCCCACCGGCGCGCAGAAGCTTTATCGCCAATGCAAACCGGCCGATGACGATTGCGCGATATTCCTCGAGAACGAGCGCGTTGCGATGCAGAATCAGGGCTTCACCACCGCCTACCCCGCCGGCGCCAGCACGCTGCTCGGCTATGCCTATCCCAACACGCACAGCGACAAGGACGACCTGCCCGACGCGTTCGAGCAATTGCTGGGCACCAATCCGATCACCACGGACTCCGACCGCGACGGCATCTGCGACCATCTCGAATACCCACCCGCGGGCGTGCCGTTATCCGATCCATGCGGCAATGGAAAGTGTGCGCCGACGGTGATATTCGGCAACGGCTACGAGAGCGATGGTTGCTCGTAGTGCGTGGTCGTCACCAACGACGCTCTCGGAACTGCAGCCCGCGACACCGCAGCGTCGAAATTGGAAAAACAGATCAAGGCCCCTTCAACGCATCGAGCACTTCGGCGATCGCATCGATCACGGCCTGCGGTTGGTCGATCTGGATGTTGTGGCGGGACATCGGCACCATGCGTTGGGTGCCGCGGCGCGAGAGAGCGGCGGTTTGTTGGTGGGCGGTGAGCCAGGCGATGTAGCCGATCTCGCCGAACGGCGGCGTCATCTCCCACTGGCTGTGGGTCAACACGACGAGCGGTTTGTCGCCGAACGGGTGGTCGGCGCCGAACAACTGCGCGTAGCGCGCGTCGGCTTCCGCATCCGGCACGAACATGCAGGATGCGATTTCCGCAGCTTGCGTTTCCTGGTACGTCTTGCCGGCTTGCAGGCGGCGGCGCTCGGCCAGGATGACCGGGCCCAGTGGCGTGCGGATCGGATCGGTGCAGCGTTTGTACGTGGCTTCGTCCAGCGGCCCTTTCCGCGCCGCTTCGGCGCACTGCCGGAAGTGCGCGATGGCGCCGCTGAAACTGCTGGCGTCGTCCGCCTCGGTGTCGCGCACCAGCGCCTCGCCGAAACGCGGCGTGAGTGCCGGGCCGACGCGCCGCCAAAGGCGTTCTTCGGACGGATCGACGAGCACCAGGCCGGCCACCTGTTGCGGATGCGTCGCGGCGTAGAGCTTCATGTTGAAACCGCCGAGCGAATGACCGACGAGCACCAGCGGCCCATCGATGTCGGCCCGTTCGAGCAACGCGTGCAGATCGCGCACGGCGTTGGCAGGGGTGGCGGGTCGCGCAGAGGGATCGCTGTAGCCCATGCCCGCGCGGTCGTAGCTGCAAGCGCGCGTCAGCGTCGCCACGGCCGGCTGGATGAGCGCCCAGGTGTTGGACCAATCGCTCAGGCCCGAATCGAACACCACGGTCGGGCTGCCGGTGCCCGTGCAATACAGATTCATTTTCCGTCCCGGCTCGACTTCGATGCGCATATGCGGCTGCACGTAGGCATCCGCGACGCTTTCGACCGGTAGCGCCGCAGGGCCGGCGGCGACGGCCGACGAGGTGATCAGCAGGGCACACAGAAGTAGCCGCGATGGCACGGAATCATTCCTCGGAAGTGGATGGGTCGGCTTCTTGCGATTGCCGTCGAGGCGCAGTTTGAGCGCTGTCCCGGGCATGCGGCGAGAGTCGAAAACGACAGTTTTCGCGCTCGACCGGACACCGTCGCACGGCGTACGCGATCGTATCTTGAGCATGAAACGGAAGGCTGGGCGCCGAATGCTTTCTTGCGGGTTCGACAGCTCTCGCATTGGCTGCGGCAGGCTCAGCTGCAATGCGGGCCGTTTTCGATCGCATGCGCTGCGACCGCTTCGGTTCAAGTTGCGACTCGGACAACACGGGATAATTGCGTCATGGACGGAGCATTCGAATGACCCGACGCAGCGGCAGTGCCGACTTGCCGTTGCACGGCGGCCGCGTGCCGGCCTGGCTCGGCCAGCGCATGGCGCGACTGGGCGCGGTGATCGGCGAGGCGATCGTGCTCGAATACGGGCGCGACGAACTGCTGCGGCGGCTCGCGCATCCGTTCTGGTTCCAATCGTTCGGCGCGGTGATGGGCATGGACTGGCATTCGTCCGGCATCACCACCAGCGTGATCGGCGCGCTCAAGCGCGGCCTCGCACCGCGCGCGCACGAACTGGGCATCCACGTGTGCGGCGGACGCGGCAGACATTCGCGCGCCACGCCATCGGAACTGATCGCGATCGGGCAGCGTGTGGGCCTCGACGGCGACGCGCTGGCGGCATCGAGCCGCCTCGTCGCGAAGGTCGACAGCGCCGCGCTGCAGGATGGATTCGACCTGTACCTGCACGGCTTCATCGTCAGCGACGACGGCCGCTGGGTGGTGGTGCAGCAGGGCATGAACGGCGAGCGCAAACAGGCGCGGCGCTATCACTGGCTGTCGGAAGGCCTCACCAGTTTCGTCGATGCGCCGCACAGCGCGATCGAAGGCACAGCGCAAGGTACGATCGTCAACCTGGTCGATGCGCGTGCGCGACGCTCGCGCGAAATGCAGATCGACACGCTGCGCGATCTCGGCCCGGACGGTGTCGTCCGCGAGTTCGCGCGCGTCGCCGCGACGAATGCGGTGCCGGCACGTGCCGTGGTGAGCAGCGCATCGCCCGAATCCGACCCTGCGCCGCAGCAGGGCGAACTGTTACCGCATCTGTCGCTGCCGGATCGTCATGAGGTGACTGGCGACGATGTGATCGCGCGCCGCCTGCACGGCAACCTCGCCGCCGCCGCGGCCTGCGGGCCGCGCGACTTCACCGAACTGCTGCAGGTGCCCGGCGTCGGCGCGCGCACCGTGCGTGCGCTGGCGATGGTGGCCGAAGTGCTGCACGGCGCACCGTGCCGTTTCAGTGACCCCGCGCGTTTCTCGCTCGCGCACGGGGGCAAGGATGGTCATCCGTTCCCGGTGCCGACGCGGGCTTACGACGAAACCATCCGCATATTGAAAACCGCGGTGCAGAAGGCCCGTCTAGGCCGCGATGAAGAACTCGCCGCGATTCGCCGTCTGGACGAACAGGCGCGCTTGCTCGAGCCGCAGGCGCACGGACCGAGCGTCGAGCAATACATCGACGAGGAAAAGCGTCTCGCCGCGGATTACGGCGGGCGTTCGGTGTTTGGCTGGAGCCGCAAGGAAACTGCGCCGAAACGCTGACTTCTTTTTTCGCACTCTCGCAAAAAATATCGCGCGCCGGCGCAAATCGTTTTCGATGTCGGCAGCCATCCGCCAAGGGCATGGGCTACAGGCGACAAATCGCGCTGCAGACGCCGGCCGAGGCGCCGACTTCTTCCTCACTTCACACAGCGCCCATTCTCCTGCCACCGATCCGAGCGAAGCTGCGCCCATCCTCAAAGCACGGTGGCGCGATCATGCAAAGCACGATGGGCACTCTTCCCCCGCGGCACGTCAACTGGCTGCGCATGCTGGCCTGGGGCACGGCGACGTGCCTGTTGCTGCTGCCGGCGGTGGCGATGCGATTCACCCGCGAAGTCGACTGGACCGCCGGCGACTTCGTCGCGATGGGCATGCTGCTGTACGGCTGCTGCGCGCTGCTCGAAGTGGCGATCAGGATCGCCCGCAACGACATGTCGTATCTAGCAGCTTCGATCATAGGCATCGGCACCGGCTTCCTGACGCTGTGGATCACCCTCGCCGTCGGCATCATCGGTTCCGAAAACGAAGTCGCGAACTGGGCCTTCCTGGTGGTGCTCGCGATCGCCTTGTTCGGCTCCCTCGCCACGCTCTACCGCCCGCGCGGCATGTCGACCGCGATGTTCGTCACCGCGGCGGCGCAAGCGCTGGTCGCGATCTACGCGCTCTACCTCGGCTCGTTCGAAGGCACCTGCCTGTCGCTGGTATTCGCCGCCGCCTGGTTCGCTTGCGGCTTGCTGTTTCGCAAGGCCGCGCAGGAACGGGCGGCATGACGCGTGCGCGCCGGCGCGTATCGAAAGGATAGACTACGGACAGCATTTGTCGGCGGCACGGAGAATTCTTCGGTCCGCGTTGTTCCGTGGAAAAACCCTTTTGAGTGAGGTTGGAAGAATGAAGCCCCGCGTCGGCATTTCCTTCGCCGCTGTACTTTTTCTGTTTGCAGGAAGTTTGGGCGCCTCCAATGTCGACGGCGTCCACAAGGCCGCACATGGTGCGGAAACCGACACTTTCTCGACAAAGCCGAGTTCCATGCGCGGCGGCGCTGCTGAGGTCATTGTCGCGCCGGATGCTCCCACCGGCGTGATCATTGGCCAGCCGATCGTTTCCACGCCTGCGAACGGCACCACGCTGACTTGCAACGGCACGCCACTGTCGACGCAGACCACCCAGGTCGTACTCAGAAACCTCAGTAGCGAAGCGGCAACCGGCGCCACGTGCAGCACGGCGGGCGCGGCCTTTGCGATACAGCAGCCGCCCACCGGAACGATCGACGCCGGCGGTTTTTCACCCGTCGTGGTTGCGTGCAACGTTCCTGCCCTGGGGGCGCCGGCGGTCACCGGCACTTTGAATTGCAGCGTGGAGAACTCCGTGTTCGTTTTTCCACTCGCTTCCCTTGCCCAGCCGGCTGCCGCATCGATTGCCGTTCCTTCAACCTCGCTCTGGGCGAGGATCGGCATGGTTGGCTTACTCGCCACGCTCGGTTCGCTGGCTATCGGATTGCGTCGTCGTTGACGACCGTAGCGGCACAGACAGCGGCAGGTGGCGACCTTTGCTCGGATCGGAGCAGTCTTCCGGTTTTCAGGCGCCGAACGCGGCTTGCTTCGCCGCTCCAGGAATAATGAATTTTCGCGCCGTGCCGCGCACCCGCGCGCGCGCAACGTGACCCTGATCGAGGGCGAAGCGCCGGCATCGATCACGTCGATCCAGTGGCCGGTGTCGATGGCGATCCGGTAGCGACCCGGATCGTCGGCGTGGAAATAGGCGATGCCGCCGTGCGGATCGGGATCGCGTGCTTCGCGCCCTGGAGAACCACGAAGCCGACGCTGTTCTGCGGCAACAGCGAAACCAAGTAATGCCGGTCCAGCTGCAACCGCATGGCCGATTGCTTGATGTTTTCGTTGGCGCCGATCAGTTTTTCCGGACCGCGCAGTATTCCGAACTCGCGCGCAAGGTTCCAACTGAAAGCGTCGCTGCCACCCTTGCCTTTCGCATTCGCGATCGTTGCGCCGGCAAGCGCGATCAGCGCAACTGACAGAATCATTCCCGCGCGCCGATTGCCGATCATTGGCGCAACTCCACCAAGCGATGCCAAATCGTAGCGCAACGGGCATCACTGCGCGTTCGAAGTCAATGCTGCCTGCCGACCGCGGTCGGTCTCGGGGCCGAACGATTGCAGAAAATCCTCGGCGGAGCCGATTCAATGCATCGCAACGGCTCCGATGGCGGCTCCAATCAGCAGAAGGACAGCAAACAGCAACCCGCCTGCATTGAGCCACGCCGCGGGCCGGTCTACCGGTTTCACCACGACCGAAACAAGAAACGCCGGCAGGCACCACAGCGCATAAAACCATGGCATCAGTACCATGACGACCAACATGTTCTTCGAGAGGAACAAGAACGGCGCAATCGGCCAACCGCGGAGTATCCATGCCCGGATGTTATGAAGAAGCGTTTTCTCGCTGCTCAATCTCAGCAACCCTTTTCGACATAGGGTGGTCGTGCCCGAGTACGGCGCACGGCAGACGGTTGTGTCGCGGCAGTCCTAACGCAATGCCGGCGGACGTCGTCTCATCCGCCCGCCGGCCTTGGGCTGGCACCGTCACGCGGAAAATCCCGCTGCGTGGTGCACAGAGAGCAGCGCGAAACGCGAATACGTCGAAGACGGACGAAGCTACGGCGCAGGATTCGCTCGACTGTCAAACGCAGACTCGGCGAACTGTGGCGCGCTGCCACCGATGTGATCCCAAGGTGCTTTCGAACCTGTGTAGATATGCATCTCGATCTGCACGCCGGGGTCGCCATCGACACTGCCCAGGGTGACTCCATGCACCGCTCCCGCGCGCATGCCGCACAACGTGGTACCGCATATCCGGCAGAAGCACAGTCCCCAACCGGGTACTGATTCGAAATAGGTAAGGAAATCCTCTCCAGTGGCCCAGGAGAACGACTCCGAATCGACCTCCGCATACGCGGACCCTGCCCCGCTGAAGGCTTTTCTGCAGCGCGAGCAGTGGCAGCTCCTGGCGCGCATCAGCGGGGCGTCGATCCGGTAGCGCACGTTGCCGCAGAAGCATCCGCCTGTCGTCATTGCAAACTTTCCCGTGCAGTGACGCCGGTGCGGGCGCTGCGATGCAACCGGCGTTGCCGGATGTCTCGAATCACGCTCAAATCGGCGCCCCAGGCGGAATCGGCGGCAGCGTGCGCAGTTTCACGCTGGCGGGATCGGCGAGCCATTGCGAGATGCGGCGCGCCGCTTCGGCGTATTGCTCGTTGCCGTTTTGCTTGCGCGAGAAGTCGGCGAGCTGCGAGAGTTGGCCGCGCACTTGCGCCGATACCGCAGGTTGCAGCAGATCGGCGGCGGCGACGTTCATCAGCGCGTCGAGCAGCACCCAGTTGCGTGCCCATGCCACGGCCTGTTGCGAGGTGTCGGCGTTCGGCATGGCATACCACGTCTGCTGCAACACTTTGCGAACCACGGCGGCGGGGCCGGGGAAAGTTGCATCGCGTGCGCGTTGCCATTCGAGGCGGTTGAGGCGCGCGGCGTCGAACAGCAGTTGCGCCTGCAAGGCGGTGGCGGCTTCGACGGCGGCGCCGGGATCGAAGATCGGCCCGGTGCGCGTGGCGAAATATTCGCGCGTGCGTTTGGCGCCGGCGTTCGGTGGCGTCATCAAGGCCTGCACCGACGCCGGTAGCGCGAGCTGTTGCACTTGCAAGGCATCGATGAGCGCGTCCACCGCCGCGGCTTGTCGCGCGGCGGACACCGGTGTGGCACCGAAGGCGCCCTCGCCTGCCAGGCCCTGGCCGTAGGTTTCGCCGCCGATCAGGCGCGCGACGGCTTCACTCTGGTAGCGGTGCAGCAGATAGACCGGCACCAGCCGCGCTTCGATCTCGCCGGCCTGCCGCTCCGGCGGCAACACGGCTGCGCTGAAATTCGCGAGTGCGCGGCGGCGGGCTTCCATCAAGCCGTTGAACGTGGCGAGCGAATCGGGGCCGTAATCCCACAGCAGTCCATCGGGATGCGCGTCGCCGGGCGTACGGGCCTGATCGTCTTCGATGTAGCCGTAGCCTTTCGCACGGATGTCCTGGCGAAGTTTCGCGAGTGCGGCGGCTTCGTCGTCGAACACACCGTAACCGTGTGCGACGAGGTAGCGATCCCATTCGCCGATGCCGGTGCCGTAGGGCTGTGCGAGCGAAATTCCGTTGTCGCCATCGAGCGTCAGGATGGGATGCGGATAGTCCATCACCGAGCCGTCCGCGCCGTGGCGACTGGCGGTGAAGTTGTGCAGGAAACCGAGCGCGTGGCCGATCTCGTGCGCGGCGAGCTGACGCAGCCGCGCCAGTGCCATCGCACGCGCCTGTTCGCGGCGTGCGGCTTCGTCGGATTTTCCGAACGGTGCGAGCAGCGCTTCGGCGATCAGCAGATCCTGCCGCACGCGCTGCGAGCCGAGCATCACGTAGCCCTTGATGATCTCGCCGGTGCGCGGATCGACCACGCCGTAGCCGTACGACCAGCCACGCGTGGCGCGATGCGTCCAGCTGATGGTGCTGTAGCGGATGTCGAGCGGGTCGGCACCGGCCGGCAGCAGGTCGACGCGGAAGGCGTCGATGAAACCGGCCGCATCGAAGGCATCGTTCCACCAGCGTCCGCCTTCGATCAGCGCCGAGCGCATCGGTTCGGGCGTGCCCGGATCGAGATAGAAAACGATCGGCTTCTTCACCGTGCTGCGCGCGGCGGACGGATCGGTTTTTTCGAGACGGAAGCGCGCCTGCCACTGGCGCACGAGCGAGGCATCGAGCGGCTGCGCGAAGTCGAACGTATCGACGCTCCAGGCGCCCGATACCGGATGAAAGGCGCGCGGCACGTAGCCCGGCCCTGGCAGCCGCACGAAGCTCACGCGCTGGCGCAGCGAGAACACTTCGGCATCCATCGCCACGTCTTTCACGAAGTTGCCGGTGCCCGGTCCGGTGAAGGTGAGCAGCGATTCGAATTCACTGTTGTCGGGAAAACTGCGCGCGCGCTCGGCGAGCACGGCGCTGCGGTCGGCGTCGAGTTTGTGTTCGCCCTGCTGCGTGCTGCGCAGCCGGGCGATGACGCCGTGGCGGTCGGCGAGCAGCAGTGATGAAAGGTCGACGATCCACGGACCGCGCTTGCGATCGCCTGTATCGAGCAATTCGCCGCTCCACAGCACCGATTCGGCGAAGGCATCGGTGGCGGCGCGGCGTTCCAGCGCGTCGTCGCTGTCGGCGACGAAACGGGTGTTCTTCTGCACCAGCAGCAGCTTCGCGCCCGCGCGGCGGAATTCGACGAGGCGCGGTTCACCGACCTGACTGCGATCCAGGCCGATATCGTTCGAGCCCAGTCCGCCGGGCAACGCGCTCACCAGCAGAAAGGGTTCATCCAGCGCATGCACGCCGATCAGCACGCGGCCCTTGTCGGCATCGCGATAGACATCGACGAAACCGGCCTGCTTCTGCGTGCCGGCGAGCGGATCGTCGGCCGGCTCGCGCTTTTTCGCGAAGGCGGACGAGGACGCCGCCAGCGCCAGCAGCGCGAGCAGCGCGAGCAGAAGAAGGGTGGCGCGCGGAAGTCGGATCATCGCGGGGCTCCGGAATGGCTGCCCCAACTATACGAGCAGCAGGCGCGCCCGCGTCATTCGGCGTGTCGCAATCCGCGCCGGCTGCGCGGCAGCATGGCTACGGGGTGCCGGCCGGTGTCGTCGCGGGCGCCGCCTCGCCACCGCGCGTGAAGCGCCGCATGCCGAACGCGAACAACAGGCCGCCCGCATACATCAACACGCCGTAGACGGCGCCCGGGATGACCATCGCTTCGTCCTTCAGCACGGTGCTCGCGATCACCAGCGCCAGCGTCGCGTTCTGGATCGCGCTTTCGATGCCGAGCGTCACCGATTGCCGACGCGACAGGCGCGCGATCCATGCGACGGCGAAGCCGATCATCAGCATGATCAGATTCAAGGTCACCGCCAGCGGCGCGAGCAAGGCGAAGTTGTCGGTCAACAGGTTCCAGTTGTTGACCACCACGCCGATCACGATCAACACGAAAAGCAAGGTCGCGATGCGCGTTGCGTAACGCTCGAAGGCGATGGCGCGCGCCGGCGACAGGCGGCGGAACAGCATTCCCGCACCGACCGGCAAACCGAGCATCAGGAACACCTGCGCCATCACCGTGCCGACCGGCACTGCGACCGTCGTGGCGGTACCGGCGAGGTTTTGCATCGCGAACGAAACCACGATCGGCAGGGTGAAGATCGTCAGCACGCTGGCGACCGCGGTGAAGCTCACCGCCAGTGCCACATCGCCGCGCGCGACGTAGGTGAGCAGGTTGGACGTGGAGCCCGTCGGGCAGGCCGCGACCAGCATGAAGCCGACCGCGAAGGCGCCGGTGAGGCCGGCCGCCGTCACCAGTCCGTACGCCACCAACGGCAGCAGCACGAAGTGGCAGAGCATGCCGACCAGCAGGGCCTTGGGTTGGCGCACGATGCGGCGGAAGTCGTCGGCGGTGAGCCCCAGACCGAGCGCGAACATGATGAACACCAACGCCAGCGGCAACACGAAACCAGCGCTTTGCACGTCGAATCCCCATCGGTGGCCGCAGACCCGGCGGACTTTACCATTTGAGGTGGACGGTTTCGTCGCGTCTGCGCCGAGGTGACGCTACGATGCAGCCCTCGATGGTGGGCATTGCCCGGCAGCGGGGTTGGTGAAGCGAGGGCGGGACACAGAGGGCGCGGAGACGGAGGAGAGAGGGCACGGAGAATTTGGCTCTTGGTCGTGGGATTCCCAGTTCTGTTCGTGATGCGCCTGTCGAACCACTCGCGATGAATAGCAATTTCGCGAGGCACCTCAACTATTTTCGAAGCGGAGCACAGTCATGAGCGGTCTTTTCCGTGCCTCCACGCTCGCCGTGTTCGCCAGCGGACTGTTGCTCGGCGCCGCGATTCCGGCGCTCAGCAATCCGGCCGGTTCCAAGGTGAGCAACGTGCTCACGGCGGAACTATCGGCCGAGTTCACGCCGCAGCGCGAAGTGCTGGTCGATCTGGTGGAAATTCCTCCCAATCGGAAACTCGATTGGCACTGGCATCCCGGTGAGGAATTCCATTACTACCTCGAAGGCGATGCCGTGATCGAACGCGAGGACGCGGACCCGATCGTCGGCCAGCCCGGCACCGCGGGCCATGTGAAGTTCAAGCAGCATCATCAGGCGTCGGCGGGGCCGAAAGGCGCGAAAATCCTGGTGTTCCGCGTCCACACCAAGGGCGAGCCGTGGCGTTATGCGGACGAGGCTCACGAACACTAGGACGCATCGATGCGCCTGCGGACCGCCTTCTTCTCCATCGGGCCGCGGCATTCGCTATCTTGTTCCACTTCGCCAGAAACGGGTGATATCGCAATGAAGAAGATGCTTTTGGCCGCAACACTACTCGCAGCGCTTTCAGGTTGCGGCAACAAGGACGACGCGGCTCCGGCCGCGCAAGCGCCGGCTGCCGCACCGCCCGCCGCGACAATCCCCGTCGCGCCCGCGCCGAGCTATGCCGAACAACATCTCGCACAGCTCGAAACCGTGCGGCTGCAGGCCGATCTGTCGGCGCTCGATGACAACGATCGCAAACTCATCGCGCTGCTGATCGAAGCCGCGCAGATGATGGACCCGCTGTTCTGGCAGCAGACCTGGGGCGATCGCGATGCGCTGCTGGCGAAGGTATCCGATCCGGCGACGCGCAAGTTCGTCGATGTGAACTACGGGCCCTGGGATCGCTTGAACGGCGATCATCCGTTCGTCGAAGGCATCGGGCCCAAGCCGCCCGGCGCGCAGTTCTATCCGGCCGATATGACGAAGGAAGAATTCGAGAAAGCGAACCTTGCCGGCAAGGACGGGCTCTACACGCTGGTGCGGCGCGATGCGCAAGGCGCGCTCGTCGTGCTGCCGTACCACGAGGCCTACCGCGCGACGCTCGAACAGGTCGCGGCGAAATTGCGCGAAGCCACGCCGCTGGCGAAGGACGCCGGGCTGCGCAAGTATCTGGAACTGCGTGCGACGGCCTTGCTCGATGATAACTTCCAACCATCCGACATGGCCTGGATGGATATGAAATCGAACCCGATCGACCTGGTGATCGGGCCGATCGAAACTTATGAAGACGCCCTGTTCGGCTACAAGGCCGCGTACGAAGCCTACGTGCTGATCAAGGATCGCGCCTGGAGCGAAAAGCTGCAGCGTTATGCCGCTTTCCTGCCGGAATTGCAGAAGGGATTGCCGGTGCCCGACGCGTACAAGGCCGAGACGCCCGGCACCGATGCCGACTTGAACGCTTATCAAGTGGTCTACTACGCCGGCCATGCCAATTCCGGTGGCAAGACGATCGCGATCAACCTGCCGAACGACGAAGAAGTGCAGCTCGCGAAAGGTTCGCGCCGTCTGCAGCTCGAGAATGCGATGCAGGCGAAGTTCGACAAGATCCTCAAACCGATCGCCGCCGCCGTGATCGCGCCCGACCAGCAGCAGCACATCACCTTCGACGCGTTTTTCCAGAACGTGATGTTCCACGAGGTCGCGCACGGGCTCGGCATCAAGAACACGATCGACGGCAAAGGCACGGTGCGTGCCGCGCTGAAGGATCAGGCGTCCAGTTTCGAAGAAGGCAAGGCCGACATCCTCGGGCTCTACATGGTGTCGCAGCTGTCCGAGAAAGGTGAATTGCCGAAAGAGAAGTTGATGGACAACTACGTCACCTTCCTCGCCGGCATCATCCGTTCGGTGCGTTTCGGCGCCAGCGAAGCGCACGGCATCGCGAACATGGTCTGCTTCAATTTCTTCGAGGAGAAGCAGGCCTTCACGCGCGACGCCGACGGCCGCTACCGCGTCGATTTCGACAAGACGCGCGACGCGATGAACGAATTGTCGCGCGTTCTGCTGACGATCCAGGGCGACGGCGACTACGCCGCGGCACAGAAGCTCACCGCGGAGAAGGGCCTGATCGGCGTGGCGCTGGCCGCCGATCTCAAGCGCCTGGAAACGGCGAGCATTCCGGTCGACGTGATTTTCGAACAGGGCATCGACGTGCTCGGACTGGCTGCGCCGGCGCCGCCGGTGCCGTGACGCGTACGCCAGAAACGCCGCCCGGAGGCGGAGGTAAGGCGTAATCCAAGGTTCGTCACGATGCGCGAATCGTGACGAACCTCGTCAACACCAGATCAAGCGCATCGCTACCGCGCCACGCTGCGCGAACTGCGGAACGTCGCCGGCGACTGCCCCGTCGTGCGCCGCAATAGCCGCCGCAGCGCGGTGGTATCGGCATAGCCGACGGCTGCCGCCACCTGCTCCATCGGCATGCGGCTGTTCTGCAACAGATCGCGTGCACGGCGCATCCGGATGCTCTGGATCAGGCTGCGCGGGCTGTTGCCGGTGGCGTGCCGCACGTGGCGCGCCAGGGTGCGCTCGGAGACGCAAAGTTCGCGCGCCAGCTGCGTGATCGACGGCGCATGCGGCAAGGCCGATTCGATGCGCGCGGTGAGTTGCTGCACCAGCGCGTGGCCGCCGGCCAGCACTTCCGGAATCACGTAGGCCGACTGGAAATGCCGGTGATCGAGCAGCAGATAGCGCGCGATCGCTTCGCTGAGCTTGGGACCGAAGCGATCGCGGATCAGGTGCAGCAACAAGTCCGCATGCGCGAACGCGGCACCGGCGGTAACGATCGGTCCGTCGGCGCAGACCATGCGATCGGCATCGACCGTGCAGGCCGGCGAAATCTGCGCCAGTGTCGCGGCGAGCCACCACGTGGTGGTCGCGCGCCGCTGTGCCAGCAGGCCGGCCGCGTCGAGCAGGAATACCGCCGAACACGACGCGGCCACGCTGCCGCCGGCGTCGACGTGCGCGGCGAGGCGGCGCGCCAGCATCACGCATTCGGGCTCTTTCATGCGTGCAAGCAAGGTTCGAGGTTCGGCGCCGAGCCCCGGAATCACGCACACCGAACGCAGGCCACTGCGGCGCGGTGGCAGTTTCGCCGTCTCGATGCTGATGCCATCGCGCAGGTGCACGCGGCCGCCATTCAACGAATACATTCCCCAGGTCGGCCGCGGCGCACCGGCCGCGGGGGCGAATGTCGACGCCGCATCCAGGATGTCGCGGCTCATCGCGACGCTGCTCGGATACGCGCCGTCGAGCACCAGCACCTCGAAATCCTTCATGTCCGGTCCCGCCCGAAAGATGTCCTATTGGACACTGCCGGGCGGTCCGCGTCGAGGCTGTAATGGCGGCATGACGGAACCGAACGCTACCCACGACCAGCAACGTCTCGACACCGACGATCCCTTGTCGGACTTCACTGTCCGGCAGATCACGCTGGACGGCAGTACACGGCGCGTTCTGGTGTCCGGCCGCGGCCCCGCCGTCGTGGTGATGGCGGAGATGCCCGGCATCAGCCCGCACGTCGCGCGCTTCGCACGCTGGGTGCGCGACGCCGGTTTCACCGTGTATCTGCCGTCGCTGTTCGGCATCGACGGTGCGCTGGCGACCGCGCAGGAAGGGCTGGCGGTGCTGCGGCGGGCCTGCGTCAGCGCCGAGTTCCGCGCGCTCGCGGCGAATGCATCGAGCCCGGTCACGCAGTGGTTGCGCGCGCTCGCGCGGCTTGCGCACAATGAGTGCGGCGGTCCCGGCGTGGGTGCGATCGGCATGTGTTTCACCGGCAATTTCGCGCTGACGATGATGCTCGAACCGGCCACCATCGCGCCCGTGCTGTGCCAGCCCTCGTTGCCGTTCGACGATCCCGCCGGCATCGAAGCCAGCCCCGAAGAATTGAAGACGATCCGGATACGACTGGAGCGCGACAATCTGACCGTGCTGGCTTACCGTTTCGAGGGCGACAGGCATTGCCGCGCGGAACGTTTCGCGGCCTATCGCGAAGCCATCGGTCCACGTTTCATCGGACACGTGCTGCCGGACAGCGCCGCCAACCCGAACCCGCCGCCGTTTTTCCGTGACATCGTCGGCGGACCGCACAGCGTGCTGACCGCGCATCTGATCGACGCCGCCGGCGAACCGACGCTCGCCGCGCGCGATGAAGTCCTCGCGTTCCTGCGTCAGCGACTGCTCGCCGGAAAAGCCGCCAGCGTGCCCGCATGAGAGTCGGCTGGATCGGCACCGGGGTGATGGGCGAGCCGATGGCGCTCAACCTGCTGCGCGCCGGCGTGAAGCTGGTCGTGTGGAATCGCTCGGCGGAGAAGCTGCGCGCGTTGATCGACAGCGGCGCGCAGCGTGCCGGCAGCGTCGACGAGCTGATCGCGTCGGTCGACATCGTGATGCTGATGTTGCTCAACGAGCAGGCCATCGACGGTGTGCTCGGCCGCGCGACGTCGATGTTCGGAAGTCGCGTGTCGGGCAAGACGCTGGTGCACATGGGCACGACCTCGGCCGCTTATTCGCAGGGCCTGGCGCGCGATGTCGCGTTGCACGGCGGCCGGTATGTCGAAGCGCCGGTGTCCGGATCGCGCGGGCCGGCGCAACAAGGCGCACTGGTGGGAATGACGGCGGGATCGGCCGATGCGGTGGCAGCGATCCGGCCCTTGCTCGCACCGCTGTGCGCCCGCGTCTTCCACTGCGGCGAGGTGCCCAGCGCGCTGCGCATGAAGCTCGCGGTGAACCACTATCTGATCGCCACCGTCGTCAGCCTCGCCGAAGCCTTCCACGGCGCGCAGCGCGCGGGACTCGACACGCAGGTGTTCGCCGATATCGTTAAGGCCGGCCCGATGGCGAGCGCCGTCGCCGCCGCCAAGCTCGACAAGCTCGTGGCGAACGAGTTCTCGCCGCAGGCCGCGATTCGCGATGTCGCGCAGATCGCATCACTGGTCGCCTCGCAGGCGCACGAGGCGGGCGCACATGCGCCGGTGATCGGAACCTGCATCGAGCTGTTCGCCGAGGCGCTGACGAACGGCTCGGCCGAACTCGATATGGCGGCCGTGCTGGGTGCGATCGAGCGGCGCGCTCGGGGCTAGCGCGGCGCTTGCTCACATGGTTCGGTGCGGCGAGAGAAGAAGAGCGGGACGCGAAGGACGCGAAGGAAAAAGAAAGGGACGCGAAGAAGAGCAGAGCAAGAAATATTGAGCGGTGGGTGCGTCTCCCGTCTCCCGACTCCCGACTCCCGACTCCCGACTCCCGACTCCCGACTCCCGACTCCCG